>JACKJS010000002.1:507500-667091 GCA_020637815.1 Hyphomicrobiaceae bacterium | reverse complement strand
GACGAAAAGCAGTCAAGTAGCGAAGCGGTAGCGCGTTAAGGCATGCGCTCAAGGAGGCCAGAGGCCGGTAGCGCAAATGAAAAAGACCGGCGCTAAGGCCGGTCTTTTCGCATTGGAATAACGGAAAACGTCCCGTCAGTGATTGGCTGCCGCGGCAGCGGAAATCTCGACAGGGCGTCCTGCGCGCGCCGGGCTCTGGGGCTCGGCTGCAGGCACCCTCTCGGTGTCAAGGCTCGTCAGGAAATCGCGAACGCGAGCCCAGGCCCCTTGCTCGAACAGATCGTTATGCCCAGCCCGCGGCACAACCGTCAGGGTCTTCGGCTCATTGGCCTCGCGGAAGACATGCCGCGCCATGTCGAGCGGAATCACGGCGTCCCGGCCGCCGTGCACGATGAAGAGCGGCACGTGAACCGAGCCGATCCGGTCGACCGTGTTGTACTGATCGACCATGATCTGCTTCAGCGGCAGGAGCGGCCAGGCCAGCTTGCCGACATTTACGGCGGAACTGAACGGCGATTCGAGAACGAGCGCCTTGGCCTCGCGTTGCTGGCAAGCGTGGGCGGCGACGCCCGTGCCCAGCGACTCACCGTAGATGACGATATCGCGCGGCGGCACGCCAAGGCCGCGCAGCGTGTCGTAGGCGGAAGCGGCATCTTTCACGAGGCGCCTTTCGGTCGGACGGCTGTCCGACCCGCCGAAGCCGCGATAGTTCAGGATGAAAACGCCATAGCCGTCGGCGGTAATGGTTTTGATCTTCCCCGCCCGAGCGGCCACGTTCCCGCTATTGCCGGGGAAATACAGAAGGGTCGGCTTGCCCGGCGCGGCCGGCCGGTACCAGGCGATGAGCTTCTTGCCGTCGGTTGCCTTGAAGACGATCTCCTCGACGCCAGAAAGCCCGGCTTCGGCGGGGTCCACCCTTTTGGGATCCGGCACATAGAGGAAATAGCGGTGCAAAAGCCGCGACACGATGCAAAACAACGCAAAGATTGTAAAAAGAGCTAGAAAAAGATTTAACATGAGCCGTTTACGCCTCTCTTCTTTGTTATTGGTCATCCCGGGAAGATATAGACTAGATATGAATGGCCATTGAACAGGCCATTCACGCGATGAAACCATTGCGTTAAAACCGATTGCGAGGGTTTATGCTTGCCTAACGACGCCCTTCTAACCAGAAACTTCTGATTAACCTTCCACAAAGAGGCATCTCGATCCCATGCTAGATGGTTCGGGCAGCGCGAGTGTCAATGGGGCGTATACGGAAACCGGCAGGCCCGCTCGTCGCGGCGCGTGCCGAATAGGTCAGGAATCCAGCCGAAAAATGGGCAAATCCCGGCCCCGCCGTGACGGTTTATCGTTGAATTCGAGACGGTTAACCGTGCCGCGCCGATCGAGGCGCGACGACAGCGCCGAGAAGGGCCGCAACCCAAGAATCACCGGATTTCCACCGTTTTTGCAGCACTGTGACGGAATGCACATCGCCTTGTCCCGTCAGCGCCTATCTTAAGGTCACGGAACACGGGAGACGACCAATGACCGTCATCAAGAGCCACCTGATCCTCGCTACGCTGTTCGCCGCGCTGGTCTGCGGAACGGTTGCGATTTCCCCAAACAGCGCGGAGGCGGGTCCGAGGTGGACCGGAGGCTTCATGGACCTCTCCGGCACTGACCTCGGCAGCAGCCGCTAAGAGATTTCGAACGAGTCGCGCTTCCCCCAAGGCGCTCGCGCTTCCCCCAAGGCGCAAACAGCCGGCACGACAGCAAAGGTCCGGAATTCCCCCTCCGGGCCTTTGTCATGTCCGGAATCTGGCGTGGACCGGGCCCGGCCCCCTGTTATCATCCGCAACATGGGCGGGATCGGCGACATAAAGCTTTTCGCCTCGCTCGGCGAGGAGAACGCCAAGCGCTTCGCCCCGACGCTCACTTGGCGCACCGTCCCGGCGAACGAGCTGGTCATCGACATGGACGATGCGTCGAACGACGTGCTGTTCGTCGTCAACGGGTCCGTGCGGGTCATCCACCGCGCCGCCGACGGGAAACAGGTCATTCTCGGCGAATTGGGGCCCGGCTCCATGTTCGGGGAAATGGCGGCCATCGACGGGATTCCCCGCTCCGCGAGCGTCACCACGTTGCGGGCATCCCAGATCGGCTCCATGCGGGGGGCGGCGTTCATGGAGGTTCTTGCGGCGGAACCGGAGGTGTGCCGCACGGTGCTCAACATACTCGTGGGACGGATTCGCTCCCTCAACCAGCAGCTCACGGAGCATGCCTACCTGACGGCCGTCGAGCGTCTTTACGCCGAGCTCTTGCGCCTGTCGCGCCCGCGCGCGGGCCATGACGGCCAGCGCAGCATCTCGCCCCCGCCGACCCAGCAGGACCTTGCCGAGCGCATCGGCTCGCGCCGCGAAGTGGTCTCCCGCGCCTTGAGCGCGCTGGAGAAGGAGGCTCTCGTCGAAAAGACGCGCGGTGCGCTGGTATTGACCGATCCCGGCGCGCTCAACCGGCGCATCTCGCTCGAAGGTCTCTGGGTGAAGATCGACCAGTAATAGCCCCGTTTGGCGGACGCCAATGGCGGCGCGCCAATGCGCTATGCGCTTCTCGGTCCGCGGTCTACAGCGCCTTGGCGATCTCTTCGGTCATCTTCTTGGCATCGCCCAGCACCATCATGGTGTTGTCCTTGTAGAACACCGGGTTGTCGATGCCCGCATAGCCCGACGCCAGCGAGCGCTTGTTGAAGAGCACCGTTCCGGCTTTCCAGACCTGCAGCACGGGCATGCCGTAGATCGGCGACGACGGATCGTCCTCGGCGGCCGGATTGACCACGTCGTTGGCGCCGATGATGTAGACCACGTCGGCCTGCGCGAACTCCGAATTGATGTCCTCGAGCTCAAACACCTCGTCATAGGGCACATTGGCTTCGGCCAGCAGCACGTTCATATGGCCCGGCATGCGGCCCGCGACCGGGTGGATGGCATATTTCACCTCGACGCCGGCCTCTTTCAGCCCGTCGGACATCTCGCGCAACGCATGCTGCGCCTGGGCCACTGCCATGCCGTAACCAGGCACGATGATGACTTTTGATGCGTTCTTCATCAGGAAGGCCGCATCCTCGGCCGAGCCGATCTTCACCGGCTTCTGTTCACCGCCACCGCTTGCGGCCGCGGCTGTCCCGCCGCCGAAGCCGCCGAGAATAACGCTGATGAACGAGCGGTTCATGCTCCGGCACATGATGTAGGAGAGGATCGCGCCGGAGGAGCCGACTAGCGCACCGGTGACGATCAGCGCCGTGTTGCCGAGCGTGAAACCGATGCCTGCGGCCGCCCAGCCCGAATAGGAATTCAGCATCGAGATCACGACCGGCATGTCCGCGCCGCCGATGGGAACGATGATGAGCACGCCGAGCAGCAGCGACAGCGCTACGATCGCCCAGAAATAGACGGGCGTCTGCTCCTGGCAGAACAGCACGATACAAGCGACGAGCGCTGCGGCGAGCGCGATATTGATCACGTGCCGGGCGGGCAAGATGATCGGCGCGCCCGACATGCGGCCCGAAAGCTTGGAAAAGGCGATGACCGACCCGGTAAACGTAATCGCACCGATGGCGGCACCGAGCGACATCTCGATGAGGCTCGAAACACGGATACTGCCCGGCACGCCGATCCCGAAGGCTTCCGGCGCGTAAAAGGCCGCGGCGGCCACGAGCACGGCGGCCATGCCCACCAGCGAGTGGAAGGCCGCCACCAATTCGGGCATCGCGGTCATGGGAATGCGCCGGGCGATGACCGCGCCGATCGTGCCGCCGATGGCGATGCCGCCGGCGATCATGGCCCAAGATAGACCGGACTCGGGCCGCGCCACCGCGAGCGTCGTGACCACGGCGATGGCCATGCCGGCCATGCCCATATAGTTGCCCCGGCGCGAGGTCTCGGGCGAGGACAGGCCGCGCAGCGCAAGAATGAAGAGGACGCCGGCAACGAGATAAAGCAGTGCGACGAGATTGGAGGACATCGTGTTCGATCCCCCTAGCGGTCTTTACGCCGGTACATGGCGAGCATGCGTTGCGTGACGAGGAAGCCGCCGAAGATATTGACCGAGGCGAGGATCAAGGCGGCGAAGCCGAGGATCTTCGCGAGCCAATGCCCGGACGATGCCAACGAGTCGCCGGCCTCGACCGCGACCGCGAGCAGCGCGCCGACCACGATGACCGAGGACACGGCGTTCGTCACCGACATCAGCGGCGTGTGCAGGGCCGGCGTCACGCTCCAGACCACGTAGTAGCCGACGAAGACCGCCAGAACGAAAATCGAAAACTGCGAGATGAAATCGTGGCCACCGCCTTGCGCGGCCGCCTCCGCAGCATGAGCCGTACTCATCCAAACGGCGTCGGAGACAAGCGCCAGCGCGGCGACCGAGATCCCCACTAGAAGGGTCTGCTTCGTCATGATGTCTTCCCTCCGGCAACCCGCTCGTTGACGATCGCGCCGTCGCGCGCAATCGCCGTGCCCTGTGCAAGTTCGTCGTCCCAATTGATGGCGAGCTCTTTGGTTTCCTTGTCGATGAAGGGCTCGATGAAAGCCTGAAGGTTCCGCGCGTAAAGACTGGACGCATTGACCGGAACCCGGCCCGGCAGATTCAGCAGACCGAAAATGCGAACGCCCTTGTGCTCGGCAATCTCACCAGGCTTCGTCAGCTCGGCGTTTCCGCCGCGCTCGGCGGCCAAGTCCACAATGATCGAGCCCGGCTTCATGCTTTCGATCATCGCTTTGGAGATGAGCTTCGGCGCGGGGCGTCCCGGGATCAGCGCCGTGGTAATCACGATGTCCTGGTTCTTGACGTGCTCGGCCACGAGCTCCGCCTGTTTCTTCTTATATTCGTCGGACATCTCCTTGGCGTAGCCGCCAGCGGTCTCCGCCTGTTTGAATTCCTCGTCCTCGACGGCGATGAATTTCGCCCCGAGGGACTCGACCTGTTCCTTGGCGGCCGGGCGCACGTCCGTCGCGGACACGATGGCCCCCAGACGGCGCGCCGTCGCGATGGCCTGCAGACCCGCAACGCCCGCGCCCATGACGAAGACCCGCGCGGCAGGAACCGTGCCCGCCGCGGTCATCATCATCGGTAGAGCCCGTTCGAACGCGGCGGATGCATCGACCACGGCCTTGTAGCCAGAGAGATTGGATTGCGACGAGAGCACGTCCATGCTCTGCGCGCGCGTGATGCGCGGCATCAGCTCCATGGCGAAGAGCGAAACGCCTGTCTTCGCCAGCGCCTCAAGACCGGCCGTGTCCGAGAACGGATCCAGCATGCCGATCAGCGCCGCGCCCTTTTTCATCGCCTTCGCCAAATCGACCGGGGGACGCCGGACCGTGAAGACGACGTCCGCTTTTCCAACGGCCTCTTCGTCGCTTTTGGCGATGGTAGCGCCGGCGTCTTCGTAATCCTTGTCGGAAAAATGAGACCTCAGGCCCGCGCCAGAACGCACCGTGACCTCGGCGCCGGCCTTGACGAGTTTCTTCACGGTCTCCGGCGTGAGGCCGATGCGCGGCTCGTCGGGCCCTTCTGCGGGTACGCCAATTGCAATCATCTTGGCTCCCTCTGCCGCAGGCGCAACGGTTCCACGAAGAACGGTTCGCGCGGCACTAATGGACAGTTGCAATGGGAAGGCGAGACGCCTTCCAAAAGCCGGGCGCCGGGCGTCAGGTCAGGAAGAACGCCATACCCGCAACGGTCGCCAGAATCACGACCGTGCTCCACAGGACCACCCCGCAAAACATTTTGTAGGTGCCGACATGCTCGGAATAGTCCATGTCAGGATGGCCTAGTTTGGAATCAATATGCATTGGTTCTCCCCCCAATGTTGTCGCCACGCAGCGTTGTCTCGCCGCCAACGCGGAATAGCAGAATCCCAGGCCTGCCGCAATAATGGCTCAGGCCGACATGGCCGTGGCCCCCTCGTCCAATAGTACAACCATGTGCCCGTCCGGGTCGCGAACCGAGACGGCATTCGCGCCCGCCGCGAGCCTGACCGGTCCGTCTGAAACGAACGCTGCCCCAGCAGCCTCCAGACGGGCGGCAAGCCCTTCGAGACCGTCCACTTTATGGACCTGTCGCACGGACGCAACGTCATTCGCGGCCACCGGGGCGCCCGCAACACGCCCCCGTGGCGTTCGATAATGCAGAAGCTCCACATGAGGCGTTGGGATGGATGCGGGCTGCAGGGCGATCACATCGACTTCGCAACGGGCAAGCCCGTCGAGACGGTCTTGCTCTGGCCCGTGGTTCAAGGACCGGCCAGCAGGTCGCAGACCGAGCAGTCCTTCGTAGAACGCGAGGCTGCGGCCGAGATCGGAAACCACGATAGCGGTGTGATCGTAGCCGCGAATGCCGCTGCCTCCCTGTTGCCAGCGCGGATCCCCGGCACCGTCCGGAAACGAAATCAACTCCAAAGGATGGCCCTCGGGGTCGCGGAACTTGAAGGCGGTGACACCGCCCGTATTCGGCGGCAACAGAACGGGGCCGCCGCGCGTGACGGCTTCAGGCTCCGCCTTTTCGAGACGCGACCAAACCGCCTGAATGCCGCCGGCAACCAGCGCCACATGCTCGAACCAGGGATCGTTCGATGCGCGCGGCGCTGGATACGGCGCCCCTGGCGGATCGAAGGCCACGAGCCTCAACGACTCCCGTTCGAAGCCGATCTCCGCGCTCCACATAACCGTCTCCGGGGCGAGCCCAAGCACACTATTCCAACCGGGATCGCAGCCCTTCCACACCGGACCGGTCTCGAGCCCAAGCCCCGCACTTAGAAAGCGAACCGTCCCGGCAAGGTCGCTCACGGTCAGTTCCACGGTCAGGAGCTGGGCCACAGGCATCGGCACGCCTCCCTAGGTGAAGATGCCGGGGCGCGCGCCAACGAAGCGCGGGTCTTCCAATTGCACCAACATCAGCGTGGCGGGCTCGCCGCCGACAGTGCCGGACAGATGTCCGGAATGCCCGCGCGAATCCGGTTTCGCGTGCTGATCTGCGCCAAAGGATATGTCTCCCGGCCCCATCTCGACCCGTGTCCCATCCGTCGTTTCCACGAACCAGCGGCCCGAGAGCGGCACGATCCATTGCGGTTTCGGATTCTCGTGCCATTGCCCGATCCACCCCACCGGCAGCACGCAGACCACGACATTCGCCGTACCCTTGACGATCCCGGCATTCCATTGCGGCGCGGCGCCTCCTCCCATGCTTTGCATGGCGAATTCGGTGAGCGCGCACTCTGTCTGATGCGTGATCCCGCCACCGTCTGTCCAGACATGCCAATAGGAGACGGTTGGCGGCGTCATTGCATCACCCTGCCTCCGTCGCTTGAACGGCAACAACACCCGGCGACGGCCCGTGTGGCGGCAGCGACGTCACGTCTTGAACCTCCCGTTCCGCCGATCGGAGGAAGCCGCTTGCGAACATCACAAAGATCAGTCCACCGACGAGCCCAAAATTCTTGAAGAAGTCCCAAACATGCGGATAGCCCTCGCTGTCGGGTGACCAGAAGCGCGGATAGGTCCAGAAATTGTGATAGACGATGCCGGTGACGGCGCAGTACCCGGCGAGAATGAACGCGGCGATGCCGTCGCAAATGCCGAACACGATCATGGGCGGCGTCAGCAACTCGACCGCCATTGCCGGAAAGAGCAGCGCCGCGCCGCCCGGTAGCCAACTCGACTTGGCCTGCTTCACGGCCGCATCCCAATTGAGGATCTTGTCGAGGAAGCTGAACGGAAAAATCCAGACAATGAAGATGCGCGCCAAGACCGGCAGCGCATCGTTGATCAGCCAATCCATCGCCCGCCCCTCCTTCCGATGACTTTCGCGTCGCTTGGCGAATCCTCGGCCATGTGAAAGGCGATCACAACCCTCGCAGGGCATTTACATCGTCAGGAGACGGTCTTTACCGCGCTTTCTACCGGCAAAGGCACGCCTGCCGTCACAAAAGCGTCGTGCTGCCTTAGCGTCAGGTTCCCAACATCGACGCCGGCAATTGCCTCGTTGAACAAGGTGTGGAAGTTCAGCGCCGCGCCGAGATGCAGGAACACGCCGCCGAGACCGATCGCGGCGCGGTCCATGAAGACGAATTCGCGCGGCACTGTGACGGGTCCCTTGTCGCGCAGGGCCTGATGCACCTGGAACGCCTCTTTGCGCCCATACATGCCGGGCTCCACCTGATCCGCAATAGTCCGTATACGGTCGTCGAGCATCGGGCCGTAGATGAACTTCGCCCAGATGTTCAGAACATCGATGAGGTCGTTCGACAGCCCGCAGAAGCCCCAGGTCTCGTAGGCATGCACGATCAGAGAACGGTCACCGTGCCGGAGCCCGTTGTAGAGATCGATTACGCCCTGAATGAACTTCGGCGCGAAGGTCCGCATGCAGCCGTAGTCGAGCAGGTTTATGCCAGCCGCCTTGCCCTCGCCGTCCTCGAACACGGTGTAGTTGCCGAGATGCGGATCGCCGTGGATGACACCGTAGTGACTGAACGGATGCCACCAGGCGCGAAACATGGCGCGGGCAATCCGGTTGCGCTCCTCGAGCGCATGGCCCTTGTAGTCGAGGAGGCGCCGGCCGTCGAGCCAGGTCATCGTCAGCACACGGTCCGTCGAAAGATCCGCGAGAACCTGCGGCACGCGCACATAGGCATCGCCGGAGAAGATCAGAGCGTAGAGCCGCGTCATGGCCGCTTCGCGCTCATAGTCGAGTTCTTCGCGCAGACGCTCCGAGAGTTCCTTCAGAACTTCGGACGTCTCGACTGCGGGCCGCATCCGCCTATGCACGGAAAAGAGTATGCCGAGCTGGACAAGGTCCGCTTCCACGGCCGAACGCATGTCCGGGTACTGAAGTTTCACCGCGAGCGCCCGGCCGTCATGGGCCGTTGCTTTGTGGACTTGGCCGAGCGAGGCGGAGGCCGCGGCTTCGTAGTCGAAGGCGGCGAACTTGTCCGCCCAGTCCGGCCCGAGCTCCGCTGCCATGCGGCGCTTGACGAAGGCGCGGCCCATGGGCGGCGCGTGGCTCTGCAACTTGCCGAGCGCCTCGGCATATTCCGGAGGCACCGCGTCGGGGATCGTGGCGAGGAGCTGGGCCACCTTCATGATGGGCCCTTTCAGCCCGCCGAGCGCCATGGCGAGCGCAGCCGCGTCCTTCTCGGTCTCCGCATCGAGCCCGAACAGACGCCGCCCAGCGATGCGCGCGGCCACGCCGCCCACATTCGCACCGACGCGGCCGTAGCGCATGGCCCGCGCGCTAAACCGGTTCTTCTCGCGGTCCGGTGTCTCACGACGCTCTTTCGCCGGATTCCCGCCCGAACTGTCTGACAAATCGTTCATTGACGACACGGCCCTTCACCCGTCGGTAAGTCTCTCCAAATATAGGAAGCAAATTGGCCCGCGCGAGCCGAGTTCTGGAACATCCTCTCATGCCGCTTTCAAAATTCGTCAAAGCCGCCATCGTCGCAGGTTGCCTGTTCGCCGCGGCAGCCCTCACGGCCTGCGTTCTTGCCGGGACCTATCCGGCTTTCGACATCGTGAGCAATGGGCTGCCTCTGCTCGCGGCAGGCCTGCTCGTCCTGGTTCTGGCGAGCCTCGTCCTGCGCAACTCTATGCTGATCGTGACGAGCGCGGCGCTTCTCGCCGTGACGCTCGCCGTTCTGATCCCGCGCCTTTCCGGGGTAGCGCCCCAAGCGCCGGACGGCTCCGCGCGGCTCTTGCGCGTCGCCACCTTCAATATGTGGGGCAAGGGCGATCTGCATTTGCGGAAGGTCGAAAAGTTCCTGGCGAGCACCGACCCCGACGCCGTCGTGCTGGAAGAAATTCGTTGGAAGCACGGAGATTTCCTACGGTACCTGAAGACGCTGTACCCATACCAGGCGGGTTCGCACGGGCTCGTGATCCTATCGAAGCATCCGATTCTGAAGAGCGGGCGGCTCGACCGCGAAAACCAGCCCTATTGGCGCTCGCTCATCGTGCATTGGGCCTTGCTCGACGTGAACGGCACGGAAGTCAAACTTGTGGGGGCGCACATGGCCCGGCCTTTCTACCCGGCACAGCAGAAAAGCGATATCGATACCCTGACCGCGTTCGTCCGCTCGCAGACCGGACCGATAATCGTCGCCGGCGATCTCAACATGACGCCGTGGACGCAAAAGCTCCACAAGTTCACGGCGGAGACGGGCATGCGGCGTTTCAACACGCTCGTTCCGACATGGCCTGCTCGCTGGAAGGATTTGCCACTCCTACCGCTCCTGCCCATCGATCACGTCTTCGTCTCGCCGCACTTGGCGAAGATTGATGTGCGGATCGGCCCAAGGCTGGAATCGGATCACCTGCCCGTGGTCGCCGATATCGCGCTCGTCAAGTAGCGCGTAGAATGGGCGCAACGGCGCGTTACAGGTCCGCCGGGCGCGATCGGAATTCAAGGGACACATGACGATGCTCGCAAGATGGCTTCTCATCCTTTCCGCGGTGCTTGTCTTGCCGGCGCTCCCCATGCACGGCACGGCGCGCGCCACGACCGATACGGCGCTGGCCATCGAGGTGTGGAAATCGCCCACCTGCGGGTGCTGTCAGAAATGGGCGGACTACCTCGCGGATAACGGCTTCACGGTGTCGGCGAAGAACACCTCCTACGGAATGCTGGACCGCATCAAGCGCCAGGCCGGAATCGGCAAGAGCCTCGAGTCCTGCCACACGGGGCTCATCGGCGGATACGCCATCGAGGGCCACGTGCCGGCCGACGACATCAAGCGGCTGTTGAAGGAACGTCCCGACGCCGCCGGTCTGACCGTGCCGAAAATGCCGATTGGCTCGCCCGGCATGGAACAGCCGGACGGCACGACGGAGCCGTACGACGTGCTGTTGGTGAAGAAGGACGGCAGTACCGAGGTCTTCGCCAGCCATTAGAGCGCCCGCATCGAGCGGTGGCCGCTAGCTCTTGACGAAGCGGTCGAGGGCCTCGCGATAGGAGCGCATGGCCTGGCGGGCCACTTCCATCTCGGCTTCGAGCGCTTGAGAATCGGGCGACTTCAGCCGCCTGCGCGGACGCCGGGCCGACAAGATCAATAGGGTCAGCGCCGCCATTGGCGTGAGAAAGTCCGTCACGAGGATCGGGCCCGCATTGCCCGCCGTCAGATTGCCATAGGCGATGATGTCGTGGACATGGCCGATTCCAGCGCCGACAAGAAAGCACGATGCGGCAATGGCGACCGCGACGCGCGCATAGAACGTCGTGAACGCCGCATAGAGGCTGGCGAGGCCAATTCCGAGATTGGCGTAACCCACTTCGAACTGGAACGGGCTGGGCTGCCAGCCGATCGCCGCCGCAGACCGGAGTGGAAACATTACGTGGCCGACAAAGGCCCAGATTCCGAGCAAACCCAGCGGAAAAATGAAGATATAGCGCAAGGCCCGGTCCACCGCGAACCAACGCGGGATCGGGCGTGGGCCGCGCCAGACCGCGATTCCCCAACAGGCTACCGCTGCGACCCAAGCAAGAATGGGAACCAGCGCAACCTGTGTCATGCCGCTAGGCCTCCGCAGCCAGCTTTCGGTCCAGCTCCTCGAGCTCGTCGATAAAGCCTTCGATCACCTTGAGCCCCATGGACCAGAAATGCGGCTCGGAAGCATCAAGACCGAACGGCTTCAAAAGTTCCCGATGATGCTTCGTACCGCCCGCGGAAAGCATTTCGAGATACCGCTCGGCAAACCCGGCATCGGCATTTTCGTACACAGCGTAGAGCGAGTTGACCAGGCAATCGCCGAAAGCATAGGCGTAGACGTAGAACGGCGCGTGAATGAAATGCGGGATGTAGGACCAGAAGGTCTCGTATTCCGGCTTGAGCTCGATGGCCGGCCCCAGGCTCTCGCGCTGTACCTCCATCCAGATCTCGCCGAGCCTGTCGCTCGTGAGTTCGCCTTCGCGCCGTTCGGTATGCACCTTGCGCTCGAAACAATAGAACGCGATCTGCCGGACGACCGTGTTGAGCATGTCCTCCACCTTGGCGGCGAGCAGCGCTTTGCGCTCGCGGGCGCTCGGCGCCTGGTCGAGTAGTTTCCGGAAGGTCAGCATCTCACCGAACACGCTCGCCGTCTCGGCAAGCGTCAACGGCGTCGGTGCCATCAGCGCGCCTTGCTTGCCCGCCAGCACCTGATGCACCCCATGACCCAGCTCATGCGCGAGCGTCATCACGTCGCGCGGCTTGCCCTGGTAGTTCAGCAGCACGTACGGATGCGCGCTCGGCACGGTGGGGTGCGAGAAGGCGCCCTGTTGTTTTCCTTGGCGCACCGGCGCGTCGATCCAACCGTCGGAGAAGAAACGGCCGGCGATGTCCGCCATGCGCGGCGAGAAGTTCCCATAGGCCGTCAACACGGTGTCGCGCGCATCGTCCCAGCCGATGATTTGCTTCGGTTCCTCGGGCAAGGGCGCGTTGCGGTCCCAGTATTTCAGGGTCTCCATGCCGAGCCATTTCGCCTTCATGGCGTAATAGCGGTGGGAGAGGCGCGGATAGGCCTCGCGAACCGCCGCCACGAGTGCATCCACCACGTCCCGCTCCACGCGGTTGGCGAGATGGCGGCTGTCGGCCACATCCTCGAATCCGCGCCAGCGGTCCGAGATTTCCTTGTCCTTGGCCAGCGTATTGGTAATCAGCGTGAAGAGCTGCACGTTGTCCTTGAAGACCTTCGCCAGCGCCTTGGCCGCGTGCTTGCGCGTCTTCTCGTCCGGATCGAGGAGCCGGTTGAGCGTCGGCTCCAAGCTCAGTTGCTCCCCATCGATATCGAAGCGCAGATTGGCCATGGTCTCGTTGAAGAGCCGGTCCCAAGCCCCGCGCCCGCTCACGGCCTTTTCGTGAAACAGCTGCTCCAGCTTGTCCTCGAGCTGGTACGGCTTCTCCTTGCGCAAGTCCTCGAGCCAGGGCCGGTAGTGGCCGAGCGACGGCGTGGCCATGGCCTTTTCGATCGCTGCGTCGTCGAGGCGATTGAGTTCTAGCGGGAAGAACAGAAGCTGCGAGGAAATACCGGTGATCTTCTCCTGGATGTCCCCGTAGAATTTCTGATGCCGGGGATCGGTCGTATCGGCCGCATAGAGCAGGCTCGCATAGGAGACGATGCGCCCTAGCACGTCGTTCAGCGCCTCGTAGCTGCGCACGGCCTCGGCAATTGCCTCGCCGCCCGCACCGCCGTCGAGCAGCGCCTCGAGCTTACCGGCGTACCGCTCGTGCATCGCCTCGGCGTCCTGGCGGGCCTTCTCCAGATCGGCCCTCAGCGCGGGCGAGGCGGGCGCATCGTAGAGATCGCCCAGATTCCATTCCGGCAGGTGTCCCAGCGCGGCGGCTCCGGCGGATTTCGCCTCGGCCGTCTGCGTATAGGTCAGAAGGGAATCGGGAAGCCGGACGGGGAAGCAATTACGGGGCAGCATCAGTCTCGAAGGTCCTCGTTGTTGGGGCACCGGCCGGCCTCGGCCGATTCGCCCGCGCGCAAATCACTCAGGTCTCGCCGGTAGTGTGGGTAGCGCGTGTGCCTCCCGCAAGGGCCAAAGAACGCTTTGTTGTGAAACGCAAACTCACACTTCGGCAAGACATTCCCCAAAATCGAACCGCGATAAAGGACATGTTTACCCTTCGAGTGCACTGTTTTGGCACAGCAGGGGTCACGGACGGCCAAGTGTAGGCGGTCAAGTGTATCGACCAAGCCTAGTCCTCACCGGGGCGCCTGCATTTGTAGATGTTTGCGTAACGAGTGAGTTTTTGCGTCATGCCCAGTTGCGTTCTGGTCGTCGATGACGACCCTACCCAGCGCCGTATTCTCGAAGAGACGACGAAGCGCTTCGGCTACACGGTTCAAACCGCCGAGGGCGGCGAAGCAGCGCTCGCCGCACTGCAAGCCGGCAACGCGGGCGATATCGCCCTCGTTCTTCTCGATCTTGTGATGCCCGATACGGACGGTATGGCCGTCCTCACCGCCATGCGCTCCTTGCCGCGCAGACCTCCGGTCATCGTTCAGACCGCCAATGGCAGCATCGACGCCGCCATCAGCGCGATGCGGGCGGGCGCCGTGGACTTCGTGGTGAAACCGGTCAGCCCCGAGCGGCTCGAAGTCTCGATCAAGAACGCGCTCAAGATCGAGGCGCTTGCCGGCGAGATCAACCGCATGAAGGCGACTGCGACCGGGGAGCTCGATTTCGCCGATCTCATCGCCGGAAGCGAGACCATGTCGCGAGTCATCGAGGTCGGTCGGCGCGCCGCCGCATCGAACATTCCCGTCCTGATCGAGGGTGAATCGGGCGTCGGCAAGGAGCTAATCGCCCGCGCCATTCAGGGTGAGAGCGCCCGTAAAGCCAAGCCATTCGTGACCGTCAATTGCGGCGCCATCCCGGAGACTCTGGTCGAGAGCATTCTCTTCGGCCACGAAAAGGGTGCGTTCACCGGTGCCACCGAGAAACGCGCAGGCAAGTTCGTGGAAGCGGACGGGGGCACGCTGTTCCTCGACGAGATCGGCGAACTGCCCCTCGACGCGCAAGTGAAATTGCTGCGCGCGCTGCAAGAGGGCGAAATCGATCCGGTGGGCGGCAAGCAGCCTGTCAAGGTCAACATCCGCCTAATCTCGGCCACCAACCAGAATTTGATCAAGCTGGTTCAAGAGGGCCGCTTCCGCGAGGACCTCTATTACCGCCTGAACGTGTTCCCGATCTGGGTACCGCCCTTGCGCGAACGCCTGGACGACGTTCCCGAACTCATCCGCCACTTCACGGCACGCTTCGCCGCCGAGGAAGGCAAACGCATCGATGGGGTCGACGCGGACGCCACGGCGATGCTCCAGCGCTACAGCTGGCCCGGCAATATCCGCCAGCTCGAAAACACCGTCTTTCGCGCCGTGGTGCTCGCCGACAGCCCGATGTTGACCGTCAACGAGTTTCCGCAAATCGCCGCCCATGTGGAGGGCTACGCGGTCACCGTGCCGCCCGCGCCCGCGCCAAAGGACCCGATGCCCCGCATCGACGGTCCGGTGATGCTCGGCCAGTCCGCCGGCGCGGCCGAAACCGTCCATATTCCGAACGCGAACGGCAAGGACTCGCTCGGCATCCCGGCCCTCGGCGCCAACGGCGACATTCGCTCTCTGGAAGCGGTCGAGGCGGACATGATCCGCCTTGCCTTCGGACGCTACCGCGGTCGCATGACGGAAATCGCCAAGAGGCTCGGCATCGGGCGATCGACGCTCTACCGCAAGATGCGCGAGATCGGCCTCGAAGCACGGCCCAACTAGACCGCAAGGAGATGAGTGCAATGAAGCCAACGCACGCAATCGCACTGACGCTTCTCTGCGCGGGGCTGCCGGGCCTGCCGGCGGCGGCAACCGAAAAAGCAACCCAGGAGAAGCACCCCGTCAGCACCGCGATGCTGAGCGCGGAGCCGCTAAGCACGGATTTGCTCCGTGTGCAGATGCTCGGTACGGTGGCTAAAGTCGAAAAGCCGAAGGCTTCAATCACGGCGGCGCAAGACGCCCCGCGCGCCATGGCACCTAAGCCGGAAAAGGCGACCGACGTGGCCCCTGCCCCTCGGGCCGGGAGCCCGGCGCGGCCCGCGACGCGCGCCGATGCCATCCGCGAGGCCGTGCAGTCGGAACTCAGCGAGAGCTTTCCGCTAACGGAGACGCAGACGGCCGGCATCAGAGGCGCGCTGGTCGAGTATTACAGCGACGCCGGCCAGCCCCTTCTGTGGGTCGGCGGCAAGGGCCTGAGCGCGCGCGGCAAGGCGGTCGTCGCCGAGATCGAACGGGCGGACGATTACGGCCTCGATGCGTCCGACTACAAGCTCCCCGAAATGCGCGGCTTCGACGCAACGTCATCGGACGCCATTGCCACCCTCGCCTCGGCGGAGATCGCCATCAGCCAGGCCGTGCTCGCCTATGCGCGGGACGCCCGCGGCGGCCGCATCGCGCCGAGCCGTATTTCGCGCAATCTCGATCCGACACTGGCGCTACCGAAGCCGTCCGAAGTCATCCACTCGGTCGCCTTCCGTTCCGACCCGGCCGCCTATTTGCGGAGCTTTCAGCCGCAGCACCCGCAATTCGAGCGGCTACGCAAAAAGCTGATCGCTCTACGCGGCGGCGAGACGGACGCCGGCAGCAAGGCCCCCGAAATCCAGATTCCGGACGGACCCCTGCTTCAGTTCGGCGATGCGGACCCGCAAGTCTCGCTGCTGCGCAAGCGTCTCGGCCTCGCGCAAGGCGGCGACCCCTCACTCTACGACCAAGCGGTAGCCGAGGCGGTGAAGCACTTTCAGAAGACGCACAACGCGACGGCGGACGGGGTCGTGGGTCCCGGCACGCGGCGTCTACTCAACAGCCCGCATCTGCGCAGCGCCGGGAGCACGGCGGACATCAAGAAGATCCTTCTGAACATGGAGCGCTGGCGCTGGCTGCCGCAGGACCAAGGCCGGTTCTACGTCACCGTGAACGTGCCGGAATACATGCTGCGCGTGGTCGAGGACGACAAGACGATCCACACGACGCGGGTCGTCGCGGGCGCCACGAAGACGCCGACCCCCATTTTCTCGGCCGACATGAAGTCTGTGGTGTTCGGGCCGTATTGGAACGTTCCGAATTCCATCAAGACGGACGAGATCCGGCCCTATATCCGCCCCTATGGCGGTGGGTGGTACGGAACGCGCTGGGACACGCGCGTGCTGCAGCAGCACGAGCTGCGCATCAAGTACAACGGACAGGACATCGACCCGCAGGCGATCGACTGGGGCCGCGTCGACATCCGCAAGCTTCATTTCTACCAGCCGCCGAGCCCGAACAATGTGCTGGGACGCGTGAAGTTCGTGTTCCCGAACAAGCATGACGTCTACATGCACGACACGCCGCAGAAGCACTTCTTCAATCGCTCCGTGCGCGCCGAAAGCCACGGCTGCATGCGTGTGCAGGATCCGGACATGTTCGCTGCCGTTCTCCTGAAGCACGACCGCAACTGGAGCTCGGCCAAGACGCAGACCGCGTTCGACACGGGCTACGACCAGCAGGTCGCGCTGAACGATCCGATCCCCGTCTACATCACCTACTTCACGCTCTGGGTGAACGACGACGGTTCGATCACGACCTACGGAGACATCTACGGCCACGACCGGCGCATGAGCGCGGCCCTGTTCAAGAAGGGCCAGGGCTACGCCGCCTCGGATCATCCGGATACGGCCTTCCCCACACGGCAGGCCGAGCGGCAGCGCCCGGCCCCGGCCGCGCGGTTCGCCCGGAACACGTTTTGACGGACGGCCGTGTCAAGCGGCGTGCGCCCGCGATGATCCTTACCGATTCTTCGACCCGCGAGGCCGAAGCCCGCGTGCCCGCCGCTCTACGGCGGACCCGCACCAACAAGAAAAACAACAGAGTTCTGCCGATCAGGAACTGTTAACTACGCGCAAAAATGCGCCGGTACAGTTAACGGCTTTGCCTTGTTTTTCGCTCATTTTGTCTGGATACTGTTGCTTATTGGCCGCAGTGGGGTACGTGCGGCCAGCGGCACAGAATGGCCTTAAAGGCCTGGTGTCATTGGGGAAAGTCGGCCGAGTAAGGCCGGCGAGGGAAATTACGGAAAGACGGGATGCGTTTTAGGGGGAGCCGTGTACGCCGGGCTGCGCTGCGCGCAGCGGTCTTGAGCCTGACCGCCCTCGCGGTCATCGGCCAGACTGTCGGCGCTTCCGCCGAAGACCGCACCCTTTCACTCTACGAGATCCACACGAAAGAGACGCTGACCGTCACCTACAAGCGCGATGGCGTGTGGGACGAGGAAGCGCTCAAAAAGCTCAACTGGTTCATGCGCGACTGGCGTGCGAACGAGCCCACGACAATGAACCGTGAGCTGATCGATCTGGTTTGGACCCTTCACGAGCGGCTCGGGTCCAAGGAGCCGATCCATCTCATTTCCGGTTACCGCAGCCCGAGGACCAACGAAAAGCTCAGACGGGCCGGTGGCGGTCAGGCTCGCCGGAGCCAACACACGCTCGGCAAGGCCTGCGACATTCATTTCCCGGACGTTCCTTTGAAGACGCTCCGCGCATCGGCCCTCATTCAGGAGGTCGGCGGCGTCGGATACTACCCGACCTCGGGCATTCCCTTCGTTCATGTGGATGTCGGAAATGTGCGCATGTGGCCGCGCATGCCCCGGCTCGAGCTCGCCGCCCTCTTCCCGGAAGGCAAGACCGGCTACGTTCCGAGCGACGGACGGCGGATCACCAAGAGAGATTACGAAGCCGCGATGGCGAAAGGCATGGTCAATCCAACGCTGATCGCTCAGGCCAAGGGCCTGACGTCACCGATCGCGATTGCGTCCGCGACGCCGCTTCCCACGCCTAACCCGGTCCGACTCGTCGCTCAGCTGACGAACCCGCCGGTCGCGATGCCGGTAGTCGCCTCGGCGGAACCGCAGTTCAAACCCATGACGCTCGCGCCGGCCGACGCGGAAGTGCCGGAGCCTGCAAAACCGGCCAGGAACTTCGCACTGGCGAGTCTTGGTGGCGCCCTGCCCTGGCAGCGTGACGCGTCAAGCCAGGCGCAAGTCAGAGCTCCGATCCCGCCGCAAATGTCCGTCTCGGCGCAGCAGAAAGCGCCCGCCTACAAGCCGGCCTCAGTGGTCAGCGCACCGGAATACGACGACGACCATCCGGACGAGCTGAGCTACGTCCCATTCGAAACGGCTAGCTTGATGTCCGACACCTCGGTCGCGCAAGACCGCGAGCTCTTGCCGCTCACGCAC
Organism: Hyphomicrobiaceae bacterium; assembly: GCA_020637815.1. GTDB lineage: Bacteria > Pseudomonadota > Alphaproteobacteria > Rhizobiales > Methyloligellaceae > Methyloceanibacter. Next base: position 648,323 of record JACKJS010000002.1, on the reverse strand, counting down.
CCCGAGCAAGACGACATCGACTTTCTGTTCGAGGATATGGATCAACCCGCGCGCTTCGAATTCCGCCGGACCTCCGGCTATCTCGGCCTGGCCAGCGTCCAGACGCTCACCGGCCCGGCAGTAAGAAGCCTCTATGCGGGTCTGCCGAAACAAGGTCCGACCCGGTTGGCGCGCGCCCTTTAGAAGGCGCACGGGCGCCGGACGGCCAATCGGCTTCTCACGTAGCAGCGGCCTACGCCGCCTCGGACTCCTCGGCATCCATGCCCAGCGCGTGGAGATAGGTGGCGAGGATCATCTCCTCCTCACGGCGCTTGTTGTCGTCCTGCTTGCGGAGGCTGATGACCTTCCGAAGCGCCTTGACGTCGAATCCGTTGCCCTTGGCCTCCGCGTAGACCTCCTTCAGATCCGCGGAGAGCGCCGCCTTTTCTTCCTCCAACCGTTCGATACGGGATACGATGGCACGAAGCTGATCTTTGGCCGATGTCTGAAGCTGCACGTTGGGTTCCTCGAGACGTTTTGCGATGATTCGATGAAGAGCGGAGCTTGAGCCAGAATCGCGAGACGCGGCAAGGCGCAACGACCCGCTTTTCCCGCTTATCCAAAGCCGGTGCCCGGACGCCCTGGCAGTGACGCCTAACCAATTCAATATAAAAGATATTTCGCCGTCAGGCGCGTTCGGTCTGGAACTTCGCCTTCCAGTCCTCGTAAGGCATTCCGTAGACGATCTCTTGCGCCTCGGCCTTGGCGAGCGGGATGCCGCGTTCGTCGGCCGCCTCCAGATACCACCGCGACAGGCAGTTCCGGCAAAAGCCGGCCAGGTCCATCAGATCGATGTTCTGCACATCGGTCCGCTCTTGCAGATGTTCCACCAACCGCCGGAAGGCCGCCGCCTCGATCTCGGTTCTTGCTGTCTCGTCCATGCCGCGCCTTTCGTCCGTCAGATGCCCGTATGAGAGCCGTGATACTCGATCGTGTTCAGTCCGTCGGTGGACTGCAGCACGCCGGAAACGACCCGCGCAAGGTGCGCGGCCCATTCCGCCTGACCCTGCTCGCCCAGGATCAAGTCCTGCCGGACCTCGATGAGGGCATGAGCGAGGCCGCGTGCGGTGGCGTGCCGGTAAAGCGTATCGCCCTTGAGCTGTCCCGAATACGGAACGTTATCGCCGACCACGACGTCCGGAATAGTCTTGAGGCCGTCGAGCAGAGGCACGGGTAACCGGGGGTCCTTGTCCCACAGTACGGAGGTATGCCAGGGCCTCGGAACGCCTTTCCAAGCCTGCGTGAAGCTGTGGATCGAGAGGATCACGGGCGGCCTTCCCGCGTCGATGGCCGCACCGACCATCCCGCCAACGGCGTCGTCATAGGGCCGGTAGAAGCGGTCGAGCCGTTCCTCCCGCGCCGCCGCACTCAAGCCGACATTGCCCGGAACCACGAGACCGTCTGCGATCTCCATGATCAGCGTCGGGTCGTCCAGGCCCCGGTTCGGATCGACGAGAAGCCGCGAGAACTGGCTGATGACGGCGGGTGCGCCGAGCATCTTGGCGAGGAAGCGGGTCACGCCCTCCGCGCCGAGATCGAACGCAGTATGGCGGTGGAGGTCTTCCGGCCGCAGCCCAAGCGTGTGAAAGTCTTCCGGGATACGGTTCTGCGCGTGATCGCAAAGGATCAAGAGACCAAGCTTTACATCCCCGTCAATGGTCCGGTATGGCTTCTCGCCCAACTCTTCTTGTACCAACGTATCCAGACTTAACTCCAAAGCGATAGAACCCAGCGTAGCAAACTCGAGGCCGCGACACATTTACCCCAAAGTTGGGCGGTGTTTTATCGGCGCAGCCCCAGCCTTATAATCCATCCCCGCCGGTCAGAGAAATGCAACCTATTCGCCGCTACCGTTCGGGGCCCGTTAGATACGACTTTCAGACTTTGAGAACCCGATGCCTGTCTCCGATGTGATCTGCAAATCCGCCCCTATCCGGGCCGTAGCGCGCCGCTTGGTTGCCACAGCGACTATCGCGGCTGGAGTCACGGCACTCGGCATCCTGACGGGACCCGGCATTACGCCCGCGATGGCCGACCTGAAGTTGTGCAACACCACGGCCAGCCGCGTGGGCGTCGCCATCGGCTACAAGGATACCGAAGGCTGGGCCAGCGAAGGCTGGTGGAACATCGCGTCGCACACATGCGAGACCTTGCTCAAGGGTGTGCTGATCGGACGCTACTATTATATCCATGCGGTGGACTATGACCGTGGTGGCGAGTGGGCAGGTAGCCTCTATATGTGCACGGACGACAAGTCCTTCACCATTCGCGACACCAACGATTGCGAGAAGCGCGGCCACCGGCGCACGGGTTTCTTCGAGGTCGACACCGGCGAAGAGAGGGATTGGACCGTGCGTCTCACGGACCCTGAAGGCGAAGACAAAAACCAATGAGGCGTAACCGGCGAGTCAAGATCGTCGCTACGCTCGGTCCTGCCTCCACAAACGAAGAAACCATGCGGCACCTGTTCGAAGCGGGCGCCGACGTCTTTCGTGTGAACATGAGCCACGCGACCCACGACGGCTTGCGGGAGGTCCACGGGATTGTCCGAAAGCTGGAAACGGAGTTTTCGCGTCCCATCGGCATCCTGGTGGACCTGCAAGGACCCAAGCTCCGCATCGGTAAGATCGAATCCGGAACGATGCGCTTGACGAAAGGCGACATCGTCAGCTTCGTTCGCCGCGAAGATGTCGGCGGATTGGGCCGTGTCCATCTCCCGCATCCGGAGATCTTCGAGTCGGTCGAGAACGGCCACATGCTCCTGCTGGACGACGGCAAACTCAGGCTGCGCGTCGTGGAAGCCTCGGACGTGCGCATCGACGCCGAAGTGCTCAATTCCGGTCTGCTCGGCAGCCGCAAGGGCATCAGCCTGCCGGACACGGTGCTGCCCTTCGGCGCCCTAACCGACAAGGATCGCGCGGACATCGAATGCGCGAATTCGATCGGCGTCTCCTGGCTCGCATTGTCCTTTGTCCAGCGGCCGGCCGACATCGAAGAAGCGCGGAAACTCAGCAAGAACCGGTCCGCCATCATGGCCAAGATCGAAAAGCCGACCGCCATCCACTTTCTCAAGGAGATCGTGGACCTCGCGGACGGGATCATGGTGGCGCGCGGCGATCTCGGCGTGGAAATGCCGGTGGAGAAGGTGCCCGGCCTACAGAAGCAGATCAGCCGCGCGGCGCGCAATGCCGGTAAGCCCGTGGTCGTGGCCACGCAGATGCTGGAATCGATGATCTACGCGCCCGTCCCGACGCGCGCGGAGGTGTCGGACGTCGCCACCGCCGTGTTTGAAGGCACCGACGCGGTGATGCTTTCGGCAGAGTCGGCGGTCGGGAAATTCCCGGTCGAGGCTGTCGCCACCATGAACAGCATCGCCGTCGAGGTGGAACACGATCCGCTGCATGCCGCGATCATTCATGCGCAGCGCATCGACCCTCAGGCAACAGGAGCCGACGCGATCTCGGCGGCGGCCCGTACGGTCGCCGAGACCCTCGATCTAGCCGCCATCGTTTGCTACACGGCCTCGGGCGCCACGGCCTTGCGCGCCGCGCGCGAACGGCCGCAACAGCCGATCCTGGCGCTGACGCCGATTCCGCGCACCGCGCGGAAGCTCTCGATCGTTTGGGGCCAGCATTGCGTGCTCGCCGACGATCCGATCAATCTCGACGACATGGTCGCGAAGGCCTGCCGCATCGCCTACGAGGAGGGGTTCGCGAAGGCCGGACAACAGGTCATCGTGACCGCCGGCGTGCCGCTCGGAAAGTCGGGCGCGACGAATCTGTTGCGCATTGCCGAAGTCGATCCGACCGCGGACGACGATATCCCATAAGACCGGCTGCTACCGGCAAGCCCGCTCGGATTTCCCGTCTAGATGTCTTGGCCGAGATGTCCTGGCCTAGATGTCCTGACCTTCGACTTCGCGTTCGAGCGCGTCGACACCAGCCTTGGCGTCATCCAAATAGGGATTGACCGCGAGCGCCTGCCGATAGGCTTCCAGCGCTTCTTTCTTCGCGCCGAGCTGTTCCAGCACGAGCCCGAGATCGGTGATCGCCAGATAGTGCTTCGCGTCCAGATTGAGCGTGTGGCGCAGATCAGCCAGGGCGCGCTCCGGATTGCCCGCAAGCACGTTGACCTTGGCGCGCAAATACCAGGCTTCCGCTTCGTTCGGCGCGAGATCCACGATGGCATCCAGCACCGCGAGCGAGAGATCGACCTCCGAGTCGTTGGCGAATTGGGTCGCCCGGCTCATCAGAAGATCGACCGTGTCGCTGCCGGAGGTCGTCCACAACTCTTCAATGGCCGCTGTGATCGGCGCGGCATCGTTCTGGCTCTTGGCGCGCGCGAGCCGGTCGTAAAGCCCCGCCAGCAATTCCGGCCTGTCCGCGGGATCGAACGCCGGCGGCACGCCGACAGCGGCCAGTCCCTCGTCCAGCGCTTTCGGCGCCTGACCTTCGGCGCTATCGGGCAGCGCGGCAGGCGGCTCGGGCACCGCGTCCAGGTTCAAGTCCGGCGAGGCTTGGAGATCGAGACCGTCGAGCGCAGGGTCGTCCGCAGGCGGAAGGTCTTCCTCCGGTTCGTCGTCGAAATGTTCGAAGAATTGAACCCGCACGATGGGCGGCGACGCAAACGCGGACGCCGGCGCGCAAGCGGCAAATGTCACCGCCAAAATGCACAAGAAAAGCCGATGACCGATCGTTCCCATCCGGAAAAGGTACGGGGCCCAGAGGGGCCCCGTCAAAACATTTCATCGTGTGAATCCCCGGTCTCCAATGGGGACGGGGCAAGACCGGAAGGCCGAGCGGAGCTGCTAGCCCTGACGCGCCTTGAACCGGCGGTTGGTCTTGTTGATCACATAGAGCCGGCCACGGCGGCGAACCACCCGGTTGTCCCGATGGCGCTTCACCAGGGCCTTCAGCGAATTCTTGATCTTCATCTCACGCCATCCGTTTCGGCTGAAAATAGTCAGGGCGGCCCTTGGAAAAGGCCGCCCGCGAATTGGGGCGGACCATAAAAAGCCGAATCCCGTCTGTCAACTCATGCTGGACGAATGGAGCCAGCCTTGACCGTTGACCGCCCGGAGAAGCGATCCTATACTTAACCTAATGGTTAAGTATTCAGACGAGGCACTCGATCGCACCTTCGCCGCGCTGGCCGACCCGACCCGGCGGGCGCTGCTGGCGCGTCTCGAGCCGAATGCCGAGGAAGGCATGCCCGTAAGCGCGCTAGCCGAGCCGTTCACGATGTCGCTGCCCGCGATCCTCAAGCATTTGAAGGTGCTTTCGGACGCGGGACTCATCACCCGGTCCAAGAGCGGCCGCACCGTGACCTGCCGGCTCAATGCCGAACCCATGGCGCACGCCATGGAATGGCTCGATCGCTATCAACACTTCTGGACGGAGCGGCTCGACCGTCTGGCTGCCCTCGTCGAGGAGGATGCTCTCCTGGAGGGCGGCACGCTAATGGAGGACGACCCATGCCCACAGACGCGGACATCTCGACGAAGCCAAGTCTCACCCTCAAGCGGCGTCTCAAAGCCTCACCCGAAAAGGTCTATGCCGCCTGGACCGATCCCGAAAAAATCCTGAAATGGTTTGGGCCGGACTCCGGAGAAGTCCGTCATGCCGAGACGGATGTCCGCGTCGGCGGCCGCTACGCCGTCTGTTTCTTCACCGAGGACGGCGAGGAGCACAATGTCGGCGGCGTCTATCGCGACGTGATCCCAGGCGAGAAGCTCGCGTTCACCTGGGCGTGGCGCACGATGCCGGAGCGGGAATCCTTCGTGACCGTTCTCGTCAAACCGGACGGCGACGGAACGATCCTCACCTTGATCCACGAGCAGTTCTACGACGAGGCTGCGCGCGACCGGCATCGCGCCGGTTGGTCCGGCAGCCTCGACAAACTCGAGCACTATCTCGCTTAGATCGACAATCTGACCGCAACCAAAGTTCGATAGGAGAGTTTCATGAGTGACACAGCGACCGCCGAGCAATGCTCCGGCAACCCGGCGAAACATTGGGCACACGGAATGTTCTACTGGAACGAGTTGGTGACCCACGACGAGGCACGCGCCCGGAAGTTCTACGCCGATACTCTCGGCTGGACGTTCGATCCCATGCCCATGCCGGAAGGCGGCACCTACTGGACGGCCAAGTCCGAGGGGCAATTGGCCGGAGGCATCTTTCCGGCCGACCCAGTGCAATGCGCCGACGTGCCGGAGGGCTGGCTCTCCTATATCGCGGTCGATGACGTCGATGCGCGCGTCGAGAAGGCCCTAGGATGCGGCGCGCAGCTCATGCGGCCGATCTTCGATGTCCCCGGCGTTGGACGAATAGCGCTCCTGCGCGAGCCGGGCGGCGCCGGTATCGGGTGGATGACGCCCGCGAGAGAGGCCGGCCAATGACCATCGCGGCGTCAAAGATCGTTCCGTGCCTCTGGTTTGACAGCGAAGCCGAGGAGGCCGCTAAATTCTACTGTTCCATCTTCAACAACTCGCGCATCGCCTATGTCAGCCGCTACGGCGAGGAAGGTCATGACATTCACCGCAAACCCGCAGGCTCGGTCATGGTCGTCATGTTCGAACTGGACGGACAGAAATTTACCGCAATGAACGGCGGACCGCGCGTCACGTTCGACGACGCCGTCTCGTTCCAGATTGAATGCAAGGACCAGGACGAAGTCGACTACTATTGGGCGAAGCTCACCGCTGGCGGCGAGGAACGCCCATGCGGCTGGCTCAAGGACAAGTTCGGCCTGTCCTGGCAGGTCGTGCCGGTCGTGCTCTACGAGATGCTGACGGACAAGGATTGCGCGGCCTCTCAGCGCGTCATGCATGCGTTCATGCAGATGACGAAATACGACGTCGCCGCGCTGAAGTGCGCTTTCGAAGGGACAGTACAGTGAAACTCAATCCGTATCTGAATTTTCCCGGCACCTGCAAAGAGGCCATGATGACCTATGCAGCGGTTCTTGGCGGGGAAATCGTCGCCATGATGACCTATGGCGACATGCCCGGCGAGAACGAGATTCCGGAGGACCTCGCGGACAAAATCGCCCATGCCCGCATCGCCATCGGCGACGACCTGCTCATGGCCTCGGACGCCGCCCCCGATCGCTTCAAACCCATGCAGGGCGTCTCCGTGACGCTCAATATCCCCGAGCCCGCCGAGGCGGACCGCGTATTCGCGGCTCTCATCGAGGGTGGAAGCGAAATCATGCCGATGATGGAGACGTTCTGGGCCTTCAAGTTCGGGGTCCTTGTCGACCGTTTCGGCACTCAGTGGATGATCAACTGCATGAAGCCGGAATAGCGCCTGGGAGACGTATTCGAAGCGCCGGGCCAGTCCGGCACCAACGAGTGGGAGCAATCATGACGACAACCGAGTCGAATTCCGCTGGGCAGACCCGGGACATACCCCGCCCGAAAGTCAAACCGCAAAAAGAGCATGACTGGCTCCACAAGCTCGTCGGCGACTGGACCTGCGAGATGGAATGCTCCATGGGTCCCGGCCAACCGACCATGACATCGACCGCGATCGAGAGCGTGCGCTCGCTCGGCGGCCTCTGGACGATCGGCGAAGGACGCTGCGACGGGCCGGATGGCGTACCCATGATCAGCATCATGACGCTCGGCTACGATCCTCGGAAGCAAAAGTTCGTCGGCACGTTCGCCGCTTCGATGATGACCCACCTTTGGACCTATGAGGGGAACCTCGATCCCTCCGGCAGGATACTGACTCTCCATACCGAAGGGCCGAGCGCCATGGGCGATGGCACCCTCGCACGCTACCAAGACATCATCGAGTTCGTGAACGACGACCACCGCACCCTTCGATCCAAGACGCCCGGCGAGGACGGCGCCTGGCATGAGTTCATGATCGCGCACTACCGGCGCCAGACGTAGCTGCATAGACCCGAGACTCCCCCACCTTTCCCCGGCAATCGAGCCCGCCGACGTTCACGTCCGCGCAGTTTCAAGTTCGCCAGCGTCTAGGTGCGCCGCCCGTCTCCGGCCGCGCGGCAGCGCGGCGCAACGGCCGCGGACCTCCCAAGTCGGGCCACCGTCCCGAAGCTCTGGCATCGGCCGCCGTTGCGCCCTAAAAGGGGCCCGCGTCCTTATCGCCGGAAGCTCCAGGGAACCCGTGCCATGCAACCGAGCTCGCCAGTCTTGCGCCGCGGACTGTGCCTCCTCATAGCGCTATTCGTCTTGGCCTGGGCCGCCGGCGGGGCGGGCGCGGGACCGCTCAACAACCTTGCCGGATCGGAATGGGGCTTCGCGGGCGAAACCGATGAGCACGCTCGCTACCTCCGCTTTGGCGACCACGGCCAGGTCGGCGGCATGCTGGGCTGCAACCACTTTCGCGGGCGCTACTCCTTCAAGAACGGCGAACTGAGGATCGGCCCTCTGGCCAATACGCTGATCGCCTGCCCGTCGCCGATGATGACGCGCGAGAGGGAGTTCCTGACGATGCTGGAAGATACCCGTGGCGCGGACGCGCGCCGCCGCAAGCTCATTCTCAAGGATGCCGACGGCGAGATCCTTGCCGAACTCGTGCGGCGCGGCGCGGACTAGACGGCGGGACGCCTGCCGTTAACATCTTGTTAAGAAATGCGGGTCTAGCGTTTTAGGGCTCAACCGAACGGGAAGTTAACAACAAAGGCGTTTCGGCCCGGCTGGGAATGGGCTCCTGGCCGGGTCATTAGCCGTGTTGCCTGCCGCGGCGCCCCCTAGCTTCCCGATGGAACGCCGATGCCTCGGCCCCGCAGGGCCCTTCCGGCACACACACGCATGAAGAAGGCGGCACGGGACACCCGCGCCGCCTTGAAGGCTCTTCCCCTGATACGCCGCACTTTAGGCCGCGTGGTAAAGACGCCGATCGACCAGCACGCTCCCCTTCAGGCCGTCGATGGTCTTGGCCCCCGCAAGAACCGCAAGGTCCGCCAACGGTTCGACCACGATGACCAGCATATAGGCTGCGCCGAATGTCGCGACCGACTGCATGGTCTCGACCGTGAATCCCTGGCCGTAAAACGCCCAGAACATCACCCAGGCGACGATCCCGGCCTGATAGGCCGTCGAAAGCGCAAGCGCCTGGCGGTATTTCAGATCCACGTAGGGCGTGCCGGGCTCGACGATCTTGCCAGCCAGATAGCTCAAGCCGTAGAGCGGAACCAGGAGCGTCGTCACGTTCATGCCGAACTGCGGCAGATCGAATGGCGCGAAAAACAGCCCTTGCAGCAGGAGGCCCAAGGCCAAGCCGATGGCTGCGGGCGCCGCACCGAAGATCAGGAAAAGCGTCGAACCGAAGATCAAATGGACCTCCGAGACGCCGACCGGATAGTGCGGGAAGACCTCGAAGAAGCAGAAGACCAGAGCGGCGGACGCCGCGGCCCGGGAAAACAGCGGGCCGGGGCCGCGTTCCTTCACGTCCTGCCAAGCGAGTTTGAGACCGTAGCCGCCGGCCCCTGCCGCCGTCACGTAGCTCAGCCAAATTTTGCTGTCGGCGACAAGTCCAGGTTCAATATGCATGTCATGACTCCATTGCCGTCTCACCCGACGGCGAGGGGGTTGGTCCAGGTGCCGATTGGCCGGTCTCCTGGCTCGCGGGTCGCGGCCGACTTCCGTCTTCCCAGCCCTGCCGCGAGGCGGCAAACGGGCCAGTGACATCGGTGGAAGGCAGCTCGCCGCATACAGTCGCGGGGGCGGCTAGGCTTCGGGCATCCTCTTTGCCCTACCTATTCCCGTTTCATCCGGATGCGCTGCCGCACCCGGAAGCCATGGGCCCGCGGAGTTTTGGACGACTCGGACCGCCGGTCAAGTCACGCCGGCGAAAATGTCTCAGCTCTTGTCCTTGTCGTAGACGTCGCCCGCCTCGACGCGCTCCGAGAATTCCGTTTTGCCGCCCGCGGCCAGGACCTTGGCTTGCTCGACCCAATGGTCACGCGTGACCCGGCCCTTGAAGCCTTCGAGATTGGCATTGACCCAAGCCACCTCATCGTCAGTCCATGCGGCGATCTGGTCGAAATGCCAGAAGCCGAGCCGGTTGCAGAGCTTCTCGAGTTTCGGACCTACACCCTTGATCTTCTTGAGGTTGTCGCCCTGGCCGCCCCGCGGGGCCTCCAGCGTCATGGGCTTGACGCCTTCGTTGGCACCCTCATCCACCCCGTCCTTGTCGAAATCCGGAGCCGGGCCCGTCTCGGCCACCTTGGCAGGAGCGGTGGGCGTGGAAACGGCCGCCGCCTTCGCGGCCTGCGCGGGCTCGGCGGCGGCGGGACCGCCACCACGGCCTTGAAGCCGCGCTTCGAGACGTCCGATGAGGTCGTCCTTGTCTTTGCAGTCGGACTTGCAGCTGTCGAGGTCGGCACGCAATTGCCGGATCTCGGCGCCGCGCGCGTCCACGCCGACCTTGCGGCGACCGCCCCAGATCAGCCAGCCCGCGATCAACCCGACCAGCGCCGCCAGCAGGAGCAGGACCCACATCTCTCCGAGCAAGAAGCCCCAGTTCTTGAACATCTGAAATCCCTCTTTCGTGTCTGCCGGTCCGGCTATTGCGTGAACGCGAGTGTGACGCGCCGGTTCGCCGCCCGCCCCTCTTCCGTGTCGTTGCCGGCGACAGGCTGCGTATCGCCGTAACCGGTCGCTGTGATTGCCGCTTCCGGGATGCCGCGCTCGCGAAGTGCCTTCACCACAGCATCGGCCCGCTTCTGGCTGAGGTCCTTGTTGAAGGCGCTATCTCCCTGGCTATCCGTATGTCCGCCGACGTCCACATGCAGGCCGCCAGACTGCACGCATTTCATGACGAGCGCGGTGATCGCGTTGATGACCCTCAGAGACTGCGCGCTGAGCCGCGCGGACCCGGTGACGAAGTTGACGTCGCGCTTATCCAGGAGTGCGTTGGCCTGGTCCCGGCACTGGCCATATCCGGCCGTGAAGTTCATCTGCGGCAGCCAATAGCCCGCTGTCATCACCTCGGTCTCGCCGGTCGCGGCGTTGACACGGCTTGTGCCCTCTGGCGGCAAATCGCCGGCGGCCTCGACGGTTACGGCGACTTTGTCGCCGAGCGAGTCCGCAAGCTGGCTCTTCAACAGTTCGAGGTCCGCGCCTGGCGATGCCTGCCCATCCACTGCGAAGCTCTTTCCGAAACCACCGCCTTCTGTTTCAACCGTCAGCGTTTCGAACTCGGGCAGCCAGCCGGCGAACTTCTGCAGCGATGCCAGGACACCCCCCGGCTCGCCCGACGTCGCCGTGGCCGGGTCCCCCGACACGGACCCAAGGCCGAGCGCCGCGGCAATCTTGGCGAGCGTCAGTCCCTCGGGAAGCTTGCCGTCAACGCTCGCGCCATCGGAGGCCGAATAAGTCAGATCGAGACGCAACGGCTTGCCGTCGTCCAGCGTGTCGATTGAGGACTTGATCGTGTAGCCCTCGGGCACGTCCTTCAACTGCGCCAGCACCGCCTCGACATCGGCCGGCGTCTTGGCCACGCCGGAAAGCGTGACCGTCTTGTCGGATAGGGTGAGCGTGCCTTCAACGAGCTTCGACAAGGCGCTCAGCCCCTCCTGCGCCACGATCGTCCACGCGTCGGGCGCGCCGGACGCAAGCTTGAGAGCCGACGCATCGTGGTTCAGCACAACGGCAATTCCCTGCCGTGCCTCCTCGGTCGGTACATTGCCCGAAACGGATGTGCCTTTCGCCGACTTCGTCGCGGAAAACACGTAAGGCGAGGCGGATGCGAGCACCGTCATCTTGTCGCGAACGACCCGGCGCCCCACCACCGTGTCGAGAATGCCGAGAATGTCGTCCCGTTCTTCGGCGCTATCCGCCACGCCGCTCACCTCGATATCGCGTCCCGAGACAAACGTTTTGACGCCATGCACGGAGCCCGCGACGGCGCCGCTGGCTCCATCGGTCACGGTGCGCTCGATCCGCTTTGCGTTGTGTTTGGCGCCGTACCAGCCAAGTGCCGCGACACCCAGAACGAGCACCAAAACTCCCAAGGCTTTCCGCACCGGAGACCTCCCTCGACTGCTCCCGCCGTTGTCGAGAGGTAGCCAACTTTGCAGACCATTGCACTGGAAAAAGCCGGTGCAGACATTGCCGAACGGATGCAAATCATGTCGTGCCTATGCCCGTTGCGATGCAACTCCGGCCCCATCGCGCACATCTTCATCCCGGCGCCCGGGAACCCTACGGCCCTTGACGAGACTGTAGACGACGGGGATCACGATCAAGGTCAGAAGAGTCGACGACACCATCCCTCCGATCATAGGCACCGCGATGCGCTGCATCACTTCGCTGCCCGTCCCATGCGTCCACATGATCGGCAAGAGTCCGGCCATGATCGCCGCGACCGTCATGATCTTCGGCCGGACACGCCCGGCGGCGCCCGCCACGATCGCCGCATGAAGATCGCGCGCATCGAACGCGACGCCCGCCCGCGCCCGCTCCTCCCGCCGGTTTTTCAGGGCCTGATCGAGATAGATCAGCATCACGACACCGGTTTCCGCCGCGACGCCCGCCAAGGCGATGAAACCCGTGACCGCCGCCACCGAGAAGTTGAAATCGAGCCACCACATCAGCCAGATCCCGCCAACCAAGGCGAACGGAACCGAGAGCATGACGATGAGCGTCTCGGTCAAGCGCCCAAAATTGAGATAGAGCAGCACGAAGATGATGAGCGCCGTGAGGGGAACGACGATCTGCAGACGCTTCTCGGCGCGTTGCAGATACTCGAACTGGCCGCTCCACGTCACGTAATAGCCGGGCGGGAAATCGACCTGCTCCGCGACCGCCCTCTGGGCGTCCGCCACATAGCTGCCGATATCGCGGCCGCGGAAATCGACGAAGATGTATAGCGCGAGTTGCGCGTTCTCCGTCCGAATCATCGAGGGACCTTGCGCGAGACTGACCTTCGCCACTTCGCTTAAAGGCACCGTGCCGCCACCCGCGATCGGGATCAGCACTTCGTTCGCGATCGCTTGCGGATTGCTGCGATAGTCGCGCGGATAGCGGACGGCAACCTTGTAGCGTTCACGTCCCTCGACGGTGGTGGTGACCGGATTGGCGCCGAGCGCGGTGGCGATCACATTCTGCACGTCGCCGACCATGAGGCCGTATCGCGCCAACCGCTCGCGGTTCGGGTCGATATTGAGGTAGTAGCCGCCCGCCGCACGTTCCGCATAAGCACTGGTGGTTCCCGGCACCGTCCGCACGGCCGCTTCGATCTTGCGGGCGAGATTTTCCATCTCGGAGAGATCGTGCCCCACGACCTTGATGCCGACCGGCGTCCTGATTCCCGTCGAGAGCATGTCGATGCGCGCTTTGATCGGCATCGTCCAGGAGTTGGAAACGCCCGGAAACTGCAACGCCTTGTCCATCTCGGCGGTGAGGCTGTCGAGGGTCATGCCCGGCCGCCACTCCTCCTCCGGTTTGAGATTGATGATCGTTTCGAACATTCCCATCGGGGCGGGATCCGTGGCGGTGGCGGCGCGCCCGGCCTTGCCCCAGACGGACTCCACCTCCGGGAAGCTCTTGATGATCTTGTTCTGGGTTTGGAGCAGCTTGCCGGCTTCGGTGATGGAGATGCCGGGCAGCGTGGTCGGCATGTAAAACAGCGTGCCCTCGTTGAGGGTCGGCATGAACTCGCTGCCGATCTTGCTGGCAGGCCACGCCGTCACCGCAAGCGCGGCAAGGGCAACCGCGATGGTGACGGCCCTGAACCGAAGCGCCAGCTCGATGACGGGACGGTAAAGCCAGCTCAAGGCGCGGTTCAGCGGGTTCTTGTGCTCCGGCTGAATACGCCCCCGCACAAACAGGACCATCAGTGCGGGCACGACGAAAATGGACAGCAGCGCCGCCGCGGCCATGCAGAACGTCTTGGTGTAGGCGAGCGGCTTGAACAGACGCCCTTCCTGCGCCTCGAGGGCGAAGATCGGCAGGAACGAGACGGTGATGACGAGCAGGCTGAAGAACAGCGCGGGGCCGACCTCGACCGCGGCCTCGATAATGACCTCGGCGCGCGGCTTTCCGGGCGGCGCATGTTCGAGCCGCTTATGAGCGTTCTCGATCATCACGATCGCCGCATCGACCATGGCGCCGATGGCGATGGCGATACCGCCGAGACTCATGATGTTGGACGAGAGTCCCAACGCCCACATGCAGATATAGGCGATGAGGACGCCAAGCGGCAGCGTGACGATCGCCACGAGCGCGCTCCGCGCATGCATGAGGAAGATCACGCAGACCAGCGCCACGATGATGCTTTCCTCGATCAGCGTGCGCTTGAGCGTATCGATGGCACGATAGATCAGCGCCGAACGGTCATAGACCGTTTCCACGGTGACGCCTTCGGGAAGGCTCGGGGCGATCTCCGCCAAACGCTCTTTGACGCCTTCGATGACAGACAGCGCGTTCTCGCCGTAGCGCTGGAGCGCGATGCCTGAGACGACCTCGCCTTCCCCGTTCAGTTCTGACAGGCCGCGCCGCTCGTCAGGCACCAATTCCACGCGCGCCACGTCCTTGAGCAGCACCGGAACGCCGCCGTCCTTCTTCACCACGACGTTCTCGATATCCTCGACGCTTGAGAAATAGCCCCGGCCGCGCACCATGTATTCGCGTTCGGACAGCTCGAGCGTGCGGCCGCCGACATCCATGTTGCTCTCGCGGATGACGTCGGTGACTTGCGACAGCGGAATGCCGAGGGCCTGAAGCCGGCGCGGATCGACGATCACACTGTACTGTTTGACGAAACCGCCGACGCTCGCCACCTCTGCGACGCCATGCGCTTTCGAGAGACCGTAGCGCACATACCAGTCCTGCAGCGTTCGGAGCTCGGCGAGGCTCTTCTGTTTCCCGCGCAGGATGTACTGGTAGACCCAGCCGACGCCGGTTGCATCGGGGCCGAGTTCAGGCGTGACGCCGGACGGAAGGTCTCCGGCCGCCGCGCTCAACGACTCCATGACGCGCGAGCGCGCCCAATAGATGTCCGTGCCGTCGTCGAAGATCACATAAACGAACGACACGCCGAAGAACGAGAAGCCGCGCACCGTGCGCGCTTTCGGCACGGTCAGCATCGCCGTCGTCAGCGGATAGGTGACCTGATCCTCGACGACCTGCGGCGCCTGCCCTGGATACTCGGTGTAGACGATGACCTGGACGTCGGAGAGATCCGGGATCGCATCGAGTGGAACCTTTTGCACCGCATAGAGGCCGACCAGCGTGACGATGGCCGTGGCGATGGCAACGAGCACGACATTGCGCGCCGACCAGCGAATGATCCGGGCGATCATTGGACCGTCTCCTGGCCTTCGAGATCTTGCAGCGCGGCCTTGAGATTGCTTTCGGAGTCGATCAGGAAGGTGGCCGAGGTCACGACCTCGTCGCCTTCCTTCACGCCGTCCAGGATCTCGACGTAGCCACCGCCCGTGCGCCCCAGCTTCACCTTGCGCGGTTCGAACTTGCCCTCACCTTTGGCGACCAGCACGACCTGCCGCGTGCCGCTGTCGATCACCGAACTCGCCGGGACGGCGGTGACGGGCGCATTCTTCTCACCGGGCCGGAACACGACATCGGCATACATGCCCGGTTTGATACGGCCGTCCTTGTTGTCGAGCACGATGCGCACGGGAACCGTTCTCGTCTCCAGATTGCGCATCTCCGGATAGATGAAGCCGACTTGCGTGTCATATGGCTGGTTCGGAAACGCGCGCAGCGTGACCGTGGCGGGCGTGCCCACGGCGATGTCGCCGATATCGGCTTCCGCGACCTCGGCGATCACCCACATGCGTGTATGGTCGGCGATGCGGAACAGTTCGTCGCCGGCTTCCACGAACTGGCCGTTGACCACGCTCTTCGACGTGACGTCGCCGGTGGTCGGCGACGGCCAGTCCAGCGTGCGCGGATTGTCCTTGCTCTCCCGCACTGCGCGGATACGGCTTTCGGGCACGCCGAGATTGCGCAGCTTCTGGATGGCGCCGGCCATATCGCGGCCGCCGCGCGCTTGCGCACGCATGGCGACGAGAAGATCGGCTTGAGCCAGCTGAATCTGCGGGCTGTAGAAGCGGAAAAGAGGCTGCCCCTTTTCGACCGCCTGGCCGGTCTTGTCGACAAACAGATCCTCGATATAGCCGTCGGAGCGGACCGTGATGGCGGTGAGCAGCGCCTCATCGTGCTCGACGCCGCCCACAGCCCGGATGCTCCGGGACACCGGCCTCTTGGCGACCGTCTCCGTGCGCACCCCGCTGCGCTGGATCTTCCCCGGACTGATCGACACGGTATCGCCGTCGTCACCGCCTTCGTCGGCATAGACGGGAATGTAATCCATCCCCATGGAGTCCTTCTTCGGCACCGGGGAGGTGTCCGGCAGCCCCATGGGATTGCGGTAGTACAGCACCTTGCGCTCGGGCTTCGCGCCCGCGCGCTCCTCCGCGGCCGCAGCGCTCATCTCCATCGGTTCGGCGGAGTTCGCACCGCGATGCAGATACCAATAGGTGCCCCCGGCCCCAGCCAGGATCCCGGCCGCGAGAAGCGCGGCATTCGTCAGACGCTTCATGATGCGCGTCTCCAATTCGTCGTTGCGTCACCCATGCGTCGCGAACGCAAGGGACCTCGATACGCCCTGCCGCGCGCGAGCAGAGGCTCGCGCCGATCAGGATGCGGTGTCGTGTTCGAGGGTCAGACGCGCGGAGGCGGAGACGGCGGAATGTCGGAAAGCGAGCGGACCGGGGAGGCCAAGCGCACCGGTAGGATCGAGGCCAAGGGCACCGAGGCGGTTTTTGGCCCGGCGGGAAGAACGGCGGAGATCGCAAGGCCTAGGCACAAGCACTTGCCGCCGCAGGCCCCGTGATTCGAACAAGGACCCTTTTCGCCTGCCTTGACGGGCGCGGCCGAGTCGTGGCCAAGCACGATGTCCCGATCCCGCGCGATGTCTCGGCTCAGCGTCATATCCTGGCTCTGCATCATGTCCGCGTGGCGAAGGCAACCGCCAGACATCCCGTCTTGCGATGCCGCAGCCAATGACGTCGTTGCCGTCACAGACATCGCCACAGGCATGGCCGCGCTGGCGCCAGCGGCAGGAAAGGCCGCGAGCGCTGTGACCACAAGAGCGGTGACGATGGTCCTGAGCTTTTGCATGTGCCGCTCAATTTCGGCGCCGGCGCCTGGAACGTCAAGTGACGAGGCCGTGAGGGCGTTAACGGCGACGGCGGCCGAAACCACGGACTCGCCTCTTCGATCGAGCCCAAATTCCACGAAAAATTCAAGGCTCCGCCGGTTCGCCTAAGCGTTTGGCTGGTCCGCCAACTGGAACCCGCCGCGACAATCCGGCCTACACAAGCGATTTTGCCCGCCGAACAGGCAGCCCTCCGGGCTGCACAGGAACTTTCGGCCCTCCAAGTTTGACCCTCGCGTCCCCGTGGGATACCGAACACAGCGGAGCGCCCCCAAACCAAACTGGGCCGAAATGCCTCGAATGAATTTTGTCACCAAGCTTGCGTCAGCAAGTATCGCCGTCGGGCTGGTTGTTCTGGGGTTGAAGACGGCTGCCTATCTCCTGACCGGCAGCGTCGCGCTTTATTCCGACGCGCTGGAAAGCGTGATCAATGTGGCGACGGCAATTGCGGCTTTTTTGGCGGTCCGCCTGAGCGCCATGCCGCCGGATGCCAACCACCCATACGGTCACCAAAAAATCGAGTACCTGTCAGCCGTCATAGAAGGCGTTCTGATCGTCGTTGCCGCATTGGCTATCCTGAGAAAAGCCTATTTCGGCCTGATCGATCCGCAGCCGTTCTCCGCGCCGATACCGGGTCTTGCGTTGAACATCCTCGCGAGCGTTCTGAACGGTATCTGGTGCTTCGTTCTTCTCCGCTTTGGCCGCAGGCACCGTTCACCGGCCCTCGTGGCCGATGCCAAGCATCTCCTGACCGACGTGATCACCTCCGTTGGCGTCGTGATCGGTGTGATCCTCGTGGTCCTAACCGGCTGGACCGCACTCGATTCGATCGTGGCGGCGCTGGTGGCGCTGAACATCCTCTGGTGGGGTTGGGCGCTGATGCGCGAATCGGTGGGCGGTTTGATGGACGAAGCCGTCTCGAACGAGATTCTCTCCGATATTCGCCTCGCGATCTCCCGGGAGGCGGCCGGCGCGATCGAGGCGCACGATCTGAGAACGCGCACCGCAGGCCGCACCATCTTCGTGGAGTTTCATCTCGTCGTTCCCGCAAACATGAGCGTCGCGGAAGCGCACGACATCTGCGACCGCGTGGAAGCGGCACTCAAGGCGGAGATGAACCACTTGGTGATTACGATCCACGTCGAGCCCGAAGAGAAAGCAAAGCTCGCCGACGCCGTACCGGTCATCTAGCACGGCCGCTCGGCCAAGCATTCCCTTATCCGCTCCGTGGCGCGCTGCCGCCGGCGCCGTTCTTGAGGAATTGGAGACGCTGTGTGCGCCCTCAATCGACCGCGAAGTCCCGGTCCGCTCTCAAGTTGCTCTCAAGTCGAAGCGCCCGCCTAAAGCGGAGGGTCTGCAGCGATTTGATCCTATTGGGAGAATGGTGGGCGGCACTGGGATCGAACCAGTGACCCCTACGATGTCAACGTAGTGCTCTACCGCTGAGCTAGCCGCCCACTGTGCGAAGCAAGGCGCCTTCTATATGGGTGACGGCGCCAGAAGGCAAGCCGGGGCTTTCAGCCGATCGGGCTAGGCCGCCAGCATGCGCTCAACCTGGTCCACCAGGTCGCGCAGGTGGAACGGCTTCGACAGGATCTTGGCGTCTTTCGGCGCGTTGTTGTCGGGATTGAGAGCCACCGCGGCAAAACCCGTGATGAACATGATCTTGAGGTCCGGGTCGAGTTCGGCGGCTTTGCGCGCGAGCTCGATGCCATCCATCTCGGGCATCACGATATCGGTCAAAAGGAGCATGAACGGCTCTTCCTGGAGCCGCTCATAGGCCTCGACGCCGTTTCCGAAGGAGACCACGTCGTATCCGGCCTTCTCGAGCGCCTTGACCAGGAACCGGCGCATATCGTCGTCGTCTTCCGCAAGAAGAATACGTTGAACGCTGCGCACGCGCGGATCGTTCGCCTCCATTATCCTCGTCCCCCTAACCTTCGATCCTCAGGACCTACACGAATTTTGTAAACGACCGCTTGCCTTATTTCGAAAGGATCGATGCCTGCCCTGTCGCCAGTGGGCCAAATCATTGCCGCTATTTGCCCCTGGCACAAGCCGGAACACGCCTAGACAGGTTCAGCTCACATTGGCACAGTTAACCGCGCGCGTGCCGGGACCGGTGCGCGCCTTTGAGAATCGCGAAAAATCAAGGTTTGGCCAATGAGCCGCAACGAGGCCGAAGCGATCGAGCGGGAACTCTCCCCTCCCTTCTCCGTGGTACGGCCCCCAAAACTCAAGGTCCCCCTGGTTTTCAACTCGCCGCATTCGGGCCGCGTCTATCCGCGCGCGTTTCTGGCATCCTCCAAGCTCGACCCGCTGACCCTGCGCCGCTCCGAGGACGCCTATGTCGACGAGTTGTTCAACTTCGCCACGGCGCTCGGAACCCCGCTGCTGCATGCCCATTTCCCGCGTGCCTATCTCGACGTGAACCGCGAACCCTATGAGCTCGATCCGGTCCTGTTTCGCGACGGGCTTCCGCACTACGCCAATACACAGTCCGTCCGCGTGGTCGGGGGACTCGGAACCATCGCCAGGATCGTCTCGGAAACCGAGGAGATCTACCGCGAGCCCCTGCCCGTCGAAGCGGCGCTGGAACGCATTCACCGCCTCTACGTGCCCTATCACGAGGCCCTCGCGGCGCTGCTGGTCGAAGCCAAGCGAGAATTCGGTCTCGCCGTTCTGATCGATTGTCACTCCATGCCGTCCAGCACACGGACGGACCGGCGCACGACCCGGCCGGATTTCGTGCTGGGCGACCGGTTCGGGACCTCTTGCGGCAGCGAACTCACGCGGCTCGCCGCACACTCGCTGGAGTCGCTGGGATACGGCGTGGCCCTGAACAAGCCCTATGCCGGCGGCTACATCACCGAGCATTACGGGCGGCCGCACAAAGCCCAGCACGTTCTTCAAATTGAAATCAACCGGGCGCTCTATATGGACGAGTCGACATTCGAAAAATCGCCCCGGTTCGAAGAGATCCGCGAGACGCTGGAGAGCGTGATCAGAGCCGTTATTCCCGGCATTCCAGACCTGACCGTGCCCCGCGCCGCTGCCGAATAAGCACGCCTGGCTTCAAAAAAAAGGGGCCGTTCGATTGAACGAACGGCCCAAGTCTAGGGAGGAAACGCCCAAGGAGGGCAGCGGTATGGCCTGGAGAGCCATGCCGCATTGCAACAATATGTCATTGCAACGCACAAAAATCAAGGTGTCCTCCGCGATTTGCGACAGAACCGGAACGGTGATGCCGCAAGGCCTCTCACGGATGACTGGAAGGCCGGAATTCCGCGCATTTGTGAACACTGTTCGCCGTTCAAGGCCGGCGAGCTCTTGACACTCAACGGCAAACACCGCCAAGCCATGGGCCGTGACCACGACCGCACATCTCGACTTTCAGAGCTATCTCGCCACGGCCCACGCGCTCGCCGAACGCGCGTCCGAGGTCATATTGCCGCATTTTCGGGCCGAACTGGCTGTCGATCACAAAGGCGGCAGTCAGTTCGATCCGGTCACTGCGGCCGACCGCGGAGCGGAATCGGCAATCCGCCAGGCCCTGGCCGAGATCTATCCCGAACACGGCATTGTCGGCGAGGAGTTCGGAAACGAACGGGCCGGCGCCGATCTGTGCTGGATCATCGATCCGATCGACGGCACCCGTGCCTTCATCATGGGCCAACCGCTCTGGGGCACCCTGATTGGCCTGACGGCAGGCGGCGCACCGTTGCTGGGCATGATGAACCAGCCCTACACCGGGGAACGCTTCTGGAGCGGCGAAACGGAGAGTTTCTTCGCCCGCGGCGATGAAATGCGCACGATCCGGACAAGAGCCTGCACCAGGTTCGAAGACGCCATCCTGGCGTGTACGGCACCGGACTATTTCGACGACGGAGAACTGTCCCGCTTCGAGAGCTTGGCAAAGGCCGTACGGCTGCGGCGCTTCGGCGGCGATTGCTACAATTACTGCCTCTTGGCCATGGGGCAGGTCGATCTCGTCGCGGAGTCCGGGCTCAAACCGTTCGACATCCTGCCGCTGATCCCAATCATCGAGCGGGCGGGCGGCGTCGTCACCACGTGGGAGGGCGGCGATCCGCGCGACGGCGGACGCATTCTCGCGGCCGGCGACCCGGCTTTGCACGCGGCGGCATTGAAAATTCTGTCGGCCTAACCCGCTTTGCGCAGCGTCGCGCCGGGCACGAAGGCGTCGAACGCCGCCCAAAACTGCTCGCGGATCGAGTCCCGTTCCTGGAGGATTTCATGGCGCGAGCCCCGGAGCACGATCTGCGTTCCCGCCCGTAGGCGGGACGACAGCGCCTCAATCGCCTTGTTGGATACGATCCGGTCGTCGCCTGCCACCACCATCAGCGAAGGAACGCGAATCTTGGGGGCGTATTTCTCGCCCTCCAATCGCGCCATGGCCTCGAACGCGGCGTGCAGCCAACCGACAGTGGGCGCCCCCGCCGCAAGCCCCGGCGCCACTCTCAGCACGTCGACGCAGCGGTAGAACCGCTCACGGTCCGAAGTGAGCGGGTTGCCTTCGAAGGCATCGCTCGTCCATTTCGACGGATCGCCCGGCACGGCCTGCTTACCGAGGCCCATTAGCGAGAGGGTCGTGGCGATCCCGGAGCAGACGGGCTGCGGCAAGGGCAGCCCCGCCAGTTCCACCATGGGCGCCGTCATCACCATGCGATTGAACCAGCATCCACGCTTCGTCGCCGCGTTGAAGAGGATCGGCGCCGACATCGAGTGTGCCAGCGCGTAATAGGGCATCGGACAGTCAGGGAGAACGACCCCCTTCATGAACCGGTGGACGTCCTCTTCGTAGTCGACGAAATTGCGCACGTGCCCCAGGGACGCGCCGCGGACCAAGCGGGTCGAACCGCCCTGCCCGCGCCAATCGAGAACCGCGACGGCAAAGCCACGGCGCCGCAATTCGCCGACGACCTCAAAATATTTTTCGATGAACTCGTTCCGGCCGGGGAAGATGCAGACGGTGCCGTGCCGTTCGTGCAGCGCCGACTGCCAGCTCGCGTAGCGGACTTTGATTCCCTTGTGAACGTCCAGGAAGCCGGACGACGCGCCGAGCGGCACGGGATTTTTCGGTGTCGAAACGAGAGTCATCGATTTCGGAAAGCCTTGAGCGCCCGCCGGGCGGGACGGTTGGTCCGCGATCCCATTCTTATAACCTGAGCGGCGGCGCCGACAACATCGCCGCTCGAACGGGCGCTGCCCGTCCTCCTCCCCCTAGCCTGTCGGGATACGATATTTACGTTTATATTCAGCGCCCTACCCCCCTTGAAGCTGCCGAATGGCACGCCTATATCCTGATCGCGCGAAGGCTGTTTGGCTTTGCGTTTCTCAGCCCGGCTCCGTCCATGGAGCGGGCATTCGGACATATCGCTTCATATGGAGGATGTGACATGAGGCACTTCGATTTGACCCCCCTTTACCGCTCCACGGTCGGTTTCGATCGCATCGGGACGCTGCTCGACACGTTGAACGCGTTCGAGGGCGATGCACCGGCCTACCCGCCCTACAACATTGAGCGCGTGAGCGAGAACGACTACCGCATCAGCATGGCCGTTGCGGGCTTCAGCGAAAGCGACCTCGAAATCGAGGTGAAAGAGCACGCGCTGTCCGTTCGTGGCGACAAGCGTGCCGAGCAGGAGAATTCGACCTACCTGCATCGCGGCATCGCCGCCCGCAGCTTCGAGCGGCGATTCCAGCTCGCCGACCATGTCGTGGTGAAAGGCGCGAGCATTGAGAACGGCCTGCTCCACATCGAGCTCGTGCGTGAACTGCCGGAGGCCATGAAGCCGCGCACGATCGAGATTACGACCAAGGCCGATACGCCCAAGGTGATCGACAACCAGGCTGCGTAGTTTCAACTGCCGGCCGGAACCGGCCGTCGAACGTCAAGAAGGGCGTTCTTTCGAAGGAACGCCCTTCCCTGACCACAGACGAACGCGCCTGCGAGGACAGTCATATCGCGGAGACTTGCATATCGCAGAGACTTGGCGACAGGCGCATCCTAATCCAAAAACAACCCAGAGTATATCTTACGTCGGGAGGAGTGCCGAGGATGCGGGGGCGTCTACGCAGACTCACCCATCCCGACGATGGCGCCACTCCTCATGAGCCCGGCGAGACTCGCCACCAAATCGAACGTGGGCGACGACGACGACGCGCGCGCGGCCGCCTCCGGCAACGTAGCACCGTCCTGCAGCGCTTGAATGAAGACGGCGCCGCCCTCGGGCAGACGCCTGACTTCAACCTCGAGCGCAGGACGAAGCACCAAGGCGTCCTCGCCTTCGGCCGGCAGCCGGACCGGCTCGTCTTCGCCGTCGCGCGCTGCGAGTTCCCAAATGGTGACGACCGGATAATCCGACCGGACAAGCCTCAACGACGGATGGAGCGTCAAGGCAAGCCGCTCGGCGCGCGGGCCGAACGCCGCCAGGGCTTCCTGCGGCAGTGGCTCCGCATCGGCCGAGTGATAGGCGCCGTGCCAGGCCCATTCGAGCCGCATGACATCGGCGAGATAGGGCACGGGGGTTGCTGGTGGAAATCCGGCGACGAAATCGGCGAAACCGCCGCCATAACGCAAAAGGACGGCCGAGTCCGGCGGGGTCTTTGCCACATAAATCCGCGCCATCGCTCTGAAGAACACATCGCCCACAAGCTTCGCCGAAACCGGAAACCGGCCCGCGAGGACGTCGACGAGGCTCGCATAGACGTTGTTGCGATAGACGGAGAAGCGCCGCTCCGCGCCACCGCCGTCCCGGCCCTCGATCCATTCGGGGACGGCGGCCTCCGCGTCGAGTAGAGCGCGCGCGAACGCCGCTTCGTTGTCCATCGCGGTTCTCATCACGGGCGCATCTCGGATTTCCGAAAGGCCGCGATCGCGGCGTCGGCCCGTTTGGCTTCGGCGAATAGACCCTCCCAGGCCGGAACGTCGTTGTCCCATTCGATCAGCGTTGGGATCGGCCCCGTTTTCTTGAGCGCCTCGGCATAGAGCGTCCACACCGGGTCGGCGACTTCGCGTCCATGATCGTCGATTAGAAGCGGCGCACCGCCGGCATCCTCATCCTCCGCGTGTCCGCCGAGATGGATCTCTCGGACGTGTTCGGCGGGGAAGGCATCGAGATAGTCGAACGGGTCGAAGCCGTGATTGGCGGCTTGCACGAAGACGTTGTTGACGTCGAGCAACAGACCGCATCCGGTTCGATGGACAACGGCACGCAAGAACTCGACTTCGCTCATCGTCGTCTCGGCATAGGCCACATAGGTCGACGGATTCTCGAGAAGCATTGGCCGCGCCATTGCATCGTGCACTTCGTCGATGTGATCGCAGACGCAAGTCAGCGTTTCGTCCGTGTAGGGCAGCGGAAGAAGATCGTTCAGATAGACGGAGCCGTGGCTGGACCAAGCGAGATGTTCGGAAAACAAGGCGGGCTCGTAGCGATCCGCAAGCGCGCGCAAGCGTGACAGGTGCGCCTTGTCGAGCGGCCCCGCGCCCCCGATCGACAGGCCGACGCCATGCAGCGATAACGGGTAGCGCGCTCGTATGGCCGCAAGATAGGCATGGGGCGGACCGCCCTCGCCCATGTAATTCTCGGCGTGGATCTCGAACCAGCCCACATCCGGCGCGCTGTCGAGAATGGTGCGGTAGTGTTCGGGCTTCAGCCCGACCCCGCCGCGAGGCGGAACCGGGCTCGTCCCGAACGAAACGGACGCCGCCATGGCTTGCTTAGGCCGGCGGCCGATCGCGCTCGAGAGCCGTCGGGCTGCCGTTGCGCCCGTCCGGAAGTTCCATGGTCTCGCAAGAGCCCTTGGGCACCAGCTTCCAGGAATTGCCCTGATAGTCGATCTTCGAGGTGCCGGCGCAGGTCGTGCCCGGACCCGCCGCGCAGTCGTTCTCGCCGGCCTTGGCAACGCCGTAGCACTTCTCCTGCTCGTCCTCGGCAGCGGCAGGCGCGGCGAACGCCACAATACTCAGCGCGGCGGCAAAAGCGCTGACGACGGCCACGCCTGAGATCGTCTTGGTCTGATAAGTCATGTCGGGTCCCTTTAGAATCGTCAAAATAGGTCTCGGAGTGATGATCGCCCACGGGTCCTTCAAAGCGTATCGTATGAAGCACCGGCCCCGGCGGCCACGGGTCAAATAGGTCCGCCAAATTCCGATCCGGTCAAATCACGCCTCCGCCAGGACGCCGTGAAGCGCCTCCTTCGTGTTGGATGGCGCGGCCCCGTCGTTTTCGTACCCGATGGGCACGCATCGGCCCCTTCACACACCATGAATCTTGCGCTTGTGTGCGCCTCGGAAATCTGGCATTTTGAAGTCAAATAGGACAGGCTTGCTGACCTTTGTACTGGAGTCTGCGGCGCGGGGCTTTTCGACACCGCCTCACACGAGGCACAGAGCAGCCTTGAAATGCCGCCTTCGCTGGCGCAGAGGCGCTAGTCGTCGAGGCCATGATCCTCACTACTGCCGACAATGTCACAATGGTGAGGTAGACGGCTATTCGTCCAACCCCAAACGCTCGCCCGAGAGGCGAGGCTGAGAATTCATGCAGACGATGGCACCCCCTGCGCTCATACCAGGACCCTTCGACGCGGCCCCTAACGGTTTGCCGCGCGCCCAAGGACTCTACGACCCCACCAACGAACACGATGCCTGTGGCGTCGGATTCGTCGCCGATCTGAAAGGGACCAAGAGCCGCACTATCGTCGAGCATGGTCTCGAGATCCTGGTGAACCTCACGCACCGCGGTGCCGCCGGCGCGGACTCCCGCGACGGCGATGGCGCCGGTATGCTGATTCAAATCCCGCATGCCTTCTTTGAAGACGTATGCGCGCCGCTCGGATTCACCCTGCCGGAAGCGGGCCACTACGCGGTCGGCCAGATTTTCATGCCGTCCAATCAGGCCCAGCGCATCTATTGCGAGTCCGCGGTCGAACGCGTGATCGAATCCGAAGGCCTGACGCTGCTCGGCTGGCGCACCGTGCCGACGGACAACGCGACCCTGTCGCCGGAGGTCGTCGATACCGAGCCGGTCCACAGGCAGGTCTTCATCGGACGCGGACCCGGCGTCGAGGATGAAACCGATTTCGAGCGCAGGCTGTACATCTTGCGCAAAGCGATCTCCAGCACGATCAACGGCGAGACGGGCGGACGCGATATCGGCTTTTACATCGTGTCCCTGTCGTGCCGCACGCTGGTCTACAAGGGCATGTTCCTCGCCTATCAGCTCGGCGCCTACTATCGGGACCTGCACCATCCGAAATTCGTTTCGGCGCTGGCGCTTGTTCATCAGAGATTCTCGACCAACACCTTCCCGTCCTGGAAGCTTTCGCACCCCTATCGCATGGTCGCGCATAACGGCGAGATCAATACGCTTCGGGGCAATGTAAACTGGATGGCCGCGCGTCAGGCGAGCGTATCCTCGCCGCTTTTCGGCGACGACATCGAGAAGCTGTGGCCGATCTCCTATGACGGACAGTCCGATACGGCCTGCTTCGACAACGCGCTCGAGTTCCTGGTGCAAGGCGGCTACAGCCTCGCGCACGCCGCGATGATGCTCATTCCCGAGGCATGGGCCGGGAACCCGCTTATGGATGCCAAGCGCCGCGCCTTCTACGAGTATCACGCCTGCCTCATGGAGCCGTGGGACGGCCCGGCCGCCATGGCGTTCACCGACGGGCGGCAAATCGGCGCCACGCTGGACCGGAACGGTCTGCGCCCGGCCCGCTATTTCGTCACCGACGACGGCCTCGTCGTCATGGCCTCGGAAACGGGCGTCCTGCCCTTCCCGGAAGAGAAGATCGTCGAGAAGTGGCGCCTGCAGCCGGGCAAGATGCTGCTAATCGATCTCGAGAAGGGCCGCATCGTTTCCGACGAGGAAATCAAGGCCGAGCTCGCGGGTTCGCATCCCTACCAGGCCTGGCTCGACCACACGCAGATTCACGTGCACCAATTGCCAGGTGGGACGGCGCATCCCGCGCGCCCCAATGTCAGCCTGTTGGATCGTCAGCAAGCCTTTGGCTACACGCAAGAGAGCCTGAAGTTCCTGATGCTTCCCATGACGCAGACCGGCCAGGAGGCGATCGGCTCCATGGGAACCGATACGCCCATTTCCGCGCTCTCGGACCGGCCGAAATTGCTGCACACCTATTTCAAGCAGAACTTCGCGCAAGTGACGAACCCGCCGATCGACCCGATCCGCGAAGAGCTCGTCATGTCGCTGGTGACGTTTATCGGCCCGCGCCCCAACCTGCTCGATCTCGAAGGAACCTCGAAGCAGAAGCGCTTGGAGGCCGCGCATCCCATTCTCACGAACGAGAACTTGGAGCGCATCCGGGCCATCGGCGAAGTTGCCGACAATCAGTTCCACACCGTGACGCTCGACATGACCTATCCCGCCGAGGACGGCGCAGACGGCATGTCCCGTGCGCTCGATAAGTTGTGCCAGAAGGCCGAAGCCGCCGTTCGCGAAGGCGACAACATCATTATCCTGTCGGATCGCGCGACGGATTCCGATCGCATTCCGATCCCCTCGCTGCTCGCCACGAGCGCGGTCCACCATCATTTGATCCGCTGCGGTTTGCGCACCTCGGTCGGCCTCGTCGTCGAGACGGGCGAAGCGTGCGAGGTGAACCAGTTCTGCACGCTGGCAGGCTACGGCGCCGAGGCGATCAACCCCTATCTCGTCTTTGAGACGATCGAATCGTTGCTGCCCGAGCTGGAGGAGGAACTGACCCTCGACGAGGCGATCACGCGCTACATGAAAGCCGTCGACAAGGGCGTGCTGAAGGTGATGTCCAAGATGGGCATCTCGACCTATCAGTCCTATTGCGGCGCCCAGATCTTCGACGCGGTCGGGCTCAAGTCGGACTTCGTGGCCAAATACTTCACCGGCACCAAGAGCCAGATCGAAGGCGTCGCCCTGAAGGAGATCGCGCAGGAAACCGTCCAGCGGCACAGGGCGGCGTTCGGCGACGCGCCGGTGCTCAAGAACGCGCTCGAGGTCGGCGGAGAATACGCCTTCCGCATTCGCGGCGAAGCCCACTCCTGGCGCCCGCAAGTGGTGGCGGACCTTCAGCACGCCGTGCGCGGCAGTCTGCCTGAGAAGTACCGCGCCTATTCCGAAGCGGTGAACCAGCAGGACAGAGAACTTCTCACTTTGCGCGGCATGTTCCGGATCAAGAAGGCCGAGGAAATCGGGCAGCGCCCGATTCCGCTGGATGAGGTGGAGCCTGCCGCGGAAATCGTGAAGCGCTTCGCCACGGGTGCGATGTCGTTCGGTTCGATCAGCCGCGAAGCGCACACGACGCTGGCGATCGCCATGAACCGGATCGGCGGCAAGTCCAATACCGGCGAAGGCGGCGAGGAAGTGGATCGGTTCACCCCGATGCCCAACGGCGACTCCATGCGCTCGGCGATCAAGCAGGTCGCCTCCGGCCGTTTCGGCGTGACCGCGGAATATCTCTCCAACGCCGACATGATTCAGATCAAGATGGCCCAGGGCGCGAAGCCCGGCGAAGGCGGTCAATTGCCCGGTCACAAGGTCGACGCCACCATCGCCAAGGTGCGCCACTCGACCCCCGGCGTCGGCCTCATCTCGCCGCCGCCGCATCACGACATCTATTCGATCGAAGATCTGAAGCAGCTCATCTACGATCTGAAGAACGTCAATCCGGCGGCGGACGTGTCCGTGAAGCTCGTGTCGGAAGTCGGCGTCGGCACGGTTGCCGCGGGTGTGGCCAAGGCCATGGCCGACCACGTGACCATTTCCGGATTCGAAGGCGGCACGGGTGCATCGCCCCTCACCTCGATCAAACACGCAGGCTCCCCCTGGGAGATCGGCCTTGCGGAGACGCAGCAGACGCTCGTGCTCAATCGCCTGCGCGGCCGCATCGCGGTCCAAGTCGACGGCGGCTTGCGCACTGGGCGCGATGTCCTCGTTGGAGCGCTTCTCGGGGCCGACGAGTTCGGCTTCTCCACCGCGCCGCTGATCGCGGCCGGCTGCATCATGATGCGCAAGTGCCATCTCAACACCTGCCCGGTGGGCGTTGCCACGCAGGACCCGGTGTTGCGCGCGCGCTTCACCGGCGCGCCCGAGCACGTCATCAACTTCTTCTTCTACGTTGCCGAGGAAGTGCGCGGATACATGGCCGCGCTCGGCTTCCGCACCTTCGGCGAAATGATTGGCCGCACCGAGGTGCTGGACAAGGCAGAAGCCATCGACCACTGGAAGGCGCACGGACTCGACTTCACCAAGCTGTTCCACAAGCCCGCGAACTCGGCGGACGATCCGGTCAGCAACACCGAGCGCCAGGACCACGGTCTCGACGCGGTGCTGGACAATAAGTTGATCGAGCTTTGCCGCCCGGCGCTCGAGGGCAAGACGCCAGTCAAGCTCGACCTGCCCATCAAGAACGTGGACCGGTCGACGGGAGCGATGCTGTCTGGCGCGGTTGCCAAGCGATACGGCCATACGGGCCTTCTCGACGACACGATCTGGATTCGGTTCAACGGGTCTGCGGGACAGAGCTTCGGTGCCTGGCTTGCGCGCGGCGTGACCCTCGATCTGGTTGGCGAGGGCAACGACTATGTGGGCAAGGGCCTGTCCGGCGGACGTCTCATCGTCCGGCCGCCGGAAGAGTCTGGCATCGTTCCGGAAAAGTCGATCATCGTCGGCAACACCGTTCTATACGGCGCCATTGCCGGTGAGTGCTATCTCCACGGTGTCGCCGGCGAGCGCTTCTGCGTTCGTAACTCCGGCGCGACGGCCGTCGTCGAAGGCACCGGCGACCATGGCTGCGAATACATGACCGGCGGCGTGGTCGTCGTCATCGGCCCGACGGGGCGGAACTTTGCCGCCGGCATGTCGGGCGGCATCGCCTACGTCCTTGACGAATCGGGCGACTTCGAACGCCGCTGCAACATGGCCATGGTCGAGCTTGAGCCTATCCCGAGCGAAGACAAGGCTCTGGAACAGACGCAACATCAGGGCGGCGACATGGAGACCCACGGGCTTGTCGATTTCTCCAACATGACCCGTCATGACGCACTTCGGCTGCGGAAATTGATCGAGAACCACCTGCACTACACGGGCTCGGCGCGCGCGCGCGACATCCTCGACAATTGGTCCGCCTACCTGCCGAAATTCGTCAAAGTGATGCCGGTGGAATATCGCCGCGCGCTTCAAGAGATGGCGCGGCAGCAGGCGGCCGACCACGACGGTCTCGAAGAGGTCGAAATCGGTCTGCGCGGCAACGGCAAATAAGCGGTACGCTTGAGAGGTTAGATCTGGGCTTCGGTAATGCCGAGGCGCTGGAACAGTTGAGATGACTTAGGGCGGAGAGCCTTTTCGAATGGGCAAGGTCACAGGATTTCTGGAAATCGACCGGCAAGAGCGGGCCTACGAGCCGGCCGCCGATCGCGTGCGCCACTTCAAGGAATTCGTGATTCCGCCGAGCACGGCGGAGATCACCAAGCAGGCCGCACGCTGCATGGACTGCGGTATCCCCTATTGTCACACGGGCTGCCCGGTCAACAACCAGATCCCGGACTGGAACGACCTCGTCTATCACGCCGATTGGCGAGACGCGGCGTTGAACCTGCATTCGACGAACAACTTCCCGGAAATTACGGGACGCATCTGCCCGGCGCCGTGCGAAGCGGCGTGCACGCTGAACATCATCGATCAGCCCGTAACTATCAAATCCATCGAATGCGCTATCGCGGACCGTGCCTTCGAGGAGGGCTGGACCGTGCCTCAGCCGCCGGAGCGGAAGACCGGCAAGCGCGTGGCCGTCGTGGGATCAGGGCCTGCGGGCCTCGCCGCCGCTCAGCAGCTCGCGCGCGCCGGGCATGACGTGCACGTGTTCGAAAAGCATGCCAATCCTGGCGGACTGCTCCGCTACGGCATCCCCGACTTCAAAATGGAGAAGTCGGTCGTCGAACGGCGCGTGGCGCAAATGGAGGCCGAGGGCGTCACGTTCCACTGCAATGTCCATGTCGGAAAAGACATCGATATCCGGAAGATCGAGCGCGATCACGACGCGGTCTTGCTGGCCGGCGGTTCCGAGCATCCGCGCGATCTCGAGGTGCCGGGACGCGACCTCCCCGGCATTCACTTCGCCATGCTTTTCCTCCCGCAGCAGAACCGCCGCGTGTCCGGCGAGTCGCTCGGCGACGTTGAACCCATCTTCGCCGAGGGCAAACAGGTTATCGTGATCGGCGGCGGCGATACGGGATCTGACTGCATCGGGACCTCGTTCCGCCAAGGTGCGACGTCGGTGACGCAGCTCGAGATCATGCCGCAGCCGCCCGCACAGGAGAACAAAGCTCTGACCTGGCCGCACTGGCCGCTCAAGCTTCGCACCTCGTCGAGCCAAGCCGAAGGCGCTTCCCGCGATTTCAGCGTGGCCACGACCCGCTTTCTCGGGGATGGCAAGGTCGAGAAACTGGAATGCGTGCGGCTCGACGAGCAGATGAAGCCGGTCGAAGGCAGCGAGTTCACGATCCCGGCGGATCTCGTGTTCCTGGCTATGGGCTTCTTGCATCCCGTCAAGGAAGGCATGATCGCCGATCTCAAGATCGATCTGGACCAACGCGGCAACGTCAAGGCCAACGAATTGGACTATCAGACGTCGCGGAAGAAGGTCTTCGCCGCCGGCGATATGCGCCGCGGTCAGTCGCTCGTGGTCTGGGCAATCCGCGAGGGGCGCCAAGCCGCCCATGCGATCGACAAGTTCCTCATGGGAACCACCACGCTTCCACGCTAATCGGACGTCCGCCGCTTGGCTTAACTGGGCGGCCAGGCGAAATCGTCCGCCCGGCCGGATTTCGGCTCGAGCTGTTCGCCGCGCACAAGCACGCGGTAGTAGGGCCGTTGAGCGAGCGGAAGCTGCGGCCGCGACGACGACAGCGTGACATCGGACACCGCCGAGATCGAAGAGATCGCGGTATAGCCGCCCGGAAGCTCCGAGGTGATCACTTGCGGATCGCGCGCACCGCCACCGGAGGCACCCGAGGAGGGGTCGTCGATCGGCCTAGCCGCGTCCCGGTTCGGCCGCACGACGCTGATGTCGCCGACCTGGTCCTCTCTTAGGGCCTCGTCTTCCTCGCCCGTCCCCACATCGCCATCCTGTCCGGACGACACACGCGGCGCTGCTTGTTCCGGCGCCGATGCGAGGCCGCTGGCCACCTTGGCCTGCTCGTCCGGATCGCCGGCAAGCGGAATGTCGCGCTCTTTCTTGGCTAGATCGATATCCTTGCGCAGCTCTTGGTCCACGATCTTGGCAAGCTTCAGATCGCCGCGGGAGGTAAAGCCATCGCCGTCACGCATGGTTTGCGTCCGCCCGTCTTCATCTTGTCCGACTGCGCTGTATTCGCCGTTCTCGTCGGCAAACTCGGTCCAAGTGTCGATAAACTTGGCGCCGTTCACGAAAGCCTTCTCACGAAAGATCTCGTTCAGCCGTTCGGCCGCCGCACGCTGACCGTCCGAGCGCATAATGGGCAAGCCGACCCAATAAACTCCAAGGCCAGCGGCGCGCAGCTTCGTGATAAACGTCTCCACGCGTTTGCCATAGGCTTCGCGCCATTCCTCGGTCCCGACCTTGAGGACCTGACCGTCTTGCTTGATCGCGTTGTGCTCGCCCAGGCCGAACATGACAACAGCGACATGATAGTTGCCGTCCTGCAGGATCTTGTCGATCTGCCCGTTCCAGTCATAGCGCTTCGGATCGGTGAACCCCGTCCACTTCTTGGACTGCTGAAGCACGTCCACGGTCGGATCGCCCTCGAAGCTGCGGTAGAGCCCATTCCAGAGCCCTTCGCCGAGACCATCGCCCAGCACCACGACCCGGTAGCGGTCCCCGTTCGGGAACGGGGTGATGTAGCTACGATGGGCGAGCGCGTCCTGCGCGCCCGCCGGCGTGGACACCGAAGCAGGCAGAAGAACCGCAAGAACAAGTGCGATCAGAGCGACGAAGCGAGGCATGCGGATATACGAACGTCCAAAGACCAATTTCGAGCCTCGCCTTATAGCATCAATTTCCCGGCGGTGGCGCCGCATCGGCCGCGCTTCGCGGGTGCGACGACACTCCGCCCGTGTGCCAGGAATCCCATGGCAAGGTTTGGAGCGGATGGGGCTGTTGCGGATAGACCTGCGGGGCGAAGGCCTGCGGCATCGCTCCTTGAGGCACCAGCGCTTGCGGCGCCGCGGCCTGTGGCGGGAGTGCTTGCTGCTGCACCGCTTGGGGCGCGACAGCCTGAACCGGCGGTGCCTGAGGCGGCAACGCTTGCGGCGCGGGGATAGAAGCCGTTGATTGCGGCGCCATGGCCGCGGGAGCGGCCGGGGCCGCCGCCGGCACGATCGCCGGGGCATCGGCCCGCAGCTTCTTCAGAATCGTCTGCGTCGGATAGCCATCCACCGGCAAACCCTTGGCACGCTGATAGGCACGCACACCGTCCATGGTGCCGCTGCCGATGATGCCGTCCGCATCGCCCTGCAGATAGCCGAGCGCGATGAGATATTGCTGCATCTCCGTGCGTTGTTCCATCGATAGACGGAGCTCGCTCGTCGGCCAAGCCTGAACGAAGGCGCCGTAGCCTGCGAGCCGGTCAGCGAGATGGCCCACGGCGAGGGCGTAGGAGTCGGCCTGGTTGTAGCGCAGGATCGAGCGGAAATTGTTCAGGACCAGGAAGGACGGTCCATTGCGCCCATCGGGGGACAAGAGTTGTGCCTTGTCGCCGGGGCGCGGAAACGGCTTGCCGTTCACGCGGGTGATGCCCGCCGCTTGCCACTGCGCCAGGGTCCGAAGAGAGCCACGCTTGTAGCTCTTGGCGGTGTAACTCACCGGCAGCTTCACCTCGTAGCCCCAGGTCTGGCCCGGAATCCAGTTCGACTTCCGCAAATAGGCGGCGGTCGAGCCGAGCGCGTCGGGAACGGTGTCCCAGATATCGCGGCGCCCGTCGCCGTCGAAGTCGACCGCATAGGCGGAATAGGTGGTCGGAATAAATTGGGTATGCCCCATGGCGCCAGCCCAGGACCCGCTAAAATGCGCGGGGTCCGTATCGCCATGCTGAAGAATCTTCAGGGCAGAGACGATCTGCCCACGCGCGAATTTGGCCTTAGTACCCGAACAAGCGAGCGTCATCAGGGATTGGATGACGTGCATGTCGCCCTTGTTGGTGCCGTAGTTCGATTCCACGCCCCAGATCGCCAGAACAATGTGCTTGTCGACGCCATATCTGGCTTCGACCTGATCCAGAAGCGGCCCGTATTCAACGAGCTTCTGCTGGCCCATGGCGAGGCGTTTCGGCGAAATGGCGCGGTCTACATATTCGCCCATCGGCTTCTTGTATTCGGGCTGAAACTTGGCGGCCTCGATCACCTCATTGTCGAACGTGATGCCCGCCGTGGCCCGTTGGAAGGTGTCCCAGCTCACGCCAGCCCTTTTGGCTGCAGGCCAGAAGCTCTTTACACAGGTGTCAAACCGGTCCGCATAGGCCGGAGTGGAGACGGTCATGGCCGAAAGACCTGCCAAACCAGCCGATAAACCGGCCGAAATCAATACTTTGGGAAACGTCATGGGTCGCATTCCGGGAGCCTAGCAAGTGGGGCGGGCAAAACAGTGGCAAGCCCGCCAACGCCCTTTTGCGTACAAATACCAAGCTCACTTTAGCACTTGGTTAATCAACGCGTTACTCGGATAGCAGGTCAAGGGCAGCCCCCGCGCCTTTTCCTCCTTGCCGATCGTCTG
This sequence comes from Hyphomicrobiaceae bacterium, assembly GCA_020637815.1. Taxonomy (GTDB): domain Bacteria; phylum Pseudomonadota; class Alphaproteobacteria; order Rhizobiales; family Methyloligellaceae; genus Methyloceanibacter. The sequence continues at coordinate 613,353 of JACKJS010000002.1, read as the reverse complement.
CCGCGTCTTGAAGCCGACCAAGCCGTCCACCTTCCCGACGTCATGTCCTTGTGAAACAAGCTTTTCTTGGAACGCCAAGATGCGGTCCCGGGTGAAGCGCTCCACCGGCTGCCAGGTGCCGATGAAGCTCACCGGCGTGTTGTAGGCAATCATGTCGGCCACGTGGCCAACGAAAATCGCGTAGACGTCCGAGTTGTTGTAGAGCTTCAGCACGGAGAAATTGGTGGTCGCCAAAAAGGCCGGTCCCTTCGTCCCTGCCGGGAGCACCAGAAACGTCCAGTCGCCCAGGCGCTCCTTGGGAAAGGGACGTCCACTGACGCGTTGCACGCCAAGGCCGATCCACTCACTGATCGGCAGCGCCTGGTCCGGCCCCTGCAGCGTGCAATCGAAATTCTTCGGCAGCGTAACTTCGTAGGCCCAAGGCTGCTTGTCGTCCCAGCCCTTGTGGTGCAGTGAATTGGCCGCGCTGGCCAAGGCATCCGGCACCGACCGCCAAATGTCGCGCCGCCCATCGCCGTCGAAATCGACCGCGTGGTCCTCGAAGTCCTGAGGCAGGAACTGCGTGTGACCCATGGCACCCGCCCAGGAGCTTTTCAGCATCTGGCGGGTTGCGTGCTTAAGCTCGATGATCTTGAGTGCAGCGATCAGTTGCGGCCGGAACTCGTCCGCGCGCCGTCCCATGAAGGCCTGCGTCGCGATCGCCGAAACCGCATCGTAGGGGAGTGCCGCCTGGCCGAACGCGGTCTCACGCCCCCATATGGCGATGACGATCGAGGCCGGAACGCCATACTGCTTCTCGATGGCCTTGAGCGTCGGCGCGAGCTGCCGGTACTGGGCCCGGCCGCCATTGACGAGCGCGTTCAGGCTGCGCGCGTTGAAGTAATGTTCGGGAACGCCGAACTCGGCCTGCGGTTGGGGTTTTGGCTTCATGGCGGCCGGCAACGCGGGACCTCCGGGATAGGCCGGGTCCGGCGGCACCAACTGCGGCAACGACCAGTCGAGCTTGAGTCCCTTCAGTTGCTGGTCGAACGTCGCGCGCGAAACGCCGGAGGCTTCCGCCTCCGGCCACAGTCCTTGCAGCCATTGCGCGAAGCTCGCCTCGACGGCGCGCTTATAGTCGGAGACGGGATCGGCCGCGCTTTTGCCCGGCTCCGCGGTGAGGAACGCGGCAAGCGCGACAACGAACGCCAAAGACGTCCGCGCGGAGAGTGCGCGCGCCGCGAACCGTGCGCCCTCCATGAATCCTGCAACGCCTCTGCGCAATCGTGCCTCCAAACGAATCCCTCAACCGATTGTGGCGGCCCTATTGGGCGCTGAAAAGGCGCGAGGGCGCCTCAGCCCTCGCTGCGCAGGTCCTTGAGGTGCTTCTCCCAGGACAGCGCGTGGGAGACGATCGTATCGAGATCGTTGAGCCGAGGCTTCCAGCCGAGCCGGTCGCGGATACGTCCCGCGCCCGCGACAAGGGCCGGCGGATCGCCCGGACGGCGCTCCACCGTGCGCACGGGGAAATCGACGCCCGAGACACGCTTCACCGCATCCACGACTTCGAGAACCGAGAAGCCCTCGCCGTAACCGCAATTGAGCACCGTGCTTTCGCCGCCGGAGCGCAGATAGCGCAGCGCGTCGAGATGCGCCCGCACCAGGTCGGTGACATGGATGTAGTCCCGGACGCAGGTCCCGTCCGGCGTGCCGTAGTCCGTGCCGAACACGTCGAGCCCGGCCCGCAATCCAACCGCGGCTTCCGAAGCCACCTTGATCAGATGGGTCGCCCGCGGCGTGGACTGGCCCGTCCTTCCGGACGGATCGGCACCCGCCACGTTGAAATAGCGCAAGGCGACGTAGCGCAAGGGATGCGCCCGCGCCGTGTCGGCAAGCATCGTCTCGGTCATCCGTTTGGAGCTGCCATAGGGCGAAATCGGATGGAGCTCGGCGTCCTCCGAAATCGGAATGGTCTCCGGTTCGCCATAGACCGCCGCCGTGGACGAGAAGATGAAATGCGGCACGCCCGCGTCGACAGCGCTAGCCAGCAAGTTTCGCGAGTTGCAGGTGTTGTTCTGATAATAGCCGAGTGGATCGGTGATCGAATCCGGAACCACGATCGATCCGGCGAAATGGAGGATCGCATCGATCCGATATTCGCGCAAAAGCCGGCCGGCCAGCGCCATGTCACCGACATTCCCTTCGACGAAATGGGCCGCGTCAGGAACGACTTTCCGGAAGCCGGTCGAGAGATTGTCGAGAACCACGACATCTTCCCCGGCACCGAGAAGCTCCAGCACCATGTGGCTTCCGATATAGCCCGCACCGCCTGTAACAAGCACGCTCATGCATCAAGATCCTTGAAAAGCTACGTTCCGCCCGGTGTTGTGTGGTATCGCAAGGGGGTTGAGAGACTTCTAAGCGTCCAAGTTTTAGCATTCCTGCGCCCGATTCGCCTCGGGGATCCAGCCTACAGCTCCAGAGAGGACTTGATGCCTGCCCGCATTCGCAAAGCCGTGTTTCCCGTCGCCGGGCTCGGAACCCGCTTTCTTCCCGCCACCAAGGCTATGCCGAAAGAAATGCTGACAGTCGTGGACAAACCCCTGATCCAGCACGTCGTGGAGGAAGCGCGAGAAGCGGGGATCGAGCACTTCGTGTTCGTGACGGGGCGCAACAAGGGCGCCATCGAGGACCATTTCGACCGGCTGCCCGAGCTCGAGGAGACTCTGGCCGCGCGGGGCAAGACGGCCGAGCTCGAGATGCTGGCTTCATGCTTGCCCGAGGCGGGCTGCGCCAGCTTCGTCCGGCAGCCGGCACCGCTCGGGCTGGGACACGCCGTCTGGTGCGCCCGCGAGATCGTCGGAAACGAGCCCTTCGCGGTCATCCTGCCGGACGTCCTGGTCCAATCTCCAGGCAAAGGCTGCCTCGCCCAGATGCTCGATGTCTACAACAGCCACGGCGGCAACATTCTCGCCGTCGAGCCCGTATCGGACGATCAGACGAAAAATTACGGCGTGGTCGCGATCGGCGAAGCCGAAGGGAATGTCTTTCCGGTCACCGGCATGGTCGAGAAGCCTGCCCCCGGCACCGCGCCCTCGAACTTGACCATCCTCGGCCGCTATATCCTTCAGCCGGAAATGTTCGATCTCCTCGCCGCGCAGGAGAAAGGGTCCGGGGGTGAGATTCAGCTCACCGATTCCATGCTGAAGCTGTTGGAGACGCAGCCCTTCTTCGCGGTGGAATACGAGGGCCGCGCCTTCGATTGCGGGTCGAAGCCCGGTTTCCTCGCGGCGAACGTCGCCTATGCGCTCGAACGGCCGGACTTGCGCGATGCGGTGGTCGCCGAGATCAAGAAGCTGCTCTGATTGTCCGTACAGGCCTCTAGTTGCGGATGCGCATCCCGACCCGAACCTCGTTCTCGGCATACTCGTTGAAGCGGTCCGTCGACATGAAGTCGGTGTGTTCGTATCGGGTGTACAGAGACATGTTGGGGTTGAAGAAGTACTCCATCGTAAGTCCTTCGCGCAGCCGCTCATCGACCAACGGATTGTCCGTGTAATCCGCGGTTTCGTAACTCAGATAGCCGCCCACCACAAAGAAGCGCCAGAACGCCTGCTGCAGGGACAGCTGATAGGTTCGGCTGACTGCGCCGAGCGAATCCACGAGAGAGGCCGGCGCGATCGTGGAGCTGGCGATGAACTCGACCATCGTCATCGGTGTCGGCATCCAAACCACATCGGCATTGAGCAGGACACCCTCGATCGGCGCGGTGCCTTCGTCGATCGACGATTGTTCGCCCCAACCGAGGCTGATGTCGCCAAAGACGACGTCGTTGAGCGCGAAGGTCATGCCCGCGAGCGTCGCGTATCCGGTGGAGTCCCGCGTCAGCCCAGTGACCGACACCGGCTGCTTGTAGACGTCCTGGCTGAGTTCGCCTTCCATATAGACCGCCAAGTCCGGATTGAACTCGTACGTACCGCGCAAGGTCAGTTCGTCCTCACGATAGTCCCGGACGTCCTGCGCCAGCAGCGTATCGCCACCGAGGATCTCCGCGGCAGTCAAGGGACGCCCCTGCAGATCCTCATAGTCGAATGTGGATACGCTGCCTTCCAGTTCGAGCGTGAGCCTATTGAATGTATGCCTGGCCTTGGCCGAGATCTGCTCCTCCTGCACATTCGTTTGGAAGCCCGCCACATCGGTGATGCTGGTCGCGTTGCGGCCATCTTGAGTCTGCGCTTTGCCCAACTCCAGCTCCAAGTTGGTTCGCGCGCCCACGTCCAACCGGCCGCGCAGCAAAGCCGCATATGTCTTGTCGTCCTCGACCGAATATTTGTTGAACCAGCTTCGGTCGGCCGTGAACTCGGCTTGGAATGCGTGGCGCGACCAATCGGATTCGAGGCGCACTTGCGGCGCGAACTCGAAGGCATAGTCCGAACGGCCGACGGGCGTCCCGAGCACATTGTCGGTAAAGATCCCGCCGACCTCGGCCTCGGTGAAAAGGAGGAAACTGCCAAGGCGCGTGCCGAGCGGCTCGAAGGGATCGAGCCGGCGGGCACGAAGTCCGAGCACGTCGTCTACGGGATCGACTTCGAGAATGTCGTCTCTGAGTGGCGTCTCCACGGGCTCGCCGAACGCATCCACCGTGCCCGGCTCCTCCGCCCTGCCTTCGTCGATCCCAAAACCCGGAACCGCCGTTTCGTCGACAACCGAATCGCGCAGGCGCGGATCGACGGTGGACGGCCTGAGCTCCCGCGCGACGACGCCGCCGCTGTCCTGCTCCGCAGCTTCCTCCTCGGTCTCGTCGCCGATGCCGCCGAGCGGCTCGCCCAGCGCCGGTTCCGTGGCAAGATCGTTGGCCGTCCCAGCCTCCGCCGCATCGTCGACGATGCCACCCCGGAGCTCGAGCGACCGGCGGCGTCTCGGTGCGGAAGCCGGCGCGGCGCCGCTCGCCGCGGCGTCGGTTCCAGAGCCGGGGGAAGTGCGAAGGGATGGAAGCGTTCCGAGGCCCGGCGTGCCGCCGCCCGTGTTGGCGCTTGCCGAATCGTCTGTCGCAGCCGTTCCGAGGCTGCCGCGCAAACCGGGCGTGTCTTGCGCATCGGCCGGAACCGCGGCGGCAAGCACGATGGCAGCGAGCACGCCCGCTGCGCTGGACGTATGGCGACGCGGCAAGGACGCACCTCGATTGAACCTGGGCTTACCGGAAAGGTCCCCGAATATGGGGGTTTCTCCACTGGACCCGTTGACTGATTGAGCCTAGGGGAGACAGGGTTAACGAGGCGTTTATCGGCGTCCCGAAATAGGCATGGCTTGACGTCTCAATGCCTTATTCCATGCTAGAATTGCGCGCCGAAGAGGGGAGCTCCAGCCTATGTCCGCCGGGTTGAAACGCGATTTGTCCGCCAGCGATGCCTACCGGGAGGCCGTCGCCTCGGCCACGAGGACGCTGCAACTCGAAGCCGAAGGTTTGAGTGCGCTGCAGGAAACCCTCGCCGCCGATCTATCCGAGAATTTTGCATCCGCGCTTCGCATTTTGCGGGAGTGCCGCGGGCGCGTGATCGTCACCGGAATGGGCAAGAGCGGCCATGTAGGCGTGAAGATCGCCGCCACCTTGGCTTCCACGGGAACACCGGCCTATTTCGTCCATCCGAGCGAGGCCAGCCATGGCGACCTCGGCATGATCACGGCCGACGATGCGATCCTCGCCTTCTCCTGGTCGGGAGAAACTGTCGAGCTCGAGAATATTGTCTCCTACTCGCGCCGCTTCGCCGTGCCGCTCGTGGCCGTCACCTCAAACGCCAAGTCCACGCTCGCCAAGGCCGCCGAAGTCGTCTTGGCCCTTCCCCGCGCCAAGGAGGCCTGCCCGCACGGACTCGCGCCGACGACCTCGACCATGATGCAGCTCGCCCTTGGCGATGCCATCGCCATCGCGCTCCTGGAAAGCAAAGGGTTCACCGCGCTCGATTTCGGCGTCCTGCACCCCGGAGGACAGCTCGGCGCGCGCCTGAAATTCGTCGACGACCTGATGCACCGGGAAGGTTCCCTGCCGCTCACCAATGCCGACACGGTGATGTCGGAGGCGATCGTGGTGATGACCGAAAAGGCTCTCGGCTGTCTCGGCGTGATCGACGGCGACGGCTTCTTAAAAGGCATCATCACCGATGGCGATTTGCGCCGGCACATGGGCGATGGTCTCCTCGACCGCCGTGCCGCCGATATCATGACGCCCGCACCCAAGACCGTAACGCGCGACATCATGGCCAGCGCGGCACTCGAGATCATCAACGCTTCGGCCATTACGGCACTCTTCGTCGTGGAAGACGGACGGCCCGTGGGCCTCATCCATATTCACGACTTGCTGCGCGCCGGCGTGGCCTAGGCGGCGATCGCCTCGTCCGTCTCGGCTTTCCGCGACCGCGAGAACGGTCTGCCGGCTTCCGACATCGCGCCGGTCTCCGGATCGACATCGCCGATCGCCCGCACCAGTTCCGCATAGTGATAGTGCGTCGCGGTCTTGAGCGCATAGATGAATAGAATATGCGGCTCCCGCCAGCGCAGCTTGGTGATCTGCACCAATTGTTTGCGATAGCGCGCCCGCAAGTCCTCGTCCTGCACCAAGGACAGCAGCCGCGAGGCCACGACGGCAAAGCGGACATAGTTGAAGAAGGCACGCTTGGCCCATGCCATGCGCCACTTCGACCAGTACGGCAGCTCATGCAGCGTGAACTTGAAATTCTGTTCGATGAACTGCGAATCCAACCGGTCGAAATAGGCGTCGACCGTGTAGCAATCCTTCATCGTCTGGATGAATCCGTCCCGCAATTCCGCGGACGACATTCCGAGCGGGATGACATTCGTCCCATAGCGGTCCGCGTTCTTCTCGTCGTTGAGACGGTCCTCGCCCTTCAGGCGCTTGTAGAGCGGCGTGGTGGGAATGGCGTGCAGCAACCCGACCAGCGCCGTCGAAATCCGCGCACGGGACAAAAACGCCGGGACGGTCTTGAAGATGGACGGATCGTCGTGATCGAAACCGACGATCATCCCGCACCAGACATCGATGCCGCTGTCCTGAATGCGGTGGACGCGGTCGATCAGGGAACCCGCGTTCGGCCGGACATTTTGCAGCTTCTTCGTCTCGCGCAAGGACTCCTCGTTCGGCGTCTCGATGCCGATAAAGACGTTCTGGAAGTTGGCGAGCCCCATGAGCTCCATGAGTTCGTCGTCCTCGGCGAGATCGAGCGAAGCCTCCGTGAACAAGGTCAAAGGATAGGCCCGCTCCTGCTGCCAGCGCGCGATGTCCCGCAGGATCGGCTTGATCGCCTTCTTGTTGCCGATGAGGTTATCGTCGACGACAAAGACGATCTTGAACCCGGCCCGCAGAAAGTCCTCGAGCTCGGCGATGACCTGCTCGCTCGTCTTGAGGCGCGGGCGCCGTCCGAACGTGACGATGATGTCGCAGAACTCGCACGTAAACGGACAGCCGCGTGAAATCTGCATGCTGCCGAACATATAGCGTTCGATCTTCAGGAGATCCGTGCGCGGCACCGGCAGCGTGGTGACGTCCGTCTTTTCCGGCTGCACGTAGCGGGATTTGTGTTCGCCCTTTTCCCAGGCCGCCAGAAACTCGGGCCACGTCTCGTCCGCCTCGCCGACGAAGATCACGTCCGCCAGCCCTTCGAGCGCTTCCGGCTCGACGGTGGCCATCGGCCCGCCGACGACGGTCATCGCGCCACGCGCACGGACCTCTTCCAGAATCTCGATGAGACGGCGCCCCTGGATATTCATGCCGGTGAGACACACGAGGTCGGCTCGGGCCAAACGGTCGAAGTCGATGTCCTCGACATTCTCGTCGACGAGCGTCACGTCGTGATGATCCGGCACCAGTGCCGCGAGGAGACCGAGACAAGCGACCGGCAAATTGGCCTTCTTCCCGAACAGGGGCATACAATGCTCAAGCCCCCAAAAAGAGATGTCGAAACGCGGATTGACGATGACGATATCGGCCATGAGATCCTTCCGTTGCGGGCGATTCTCTCTGCAATTGTTACTAGACTAGTGAAACGGGGCGACGACAGCCACCCCGGAACTCAAAATACGGCATAGCGATCTTACCCGAATTTGCGGCAAGACGCGGGCCCAATTCGAGGCGGGGGGAAATGCACGCGAAGACTGTCGACATTCTCGTCGTTGGCGGCGGCATCCACGGGGCGGCGATCGCCCGCGACGCGGCAGGCCGCGGGCTCAAGGTTCTCCTGGCCGAAAGGGGCGACTACGCCTGCGCGACGTCCTCCGCCTCGTCCAAGCTCATCCATGGCGGCTTGCGCTATTTGGAGCATATGGAATTCAAGCTCGTGCGCGAGTCCCTGACGGAGCGCGCAGGTCTACTGAGAACCGCGCCCCATCTCGTTTCGCCGCTGAAGTTCCTTTTGCCGATCTTCAATTGGCAAACCCGGAGCGCCTGGTTCGTCCATGCGGGCCTGGCCCTTTACGACCTGCTCTCCCTTGGCGATGGAATGCCCGCGAGCGGACGCCTGCCGCAAAGCGACATCGAGGCTCTGCCCCGACTTCGCCGGGAGAATCTCAACACGGTGCTGCACTATCACGACGCTCAAGCGGACGATGCACGGCTGACGATCGCCGTTGCGCTGGATGCGCGGGCGCGCGGCGCCGACATCGCCAACCGCCGGGCGGTCACAGCGATTCTGCCGCGCGACGATGGCTTCACGGTCATGCTCGACGACCGGGGCACGGCCCACGAGGTCGACGCGCGCTTCGTCGTCAACACGGCCGGGCCCTTCGTCGGCGATGTCGACGCGATGATCCGGCAGATTCCGCCGCCCGAAGACATCCGGCTGGTGCGGGGCAGCCACATCGTCTTGCCGATGCCTGAACCGGCCCAGTCCTGCGCATACACGCTCCAGGACGAAGGCGAACGCATCATCTTCGTCATTCCGTGGCTCGACCGGCGCTTTCTGATGATCGGCACCACGGACGTGGCGCAACACGGAATGCCGGACAAAGCGACCTGTTCGCCAGAGGAAATGGACTATCTTCTCGCCGCCTATAATCGCTACTTCACCCATCCCGGCGGTCCGGTCACGAAGAGCGATATCGTCCATAGCTGGGCGGGCCTGCGCACCCTGCACGGCTCGATGGACGAATCGCCGAGCCGGCTCAGCCGCGAAGTCAGCCTCGAGGCGAAGGCCCAAGGCAATGGCGGCCTCCTCACGCTGGTCGGCGGCAAGCTCACCACCCATCGGGCAACGGCCGAACAGGCACTTGAGCGCCTTCACGCGCTCGGCCTCGACGTGGGGCCGGCCTGGACCAAGGGCATTCCCCTTTATGGAGGCGCATTCGATAGGGACGCCCTGTTAGCCCGCGCGGACACCGGACCGGACGGCATTCCGCCGGAAATACGGCGCCGCTGGGCCTTCACCTATGGCGACAAGATCGAGGATCTCTACGGCCGGATCGAGACGAACCCGGTCTTGTGCCAAGAGGTCGTGCCCGGCGTGCCGCGCGCTGAACTGGAATACAGCGCGGAGGTCGAGGATACCCAAACGGGCGAGGACTTCCTCCTGCGCCGCACGAAGCTTCATCTTCTTCTCGACGAAAAAGCGCGAGAAGACGTTGAAGACTGGTTCGCCAAATTCTAGGACGTCGCCTGGAACATAAACTCAGCACTTGGCAATTCAGCACTTGGCCCGCGCGCGGCGTTCAGGGCTTCGGAGGGACGATGGCGGACTTCACGGTCGAAAAAGGCAAACGATACAAGGCGACGATTACGCTCGGCCTCCTACAGAGCGTGGCATCGAACGAAATGGTCGCCGACAGACTGCGTGAAGCGGGCTTTAGCGACGTGAGCGTCGCCGGCTCCGGGCGCACACGCACCGCCACGGGCCTCTGGTCCGGCGACACCGTTTCCGGTGCAATTCCGGACGAGATCACCGACATCACCATGCTCGCCTGAGTGCGGCGCCGGCGCTAACTCTCTGCCCGCTCGACCTTCAGGATCGACCCATCGGCGCCGACGACCTTGACGCGCGCGCCTTTGGGCAGGACCGGCCCCTCGACCCGCCAAATCGTATCGCCCGCGTGCACACTGCCGCGGCCGTTTACGATCGGATCGACAAGTTCGAACGTCTGGCCGATGAGTTGCGCGGCGCGCTGGTTGAGGAGCGGCGCTTCGCTTTCAAGCGGGTATTTCCGCAAGTAGCGGTTGACCAGGATGACGGTGACGAGCGACAGCCCGCCAAACCAAACCAACTGCCACTGCCAGCCGATCTCGTAACGGAAGACGATGAGGCCGGTCGCCAACGCGGCGAAACCGAACCACATGAAGAAGATTCCCGGCGCGAGCATCTCGAGAACGAGCAACACTGCGGCCAGGATCATCCAGGCCCAAGGACCGAGCGCGACGATCGCTTCCATCATGGCTGTCGCGTCCTAGACGGTCGGCACCGAGCCACCGCCCCGCGCGGGCCGCGGGCCGTCCGGCTGCGATGCGGAGGGCTGAGAGCGGGCTCCAAAGGCTTCACGCGCGATCTCGCTAATGCCGGCGATCGATCCGATCACGGAGGATGCCTCTAGCGGCATGAGCAAGACCTTCTGGTTCTTCGCCTCCGCCAGTGCCTTGAGCGCGTCCACATAGTTGTTGGCGATGAAATAGTTGATCGCCTGGACGTTGCCGGAGGCGATGGCCTCGCTGACCATTGCCGTGGCTCGGGCCTCCGCTTCGGCCCCGCGCTCCCTGGCCTCGGCATCGCGATAAGCCGCCTCCCGCCGGCCCTCGGCGGCGAGAATCTGCGCTTGCTTGGCACCTTCCGCCGAAAGGATCTCCGCTTGGCGTTCGCCTTCGGCGGTGAGGATGGCGGCGCGCTTGTCCCGTTCGGCCTTCATCTGCCGAGCCATCGCATCGACGAGATCGCGCGGCGGCTCGATGTCCTTGATCTCGATGCGGGTGACCTTCACGCCCCAAGTATGGGTTGCGTCGTCGACCACCTTGAGCAAACGGTGATTGATCTCGTCCCGTTCCGACAAGAGCTTGTCGAGGTCCATCGAGCCCATCACGGTACGGATATTCGTCATGGTGAGGTTGAGAATGGCCGTTTCGAGATTCGTCACCTCGTAGCTGGCACGGGCGGCATCCAAGACCTGGAAGAAGGCCACGCCATCCACCCTCACCATCGCATTGTCGCGGGTGATCACCTCCTGGCTCGGCACGTTGATCACCTGCTCCATCATATTGAGCTTGCGCCCAATCCGATCGATGAAAGGGATGATCAGTGTCAGACCCGGCGTGAGCGTGCGTATATACCGGCCAAATCGTTCGACGGTGTAATTGTAGCCTTGCGGAACGATCTTGACGCCCGCCAAGACGGTCACAACGAAAAGGACAAGCAGAGCAAGAACGAAGATATCGAAACCGAACATTCAGCACCCTCCCCATGGCGTCGGCTGGCAGCGCCAGGCCGCACGATGTCGTTACAACCGGCTGGCACGCCGCTAGCGAACGAATACACCATAAATGGGAAGGCACGGCGCGGTTTTTAGAGGTGTGTGAACTCATCCACGCCTTTGCCGCGCCATCGGGCGCCGTCGCGATCCGGGCGCGGCGGAGCCCCGGCACTACGGCGACATATATTGCAGAATGTCTTCCGCGACCGCGGAGGCGGCCGCATCGGCCGCATCGCCCCAATGGCGATTCAGCGACCCCTTACGGATGATGTTCGTCTGGGTCACGTTGCCGAGCCGCATCCCTTCGGGGCCGAAGATCGTCCAATCGATCCTAATCGTCTCCTCGCCGCGACCCGCCGGGAATAGGCGCACCATGCCTTGGATCTCGTAGGCTTCGGCGGCGGGTGTCCCCATCACGGTGAAACCCCGGTGAAGGAGCTGGTTGGACAACGCATTTTCGAGTGCTTCCTTCCCATCTCCCGGCGCACCGACGACGTCGATATACGCCCAACGCTCGGCGGCCGTGACACCCGGCACAAGCCCGGCGGCGCCCGCGACAAGCAAGGCGAATGCGACAACGCTCTTCAGAACCGCAACCCGAAACATCTGCCCCCAACGCTCTTTATTCGATCCAGCCCTTCAGCTCGCGCTCGATGAGATGAAGCAACACGCGAACGCCGCCTTGCGAGTCGTTCAAACAAGGAATGAAGCTGAACCGCTCACCGCCATGCTCGAGGAAGATTTCCCGTGCTTCGCCATTGATCTCTTCCAGCGTCTCCACGCAGTCGGCGGCAAAACCCGGCGTGAGAACGGCCAAGCGTTTGGTGCCGCCCTTCGCAAGCGCTTCGACGGTCTTGTCGGTGTAAGGCTGCAACCATTCGGCCCGGCCGAAGCGGGATTGGAAGGTCGTCGTCAGCTTGCCGCCAAGCGGCCCGAGTGCCGCACGAAGCGAATCGCTCGTATCCATGCACTGGCACTGATAAGGGTCGCCCTTCTCCACATACTCCTTGGGGAGACCATGATAGGAGGCGAGGATCACCTCCGGCTCGTAATCGAGCTCCGCAATGTGCGATCGAATGGATTCTGCAAGCGCCTCGACATAGACAGGGTCCGAGGGATAGGACGGCACGGTCCGCAACGCGGGTTGCCAGCGCATGGTCTTGAGCTTCTCGAAGACCGTGTCGTTGACCGTCGCCGTGGTCGCCGCCGCATATTGCGGGTAAAGCGGAAAGACCAGCAGCTTGTCGCAGCCCCGTTCGGCCAAAGCCTGTATTCGTTCGGCAATGCTTGGATTGCCGTAACGCATGGCCCAATCCACCACGACCTCTTCGCGGTGACCGAGCCCATCGGCGACCTTCTCCGCCTGCGAACGCGTGATGGTCCGAAGCGGCGACTCATCTTGCTCCTCGTTCCAAATCGAACGATAGGCCTCGCCGCTTTTGGACGGACGGATGGTCAGCACGATGCCGTTGAGGATGAACCACCAGACGACCGGGTTGACTTCGATCACGCGGCGGTCGGAGAGGAATTCTTTGAGATAACGCCGCATCGACCAATAGTCGGTATCGTCCGGCGTGCCCAGATTGACCAAAAGCACGCCGATCTTGCCGCATGGCTGCGACCGGCAGTCGAAAGTTCCTGCGAAAGCTTCCGCTGGCGGGCTTTCATTCATCAGCTTGCTCCTCGATGGCGGCCCCCTCAAGGCATGCCCGTAAATAGAATATCGGACCGCCCGCGCCTAGCCTCGAGGCGCCGCCGCCAGCATTTTCTCGGCATCGGCAAGAACCTGTGCGTGATCGAACGCAAGCCTCTGCTGCCGCCAATCCGCCACCCACTCGGCGGCGGCGGCATCGTCGCCCGCGACTGCCTCCGCCGGGGCAACCAATTGGGCTAGAAAAGCCACGCTGACGGTGTACCCGCGCGGATCGCGCGACGGATCGGAGTACACGCCGACAAGCCGGAGATCGCGAACGGACACGCCTGTCTCTTCGTGCAGTTCCCGGCGGCAAGCCTCCTCGACGGTTTCGCCGATCTCCACGAATCCGCCCGGCAGCGCGTAGCCCCCTTTGAAAGGCTCGTGTCTCCGCCGGATGAGTAGGACCCGCCCCGTGGGATCGAAAACCACACAGTCGACTGTCAGAGCTGGCGTCGCGGGAAATCCCATGAGCTCGATGTTTCGAAGCGGCGACAGGGCAGCCCGGCTTTGAGCCCGGCTGCCCGCGCGAAACCGCTAATCCTTCGGTTGCGGCACGATGCGGATATAGGGCCGCGGCGCCTTCCAGCCATCCGGGTAGATCGTCTTGGCCTCGTCATCCGACACCGACCCGGAGATGATGACGTCGTCGCCTTGCGTCCAGTTCACCGGCGTCGCGACACGATGCTTCGCCGTAAGCTGCATCGAGTCGATCACCCGCAAGACCTCGTCGAAGTTGCGGCCGGTCGTCATCGGATAGACGAGGATCAATTTGATCTTCTTGTCGGGCCCGATGATGAAAACGTTCCGCACGGTTTGATTGTCGGCGGCTGTGCGCCCCTCGGACGTGTCCCCGGCGGCGGCCGGCAGCATCCCGTAAAGCTTGGAGACCTTGAGATCCGGATCGCCGATCATGGGGTATGTCGGAGCAGAGCCTTGCGTGTCCTTGATGTCCGCGATCCACCTTTGATGGGATTCGACGGGATCGACACTCAAGCCGACGATCTTGACGCCCCGCTTGTCGAACTCGGGCTTGATCTTCGCCATATATCCGAGCTCGGTCGTGCAGACCGGCGTGAAATCCTTGGGATGCGAGAACATCACGGCCCAGGAGTCCCCGAGCCAATCGTAGAACCGGATTCGGCCCTCGGTGGTATCGGCCTCAAAGTCCGGGGCGGCATCGCCCAATTGAAGCGTCATCTCTCTCCTCCATGGATTTCGAGCCAATTGGATTTTGAGCCAATTGGATTTTGAGCCAATGGGACTGAATTGGCATTTGGGAATGGGGGTCGTTTGCCGCAACCGGAATCTGGAAGCGGCGAAGAGCCCTTCGAACCGGCCCGTTCAGCCTAGAACGGCCGCGCCGGACCGAGCGAGGCAAGGAATAGCAGGAGCCCCATCGTCATCACAAGCAGAGCACCGCCGATCGCGCAAGCCGTCCAAACTGCTTCGGTCCAGCGTTCGTTGCCGCTCCCGACAGCCAGCGCCAGCTTGCGCGAGCCGATTGCCATGGATGCGAGCACGGAGACCGTAATGGCCGTACCCAAGGCCATCGCGAAGGTGGATGCGACCCCGGCCCAGAAAAGCCCCTGCGCGAGGGCGAAAACGAGGACCAGAATGGCGCCCGAGCAAGGGCGAATCCCGACGGAAACGACCACCGCAAGAATTTTCCGCCATGTCATCGGCTGCGCGATGTCCCGCGCATCGACGATATGGCCGCACGCTTCGCAATGCTCGTGAGCATGCTCGGGGTCGTGGTGCTCGTGATCATGATCGTGACTGTGATGATGGTGGTGATGGTGAGAGTGATCGTGCCCCTCGTCCTCACCCGCTTCGCCTCGACGGCGCCAGAGCCGCATGAGGGTCGACACCAACAACGAAAGACCGACGAGAAAAACCAAGGCGTAACTCGCCGTCTCGAGCTGCATCACCCAGGCGTTGACCTGAAAGCCCGTCCCCTTGAGGGCGATGACGAGTACACCGACCAGCAGGACGGCCATCAGCCCTTGCACCGCCGCCGCGAGAAACGAGATGAGGATGCCGCGCCGAACCGTCTCCCTATTGGCGAGGACGTAGGAGGAGATGATCGCCTTTCCGTGTCCCGGCCCCGCCGCGTGCACGATGCCGTAGACGAAGCTGAGACCCGCGAGCCACAACCCCGCGCCCCAAGCATTGCCGCTTTTCAGACCCTTGATCGTGCCCGCGAGTTGCCGCTGCATCTTCTGCTGCGTTTGAGCGATCCACGTCAGGACCGTGCCGAACCGTCCTTGTGCTTGAAGGGGCGCGGCCTGAACCGGTCCCCCCTGAGATTGGGCGCTGTTCTTGGGACCGGCAAAGGCGGGGGGTGGCGCTTGGCGCTGCGCGGCACTTCCGAAAGCAGACGGCGGCGATTGCGACTCTTGCGCTTGGGCAGGCAGGACCGCCGCAAGGATCAGCAAGACCGCCATGCCGAGGAAAGCTCGTATCATTTCGCGCCGCACGTCACTGTCGCGGTTTGCGCGAATTGCGAACCGTAATTGGAGTTCGGTCCGAGCTGGCTGAAAAAGGCCTCGCTTAGGGCCTTAGCCGTTTCGGCGCTTTCGGGGTCGGGCTCCTCGACTTTCACGGCGCAGCCTTGAGTAGAGCCGGCGATCTTGACGGCCTCCTTTTCGGCGAAACCGAACGCGACGAAAAACGAGGGATCGTAAACATCCACCGTCACCCCTTTCGCGCCGGGATCGAGCGGAGTCTTGAGCGGCAGCGTGAAGTGCAAGGTGATCGCCGTGCCGTCATACTCGACCCAATAGTCCTCCGGACCCTTGAGCGGCAAAAAGGCTTCCTCTCCGGCCTTCCGGACGAAGGTGAAATAGTCGAACTCATTCAGCGACTCGACATTCACTTTTGCGAGTGGCGCGAGCTCCTCTTTGGCATAGGTGCCGTCACCATTGCTGTCGAGGCCCTGCACCGCCATGGCGCTGTAGAACTCATCGAACGTCCAGGCATGCTTGATGCCGGTCATCTTCCTATCGGGGCCGAAGACGATCTCGGAGCGCACGGTCGCCCAAACGTGGGGATGGGCGTTCGCGGCCGGCGCGAAGCCAACAATGGCCTGTCCTACCAACGCGACGGTCAACACGATACGCCGCGCGCGCCTGTTCCAATATGGCAAGGCCAGCTCCCTTGAGTCGAGAGCGTGAGGTAGGCCTGAATTGTGGAGGATTTTTGGGCCGCTAGGCAGAAAGGAGCCCGCTCAGCCGGCCGGCAGATTCAGCTGCAGATGGCATAGGCCGCCAACAAAAGCGGCCCGGCCTCCATGGAGGCCGGGCCGCGCTGACTTGCGTGCCGACTCTAGCTACTAGCCACCCAAGCCCTGGAGCTTGGTGTTGATGTCCGTGAAGATGCCGTTGAGCGTACCGCCCAACGTACCCACGATCGTGATAATCGCAACGGCGATACCGGCGGCGATCAGGCCATACTCGATGGCGGTGGCACCGGACTCGTCTTTGACGAAACGCTTGATTGAAGTCATCTAGACACTCCCTTCGGATTCAGAAGTCAAAACTCAAACCCATCGGCCCCCTACCGCACTCCAGTCCGCCGGTGGAACCTGGCGAGGAAGCTAGCAGGCACCCGTTAGACAGTGGTTAAATCGATCGTAGAAAGACGGGGTTAGTACGGTAAATATTCTGAAAACAGAAAAACTCTGAAATCCGACAATTCCGCCATTTTCTGCTGCACGTTAACCGGACACTTACTTCAAATTTACTTACAATTCACCACGTCACGACGACACGGGTTCCGACGGGCACGCGCTGATAGAGATCCGCGACGTCCTGATTGAACATCCGGATACAGCCGTGAGAGACCGCCTGCCCCACCGACCAGGGCGCATCCGTGCCGTGAATGCGGTAGAGAGACTTGCCGAGATACAGGGCCCGGACACCGAGCGGGTTCCGCGGATGGCCGCCTGGGACGTAGGCAGGAAGGTCGGGATTTTCCCGCCGCATCTCTGCCGTGGGCGTCCAGTCGGGGTTCACCCGCTTTTCGCTGACATAAGTGTCGCCCGACCATCGCGCTTCGCCCATGGGGATCGCGATCGGATAGCTGATGGCACGCTGGTTCGGCAGGACGTAGTAGAGCCGGGCCCGGCTGAACTGCACGTAGATCGAGCCTGGCTCGTAGCCGGGCGGAAAAGCCACCAGATGGCGCCCGACCACACGGCTCTGCTGCTGATAGGACGACGCCGCCGAATCGAAGAGCCCCGCAAAGACCGGCAGGGGCGAAAGGGCGATAAACGCCGCCGCAAGTGCCGCGGCGGACGATACTCTGAGGATACGCATAACCAGAACCTCGATCTGCTTCGTTTCCGAAGTGTACCGGCCGAACTGTGCGGCGATTCTGGTTAGCGAAATCCAAACAGGCGTCCTGGAGCGGGAAGACCTGCGTCGACGGGTGCGGTGGCGGCGATCCCGTCAGACGGGACGGCACCCTGTAACGACATGGACTCGCGCATCCATGCGGACGGCCCCATCGCGCTCGTGCACGGCATAGCGCTCCGTCAGCAAGCGCCGCACTTCGCTGGATGCGGGCTCGCCTGCCTCGGCCAGAAGATCACCGACTGAAAAGGCCCGGAATGCGAACTCAACCGCATCCGGCGCCGAAAGCCCTCCCCCGAGCGGAAGCATGCCCCGCCAATCGCGCATCTCGAGATCGCCGAAACCGGCCGTGTCGAGAAGCGCGAGCAATTTTGCGCCGCCGCCATAGCGGAACGGTCCGGGCGCGTCGGGATCGGGCGCCGGAACGTCGAGGACCTGCAGCGCGACATCGCGGAAACTCGACATCCAGGGATTGTGCGCTGGCGGGCCCCAGACGGCGAACGCGAACCGCCCGCCCGGCGCAAGCCAGGAGGCGAGGTTGGAGAAAGCCTTCTCCGGGTCTTCGAAAAACATGATGCCGAACCGCGACAGCAGCCGGTCGTAAGGCTCCGCCGGAGCCGGAGCGGTGCCCATATCGACAACCTGAAAGGAAATGCCGCCATCGGCGCCGACACGGGTCCGCGCCAATTCCACCAGATCCGGCGAAATGTCGTAGCCGTGGACGGAAGTACCGGCCGGAGCCTGACGAATGATCTCAAGCGCGGTGCTTCCACCCCCGCAACCGATTTCGGCGATCCTGAGCGGCCGATCGAGCCGAAGCGCGGCGATCAGCGGCGCATCGATGGCACTGAGCGTCGCTTCCATGTTCGGAAGCTGATCGCGCCATTTCTTGCCGCGTTCAGCCGTCCACTCGGATGCCAGAAGGCCCTGTATTTGGGGCTGGCTCATGCGGAACTCCTCTTTTTGTTGGTTACGCAAATAGGTCTACATGACCGTGCGGCGCTCGCGGCACAAGCGTGGCATTCCGCGCTGACCGCGCCGGAATAGGGCCGTCTTCCATCGGCCTTTCTTGACTCATCCCCGACTCAAGAGTAAGAACAAAACAGGAACGAAAAGGCGTATTCGAGTGGAGTGTCAGTTATGCGTAACAACGTTCCAGACGGCGATTTTAGTGCCCTCGTTCCGCCGGCTGGCGTTGAAGAAAGAGCAGGCGGCCTTACGGGAAGGGTCCTGATTGAGCAGCTACGTGCGTCTATTCGTATGCTCGAGCAGGTTCCCGTGTCCCTAGCCATCCCCCCCGCGCCGGGTGCGGCCCCTTCCCGTCCCGCCTGCTCTTTAACGCCGCCTTCCACGGCCTCCGGCACCGCGAATTCTTCTCCGGAAGGTCCCTTGAGCGTCCTGCGCCAAGGAGGCCTGCACGAGATCAAACCTCATGCCTATCGCGACACGCCTGCAGGGCTTGGCCTTGCGCTCTCGGCGATCGCCGAGATCCAAGCGCAAGGTCCGGGTCTGGTGCTGTGGTGCATGACGCAACGTCAGGCGCAAGAATGGGGACGCCCTTACGGGCCTGGCCTCGTGAAAGCGGGGCTCGATCCGGCGCGCTTCCTCATCGTCGAAACGCGCAGCGCGGACGAGGCCGCCTGGGCTCTGGAAGAAGGGCTGAAAAGCGCCGCGCTGAGCGCGTGTCTGGCTCAGACCGAGATCAAGACCCCGCTTGCGGCCCGGCGTCTCGGGCTTGCCGCGCGCGCCGCCGGAGTTCCGTGTTTTCTCCTCACCGGTCATGGCGAGACAAACATCCCCGGCACGCTCACCCGCTGGCGCATCGCCACGGAAGGAAGCGCCCATGTCCCTTTCGATACAGGCGCCCCCGGCACCGCCTGCTGGCGCCTTTCCCTCGAACGCAGCCGGGCCGGTGCAACAAACCCTCAAGTAGGCCAGCGCGCGATAGGGCAAACAGAAAGCCCTCAAGTAGGCCAGAGGCCGGTAGGGCCAATAACAAGCCCTCAAGTAGCGCGGAGCGCGGTAGGGCCAATAGAAAGCCCGCCACGCGAGGGCGCTCGCTTCCATGTGCAGGCCGGTCATGAGCCAGAGCACCAAAACGCAGGCAGAGGCGCGCAGACTGCTCTCCGTGTGGCTTCCGCAGCTCCCGATCGAGCGGCTGACGCGGGAGAGCGTGCGCGCCGGCCATACAGCGCCACCGGCTAAGAAGCCTTTCGCGCTTGTCGGCAGCGACACACACGGGCTGACCCTCACCGCCGTCAATGCGTCCGGACGGCAGGCGGGGCTGGCGCCCGGCATGCGGCTGGCCGATGCCCGCGCCATCTGCCCGGCGCTTCTCACGGCTCCCGCCACTCCGCGCGCGGATGCCGACTTCCTGGAAGCTCTCGCCCGCTGGTCGTCCCGCTACAGTCCCTCTCTCAACGTGGACGGCGCGGACGGGCTCTGGCTCGACATCACCGGCATCGCCCATCTCTTCGGCGGCGAACCCGGCCTCCTGGCCGACCTCGAACGCCGCCTTGCCAAGGCGGGTCTCGGCGTGCGGCTCGGTCTCGCCGAAACGCTGGGGGCCGCGCACGCCCTGGCCCGCTTCGCGCGGACCACCCCTTGCATCGCCGCCCCCGGCACGCTGTCCGAAACGCTCGCGCCGTTCCCCATCGAAGCCTTGCGCCTTGCGCCCGAAACCGCGCTCCTCCTGCGGCGGCTCGGTCTGAAACGCATCGGCCAGCTTTACGATCTGCCGCGCGCCAGCCTCGAACGGCGCTTTCATTCGAAAGAGGCAGCGGAACGCGTCTTGCGCCGCCTCGACGAAGCGCTCGGCACACGCGGCGAAAAACATGCCCCGCTCCTGCCCGCGCCGGATTTCGTTGCCCGGTCGTCCCTCGCCGACCCGCTCATCTCTCATGACGGGGTCCTTGCCGGACTTCAGCGCCTCTCCCACGAACTTTGCGGCAAGCTCACGCGCGCCGGCGCCGGGGCGCGGCGCGTGGTGTTGTGGGCGGCGCGCACGGACGGGTCCTCGCTCGCACTCGAAGCCGGCTTGAGCGCGCCGTCCTCCGCGCCCGCGCATCTCGTGCGTCTCATCAAAGAGAAGCTCGAAACGATCGATATGGGATACGGGGTCGATCTCATGACCTTCGCGGCCCTCGCCGTGGAAGATCTGCACCCGGAGCAAACCGGCTTGAGCGCAGCCGCCCGCACGCCCGGCCCCGAGAAACTGATCGACGCGCTTGTCAGCCGTTTGAGCGCCCGCACCGTGCGGCGTCTCTTCCCGCAAGACAGCCACATCCCGGAGCTTGCGCAGAACACGCGAAGCGCCTTCGCGAAACTGCCTGCCTGGAACGGCGAAGCCTCGCAAAAGCCGCCGCGCCCGCCGCTCCTGCTCGCAAAACCGGAAAGCCTCGCCGTCATGGCCGAGATCCCGGAAGGCCCGCCGGCACGCTTCACCTGGCGGCGCGTCAACCGGCGCGTGGTTAAAGCGGAAGGGCCCGAGCGCATCGCGCCCGAATGGTGGCGCACCCTTGACGGCGGCGCACGGCAGCGCACGCGCGACTACTACCGCATCGAGGACGAGGACGGCTGCCGCTACTGGGTCTTCCGCGAAGGGCTTTATCGAGAGCCGGATGAAGATCGTCCGCGCTGGTTTCTGCATGGGGTGTTCCCATGACCGCGCCCATGACGCCCCCCCGCTATGCCGAACTCGACGTCACCACCAATTTCACCTTCCTGCGCGGCGGTTCCCACGCCGAAGAGCTGGTGGCGACGGCGAAAGCGCTCGGCCACGCGGCGATCGCGGTCGCAGACGAGAACACGCTTGCCGGTGTGGTCCGCGCCCACAGCGCGGCGAAGGAAAGCGGCATCCCGTTTATTGTCGGCACGCGGCTGGTCCTGCAAGACGCCCCGTCTCTTCTCGCCTATCCCACGTCCCGCGCCGCCTATGGCAGGCTGTGCCGCCTGCTGACGCGCGGACAGCGCCGCGCCGGGAAGGGCGGCTGCGTTCTGTTCCTTGACGATGTGGCGGAGCATGCGGACGGGATGATCTTCATCGCGCTTCCGTCTTCGTCATCGCCCGGCTTGACCGGGCGATCCAGTAACCACCGCCCTCTCGATCACGAAGACAAACCGTTACTGGATGCCCGCCTTCGCGGGCATGACAGTTCTCTCGAAGCGCAGCTCTGGCGCATCAAGGACGCGCTGCCGCCGCGCACGCCGCTCTACCTCGCCGCGCGCCACACCTATCGCGGCGATGACCGCGCGCGGATCGAAAGTCTCGCGCGGATGGCCGAGCGCACGCGCGTCCCGCTCGTCGCCACCGGCGCGGTGCTGTATCACAGCCCAATGCGCCGCCCTCTTCAGGACGTGCTCACCTGCATCCGCGAGAAATGCACGCTTGCCAACGCAGGGCTTCGCCTCGAAGCCAATGCCGAGCGGCATCTGAAAGCGCCGTCCGAGATGGCGCGCCTCTTCAAGGGCTATGAGGACGCGCTGGCGCGCACTGTCGAGATCGCGGAAGCGTGCCGCTTCTCCCTCGACGAGCTGAGATACGAATATCCGGACGAGCCGGTTCCGCAAGGCAAGACACCGCAAACCCATCTGGAAGAACTGACCTGGGAAGGCGCGGCTTGGCGTTTTCCAAACGGCATTCCCGAGAAGGTCCGCGACGCGCTCGAGAAGGAACTCACGCTCATTGCCGCGCTCGATTACGCGCCCTATTTTCTCACCGTCCACGACATCGTGCATTACGCGCGGAGCGCCGGCATTCTCTGTCAGGGCCGGGGTTCCGCCGCGAATTCCGCCGTGTGCTATTGCCTCGCGATCACCAATGTCGATCCGTCCGAGATCGATCTTCTGTTCGAGCGTTTCATCTCGCCGGAACGCCGCGAGCCTCCCGACATCGATGTCGACTTCGAGCACGAGCGCCGCGAAGAGGTGATCCAATATATCTACGCGCGCTATGGCCGCGACCGCGCCGGGCTGGCGGCCACGGTCATTTCCTATCGCGGCCGCTCGGCCGTGCGCGAGGTCGGCAAGGTCTTCGGCCTATCGGAGGATACGGTTGCCGTTCTCTCCGGTACGATCTGGGGTCTGAGCAATAAGGGGCTGCCGGAGAAATATGTGCGCGAGGCGGGGCTGGACCCGTCCGATCCGCTGCTGGCCCGCTGCCTCGCGCTTGCCCATGAGCTGATCGGCTTTCCCCGCCATCTGTCGCAGCATGTGGGCGGCTTCGTGCTAACGCGCGGGCCGTTGTCGGAGCTCGTTCCCATCGGCAACGCGGCCATGGAAGACCGCACCGTCATCGAGTGGGACAAGGACGATCTCGACGCGCTGGGGTTGCTCAAGGTCGATGTGCTGGGCCTCGGCATGCTCACCTGCATCCGTAAGGCCTTCGCGCTTCTGAAAGAGCATTACGGCGAGGAGGTCACGCTCGGTACCGTACCGCAGGACGATCCAGCCGTTTACGACATGCTCTGCCGCGCCGATTCCATCGGCGTGTTCCAAGTCGAGAGCCGTGCGCAGATGAATATGCTGCCGCGTCTGAAGCCGCGCCGTTTCTACGATCTCGTCATCCAAGTGGCCATCGTCCGGCCCGGCCCGATCCAGGGCGACATGGTGCACCCCTATTTGCGCCGCCGCTCGGGCGCCGAGAGGATCGAATTTCCCTCGCCCCATCCCGATCACGGACCGCCGGACGAACTCCATCGCGTACTCGACAAAACCATGGGCGTTCCGCTGTTCCAGGAACAGGCCATGCGCCTTGCCATGGTCGCCGCAAAATTCTCCGGCGACGAAGCCAACGAGCTGCGCCGCGCCATGGCGACGTTCCGGCGGCGCGGCACGATCGGCACGCTGAAGGAGAAGATGGTCGGCCGCATGACCGCGCGCGGCTATCCGGCGGATTTCGCCGAACGCTGTTTCAACCAGATCAAGGGATTCGGCGAATACGGCTTTCCCGAAAGCCATGCGGCGAGCTTCGCCCATCTCGTCTATGTCTCGTCCTGGCTCAAATGCCATTACCCGGACGTCTTCGCCTGCGCGCTTCTGAATTCGCAGCCCATGGGTTTTTACGCACCGGCCCAGATCGTGCGCTGCGCGCGCGAACACGGCGTCGAAGCGCGCGCCCCCGACGTCAATCACAGCCATTGGGATTGCACCCTGGAGCCGTCCTCCGTCTCTTTGTCATCGCCCGGCTTGACCGGGCGATCCAGTAACCCAGGCAATCCCGGTAACGAAGATCAGGGGTTACTGGATGCCCGCCTACGCGGGCATGACAAACAAAAGACATTCGCGCTTCGGCTAGGCCTGAGACAGGTCGACGGCTTCCGCGAAGCCGATGCCGATCAGATTACCGCGCGGCGCGAGCGCCCCTATGCCGGCGTGCAGGATCTGTGGCGCCGCAGCGGTATCGGCCGCGCCGGGATCGAGAAGTTGGCAAGCGCCGATGCGTTCCGCTCGCTCGGCCTCGACCGGCGCCAGGCCCTCTGGGAGGTGCGCGGCCTGCCCAAGGAGATCCCGCTGCCGCTGTTCGAGCATGCGGACGCCACGGAGGCGGGGCGCGAGCCGGAGGTCGCGCTCCCGGCCATGCCGCTGCCCGAGCACGTGGTGAACGACTACCGCACGCTGCGGCTCTCGCTCAAAGCCCACCCGATGACGTTCCTGCGCGCGCGGGTCACGGCCGCCCGCATCGTCTCCTGCGCCCAGCTCAAGACCATGCGGGACGGCACGCGTGTCAGCGTCGGCGGCGTCATCCTCGTGCGCCAACGGCCCGGCTCGGCCTCCGGCGTGGTGTTCATGACCATCGAGGACGAGACGGGGATCGCCAACGCGGTGATCTGGCCCACGGTTCTGGAGCGCATGCGCAAAGTGGTCATGGGCGCGCGGCTCGTGGTGATCCATGGCCGCGTGCAGCGGCACGAGGACATTATTCACGTCGTTGCCGGGCGGCTGGAGGACAAGAACCATTGGCTCGACAGTCTCAGCGAAGACAGCCTTGGCGAAGACGGCCTTGGCGAAGACGGTGCGGAACTTGAGGCCGCGATCGCCAATGCCGACGAGGTGCGAAGGCCCGATCCCGGTTCGTGGCGCTCCTCGCAATCGGAACCGGGCCTGATGCCTCCCGTTGCCGCCGCCGATCACATCAAACGTCCGGAGAGCGGCGACCCAAGCCGCAAGGACGAGGACCGTCATCCGCGCTGGCACCCACGCTGCCATCCGCGCGATGCCCGCATCATCCCCAAGTCCCGCGTCTTGCCCAAGTCCCGCGTCTTGCCCAAATCCCGCGACTTTCACTGACAGCGCGGCTAACAGACGCGCGACTGGCGAGCGCGGCGAAACCGGATATGCTGCGCCGCATGTCACCCCGGATTCTCATCGTCCTCACGGCGTTCTTGTTTCTAACCAGCCCCGCGCTCGCTCTCGACATGCCCGAAGGCGAAAGCGGCCTGACGCCGAAGCCGCTCGTCAAAGCCAAGGAGCACATGATCGTCGCAGCCCATCCGCTTGCAGCCGAGGCGGGGCTCGAGATGCTGCGCAAAGGCGGCGCGGCGATCGACGCAGGCATCGCCGCGCAGATGGTCCTGACCTTGGTCGAGCCTCAATCCTCCGGCATCGGCGGCGGCGCCTTCATGCTCTATTGGGACGCAGCCGCCCAAACGCTTACGAGCTATGACGGCCGCGAGACCGCGCCCGCCGGCGCAACGCCCGAACTGTTCCTCGATGCGGATGGAGAGCCACTGCCGCGCGACGAGGCCATGCATAGCGGCCTGTCGGTCGGCGTTCCGGGTGTCCTCGCCGCGCTAAAGCTCGTCCACGACGAATACGGCAAGCTTCCCTGGGAGGAATTGTTCCAGCCGGCCATCAAGCTCGCCCGCGCGGGATTCTCCGTCTCGCCGCGGCTCGCCACGGTATTGCGCGAGACCGATCCAAACAGCTTCGCCCCATCCGCACGCGCTTATTTCTTCGACGAGAACGACCGGCCGAGGCCGACCGGCTACATCCTCGAGAATCCCGAACTCGCCGACACGTTCGAGAGCATCGCGCGCAACGGCCCGGACGCCTTCTACGAGGGAGCCATCGCCGAGGACATCGCCAAGACCGTACAGAACGACCCGCGCAAGCCCGGCACGCTGTCGACCGACGATCTCGCGCACTACAATGCCGAGCCTCGCCGTCCGGTTTGCATGCCCTATCGCGGCCGCAGCGTCTGTGGCGCTGGTCCGCCGTCGTCCGGTGCGGTGGCCGTAAGTCAGGTGTTGGGGATCGTCGAACCGTTCGACCTCCGTGCCACCCCGCTCAACCCAGAAGCGGTGCATCTGATCGTCGAGGCCGAGCGCCTCGCCTTTGCCGACCGGGCGCGCTACCTCGCCGATCCCGGCTTCGTACCCGTGCCCGTGACCGGCCTGCTCGACAAAGACTATCTCGCCGGACGCCAGGCCCTCATCGATCCTGCCCGCGCGCAAAAGACAGTCACCGCAGGCACGCCACCTGTCGTGCCGCCGAGCGCCTTCGGCCGCGATCACACCAAGGAAAAAGGCGGCACGAGCCAAGTGTCGGTGGTGGACCGATGGGGCGAGGCCTTTTCCCTAACCACAAGCATCGAATCCGCATTCGGCGCGCGGACCATGGTGCGCGGCTTTCTGCTCAACAATCAGCTGACGGATTTTTCGTTCCTGCCAAAGGACGAAGACGGCACGGCCATCGCCAATCGCGTTGAACCCGGCAAGCGGCCGCGTAGCTCCATGGACCCGACCATCATCTTCGGCCCCGACGGCGCCCTCGAATATGTGCTGGGTTCGCCGGGCGGACCGGCTATCATCCTCTTCAACTTGAAGACGATCTTTGCCCTGATCGATTGGAATTTGGATGTGGCCGAGGCCGCGGCGCTCGTCAATTTCGGCGGCACGGCGCACGGCGTATTCCTCGAGACCGACGCCCGCTGGGATTGGCTTGCCGGGGCGCTAACGGCCAAGGGACATGACGTGAAGCGCATGCCGATGACGAGCGGACTGCATGTGATCGCGGTGACGCCCGACGGGCTGGAAGGCGGCGCCGATCCCCGCCGCGAAGGCGTCGCACTCGGCGACTAAGCCCCGGACAGCGGATAACGGCAGGCAACTCGAAGACCATGACCTCTCAATACAAGATCGCGATCCGAGGCGCCGGCGTCGCCGGACTGTGGCAGGCCCTGACGTTGGCCCGCAGGGGCCATCGTGTGATCCTCGCCGAACGCTCGGAAGACCCGTTCGCCGACGCTTGCAGCCCCTATGCGGGCGCAATGCTCGCGCCGCGCTGCGAGGAGGAGAGCGCCGAACCGATCATCCGCGAGCTTGGCCTGCGCGGCATCGAAATCTGGAAGGCGGTCTATCCGGATCTTAGCGCCGCCGGCAGTCTCGTTGTGGCGCCCGCCCGCGACCGCAAGCTCCTCGACCGGTTCGAGCGCATGACCCAAGGCGGCGCCCGGCTCGGCGCAGACCAACTGGAAGAGCTGGAGCCCAGCCTCGTGCCCCGTTTCGGCACCGCGCTTTTCTACGCGGACGAAGCCCATCTCAATCCTGGCGCGGCGCTCTCGTTTCTGCTGAACGAAGTGCGGAACGCGGGCGTCGTCGTTCAGCTCGGCGTCGGCGACATTCCCGCTGGGGCCGATTTCGTCATCGACTGCCGAGGGCTCGCGGCCCAGGACATGCTCCCTACGTTGCGCGGCGTACGCGGCGAGCGGATCGTGGTGCGTGCGCCGGAGATCGCCATCGAACGGCCGGTGCGCCTGCTCCATCCACGCTTCCCGCTCTACCTCGTACCGTGGGGCGAGGACGACACGGGTGCGAACCAGTTCATGATCGGCGCGACGTCGATCGAGCGCGAGGACGACGGACCGGTCACCCTGCGCTCGGCGCTGGAACTGCTGAGCGCCGCCTATGTGCTCGACCCAGCCTTCGGGGAAGCGGAAATCCTCAGTCTCGGCGCTGGCGTGCGCCCCGCCTTTCCGGACAACCGGCCTAGGATTATCGAAAGTTCCGGCTATATCTATGTCAACGGCCTGTACCGGCACGGCTTCTTGCTGGCACCGGTGATGGCCGAACAGGTGGCGCATTATTTGGAGACCGGCGTCACCCACCCGGAGGTTTTCGTTGCGGATTTTGGTCAACGGTGAGCGGTTGACGACCGACGCACAAAGCTTGGACGAGCTCTGCGAGGCACTCGGCTTCGCCGGGGCGAAAATCGCGACCGCCGTCAATGGCTCCTTCGTGGCCGCGCCCGCGCGCGCGCGAACGTGCTTGGCCGAAGCCGACGAGATCGAGATCGTCGCCCCACGACAGGGCGGCTGAGGCGAACATGGCCATGCTTCAGCTCTACGGCTCCGAAATCTCCTCGAGACTGCTTCTCGGCACGGCCGGATACGCCTCGCCCGATCTCTTGCGACATGCGGTTCTAGCTTCGGGAGCTGAAATCGTCACCGTATCGCTGCGGCGCGAATCTGCCCGCACCAAGACCGGCCAAGGCTTCTGGGCGCTGATCGAGGAATTGGGCTGCCGGGTCCTGCCCAACACGGCCGGTTGCCACACCGCCAAGGAAGCCATCGCGACCGCACAGATGGCGCGCGAATTGTTCGGCACGACCTGGATCAAACTCGAGGTGATCGCGAACGACGACACGCTTCAGCCGGACGTATTCGGCCTCGTGGAAGCGGCAACCGAGCTCAGTGCCGACGGCTTCGACGTTCTGCCCTACACCACCGAGGATTTGAGCGTGGCTGAACGCTTGGTGGCGGCGGGCTGCGAGGTCTTGATGCCGTGGGGTTCTCCGATCGGGTCCGCACGCGGACTTGCGAACAAGACGGCGCTTCAAACTCTGCGCTCCTATTTTCCCGAAACGCCCCTCATCGTCGACGCCGGGATCGGCGCGCCGTCTCATGCCGCGGAGGCGATGGAGATGGGCTACGACGCCGTGCTTTTGAACACGGCCGTCGCCAAGGCCGGCGATCCGGTGAAAATGGCCGAGGGCTTCGCCCGCGCGGTCGAGGCGGGGCGTCTCGCCTTCGAAGCGGGACTCTTAGAGCCGCGCGACATGGCCTCGCCCTCCACACCCGTCGCCGGCACGCCGTTCTTTAAAATCGACACCGTATCCTGACCGGCAACGTGCTCCAGCTCGACCCGTTCTATCCAATCGTCCCGAACACCGCTTGGTTGGCGCGGCTTCTGCCTCAAGGCATCAAGCTGGTGCAGCTCCGTATCAAGGATGAACCCGAAGCGGCGATCCGCACGGAAATCGCGAAAGCACTCGAACTGTGCGCGCAAGCCCGCTGCCAGCTCGTAGTCAATGATTATTGGCGCGAGGCGATCCAGGAAGGCGCAGACTTCATCCATCTCGGCCAAGAGGACCTCGCGGACGCCGATCTCGCCGCCATCCGCGCCGCCCGAGTGAAACTCGGCATCAGCACCCATAGCGATGAAGAGCTCGGCATCGCGCTCGCCGCCGAGCCGGACTATGTGGCGCTCGGGCCGATCTATCCGACCCTCCTGAAGAAGATGCCCTGGGCACCGCAAGGGCTCGAACGCATTGCGGCCTGGAAATCCCGTATCGCCTGCCCTCTCGTCGCCATCGGCGGAATTACGCCGGACCGGGCGCCCGGCGTCTTCCAGGCCGGCGCGGACAGTGTTGCCGTCATCACCGATATCCTGACGAACGAGCACCCCGAGCAGCGGACCCGAACCTGGATGGCGGTCACCGGCCCACAGCGGGGCCAGACCGGCGGCCTTGTCAAAAGATAGCGGGCCGGCCGGGGTTGACGCTCGCGGCGGACGCCTCAAAGATCGCCCCGACCCTTCACGATTTGCGGAACCACCGATGACGTTCAGGCTTGATCCGGCTTTGCCCGTAAGCGAAGCGCTCAGAACCGTAGCGCTGGACGAACTGGACCTTGCGCACATATCGCTGGCAACGCCGCCGGACCGCCACAAGGGCGTCCACAGTGCGCGAAAGTGTTTCAAGCGGTTGCGCTCACTCCTCATCCTCGCCCGGCCCGGCATGCCCGAACCGGTCTATGCCGACCTGAACGCACGCGTGGCACGAATCGGCAAGGAGCTGGCTGCGGCGCGCGACGCCCACGCCCTGCTCGATGCGGTGAACACGCTGGAGCGGAACACGGACTCTGGGCTCGGCGAAGGCCCCATGGAAGCGCTACGCGGCTGGCTTCGCGAACGCCGGAAGGCCGCGGAACGCAACTTGGAGCAAAGCTCGGCCGCGCAATCCCTGCAGTCGCTGCTGGAACTCCGGCCCCGCTTCACTGGCCTCGCCGTCTACCCGAACGATTTCACGCCGCTCGCCAAGGGGCTCGAACGCAGCTACCGGGGCGCACGGCAACAATTCAAGACTGCCCGTGCGTCAAAAGACTCCGACGCCTTCCACGATTGGCGCAAGGGCGTCCAACAGCATTGGCGGCAAATGCAATTGCTCGCGCCCTGCTGGCCATCCGGCCTCGGTGCCAGGGCGGAGGCGGCCAAAACGCTCTCACAAGTCCTCGGCGACGATCACGACATCGCCATGCTGATGCATCTGGTGACGGCCCCGACCATGACGTTCGGCAGCCCCGGCGACGTTTCAGGTTTCCTAAAACGCTGCAAGCTGCGCATCGGGGCGCTACGGAAGGATGCGAAAGACCGCGGAGAACGGCTCTTCATCGAAAAGCCGAAGCCGTTCGCGAGTCGCGTCCAAGCCGACTGGACCGCACTTGCGGCCGGCGCCATTCAGCCCGTCGCCGCGCCGCGTCAGGAAGGCAATGTGGTCGCGATCGGCGACGCACGGTCCGGGCTGACGAACCGGACCGGTCACGGAAGCCAGAGCTAAAGCTCGACCGCCATGCCGTCGTAGGACACGGTCCACCCCGCAGCCTCGACCGCAGCGCGCTCCGGCGAGTCGTCGCGGAGCACGGGGTTCGAGTTATTGATGTGGATGAAGATCTTGCGGGCGATCCCGAGCGGCTCCATCAAGGCCAAAGTCCCGTTCGGTCCGGACATGTTCATGTGACCGATGCGATCGCCGGTCTTTTGCATGAGACCTTGGTCAATCATTTCGGTGTTGGTGTAGAGCGTCCCGTCGAAAAATAGGAGTGGCGCCCCCCGAAGCCGCGCGCGCAAGGCGTCGTCGAGCCCGGAGCAACCCGGAATGAAGAAGAAATACTTGCCGGTCCGATCGTCGGTCA
This sequence comes from Hyphomicrobiaceae bacterium, assembly GCA_020637815.1. GTDB lineage: Bacteria > Pseudomonadota > Alphaproteobacteria > Rhizobiales > Methyloligellaceae > Methyloceanibacter. Next base: position 582,683 of record JACKJS010000002.1, on the reverse strand, counting down.
CTTTAAGGCCGACCGTGTCGCCCTCCTCCGTGCCGAAGCTGCCGCCCGTGCCCTTCTCTTCGTCCTCGAGATAGAGCGGAATTTTGCCGGGCACCGTGAAGGCCTCGACCGTGAGTCCCACCGAACCCGACGGTCCTTCGACTTCGAACGCCGAACCAAGCGTCATGACCCTGCGTGTCACGAGATCGGGATTGAGCACGTCGAAGATACTGTTGCTGGCCAGCACATCGAGCACACGGGCGCTGCCATAGATCGTCAGCGGCTGACTCTCCCGCAGGCACAAGAGGCCCGCGACGGCATCGACGTCGCCATTCGTCAGCACGACGGCTTTTATGGGACTGTTGCGCGGCGGACCGTTGGGATCGGGTTGAAGTTCGGGCGTCTCGTTGATTTGCTGCCGCAGATCCGGAGCCGCATTCAGCAATACCCATTGCCGGCCGTCTGCACTTATCGCAAGGGACGCTTGCGTCCTCGGCTTGACCGTCGGCACGCCGGATCTCGCATCGGCCGAATTGCGGCCGTTACAGTTCCATTGTGGCAACCCGCCACCCGCACCGGCACCGATGACTTTGATAAGCATGACAGCGCATCCATGGCGTTTGCGAGCGAGGTCCGTCAAGACAAATGTCCGGCCTTCGTCTTAACGACGAAGACCGGACGAACAGCTAGGGGTGGATAAAATTCGACTGTCTGGGAAGCGGCCACGCCGCTTCCCAAGGCCAAGCAGCTCACGCGGCTCTTAAAACTCCAGCGAACCCTGGAACTTAAGCGCCGAATCGGACGTGTTGTCCGTCAAGCCGAACTGGACACCGACATTGAAGGAGAGCTCCATCTCCGGCGGACCGGCGACCACGTCGTCGTCGAGTTCCAACTCGCCTTCATCGCCGTCGTCGTCGCCCGGCTTCCAGAACACGGTCGGGCCGATGCTGTGCTCCTGCTCGTTCCATGGACCGCTGTGGGCCAGATCCTCCACTTCGCCGAACATTTCGACGCCGACGCCCCAATGCTCGGCAACTTCGTACTCCGCACGCCAGCCATATTGGAAGCCGAGGCCGTCAGCCTCGACGTTGTCGCCGACCTGGCCTGAAAGATAAGTGTTAATCGTCAGAATCAGCGGACCGGTCGCGTATTCGATAATCGGACCGAATTCGATCTCGTCTGCTTCGTCGCTGCGCGTCGCGAATCCGTAGCCGGCCGCAAATGCCAAGGCCCAACCGTCCTCGCCGTCCTCTCGCTCCATGAGCTCGTACTGCGCCTCGATCTCGACGGAGCTGACGCCATAGGCATCGGTAATCGGCTCGTCGGTCCCAAGTGTCGCGGAGAGCTTGAAGCGCTCGGTGATGCCGTACTCGATTTCGAAGTCGTGGCTCTGACGGAGGGGTGCCTCTTCGTCGTCATCGAGGGCGCCGATGACTCCGCCGTCGTCATCGTCGTCGCCGTTTTCGGCGGCGCCATTGTCGTCGTCTTCGCCCTTCTTGATGCCGAAATGTACCGCGCCACGATATTCGGTTTCGACCTCGCCCTTCTCGACGCTCGGCTCCTGTATTTCAAACTCGGCGAGCGCGGGCTTCGCACCGACAAACGCCATTCCGCCAATGGCGAAGCCCGTCAATGCGGCCACGCGCGCAAGCGCGCTCGTTGTCAGAAGAAAATTTCGCAAGAGCAGCCCCCAATCTTTCCCTGCTTATGCCGACCCATCGCTATGGCACCGGTGTTGGTCCCGGTTGCCTCACGAGTACTGCTGGCCATCCCGTCATCGTGTGAGAGCGTCAATGCACCGGCTTCGGCGCGATCCCCTGCCCTCTGGCCACAGCCCCAACTAGAGGTCGATCCTTATGTCCCCGATGGCGGCCCACGGGACCTCCAACGGTTTCAAATTAGCCGACGGAGATGGAGAAATGAATGGATTGTTAACCAAGCAGTACACGCAGCCGAATCGGGAAGATTTGGCAATATTATTGCCATCGAACTACGGTGACGCCGCCGAGTTGGCCGGCGAAGACACGGGACCATACGCAGTCCGTCCGCGGAATTCGGGGTGGCTCCCCGATGAATGCAGTATAGTTTCGAGCCTCGAAAGGCTGGAGTTCCGGCAAGCGCGGTCCACCGCGCGCGCGATCGGAATTCAACTGCCGCCGTCCCAAGCGCCCGCCAAAAGAGTTCGCACACCCCATGCGGTATCGTACGAAACTTCTGATCGCCGCCTGCCTTTTGCTCGCGATGTCACTGTCGGCGGCGGCCTTTTCCTACTGGGGTGTCGCACAATCGCACCGATACCTCATTCGCTCTCGAATCGCGCATGAGCAGCTTGAGCGGCAGTTGCAACTTTCGCGGCATAGCCAGCAACTCTTCAAGGCCTGGACCGATACGATCCTCACTGGGCTGTCCGACCGCCCCCTCGGCGAGGCCTATCTGAAACGCGTCATCGAATCCGACCTGGCGGCGCTCGAAGATCTTTCCCGGCGCGAACTCGCCATTGTCGGCCCCGAGGAGCGGAAGGCCGAGATGGCGGAGGTCGAGCGGCTGAAGGCCATCCGCCATGAATTCCAGCACACACTGGATCAACTGGCGAAGGTCGACCAGCTCAGAAGCCGCGGACGGCCGGACATGGCCTGGCAGAACTTGGTCACACTGATCAAGGGAGGCATCGACCGCGATCTCAATGGGCTTATCGAAGTCGCCGTGGCGGACGAATCCGCCGAGGTGCTGCGGATCGACTCGGCCGCATCCAATCTCCTGAAACGGCTCGAGCGCATCAGCACCATCCATGCCGGGCTCGCGACGCTGATCACGCTCGCCCTGGCGTTCCTGTTGATCCGGGGCCTGCGGGCGCCCTTGGCCGGTCTCCTGCACGGCACCCGAAAACTTGCCGAGGGAGACCTCTCCTACCGAATCGACGTATCCGGCCGGGACGAGTTCGCCGAGCTCGGCCGCAGCTTCAACAGCATGGCGGCGGACCTCCAGCACCACCAAAAGGCACTTCAGAACGCGCGCGACAATCTGGAAACCATCGTCGACGAACGCACCGAGGAATTGCGCAAGGCCAACGAATCGCTGCGCAAGATCGACGAGACACGCCGCGCTTTTTTCGCCGACATCAGCCACGAATTGCGAACGCCCCTGACCGTCATCCGCGGCGAAGGGGAGATCGCTCTGCGCGGCCGCAATAAGCGGCTCGCCGAGTACAAGCAGTCCATCGAACGGATCGTGGAGCAGGCAAAGCATTTGTCCGTGCTCGTTGGCGATCTCTTGTTTATCGCCCGGCAAGGCGCCGGAGCGGCGAAGCTCAAGCTCCGCGAGGTCGACATAACGGCGCTCGTTTACAGCGTCGTCGGCGACGCAAAAGTCATAGCCCTGAATAAGGATGTCGGCATCGAGTTCCCGGAGGAGACACCTCACGAAACGATCGACGGCGATCCTGTAAGGCTACGGCAGCTTCTTCTCATTCTCCTCGACAACGCCATCCGCTATTCCAACGGCAAGGGTACCATTAACGTCGGTCTGGCACGCGCGGACGGCACGGTGAACATCTCGGTCGCGGACACGGGCGTCGGCATCCCGGAGGAAGACTTGGGGCGCGTGTTCGAGCGTTTCCGCCGGGCCGGCAATGCCGCGGATATCAACGAGGAAGGTCTCGGGCTCGGCCTGCCGGTTGCCAAGGCCATCGTCGAGGCACACAAAGGAAGAATCGAGATAAAAAGCAAAGCCGGGGAAGGAACGACCGTTCTGGTAAGCTTGCCGGAAAAAGCGGAAGGGAGCCGAACGTGAACGTGCTCTTGGTGGAAGACGAACCGCGCGTTGCCGATTTCATCGACCGCGGCTTACGCGCGGAGAATCATGGAGTCACCGTTGCTCAGACTGGCGGCGACGGCATCGACCTCGCCAGGACCGGCGATTTCGACGTCATTATTCTCGATCTGATGCTTCCGGATATGCATGGCTACGACGTATGTCAGCGCCTGCGCCAAGAAGGACAGCAGACGCCAATCCTGATGCTGACGGCCATGGACGCGATCGAGGACAAGATCAAAGGCATCAAGATCGGTGCCGATGACTACCTCACCAAGCCTTTCGATTTCGACGAACTTCTCGTGCGGATCGAAGCGCTAATGCGGCGTTCGCGTAGCTTCGCCCAGAGTTCGAACGTCCTCTCCGTAGCGGATTTGGAGCTCGATCGCGAACTTCTGGAGGTGAAGCGAGGCGGTGAGCCGGTCAAGCTTACGGCGAAGGAACTGGCCATTCTCGAACTGCTGATGAGCGCGCCGGGCCGCGTCTTCTCGCGGACGCGCATTCTCAATCAGGTTTGGGGATACAGCGAAGATCCGCTGACGAACGTGGTGGATGTCTATATTGCCCGCCTGCGGCGCAAGATCGACACCCAGGGGCGGATGCCCCTGATCGAGACCGTACGGGGTCACGGCTACCGCTTAAAGGCACCGTCGGGCTGATGGAGGTCGAACGGCTCACACACGCGCTTTCGGCCAGGTCATGGGCGCCCAGGCAAACGGCCAAGGAAAATTGGCAAACGGTCCGGGACGGTTGGCAGCTTGAGAATGGAACCTTGCGAAGTGCGATGCATCTTGTAGATTATGCTTCGCCACTCTCGCCGACGACGCGCCATAACGATTCCGGGCCTTACCAGCAGGTCATGTCTATGCGTGCCTGTCCGCGAAAGAAGCTTCGCGCGCGCAATGCTTGGCCTTCTCCAAAGAACCTGGAACTAGACCGACCCGTGGAGGAGCCCCGTTGCGAATACGTCTGCTAGCACTTCTTTGCATCGCCCTTGCGAGTTGCCTTCCCGCCCATGCCGAGGACGCGACGCCCATCAAAATCGGCGTCCTAAAATTCGGCACTGTCAGCTGGGTGATGGATACGATCCAAGCCAACGGTTTCGACAAGGCCGAGGGGATCAGTCTCGATATCGTCCCGCTTGCCAGTACACAGGCGACCGCGGTCGGACTCCAAGGCGGGTCGCTCGATCTCGTGGCGACCGATTGGCTCTGGGTCTCGCGCGAGCGCACCAGCGGAGGCGACTTCACCTTCGCGCCATTCACGACGGCGCTGGGCGCGATCATGGTGCCGCCCGATTCGCCCATCAAGACGCTGGCCGATCTGAAGGGCAAGACGCTTGGCGTCGCCGGCGGCCCCCTCGACAAGAGTTGGCTCCTGATCGTGGCCTATGCTTTACGCACCGCCAATATCGATCTTCGCACGGAGACCACGCAGGAGTTCGGCGCGCCCCCGCTGCTGGCGGAGCGGGCAAAGCAGGGGCAGATCGACGCCGTGTTGAACTTCTGGCCCTACGCCGCGCGCCTGGAAGCAGTCGGGTTCACGCAGCTCATTGGCCTTGAGGATGTTGTCAGGGAACTCGGCGCCAAGGGCGAGGTCTCCATGGTGGGTTATGTCTTCAACGAGGACTGGGCGCAGCGGAATCCGAAGGTCATTGACGGCTTCGTCCGCGCAGCGGCCAAAGCCAATGAACTGCTGGCGACGTCCGACGCGGAATGGGAACGGTTGAAGCCAATCATGAGCGCGAACGATCCCTCGTTCACCGACGCGACATTCGAGGCGCTGCGCCGCCGATTCCGCGAAGGGATTCCGGAGCGCTCGGTCGAGTCCGAGGAAGCGGACGCGAAGATCTTGTACCAATTCCTTCGCGAACTCGGCGGCCCCAAGCTCGTCGGCTCGGGTACGGAACTCGCGCCTGGAACTTTCTGGCACGGGACCGAGAAGTGAGCGAGACGGCGCTACAGCGCGACGTCCGCCGACAGGCCGCCTGGTATACGCGCGGCCCATGGGTGTCGATCCTGTCTGTCGCCGGGTTCTTGCTGTTTTGGTTCGCCGCCGCGGAAATCGCCCAGAGCCGGCTTCTTCCGGGGCCGGTCGCCGTTATCCACTACGTCATCCACGAGTCTCTGCACGGCGACCTCGTCTTCCAGCTTGGCATCACGCTTTGGCGCGTCGTCGCATCGTTCGTGGTGGCGATGATCATTGGCAGCGCATTTGGCTTGCTCATGGGTCAGGTGCCCGCCGTGAACCGGGCGCTCGATCCCTGGCTGATCGTGCTCCTCAATCTGCCTGCGCTCGTGATCATCATCTTGGCCTATATTTGGTTCGGTCTGAACGAGGCGGCGGCGATCGGTGCCGTCGCGCTGAACAAGATTCCGAATGTGATCGTGATGCTGCGCGAGGGCGCGCGATCACTCGACCCGGGTTTGGACGAGATGGCACGGGCCTATCGCCTGACCCCATGGAGCAAGTTCCGCAATGTAACGCTGCCGCAGCTTCAGCCGTATTTCGCCGCGGCGTCGCGCACGGGCCTTTCGTTGATCTGGAAGATCGTTCTCGTGGTCGAGCTACTCGGCCGGCCCAATGGAGTGGGCTTCGAGCTTCATCTCAATTTTCAGCTCTTCAATGTGACGGCCATTCTCGGCTACACGCTGGCCTTCGTCGCCGTCATGCTCGCGATCGAATATCTACTGGTGCAGCCCCTTGAACGATACACAACGCGCTGGCGCAACAAGCCCGTTTAAAATCCGCATCGAGGAGAAGACCCATATCGGGGCCGACGGCACCAGGCTGACGGCGATCCGTGACCTGTCCCTCGACTTGAAGCCCGAAAGCATGACCGTGCTGATGGGGCCTTCGGGATGCGGCAAGACCACGCTGCTGAGAGTGGTCGCGGGGCTCGACGACGACTTCACCGGCGAGATCGACATGCCTGCCCATTCGCGGCTGGGCTTCATGTTTCAGGAGCCGCGCCTGCTTCCCTGGCGGACCGTTCGGCAAAATATCGAGCTGGTCGCCGCGCCGGGATTTTCCGGCAACGATCTCGAAAATCTCGCCGAGGCCGTGGGGGTGGCGGAGATGCTGTCGCGCTACCCGCAGGAGCTTTCGCTCGGCCTTGCTCGCCGCGCCGCCTTGGCGCGGGCCTTCTCGACCGAGCCGGACCTGCTTCTGCTGGACGAACCGTTCGTGTCGCTCGACGAACGCACGGCCGACCGCCTGCGACGCCTCCTGCTCGACGTGTGGTCCGCGCGACCCACCACGGCGGTGATGGTGACGCACAATCCGAGAGAAGCGCTTCTACTTGCCGACCAGCTCGTGCTGCTGGCGCCGCGGCCCACGCATGTTGTCGCGGTAGAGACAATCGACATGCCACAGGCCGAGCGCGATACGAAAATGATAGACGTACTTCACGCCGATCTTTCGAGGCGTTTTCCGGCGAATTTCGCGGAACTCTAACGTTGCGCCGCGAGGACCGGGCTTAGCCCGCGGCGGCCGGCCCCATTGCCTTGCGTTGCTGGATGCCACGGGACGGATCGTAGGCCCATACAGAGAGCGCGAGGAACACGACGGTGCAGCCGCCCACGACCGCGAACGCTTCCCAGTTCATCTTTTGGTAGAAGGCGAAGCGGATGAGTTCCACGGCATATGTAAACGGGTTGAACCGGCAGACCTCGTAAAGAATCCAACTCCCTTCCCGCATCTTCCACAACGGGTAGAGAGCGGACGAAGCGAAGAACATCGGAAAGATCACGAAATTCATGATCCCGGCGAAGTTCTCGAGCTGCTTGATCGTGGAAGACAGAAGCATGCCGAGAGCGCCGAACATCATGCCGGTGAGGATCAACGCCGGCAGCGCGACGACGTAGCCCCACGGCGGCAATTCCACACCGACGAAATAGGCGACCAGCAAGAATGCGTAGACCTGGAACAGTGAGACCAATACACCGGCGAACAGGCGAGAGATGAGCAGGAACCAGCGCGGGAGGGGCGTGGTGAGCAAAACCCGCATCGATCCCATCTCGCGATCGTAGACCATCGACAGCGAGCTCTGCATGCCGTTGAACAGCTGGATCATGGCGAGCAAGCCAGGCGTGATGTACACGTCGTAGGTGATGTAGGTCTCGTAGGGCGGGATAATCGAAATGCCCAGCGCCGCCCTGAAACCCGCCGCGAAGATGATCAGCCAGATCAGAGGCCGCACCAGCGCCGCGAAAAACCGCTCCCGCTGCTGAAGGAAACGCAAGAGTTCGCGCCAAACGATCCCGACGAACGCCCGCGCGTAGTGGATGAACGTCATACGGCGATCTCCTCGACCCGATCGCCCGTCAAGCGGCGGAAGGCCTCGGCCAGAGTCTCGGCGCCGGTCTTCTTTTCGATCTGCGCGACGCTGCCGTCTGCCACCACTCGCCCCTTGTTGATGACAACGAGCGCATCGTCGCTCTCGACCTCGTCGAACAGATGCGTGGCCCACAGCACGCCGATATCGCTGGCGGCCGCTAGGTCGTGAATGTGCCGGACGATCGCCTCGCGAGTCGGATCGTCGAGGCCAACCGTCGGTTCGTCGAGAAGAAGCAGCTTGGGGCTGTGGAGCAACGCCCGGGCAATCTCGACGCGGCGGCGGTGACCGCCATTCAATGAGCGCACCTTCTCGCCGATACGTTCCTTCATATCGAGCGAGGTCAAAGCCTTGTCCATACGTTCGTCGGCCTCACGCCGCGCCAACCCGCGGAGCGACGCGAAATAGCGGAGATTCTGTTTCACCGTGAGATCGAGATCGAGGGTTGGCTGCTGAAACACCACGCCCAAGGGACCAAGCGCTTTGAAGCCCCATTCCGCGGCCGACCGGCCGTCGATTTCGATCCGGCCCGTGGGGGCATCGAACAGCCGCGTGATGAGGGAGAACAGGGTCGTCTTTCCAGCACCGTTGGGACCCAGCAACGCCGTCACGCGTCCCGGATAGACGTCGAAACTCACATCGTCCAACGCCTGCTTGGCCCCGTACCAATAGGAGACGTTCTGGACCGAAAGGACGGGTTGGGAGTCCCCACCACTACTGGCTGCTGCTTTTTGCATGGCTATCCGTCGCCTCGGAACTCTTGCAAATCCCGTTTGGCCTTGATCGTGAGTTGATTTCTCACCTGAGAGATAGCCGCTGCACTCCGCTTTCACAAGCGCGGCACCTAGGCACAAACCACGGTCGAACTTGGCACGCCACGGCTCTGGCAACGGCCCTTTGGGGTCAAGAGGCGGGTTGATATTGGGGTGTTTGTTTGGGATTGGGGATTTGGGATTGGGCAAAAAAGAAGCCGCCCCGAAGGGCGGCTTCCTCGTCTCGTCGTCTGATCGGTGGATTAGAAGAAGATGATGCCACCGACCTGGAACAGATCGTAATCGTCGAAGCCCTGGCTCACCGAACGGCTCACGCCCGTCGAGGAGTTGTAGCCAACGAAGTCGATGTCCGCGTCCTGATGCTGCCAGCGAGCGAACACGTGCATCGCTGCCGCGTCGATCTCCTGCACAACGCCAAGGCCCCAGCGCTCGACTTCCGAGCCCGTCACGAACACGCCGTTGACCAGGTTGCCGTTCACGTCGACACCGCCCGCGGCGCAGTAATTGCCCGCAACCGTTCCGGCACCGAAGCTCGCGCACTGGCTCGCACCGGCAATGCCGTTGAAGCCGTCGTTATACTGGCCGTACTCGCCGTACAGGACCGTCGAACCAAGCGGGTTCCAAGTACGCTTGATGAACGGCTTCAAGTACCAGGAGTCCCAGCTCGGGATGCCCTGCTGCGTGCCGGCAAAGTTCACGTAGTTCCCGTCGATCTCTTCATAGTTGTAGTAACCGTAGATACCGACGCCGGACGGAGCATGCATGACCGTGCCACCAAACTGATGGACCTGAGACGACGCTGTCGGATCTGCGCTGAACAGGTTGCCGTTCGAGTTCGTGTACGAATAGGCCGCCGACAGTTTGAAGTCGCCCAAGTCACCGTTGTAGAACACCGCCAGGTCCCAAACCTCAGGGGCTTCGAGCAATCCCGAGCCAAACCGGTTGTTTTGATAAACGTCCGTGTAAGACGCCTCAAACCGGAAACCGCCCCAAGTCGGCGAATCGTACCGGATACCATTCTGCGGCGCGCCGTAGCAGTCGCCGCCAACGCCACCCACAAGCGAGCAGTTCGTGAATGCGTTCCAAGTCAGACCAACCGGCGAAATGCCGTTAAATCCAGACGCCGCACCCTTCGGGCGCATGATGAAGCTGCCACCCTCGAAGAACACCACGTTCGACTCGATCACCGTGCCGGAAATGTCGGCCAGAACGGCCGCGTTGTCCGACGCTGGGCTCAGATAACCCAGGTTGATCGTGCCGTAGTCGTCGCTCTTGATGTACATATATGAGTACAGCGTGTTGATGCTCGAAAGGCTGATCGAGTCCTGTGCAAACTGGTTCGAGAAAACACCGAAATTGTTGCCCCCGTTGAACCCGCCAAACATCTGACCCGGCGTCGTAACCGTCAGGTTGTAACCGCCGGACCAGCCAGGCGCGATGCTCGCCGAACCCGTGATCGCAAACCGGCTGCCAAGGTCCACGTCCTTCGTGCCAACCCAGCTGTCCTGAAGGTCGCCGTCGTCCCACCAGTTCATCGACTCGATGACCCAGCCCGAAATCGTAACGGATACCTTCTTGTTCCCCTTCTGAACCGTCGATGCCTCAAGCTCGGCAACGCGCTCCTCAAGATCCGCGCAGCAATTGCCGCCATAGCCTTGCGCACTCGCAGGCGAAGCGCTCAGAGCATAAACCCCAAGCCCAAGCCCAAACGCGGCTGCTATGGCTATGCGGCTGGATGTTCTTGTCAGTCCCCCAAACATCTCCATCTCCACCTTCCCTGGCCAAATTGATTAAACCAAAAACTCTCGCTTCTTGACGTTCTTCCGTCTTGCCGACGTGTCGTCCCGCCAATTTCGCGCGAGAGTCCCCCGACAGAGAGTTCTAGGGTCTGCTTATACGCCATCCCCCTATAAGGTAAATTGCTAACAAAGCGGGCGAGGCCCTTTTTGGTATCGTTGTGACATTTCCGCCACGAGCGCGCCTGCCCGGCATCGCGCCCCGAGAGCGCCCGCAAATCCACGGAAATATCATTTAAATCAGCATGTTGCCAGGAGGGCCTGGCCGGGGCGGAACGCGACACAAGGCGCCCAATTCACATGCAGAAGCGGGCCTCTCGAGCGGAGCTTTGCACAAATCCTATCCACGCCGGGGCGCGTTCCGGCGCACAGCAATTCCATAGGAACAGTCAATCGGTTAGGTCCGTTTCATCGGGAATTTTGGCCTCGCGAGGCGGCGCCCCATGGGCTAGGACTGGCCGTTCTGCTGGGCGCCTGCCGCCGCACTGAGCGCGATCGCCAGGCGCACCCGCAACGGTTGAAGAGAGAACACGAGCGCCGCGCGATGGAATCGGAACAAAGCACGTCACTCAATGGACTCCGAATCCTCGTGGTCGAGGATCAGGCGCCGATCGCCCTCCAAATGGAAGACATGCTTGTCGAATCGGAATGCCAGGTCGTGGGCCCCGCCAGCCGCGTCGAGCAGGCCCTGAAGCTTCTCGACGAACAGATCGTGGACGCCGCGGTGCTGGACCTCAATATCGCAGGCGAGATGGTTTACCCCGTCGCGGAGGTCATGGATGCGCGAGGCCTCCCTTACGTTTTCGCGACCGGATGCGACCCGTCCGACATCGCCGCGCCGTACAAGCAAAAGCCTGTGCTCCGGAAGCCATTTTCGCGACGCACGCTCCTTGAGGCCATACAGCGGATCGTTGGCCAAGGCCGAGCCGGTTTCTGAACCCAGTCCGCCGCGCGGCCCAACCTGGTCCCAGATGCAGCCGCATAAAAAATCGCCATGCGACAGCGTCGCCTTGTCCGGACTTGAGCCAGCTCAAACACGAATGTGAACGACATGCGACATTGGAGCTATCCTGAAATGGCCGGTTCTCCTTGTGGGAGCGCTTGGATTGGGATAGTTAGCTAGAGTGAGCGGTGGACGGCTGTGACTTTAAGCAAGCACAACAAGAACTTGCGCAGGCTCTTCTCTCACGATCTCCATTCTGTTCGTCCAATAGCTGGGTGGCGTTGGCGAACGCCGATAGTCTAGGGGAATAGGAGACAGATGGATTACGAGACTCGCTTTCGCCAGCATTTGGCCTCGCTGCATCAAGAGGGGCGGTACCGTGTGTTTGCCGATTTGAAGCGGCGCTGCGGGTCGTATCCGGTTGCGGATCACTTCACCGATGAGGGCCGGCGCGACGTCACGGTGTGGTGTTCCAACGACTATCTGGGCATGAGCCAGCACGCGAAGGTGCGCGCTGCGATGCATGAGGCGATCGACGAGGTTGGGGCCGGCTCGGGCGGGACCCGCAATATCTCCGGGACGACGCATTATCATGTGGAGCTGGAGCACGAGCTTGCCGATCTGCACGGCAAGGAGGCCGCTCTTCTGTTCACGTCGGCCTATATCGCCAACGACGCGACGCTTTCGACGCTGACGCGGCTCATCCCCGGCCTTCAGATCTTCTCGGACGAGAAGAACCACGCCTCGATGATCGAGGGGATCCGGCACGGCGGCGGGCCGAAGCACATCTTCCGGCACAACGACCTCGATCATCTCGAGAGCTTGCTGAAGGCGGTTCCCGCGGAAACGCCCAAGCTCATCGCATTCGAGAGCGTCTATTCCATGGACGGTCACATCTCGCCGATCGGCGCGATTTGCGACTTGGCCGACAGATACAACGCCCTGACCTATCTGGACGAGGTTCATGCGGTGGGCCTGTACGGGCCGCGCGGCGGCGGCATCGCCGAACTGGAAGGGGTGATGAACCGCGTCGACGTCATCAACGGCACGCTGGCGAAGGGCTTCGGCGTGATGGGCGGCTATATCGCCGCGAGCAAGGCCTGCTGCGACGCGATCCGCTCCTATGCGCCGGGCTTCATCTTCACGACGTCCTTGGCGCCAGCCATCGCGGCCGGGGCCTTGGCCTCGATCCGTCACCTCAAATCCAGCGGCCTGGAACGCGCGCGTCACCGCGAGCGTGTGCAGACGCTGAAGACCATGCTGGCGGACGTGAACCTGCCGGTGATGGACAATCCGAGCCACATCGTGCCGGTCATGGTCGGCGACCCGGTGCACTGCAAGGCGGTGACCGATACCCTTCTCACCCATTACGGGATCTACGTGCAGCCGATCAACTATCCGACCGTGCCCCGCGGCACCGAGCGCATGCGGCTCACACCCTCGCCCGTCCACTCCGACGAGCAGATGGCCTATCTCGTTCGCGCCCTCCGCGAATTGTGGTCCGCATGCCCCGTCGCAGGCGGACAATATGTGAGACTCGCCGCGGAGTAGCCATGCGGGCCCGGACCGTCCTTGGGATCGCCCTGGCCATTGGCGCGCTTGTCGTCAGCACACTCGCCCCGCTCGAAGCGCCGGCCTCGACCGCCGACGGTTATGCTTGCCTCGCCGCCGCTCAACGCGTCGACGACGGCGAGGTCTTGACCGAGGCCGAGAAGAAGGACGCGCACGGAGCTTGCAGCAAGGCACTCAGCGCCACGGCAAGCCCCATGCAGAAATACCAATTCGAGGAAGCGATCTTCGCGATCACCGGCAAGCGCCACGAATACTGAACGCGGCGGCGTCCTGCCTGGAACGCTACCGCCGCATGATCCAGGCGGCGATGAAGGATACCGCCAGCACCGCGAGAAAGCACAACAGGACGATGACGCCGATCGCGCCGATGATGCCCTTCAGCGTTCCCCAGAATCCGAATGTCGCCACCATGGCGGCAAGCAGAAGAAGAATAACGATCGGCATATAACGTTCCTTTTGCGGGGTCGCGCGACCGCCTCCGGTTCGTATGTCCAGCGGTGCTGCGCTCAAGGTCTCCCGAACAGCAGCTTACCCAACATGTCGGCGCCGACGGCGGCCTCAAACCCCTTGAAGGCGAAGTATGGCAGCAGGGCCACGCAGAGGATAATCCACAAAGCCAGCATGCCGCCAAACCCGCCGCCGAGGCTCATCACGCCATCGCCAATCCCGACGAGCCCCAGGATGCCCATCTCCACCGCATAGGCCAAGACAAGAACCGTGACGAAGATCACGGTCTTGTAGACGATGGAATAGACGAGCGGTTTCAGCTTGAGGTTCTGGAAGAAGCGATTTCGCTCGATATACGGCATGGCCTGCATCAGCAGAAACGCATTGGCGGTCGTCAGCAGAAAGAAGCTAAGCCCCGCACCCGACTGAGCGCCACCGACAACCGCATGCAAGGTCATGAGCACGAAGACGGCCCAGAGATAGGCACAAAACCCGCCGAAGCGCTTGAGATTGGCGATCACGCCGTCCTGGAGAGAAGGCTTGCGCGGCTCCGCCTCAGCCTCACCCCGCAGGGCTTTGGCCAAGGCCCCCACATGATCGCCATCGAGCGGCTCGCCGCCAAAATGGTCGTCGTAGAGATGCCCCTCATCGAAGCCGCCATGATGCTCGCCCCCCACGTCCGCCGCCAGATCGCTTCCAACATCGTCGACCTCGAAGCCCATCGGCTCTTCGTGGATGGCGTCATCGTCGATGTCGGGAAGAAAATCGTCCACGTCCGGCACCCGGTGCTCGGTGGAATCGTGCCCCTCGGGAGCAAAATCTTGGTCGTTCTCTTCGGCATCTCCGACCGTCCCGGACCGGGCCAAGCCGAACAGCGCGTCCGCGGGCTTCCACTCGTCAAGTCCGGCGGTCCAGAGTAGATCGCCTGGCTTGAAATTACCGCCTTCCGCGAACAAGGACAGTTCGCGATCCGAGAGCGGCCCGAGCTGCTGGCCATCCCGGCTCAAATACCAGCGCGCGCTGGCGCCTTCCGCGTCTTGTTCGTTCACCCCTGCGTCCCGCATCGGTCTCCCCCACACGCCGCATAGCAGGGGCGTGCTTTAACATCCCCGGCAATTCACCGTCGAGAGCGGAAGATACCGCCCTATAGGCCGAGTGCAAAAGCGTCAACTTGCCCACGAGCCTCAAAGTTCCGCCAGATGGGCTCCCAAGCGCAGACCCCAGGCATAGATCGTCAGCGACGGATTCACGCGGCTCGCGCGCGGCAACGCGCTGCCATCGCCCACATAGAGATTCTCCATGCCATGCACCTTGCCGCGGGGATCGACGACCGATTGCTGCGGGTCGTGTCCCGTGACCATGCTGCCGAGCGCATGCGCCGTGCCGCCCATGCCCATATATTTCTCGAAGCCGACGAGGCCCGCCGCCAAGAGCCGTTCGAGCCAAGTATCGATCAATGCGCGGTGTTCCTTCACCGATTGTGGAATGCGGTCGAGGCTGTAGTCCATGATCGGCCGGCCGGCCGGCCGGCCCGAGAGGATCCGGTTCTCGGGGCTCGACGCATCCTCTGTCGTGGCCCAAAAGCCTATCGCGCGTTTGCCTAGCAGTTTGTCCATGAAACCCGGCATTTCGGGCGGAACCTGCGTCGCGAGCAGTTCGGCGTCGATCCAGCCGAGGCACTGCATCGAGGAGTGCGGAAACCTGTCGTTATAGAGCACCGCTGTCTTGCGCAGCACGTCATGGTCGACGAACGGCGAAAAGCCGAGCACCGCGGAGTTGATGTGCATCTTGAAATTCGCGCCCACTAGATCGCTTCTCGCAAGGCTGACGCCGCTCGCATGCAAATGGTCTTGCAGGATACGCGGAGAGCTCATGGCACCCGCGGCAAGCACCGTCTTCCCGGCTTCGTACACTGAGCCGTCCGCACATTTCACACCGATGATCTTGTGCGCATCGCACGGCGCTGGCACGAGCGCGGCCACCGGATCGCCGGAGAGCAGCTTGAAGTTCGGCTTGTCGCGAATGAGATCGATGAGGTTGCGTTCGGCATCCGACTTCAATCCCGATGGCGAAGCGAACCCGTCGAAGTGCTTCGCCTCTTCGGGATGATTGACGATGTCGTGCGATAGGCCGAGCGGCAACGGATGCAACTCCCATCCAGAATCGGCCGCCGTGATCTTGTCGAGCAGCGCTTGGAGCTGCGGCTCGTTCTTGAACGTGGTGATTCGGAGTAGCTCCGTTGCCTCGTCGTAGTAAGGCTTCAACTCCTCGTAACCGAAGGGCCAGCCGAGCAGGCCGAAATCCGGCTCGGCCTCGAACTCGACGGGACGAAAGCGAAACAGCGCGGCGCCGTACCACTTCGTTTTCCCGCCGACATTGTAGAACTCGCTGGGAACGAACGCGTGCCCCGTGCCGTCGAGCCATTGAACCCGGTTCTTGAAAACGCCGTCCACGAAGACTTGGCGGACATCCAGCGTCGAGGCATTGCGCGGCAGAAACGGTCCCTTCTCGATCAGAAGTACGTGCTTGCCAGCGAGAGTCAGCTTGTAGGCGACGCTCGCCCCGCCGGCGCCACTGCCCACAACGATCACGTCATATTGGCTCGACACGATGAACTCCTCCACATTCGTGGCCGGACAGCGGCGCCGGGAAACGGTCGATTTGCATCGGCTTGCGCTTCAGCAACGTTGCCGATGCGGTCTACGATGTCTAGGCTGGACGCGGATCATTTGGCGCCGCTTTCACGTCGTACCGGCTACAGCGTTAGTGGAATGTGAAAGACTTTCCCCTGAATGGAGACAGACCATGCCTCTGAAAAAGAAAGTCGCGATCGTAACCGGCGGCAATACCGGAATCGGCCAGGCGATTGTCCTTGAGCTAGCGCGGCACGGCGCGAACATTGTCATCGACTATGTCGCGCACCCCGAAGCGACCGAAGAGCTCGAGCAGAAGGTGGCGGGTCTGGGCGATCGATGCATCGGCGTCGACGCGGACGTCAGCAAGATCGCGGACGTGGAAAAACTCGTCGGCGCGGCAGTCGCCAAGTTCGGCCGTTTGGACGTCATGGTGAACAATGCAGGTATCGAGACTCGCACCTCCGTCCTGGACACCACCGAAGATCAATATGACGCGGTGCTGAATATCAATCTCAAGAGTGCTTTTTTCGGCACCCAGCTCGCCGCCAAACAGATGATCGCCCAAGGGGGCGGTGGACGGATCATCAACATCACGTCGGTGCATGAGGACTGGCCCATGCCGGGAAACACCGCATACTGCCTCTCGAAGGGCGGTATGCGGATGCTGACGCGCACGGCGGGCGTCGAGCTTGCTCCGCGCGACATCCTCGTCGTGGGTGTCGGCCCTGGTGCCGTCGAGACGCCGATTAACACCAGTACCATGGACGACCCATCGAAACTGAAAAAGCTGGACGCGGCCATCCCGCTCGGCCGCATGGCAAAGCCGCAGGAGATTGCCTCCGTTGTCGCATTTCTCGCGGGCGACGGCGCCAGCTACTTGACCGCGACCACGATCATGGCCGATGGCGGCCTGATGCAATCGAGCCCTGGCCTTTAGGATCCGGCGGTTATGCTCCCCATCGAAGACTACGCGCTTATCGGCGACTGCGAGGCGGCGGCCCTTGTTGGGCGCAACGGTTCCATCGATTGGCTGTGCCTGCCTCGCTTCGACTCCGAAGCGTGTTTCGCCGCGCTTCTCGGCGACCACGACAACGGACGATGGCTGGTCGCGCCAACGGATTCGCATCCCAAGGTTACGCGCCGCTACCGGCCCGACACTTTGATCCTGGAAACACGCTTCGAGACGAGCACCGGCGTGGCGACGCTCATCGACTTCATGTGTCCGTGCGACAGACACCCCCATCTCGTGCGGCTTGTCGTGGGCGAAAAGGGTAAGGTCGATTTCGAGACCGAGCTCGTGATCCGGTTTGGCTATGGCGAACAAGTGCCTTGGGTCACCACGCTGGACGATGGGAGACTGCGCGCCATCGGCGGCCCCAATAAGCTTATCCTTCAATCGTCCATTCCGCTCCATGGCGAAGACCTGAAAACCAAGGGCGGTTTCACCGTCTCGGCCGGCGAGACCGTGTCCTTCGCCCTCTCCTACGCCCAGTCCTGGGATACGGACCCGCCGGTCGTCGAACCGGAGGCCCTAATCCACGGCACCGAGAAGTTCTGGACGGACTGGACCTCGCAATGCAGGGCCAAAGGTCCTTACGCGCAAATCGTCAAGCGCTCGCTGATTACGCTGAAGGCAATGACCTACGCACCGACCGGCGGCGTCGTCGCGGCGGTGACGACGTCCTTGCCCGAGCAATTCGGGGGACCGCGCAACTGGGACTATCGCTATTGCTGGGTGCGAGACGCGACGCTGACCCTGCTCGCGCTCATGAACACCGGCTATTACGACGAGGCGCGCGCCTGGCGGGAATGGCTGCTGCGCGCCGTCGCGGGCAGCCCCAAGCAAATGCAGATCATGTACGGCATCGCCGGCGAGCGCCGCCTCTACGAGGTCGAACTCCCCTGGCTCGCGGGCTACGAAAACTCCAAGCCGGTGCGGATCGGCAACGGCGCGCATAGCCAAGTCCAGGTCGATGTTTACGGCGAATTGCTGGACGCGATCCATCAGGCCCGCAAAGGCGGCCTCGCGCCCGAGGAATCGGGCTGGGAATTGCAGCTCGCAATTGTCGAGCAGCTCGAGGATCTCTGGCACAAGCCCGATGAAGGCATTTGGGAGGTGCGCAGCGGTCCGGAGCAGTTCGTCTATTCCAAGGTCATGGCCTGGGTCGCATTCGACCGGTCTATCCGGAGCGCCGAACGCTTCGGCCTCAAAGGACCTCTCACACGCTGGCGCAAGACACGGCAGGCCATCCACGCCGAAGTCTGCAGGATGGGCCACGACACGGAACTGAACAGCTTCGTCCGCTCCTACGGCGCGAAGGAAGTGGACGCCAGTCTTCTCCTGATCCCGGCGGTCGGCTTCCTGCCGGCGGACGACCCGCGCGTGGTGGGTACCGTGGCGCAGATCGAGAAAACGCTGATGAAGGACGGTTTCGTGCAGCGCTACGACACGTCGAAAGCGTCCGACGGCTTGCCGCCGGGCGAAGGCATGTTTCTCGCCTGCAGCTTCTGGCTCGTGGACGCCTATCTGATGATGGGACGCCGCAAATGCGCCGAAGAACTGTTCGAACGGCTGCTCGGCCTTTGCAACGACGTCGGACTGTTGAGCGAAGAGTACGATACGGGGGCGAAGCGCCTTTGCGGCAACTTCCCGCAAGCCTTCTCGCACCTGGCGCTCGTCAACAGCGCATCGAACCTTGGCCGCGACGGCCGCCCCGTCGAGCAACGCTGCGACCAGGAGGACCCCGCGCACGCCGCGAAGGTTCGCGAGGCACAGCAAACCTCATAAGAGTCCGGAGACACCGTGAAGGCCGCCAGGCGCATCGACCGAACGACCCCGGTGTGGCGCGAACGCGTCATGCGCACCTCGGCCATCCTGGCTGCTTTGGCCTTTTTGGTACTGTTTACGGCCAAGGCACCCGCGCAAGACCGCGAACAAGCACCCGCGAACGCGGTCCACCATATTCCAGGCTACACGGACGATATCCAGCCGATCTTCAACAAGAGATGTATCGCCTGCCACGGCTGCCTGGGCTCGCCCTGCAATCTGAAACTGACCTCGTTTCGGGGACTCGATCGCGGCGGCTTCGGTCAGAACCCCTATTCAAGTCATTTGGAGAGCTATGCGCGCACGGATCTGAACGTGGTGCAGACGACAGAAGAATGGCGCGCACGCGGCTTCTATCCGGTTCTGTCCCGGAACGGATCGAAGGAGGAGAACGTCTCCCGCTCGATGCTGATTCAAATGGTCGACGCGGGCGCGAAGCACAACACACCGGGCTTTTCCCGCAAGGCCCTGATGCCCCTCTACGCGAAGCGTTACGAGCATCAGTGCCCCGCGACACCCGATGTCCTTGCCGCGCGCATCGAGAAGAACCCAGCCATCGGAATGCCGTTCGGACTGCCGTCCCTGACGGAAAAAGAGGTCGACACGCTACGCACCTGGGTCGCTGGGAATGCGCCCGGTCCGACCGATGCCGAACGCATGAAGATGGAGACAGTCGCCAACCCGGAGGCCGTGTTCGCGTGGGAGACATTCTTCAACGCGAGCGACAAACGCGCCGCGCTCGTCTCCCGCTACATTTTCGATCACGTGTTCCTGGCGACGATCGTTCTGGCGGAGAGTCCCGGCGACTACTTCAAACTCGTGCGCTCGAAGACGCCGCCCGGAGACACGGCGCAGAATCCACCGGCGCGCGTCGAGATGATCGACACGCCGTTTCCCTACACCGATCCGTACAAATATGCCGGCGTCGACCGGTTCTATTACCGCTTGAAGAAGATCACCGCACCGCGCGTCCAGAAGAACCATTTCGTCTGGCAATTGGCGGACAAGGACATGGCGCATCTGAAGTCGCTATTCTTCGATCGCCCATGGCCCCGGAAGGATGCGCGCGACGGACACGATCAGGCGCCGTGGAACATCGGCAACCCATTCAAGGTCTATCGGGAGATTCCAGTCGAGGCGCGCTACCGTTTTCTGCTCGAGAATTCGGAGCTCGTCGTCTCGGGCATCACATATGGGCCTGTTTGTCTCGGCCAGACGGCAACCTTCGCGATCAAGGATCAGTTCTGGGTCTTCTTCGTCGATCCGAAATACGATGTGTCCGTCCACGATCCCAAGCTCGGACTCGAGACCTGGGAGACGTTCATGGACCGGTCGCTCCTCGGCAACGACGCATATGAGGGCGCCTACGGCGCGGCGCTCAAGAGACTTCAGCCCAAGGGCTATTCCATCGATGCGATCTGGAACGGAGACCGGAAGAACCCCAATGCCTGGCTAACCGTGCTGCGTCACGAATCGAATGTCTCGGTCATGAAGGGACGCCAAGGCGGCATCCCGCGCACGCTGTGGCTGATGGATTATAGCGGCTTCGAGCGCATCTATTACGACACGGTTGCCAACTTCGCGTACTGGTCCGGCGACGTTCCGAAGCTCGAGACGCTGGTCTTCTTCAACTTTCTGCGCCAGGAGTTTCAGGACAATTTCCTCCTGCTTCTGCCGAAGGATCTGCGCGAGAAGTACCGTAACGACTGGACCCGCGGCATCGGCCAAGCCGCACTCGCGCTGGAGCCGTTCGCCGGCGCCGGTCAGCCCACCCAGATCAAGACATCCGGGAGAGATCCTCTGCTGGGCCTCATCGAGGCCATTCAAGATCACATGGGCGAGACGGTGAGCGGACCGCCCGACCTCCTCAATCCGCGCGTGAAGCCGCACGTGTCGTTGGACCGTCCCATCACGAGTTATGACGAATGGGTCGCCGCGGCATCGCTCCTGACGCAGACCCGCGCCTACAAATTTCCGCGCTTCCTGCCGAGCGTCATTCTCTTGAAGCTCGACAACGGCGACGGCCATGCGCGCGTCTATTCGTTGATCGCCAACCGGGTCTACAAGACCCAGGACACGATCCTGTTCCAGAACGGTCAGGCGCTGCCGCAGCTCTACACGATGAGCATCTACCCGACGATCGTCGGCGGCTTCCCGAACTACTTCATGGAGATGAATTTGCGCGACGCCGCGGACTTCTTGCGCGGCCTGCGCGACGTCGAAACGCTACAAGATTGGAACCGCCTGCGGGACCGCTACGGCATCCTCCGCAACAATGCGCGCTTTTGGGAGACCTATGACTGGTTCACCGGTTGGAACGAGAAACACCGCGGCGTCGATGCGGGCTATCTCGACTTGTCCTACTACGATCTTTTCGACTCTGTGTACTGAGCTCCGATCTCCCTAGTCGGCCGCACTGCTAGGGGCATCATGCGCGGACGCTTCGTTCCAAACAAAAGAGCGAGGGTGACCGCCGGGAGGGATAACGGTCACCCTCTTCGTCTTACCTATTTGTCCCGCCTATCTGTCCATCTGGGTCAGATAAGGATTCGGGAAGCCTTCCGCGGCGACGGGAGCGACGCCAGCGGTGATCAGTGCGAGGGAAATCATGAGGGTCTTCAACATTGTCGTACTCCTTCGTGGGGTCGGGAATTGGAGATCTACCTTGGGAGAAAGAATGCAGAACTCCGGTTGCTCCGCCTAGCGGTCGAAATTGGTCTGGTAGGGGTTCGGGAAGCCTTCCGCCGCGACGGGGGCGACGCCGGCTGCAACCAAAGCCAGGGAGATCAGGATCGTCTTGAGCATTGCCGTATTCCTTCGTTGAGGTTTGCGTTTCGGTACGCTCAGTCATATCGGGTTTGGGACCGTTCGTTCAATTAACATCCAGTCACAAGCGCGTGTTTAGGAACTGATCGGTCTATAACCAATCCGTGATCGGATCGTGAACTGCGCAGAATGCCTGTAGCGCGTTCAGATCGTGCTTAGCGTGTTGTCGACGATGGCCTGGAGATCCTTCTCTGCATACCCTGCGCGCGATAGAACGCGCAGCCCCATATAGGTATTGAGGATCGTCGCGGCGGTAACCGCGCGGCGTTTGGCGGACCAGCGCTTGCCGCGCCGGCTTTGCTTCAGCGCCGCGGCAACAGCATCTTCCAGCCGATGCAGCATGGTCGAGACCTTCGCGCTGATCTCCGCATCCACGCTCGCGCGATCGAGGGCCGCGTTGCACATGAAGCATCCCCGGCGCGCCTTGTCGGCCTTCACGGCCTCGAGCATGGTCCTGATCTTGGCCATGCCGTCACCGGCTTTAGGATCGCAGAGGAAGGCGATGCCTGATTCCACTTCGGTCTGGTCGTAGCGATCGAGCGCAGCCAGATAGATGCTGTGCTTGTCCTCGAAGGCCTTGTAGAGGCTACCGCGCGCGATTTTCATCGCCTGCAGCAAGTCCTGAAGAGAGGTGCCTTCGTAGCCCTTCTCCCAGAACACGGCCATGGCGCGGTCGAGCGCCTCATCGATGTCGAATTCTCTTGGACGTGCCAAGGCTCTTCTCCTCCAGGAGATTATTTCCGGCTTTTTGACCGATTGGTCAACATATCACCGGCTCGTGATCGCATCAGTTATTGACCGATTGGTTCCGAATTGAGTATGGAAGGTAAGCTGGCTCCCGGAAGGCCGGAACAGCTCCGATTTTCGCCATTCCACGAGGACTACATCCATGACACGCATACTCTTTGCCGGTTTGCTATTCGCGATGCTTCTGCCCGCGTCGCTGACCCTGGCGCAGATGTCGCCCGTCGAGCAGCACGACGCGGCATCGCTCGAACGCTTGCTGCAAGTTCCCACGGTCAACTACCGGCGCGATTGGGTCCTGCTCGGGTCGTACGCGCTACGTGCGGACAATCCAGAGGACGGCTCAAAGGACCTCCACGTCGTCTACGCGCCGGGACCGGCCGTCGATGCTTACCTGAAGACGGGCACCTTCCCCGACGGAACGGTCCTCGTGAAGGACGTTTTCGCGGCCAAAACCGAGGCCCTGACCACCGGTACGGCCAGCTATGCCGACACGTTGAAGGGACGCTTCGTCATGGTGAAGGATTCGACCAACCAGAACGCCAAGAGTTCGCCGCTCTGGGGCGACGGTTGGGGCTGGTCCTTCTTCGAGGGTGACGAGACCGCGAAGACGGTGACCACAGACTATCGCAAGGACTGCCTGGGCTGCCACGAACCCGCCCGCAGTCAGGACCTGCTCTATACCCAAGGATATCCAATTCTGCGCCGCTAAGCCCCCCGATGCGGCCTTGTCCGGGTGGCGTGCGGCAAGCCCCCTCCTCGCACGCCGCCCGGATAGCAGGAACTACCGAAACGGCGTCATCGTATTGAAGGTCTTCGTTGCCACACTCCGAAGCTTCGATCACGATGCCTTTTTCGAGATGCGCTCCGGCGCGGTTCACGCGCCGGCCATTTCCCAGCGAACGGTAGGCCCTCATGAAAGCACCCAACGGTCCCTGCACGCCAACTTGGGCGCCGGCCCGCAAGGACATTATCGGCAGAAGTCTCGGATCGTCCCGGCTTTGGTACACGCTGGCGCAAGGCATCGTGACGGAGCTCTACTACCCCCGCATCGACATTCCTCAGATCAAGGATCTCGGCTTCATCGTTGCCGACGGCAAGGACTTCTGGGTCGAGCTCCGGCGCAACGGAGACTACACGGTGACGCTGGCCGCCCCCGGAGTCCCCTCGGCGACCGTGGTGCACCGGCATTCCCGCTTCACGTTCACCGCCGAAGTGACCCCCTCTCAGCGCCGCGATGTGTTGCTGATCCGCTACAAGCTTGAGGGCGACGCGGCGCTGAAGCCCTATGCGCTGCTCGCCGCACGGCTCGGCGACGATTCCCAAAACAACATGGCCTATGTGGAAACCCATGACGGCCGCGACGTCCTTTGGGCCGAACAGGGGCCGTTCGCCCTTGCTCTCACGGCGGCGGGCGCAAACGGATCGGAGGCCTACGGCAAGCGTTCGGTCGGCTGCCTTGGCGTCAGCGACGGCTGGCAGGACTTCAACCGCAATGGCCGCATGACCTGGACCTATGACGAAGCAGGTCCAGGCGCCGTCTCGCTCATGGGCGAACTCAGCCCGGCAGGGCTCCTGTCGCTCGGCTTCGCAGCCACCAAGGAAGCGGCGGCGACCTTATCGGCGGCCGCGCTCATGGACAATTTCGACGAGGAGATCGAAGAGAACACGCTCGCCTGGCAGAGCTGGCTGCGCGAGTGCCGCCCTGCCACTTTCGGCGGCCAGATCGACGACCGGCTTGCGCTCTCGGCAACGGTCATCAAGGTCCATCAGGACCAGACGTTTCGCGGCGCCGCGATTGCGAGCCTCTCAATTCCCTGGGGCGACACGAGCACCAGCCGCGGCGGCTATCATCTCGTCTGGCCGCGCGATCTCGTGCAGACGGCAGGGGCGCTGGTGGCTATGGGCTCGTTCCGCGACGCGCGCGAGGTCCTGCGCTATCTGATGGCGACGCAGCACGACGACGGCCATTGGTTCCAAAACCAGTGGCTCGGCGGACGCCCATTCTGGCAAGGCGTGCAACTCGACGAAGCCGCCTTCCCGATCCTTCTCGCCGCAGCGCTGCAAAGCCACGGCGCACTCGACGGCATTCCGGTGAAGAGCATGATCGCCCGCGCGGCGGGCTTCATCTGCCGGACCGGCCCCACCACGGACCAGGACCGCTGGGAGGAAGATTCGGGGCTGAACATGTTCACCATCGCGGTGGCTATCGCCGCCCTGGTGGAAGCGGCTGAATATCTCGACGGCGCGGCCAAATCCCACGCGCTCCGCGTCGCGGATTATTGGAACGCGAAGCTCGAGGATTGGGCGTTCGTGCGCGGTACGGAGCTTGCCGGACAACTCGGCGTAAAGGGCCATTTCATCCGCACCGTGCCGCTCGACGCGCTCGGATCGCCGAACGCGGGCGAAGCGCCCGTGGTCATCAAGAATCTCTCCCACGATCCCAACCTGCCCGCCAGCGGCCAGGTCTCGACCGACTGCCTCCAACTCGTGCGCTACGGGCTGCGCGCTGCCGACGATCCGGCCATAACCGACACGATCAAGGTCATGGACCATCTCCTGAAGACCGACACGCCGTCGGGGCCCGTGTGGCACCGCTATAACAATGACGGTTATGGCGAGCACAATGACGGCTCCGGCTTCGACGGCACCGGGCATGGACGCGGCTGGCCGCTCCTGACCGGCGAACGCGGTCACTACGCGCTCTCGGCCGGTGAGGACGTCATGCCCTATATCGAGGCCATGATGGCCATGTCGAACCCGGTCGGCCTGATGCCGGAGCAGATCTGGGACACGGACCCGATCCCCGAACACGGCCTGTTCCTCGGACAACCCAGCGGCTCGGCGATGCCACTCGTCTGGACTCACGCGGAATTCGCCAAGCTTTGCCATAGCCTGGCGGCGGGCCGGCCTGTCGACCGGCCGCAAGCCGCATGGACGCGCTACCGGGGGGAGCGGCCCAAAATCGACTACGAAATCTGGGGACCCAGTTACCAGCCGAGCCGCATCGCTGCAGGCCGCGCGCTCTACGTCGCGGTGACGGCCCCCGCCCTCGTCCATTTCGGCACCAATGGCTGGCAGGACATCCGCGACATCGACACCGCGGACACCCTGCTCGGCGTCCATGTGGCCAAGCTTCCCACGGACATGCTCAAACCGGGCGACAGAATCGAGTTCACGTTCTTCTGGCCAGAGAGCGGCAATTGGGAAGGGCGGAACTTCGAGGTGACCATCGAGGTTTAGAACGCGCTGGCCGCGGCCGGGACGTGAAGCCGCTCATCACCGCCGTGGCTTGGCGACGTTCGGCGTCGTCTGCTAGTCCTTCGCAAGTTTTGACGATTTTGTCCCATATGATTCGCTGGTGATTCGTTGGTGATTCTGCAGGCTTGGCTTCGTGGAGCCGGTCCGGCGCGCAAGGAGCGCACAGTGAATCTGCTGAAAAGAGCCTGGCTGATCGTCGCGATCATGATGCTCCCGATCACGGGCGCATTCGCGATTGACCGCTTGCTTCTCGCGCCCGCCTGTCCCGATTGCCACGCCGAACGCACGGCACACCTGCCGCTGTTCGACCGGACTGAAGGTGCGTCCCAAGACGGGCTCGTGCGGATCCGCGCCAACGGCATGACCTTTCGCGCGCGCGTGGCCGGAAGCGAAAATGTAAGCGGAGACGGGGTGATCCTGTTGCACGGGTTCCCCGAGACCTCGATCATGTGGGAACCGCTCTTGAAGAAGCTCGGCAAGGCCGGCTATCGCGCGATCGCCTTCGACCAGCGCGGCTACAGTCCCGGCGCGCGGCCGCAGATGCAGAGCGAATACACCAAGGGCAAGCTCGCCAACGACGTGATTGCAATTGCCGACGCGGCCGGCTTCCGCAAATTCCACGTCATCGGCCATGACTTTGGCGGCGCGATTGCCTGGACCGTCGCCGATCGCCATCCCGACCGCGTGCTCAGCCTCACCTCTCTGTCGATGCCCCATCCGCTGGCGCTGGCCGACGCGCTGTCGAAACCGAGCCCGCAATGGCCCGCGAGCAGCTATGTCCTGTTCTACCGTTTCCCTGTGCTACCGGAGCTCGCCATGGGCTTCGATCGGGCGGCACTTCTGTCGCAATGGAAGTGGCAGAAGCACCCGAAAAACCAAGTCGAAGAGTATCGGGAGGTGTTCGGCGAGCCGGGCGCGATCCACGCCGCGCTGAACTGGTATCGGGCCTTCGATTTCCGGTCGCTGGACCCAGTCGGCAAAATCCGTCCGCCGACCTTGTTTATCTGGGGTGAGGAGGACGGTGCGTTCAGCCGCGCGGCCGCCAACGAAACGGCGAACTACATGGACGGCGCCTACCGCCTGCGCACCGTCAACGCGGGCCACAACCTGCTTCTAGAAGCGCCGAAAATCGTGACGTCCGAGGTGCTGGCCCATTTGAAGTCCGCACGGGCCGTGTCCGAGCGCTGGGTCGCGGCCCTGGACAAGACACCAGAGACCGATGGCTCGCCTTGCGATCAAACCCCGCCGAAATGCCTGATCATCCAGCTCTCGCCGCAAGGGCAAACCTTCCGCATCCGCAATCAATGCAAGGACACCTATCAGGGCATCGTGCGCGTCTCGTGTTCGGGATGGGCGCCGGACGCCGCCGTCGAATATCGCTTCAGCTTGGGCGCCAAGGCCGAAATGGCACAAGAGAGCACGGGCCTTACAAATGGCACCTGCTACTTCCGCCATCGCCTCTGCGCAAAAGCGCCCGCGCGACCCAAACACAGCGCGGCGACGTTCTTCCCGTTCCTACAGTGAACTGAAGACCAGCGGAATGCTGGCGATCACGATCAGGATTGCCAGGATCGCGGCCAGCGCGAACTCCATGATAAAGCCGGGCCGATGAATTTGCTCGTCCAGGAGACGCGACCGGGTCCACAGGAATCGGATCGTCGCCGCGACGATGAATGCGAGCCCCACAAGGATGAACCATAGTCCCGTGCCGTGACCGAGCGACGACGACATGGCTTCGAGCTGCGCGCGATGCTCCGGTTTGATCGACACCGCATCGGCCATCGTGATCACGAACAGATCGAACCGGTCGATGAGGAACCCGAATGCGATGATGGCGACGCCCGTGCGCAGCCAGGCAAGAAACGTCCGTTCGTTGGCCGCATGATCGGTGTAGGACTTGATCACCGCGAGACCCCGCTCCGCTGATTGAGACCAACATCGGCACAAAGCACGAAGATTGGCTTAAGGGTGCCGCCGAGCCGTCCGCGGCGCGCCCAATTCGCGCTGCAGTCCCGCAAGCGTCTCAACAGGCAGCCCTTTGACCGGCAGAGTGTCCAAGACATCGGCGACAATACGCTCCGCATCGCCAAGCAGCTCCGCGCCCGCCGGCGTGAGCGCTGCCATGCTGCGCCGTGCATCCCGCTCGTGCCGCTCCGTCGTCACAAGGCCGATCTTTTCCAATGGGCGCAAGGCGCGCGTCACCGCCGACGGTGTCAGCGCCACCGCCTCGGCCACGGCGACACGCATGGCGCCATGCGGCCGGGCCTCCGAGAGAGCTTTTAGTAGGCGGTACTCGCTGAAGGACACGCCACGTGTGGCAGACAGATGGTGATCGAGCCGCCGCTCGATCCTGGCGGCGACATCCAGTAAAGCGAGCACGGCATCTTCATTCCTGTTCGAACCCATAATATGCATATTATTGCAATAATACGTGATTAGTCAAGTATTGCTCCCCAAAGTGAACTGTGGAGCCGGACTAACGCCGCGCCGCTTCGACATTCGATAGCCGAACGGCGACGCGGCAACCGCCATCCCTGTAGCCACCGCCGCTTGCGGGCGTATAAAAAGGAGACGCCATGTTCGACCGCCGCATCTTCATACTACTTCTATGTACGCTTGTTGCCGCGAGCTTGCAGATCCTGCCGTCGCACGCGCTGACAGGCGCGGCGCAGAAGGTGAAGGCGCTGGCTCCCTCGGGGCTTGTCTATGTCATCGATGCGGACGGCAACGAGCTCATCGCCCAGAATGCCGATAAGCCGTTCGTTCCCGCCTCTGTCGCCAAGGTCGTGACTGCCTGGCTGGCGATGGAGACGCTGGGCGCGGACTACCGCTTCAAGACCCAGTTCTATCTCGATGCCAATAGGGTGCTGTATGTGCGCGGCGGCGGCGATCCCTTCCTGGTCTCCGAGGAGTTGGAACTACTCGCGCCCCAACTTGTCGCGGCGATTGGCAAGGAACCGATCACGGGCATTGTGCTCGATTCGAGCTACTATCCGCCCGGCATCACCATCCCCGGCATCGAGGACACCAACGAGGCGTATGACGCGCTGAACTCCGCGTTGGCTGTGAACTTCAACACCATCAATGCGGTGCGGAAGGGCAGCACAGTCTACTCCGCCGAGAAGCAGACCCCGATCACCCCTCTGGCGGTCAGCGAGTTCCGGCGGCGGGGGCCCCAAGGCCGCAGCCGCATCAGCCTCACTCAGGAGCCCGAGGTCAGCCTAAAATATGCCGGCGAGTTGCTTGCCGCGTTCATCGAGAAGGCCGGAGGCAAGGTCGAGGGCGAGATCTCGGTCGGCCCCGTGCCGGAAGGCATGACGCCGGTTTACGTGCACAACCAGTCGCGCAGCCTCGCGGCAATCATCAACCAGCTCCTCATCGGATCGAACAACTACATCGCCAACCAGATCTTCCTGGAGATCGGCGGCCAGCGCTACGGTGGCCCCGTCAGCCTCGAGAAGTCCCTCCAGGTCGCGAACGAGATGCTTGCCGCGCAAGGCCTCCAGGACGCGATCCACATGGAAGAAGGCTCGGGCATAAGCCGGGGCAACCGCTTCACGGCACGCGGCCTCGCCAAGGTCCTCGACCTTTTCGTGCCTTACGCAGAGCTGATGCATGGCCATGACGGCGGCACCAACAAGACCGGGACCATGTCCGGCATCCGCACGCTGGCCGGCTATGCCGACACGGCCAATCACGGGCGGGTACGTTTCGTGATCGCCCTCAAGGGCGGGACCGGCCGGTTGCGCTACCAACTGCTCCGGGCGATCGAGTCCGGACTTTAGCGGCGCGGCGCTCCCGCGATGTCTTTTGCGCCAATCGTCGTGTTGCGGCTGGGTCGACACAGGCAGCGGACAGACCTATACGCTCACGGTCCTCTCTTGCTTCGATGCCGACTCTGTTGCCTGCATCACATTTTCCTTCCAACTTTTGGGATGGACCCAAGCTGCGTGAATGGGTTGATGCCGCACAAAACCCACAGGACAGACTGGAAGGCCGGCGAATGCTGAGGATACGGCTTCTATGGCTGTTCATCGCACTTCAAGGGTTGACCTGCGCGGCCCAAGCACAAGGCGCCGGAGAGCAAGCGCAGAACAACGCCGTCCGCCTCGAGCACGACGAACTCCGTAACGATCTTGGCCGTGCCTTGCAGTCCGCAACGGGCAAAGAAGACGTGCCCGTCGCGCCAGCCTCCTATGCTCCAAGTTGGAGCGTCGTCGGTACCCTGGCGCCGCTCTATACGAACAATGCATTCCAAACGCCGGGCGACGCACAATCGGATGTTTATTTCGAACCGGATGTCTCGCTTCGGCTCGACGGCAAACTGGCGCCAAACACATCCTATAGGTTCTATGCGCGTTCCGATTTCAGCGCGTTCTCACGGCTGAACGACGCAGACTCCTCTTTGGCACGCTTCGGTCTGCGCCTGGCACAAGACATCTCGGACTGGCAGTTGGCCGCCAGCTACGAAAATCGTCTCACCTTCGACGGGATCTTCGAAGGGCAGCCTCGGATCGCGAACGACCTGCAAGCGACATTGGCGCGCAACTTCGCATACGGCCGTTTGATCGTGGCGCCGTTTCTCCGGGCGCGCCAGCGCTTCTCGGAAATTCCCGAAGCGCGGCGGTTCCGTCTCGATCTGGCGGTCGCGCTGGAATACGAGCTCGGTCCGAAATGGGCTCTGGTGTCCAGACCCTTCTACGAAATGAACTGGTTCGAAGCGGGTCTCAACGAGGGACGCAGAGACGAGTACTACTCCGTCGATATCGGGCTGCGCTACCAGATCTCCGACAGGCTCAATTTGACCACCAGCATCGTGAACGAAATCCGCAATTCCAATGCCCCAGGCAGGGATTTCAACATGATCGAGATTGGCCCGAGCCTCGACTTCGTGTTTTAGGCAGATCCAATGCCGTCCTCGATCTCGAACGGGGCGCGCATCAGAGCTCGCGAAACGCCAACGATTCGCACCGGATTTTGTCGAGATGTTTCGGATTCTCGGAACGTCAAGGTGCCTCGACCGGCCGAATGTCTGGAAATGCGCCCGCCCCAGCGCGTGACATCGGTCTTGGATCGTCCGAAACTCTCAAATCGAAGTGGGAAGCCGAAGATAGGACAATGAGCGTCACGTTGAGCAGAAGAGATATTCCCGGCGGTGTGGTCCACAGCCTGCCGGCGGACCTGAAAAAGGCCCTGATCGCCAACGCGAAGGCACTGGCGACGTGGGACGACATTACCCCGCTCGCGCGCAACGAATGGATCTGCTGGATCGAGTCCGCCAAGAAGGCAGAAACGCGGACGCGGCGGATCGAATGGGGCTGCTCCAATCTCGAGGAGGGAAAGCGCCGCCCCTGCTGCTGGCCGGGCTGTCCGCATCGGTGATGTCGCCACAACCCGGCACGGACCGCGCCTTCCGGAGGCGCACTGGAGTCCGCATTTGCGGCGCGCAATCTCAGGGCCGGATCATTACTTTCAGCGCCTGGCGTTCGTTCATTGCCCGGTAGCCCTCGGGAACTCCCTCCAGATTCACCGTCCGGTCGAAAACGCGCCCCGGTTCTATCCGGCCGTCCATGATGTCCGGAAGCAGTTCGTCGATATAGGCACGCACTGGTGCGGGCCCGCCGGCGACGCTCACATTCTGGTAAAACATCGGTTGCGCATCCGGGATTGTCTCATAGTGCGGGACGCCCACACGACCGATTCCGCAGCCAGGACGAACAATGCCCATTGCTGTTTTGATGGCCTGCTCCGTACCCACACATTCGAGGACGGCGTGTACGCCGAATCCTCCGGTCAAGCTGCGAACGCGCTCGATGCCCTCTTCTCCCCGTTCGCTCACCACGTCGGTGGCGCCGAATTCCATTGCGAGCTCGATGCGGCCCCGGTGACGGCCCATGATGACGATCTGTTCGGCCCCCAGCCGTTTTGCGGCGACAACGCCGCAAAGACCTACGGCCCCGTCGCCAACGACGGCTACGCTATGGCCGGGCGCAACCCGTGCCGCCACGGCCGCGTGGTGTCCGGTGCCCATCACATCGGCGAGCGTCAGAAGGGATGGCATAAGCCCATCGTCTTCACCGACAGGCAATGGGTAGAGCGTGCCGTCGGCTTGAGGAATGCGCAGTGCCTCGGCCTGCGCGCCTCCGGTCTCGAAGCCTTGGCCGAAAAAACCGCCATGCACGCAGGACGTCTGCAATCCATCTCCGCAGAACGTGCAGGTTCCATCAGAGTAGGCGAACGGCATGACGACAACTTGGCCGGGCTTCACTTTGTGGACATCGCGGCCGACCTCCTCGACGACTCCGATCGCCTCATGGCCCATCTGCTGGCCACTCACATTCGGTCCGTCGTTGTAGGGCCACAAGTCGCTGCCGCAGATACAGGCGCGGGCGACGCGAATGACGGCGTCGGTTGGGTTCTGGAGCACGGCATCGGGAACGTTCTCGATCCGGACATCGTGCGCCTTGTACATCACAGTTGCACGCATCGTTGGGTGCCTTTCAGGTTTGGAGGCATGCGCCACGGAAGTCCGTAGCGCGCTATCGCCTCGCGAAAATTGCGAGCTCGCCAGTCGTTAGACAGGACGGTCCTTCGAATGGCTGGGCCGCGGTCCATAGCCTGGCTCCTTCGTCAGAGCGTCCCACTTGTTGAGGATATCCGGCTCATACACGCGCTCGGTCCAATCCTCCGAAGGGACCTCTTCGAAACCAACCGAGATGGACCCTGGGCTGCTGCCCAAGATGTTCGTTACATCGCGCACGATCGCTTCGGTGAGCTGCGCCTTCAGGTCTTCGCCCTTGCCGGGCCAAAGCTTCACAACAATATGGGGCATTTATTCCGACCCTCCCTCGCCGAGATAATCCTCATTGGCGACCTTCTCCATCCAGGTCACGGTGCTGCCGTCGAGCGCTTCCTGGATCGCGATATGCGTCATGCCTGTGGCCGCGGTGGCGCCATGCCAGTGCTTCACCCCCGGCGGGAACCAGATCACGTCACCTGGACGTATCTCGACACGGGCTTCGCCTTCGGTCTGAGCCCATCCGGCGCCGGCGGTCACAATCAGGGTCTGCCCTAACGGGTGCGTGTGCCAAGCGGTCCGCGCGCCCGGTTCGAAGGTAACGATCGCCCCCGCGACGCGCGCGGGTTCGACCCCCTTGAATTGCGAGTCGATCCGGGTCTGGCCGGTGAACCATTCGGCTGGCCCCTTGACGGAGAGCTGTGAGCCGTTGCGGATAATCTTCATTGCATCGCTTCCTTCCTATGCGGCAGCGGCGCCGATGGGTGTCAGCGCGGTCAGAACCGTCGCGGCCGCAAGCATCGTGCTCCTCTTTGCCGTGACGTGGCCATGTATCTCTCCATCGCCTCCATGAACGCATGGACCTGAATTTAAATCCTCGCGGCCCTGACCATTAGGCGTTGGAGACCGTATGAACTGACCAGCCAAATTCGGCAATATGCTACTCC
This sequence comes from Hyphomicrobiaceae bacterium, assembly GCA_020637815.1. Taxonomy (GTDB): domain Bacteria; phylum Pseudomonadota; class Alphaproteobacteria; order Rhizobiales; family Methyloligellaceae; genus Methyloceanibacter. Next base: position 549,269 of record JACKJS010000002.1, on the reverse strand, counting down.
ACGCGGACTTGGACCATTGCGAGCTCGTTCATGCAGTTGAGCCGTGCCGCCTTGGCGGATTTCGCCTGCTTCATAGCCGTCGTAGAGCATTGCATCTTTGGCCGCGCGGGCGTCGATCGATCAGCCTCGGCATGCGCGAAGCCGCCATAGCAGGCCCTGGCATGGCTATTCATTTTGCGCCGCCCTTGTTGATTTTGCGGTTGCTTCCAGGAACAAGACTCTCGGCGTGCTCATGGGATGGGCGCATTCGGCTAGATTGCCTCGAGAGAAGGATCCTGAATCGTGTTGAGAAAAATTGCCTTGTCGGCAATGGTCGCCGGTATTGCGTCCATCATGTCAATGGACGGTGCAAGGGCTGAAATTCCCGACATCGACAGCAGCGGCTGGGCCGTCGATCCGATGAAGTTTGGGATGAGCGCGCGGGATTATATACACGCCGAAACGCACGCCTTCCTAGCCGATTTCATCGACCGCGTAGGACTGAACACGTTCTACCATTTTCCGGGGCTGTCCACCGCCGAAGATAAGTGGGTGGTCTCACCCAACAACGACACAATCTATTCTCTTGCCACCGTGAACGCGCGCGAGGGCTTTACGCTCGTAGTTCCCGACGTTGGCGACCGTTTCCTGTCGATCCAGATCGGCACGGAAGACCACGTGGTGCCGTTCTATCTCTACGGTGGCGGCACCTATAAATTTTCGGGGAACGACTTTGCGACGGATTACGTGTCCGTCGGCATCCGCACCGGCACCGACGGTACGCCCGAGGACGTCGCCTATGTGACCGGCACATTGCAGCCCCAATACAAGATCGAAGGGGCGCTGGACGCGGACAACCTGTCTCGGCCGAACCTCAAGACTATGCTCAAGGTTCGCGCCGCCTTGATCCCGGAGTACGACAAGCTTGAAAGTACACTTGACGTTCAACGGACCCGCACCGAGGACGTGGACGATTGGGAGCGCTACACCTACGTCACCGCCGGCGCACTTGGCCTGTCGCCCGACGAAAACGCTATGTACAAGCCCTATGCCCTACCCGGCGCAGTTGGGGGAAAATGCTACAAGGCTACGTTCCCTAAAGTTCCCGCTCACGCCTTCTTTTCCGTCACCGTCTATGGGTCCGACAAGTTCCTGATGTCGAACGCGGACAACATTGTCAGCTCGAATCGGAAAGTGGTGTTGAACGACGACGGCTCCTTCACCGTGGCCTTTGGTGACGAGTCCTGCCGCCACCTGGCGCCCAACTATGCCTATACGCCAAAGGACGGTTGGTCTCTGCTGATACGCGCCTACCGGCCCGATGTCGAAGCGTTCTCCAATTACAAGATCCCCACAATCGAGCCGGTTGAGTGACCGTCGGCGCATTCCGGAACAGAGATACATCGATGAAGAAAAGCCTTCTGCTCTTGGCCGCGCTCGGCCTCGCCCCCTCACTGGCTTTGGCGAAGGATCCCGGTACCGGGGTCGCCCCCAATGGCGATGCGCTGGTAAGCAGCCCGGCCTTTGCCGCCGATGGCGTACCGGTGGACATGTTCAACGTCGTCCGCGCGGAGACGGCGAAATATCTGGCCGAAGAAACCATCGTGTCGGGCGGAAACGTGCTGCGCCACGAACGCAACGGCATCGACCTCGACAATCAAACCGTCGTGCGGTCCAATTTCGACCTGTATTATTCCTATGGCGTGTTCGATGCCTCGGCGGGGCTGAAAATCACACTCCCCGACCACGATCTCTATCAGAGCATCGAAATCATCGACGAAAATCATATCATTCTCGGAGTGGTCTACCCTGGTCAGACCGTCGAGATATCCCCCGACAAGCTGAGCTTCGGTGAGCATGTCTACGTCTTCATGCGCACTCAGCGGCGAACGGGCGATGCCAAAGGGCTCGAGGAACTCGCAAAGCGGCAGGACGCGCCGGTGATCGAGCAAGGGTCTGCCAAACCCTATGTTTCCGAGGTGAAATACGAGCCGAATAGCTTGAACGCCCTGCGCGCCGACCTACTGGCACGCAGCGTCAAGAACCCGGAAATAGCACACCCGGAGCTCGGTTTCGTGACCGACGTCTGGGATATCACCTTCCCGGCATACCAGATCGCGGACGTGCTGGGCTGGGGTGGACTGCCGACATCGGCCGCCCATTACATCTCGCTCCAACCGTCCGACGACGCAGCCGCGCAAGGTGGCTGTAGCTCGATGACCTTCGCCAAGCCGGACTTGCAATACGACCGGAACGGCTACTGGTCGGTGACGGTCTACAATCGCGAAGGGTGGGTCAAGACCAAGAATTTCAAGATCAATTCTCTAACGGCCAAGCCGAATTCCGACGGGAGCTACACCATCCATTTCAATTGCGGGGCTGACGCCCTCAACAATCTCGATGTGGTGCCTGGCTGGAACGGTCTGATGCGCAACTACCTGCCGGTATCGACCGACGGGATCGTCGCGTACGGAAAGGCCTTAGCGGCGGAGTCTCCGATAAAGACCGTCAAATAGCGTTTAGTGGCCAGCCGATTAGCGGACCATCGGATGCCGACGTAACGCGAAACTCCACACGTGCCGACCGGGGCCGACGCGGGTGCAGTATACGGACTTTATCATACCCTCCTAGCACTAGCTCGTCTTTGCCGCTGTTCAAAATGTAACAGTCCGTACCCCGGCCCTATGTCATGGGTCCTCGCAAGAAGGCGTTGGCCTTCTTTCCAGAGATCAAGGAGGCTCCGATGAGAAGGAACACCATAACGCGGGCGGCCGTGGCCGTCCTCGCGCTTGGATTTGCCACCGCGGCTTATGCCGTCTCCGGTGAGTTCGACAATATGTGTGCCGAAGGCCTGGCCATGCACAAGGAAGTCCAAACCGATTGTGCAATCAGCGGGCAAGTCGAAGGCAAGACCCTCTGTTTCGGCAGCGAACAAGCCAAGACGGATTTCATGAAGGATCCGGGAGCCAACCTCAAAGAGGCTCAGAAATTCTATTCGAGCCTCAAGGGCTGACAGCCGAAGCCGGTTGAGGCATCCAAGAGGGCTCGCGCCTGAACGGGTCCTCGCGTGTCGTGCAGTGCTGCGAAATTCGGAGTGAGGTCCCGGAAGCTGGTATGCTTCGTACCGGGCCCTCCAAAGAGCGCTTTGAGTTAAGACGCTGACGGAGCATACGAAAACGGCCGCTTTCTCCGCTGTGAGGGCAAGGCACGAGGAAGCTTTGGCCCGCCGGCCCGCTCGTTGCCGCAATCCAATCAAGAAAAAGACCAAACTTTGCCGCCCAGGCACCACCAGGCACGCGCACAGTTGCTCTGCCGACTGTCTTGAGGGAATGCCTAAATACGCTGCTTCGGCCGCAAAGGAAGCGGTGCGTACACCGATCTTTCTGGATTCGCGATCGAATCCAGATCTGAAGATCTCGGCGCGCCATGGGCGCTTGACTGTCAAGGCATCGCTTAACGAGGGAGCGACCATGGCGACCGGCACGGCGCGAGCCGTTTCGAAGGCCATCGTCCAAATGTAAGGAGTAGTTAGGAATGGCGACGACACTTAACAATATTTACGTAACGCTCTACGGCCACGCGGATAACGATCCTCCTGGCAGCGATACGACATCGCTGGGCGGACACGCGGGCGGCACGGGCACGTTCGACGACCCTGTAACCGCCGCGGCCAATTCGGTCGGACTGTCCGGTCAGTTCTCCTACGGCACAAAATTCTATGTGCCCGAACTGCAGAAATACTTCGTCGTCGCCGACTACATGGCAAATACGTCCGGCGGAGCCAATCACGTCGATCTTTGGGTTCAGAGCCAGGCCAATACGCCTGCGTCCCAATCGAACGCGGCGGAAAACGCGTTGACCGGCAACTACCAGATCATTCTCGACCCACCGTCGAACCACCCCGTCAATGGGACGCCGCTGATTTCAGCCTCCAGCGATCTCAGCAGCGTCATGGGCAACAACCAGGACGCAAGCATCGTTTCCGCTGCAACGTCGGTCCAGCCCGCCGCCGATACGGCCACCAACACGGTCAACGATACGACCAATGATTCCAGCAACACCGGAGGACAAAGCGGCGGCAACGGTTGGTCCGGCCGCGATCACTCCAACTATTCCGGACACCACTACCAGTTCCATGACGATGGAGGCTCGGCGGACAACTGGTCATTCCACCATTGGTCGCACCATGGATGATGGACAATCAGCTATCGGCTCTCCTTTCCCGATGCCGTGAAGGGTTAGTCGCGGTCGGATTGCTCAGCACGGCGGTGAATCTGCTGATGCTGACCGTTCCGATCTACATGTTGCAAGTTTATGATCGTGTCATCCCCGGCAGCAGTGTCGAGACGCTCGTCTATCTGACGATACTCGCTGCCGGGGCATTGGCGGCCATGGCCGTGCTGGATGTGCTGCGTTCGCGCATCATGGTTCGGATCGGCGTCTGGATCGACCGGATGCTCTCGCCAACGCTCTTTGAGCGAGGCATCGAGAACACGCTTCGTGGCGTATCCTACCAAACGGACGCCTTGCGTGATTTGGCAACGCTCCGCTCCTATCTCGGAGCCGTCGGCATCATGGCGCTGTTCGACGCACCGTGGATGCCGATCTATCTCGTCTTGATCTTCGTCTTGCATCCGACCTTGGGGCTCTTTGCCACCGTAGGTGCGATCGTGCTGATCGCGCTCGCCGTCGCCAACCACATGCTGACCTCGGGAAGACTCAATCGAGCGAACATGACATCCGCGTATGGCTATCGGAACGCGGAGATGGCATTTCGCAACGCCGAGGTGATCGAGGCCATGGGCATGACGCCGGCTCTTACGCGGCGGTGGGGCGAACTCAACGCCGATATTCTTCAACTGCAGGAGGAGGTCAGCGATACGTCGGGGCTCATCAACGCCTGGACCAAGTCGCTTCGCCTATTTCTTCAGGTTGGGGTTCTGGGGCTGGGCGCGTGGCTCGTGCTGCGTCATGAACTCACCGCTGGCGGGATTATCGCCGCCTCGATCATCATGTCCCGCGCGCTCGCGCCTGTTGAACAGGCGATCGGGTCATGGCGCATCACGACGAATGCACGCGACGCTTGGAAGCGCCTTACGGAGCTGCTGCAGCTACCGCCTTTGTACCCCCCGGCTATGCCATTTCCGCGGCCGAGCGGAGCTCTCGTCGTTCACGGCGTCAACTACGCACCATCCGGACGCGCCGTATTGCGCGACATCTCGTTCTCCCTGGAACCAGGGGAAGCCCTGGGGATCGTCGGTCCGTCGGCAGCGGGAAAATCCACACTTGCCCGGCTCATCATCGGGCTCGCGAAGCCGCAATCGGGGTCCATCCGCCTCGATGGCGCCGACGTGTTCGCTTGGAACAGAGACAACTTCGGAATCAATATCGGCTACCTGCCGCAGAAGGTCGAACTGCTCTCCGGCACGGTCCGCGACAACATCGCCCGCATGGAGGGAGGGAACTCGTCCGACGTGGTCGCTGCCGCTATGGGTGCGGGCGTTCATGACATGATCATGCGACTGCCCAGCAGCTACGATACCGAGATCGGCGAATTCGGTCACATGCTGTCCGGCGGACAGAGACAACGCATTGGGCTCGCGCGCGCGATCTACCGGCGCCCCGCCTTCGTTGTCCTCGACGAACCCAACGCCAACCTGGACGTCGAGGGCGAAGCGGCGCTCAAGCGGACGATCGCGGAACTGAAAGAATGCGGGTCGATCGTCGTTGTGATTACTCACCGGCCGATGCTCATGACTGAGTTCGATAAGATCCTGGCACTCCGCAATGGGCGGGCAGCCTTCTTTGGCCCGTCCAAGACACTTCTGGCCCACGTCAAGCGGCGCAAGGCGCTTGCGTCGGCCTCAATGTCCCCATCGCCTGCGTGAAACCGAACATGAAACCGCCAATTCAGCCATACATCCGCAAGGCCAAGGTTTTCACGGCGATCTTCTTCGGCGGATTCATCCTTTGGGGATCGCTCGCGAATCTGACGAGCGCCGCGTTGGCACCTGGCGTGGTGAAAGTCGATACATATCGCAAAACCGTACAACACCTGGACGGCGGACTTGTCCGCGAGATTCTCGTTCACGAGGGCGATGCCGTAAAGCGCGGCCAGGTCCTCGTAAAACTGGACGGGCGTGAGGACAGCGCCAACCTCAACGCCATACGCGGACAGATCGGGGCTCTCGAGGCAGAGACCACCGCGCTCAAGGAGCAGCTCCCTAGTTCGGAGGAACAGCTGCAGGATCTGCGTCGGCTTTACCGGAAGGGTTATTCGAGAAAGTCGCAACTCTTCGACGTCGAGAGAGCGGTCTCGAAGCTCAAAGGCGATATCGCGGCAAACCAAAAGCGCCTCGTGGCGATGCGGGCGGAAGCGCAAAACGCTCGCGCCAAGGTTGCCCGCAAGACCGTCGTCGCACCGCAGACCGGCGTAATCATGAACCTGCAGGCCCACACTTTGGGAGGCGTGATCACGCCGGGCGGCACCATCGCCGATATCGTTCCCGTCCACGATAAATTCGTGCTCGAGGTCAAGATCAAGCCTATCGATATCGACATCGTCCGCCCCAATCTTCCGGCCAACGTGCGATTCGTGGCTTACAAGCAACGGACGACACCCGTAGTCGACGGCAAGGTCGTGCGCGTATCTCCAGATTCGGAAACCGACCAACGAACCGGCGAGACCTATTTCTCGGCCATCGTCGAAGTCGGGTCCAATCAGCTCTCCCTGACTCCGAATGTGAAGCTCTACCCCGGAATGCCTGTCGAGGTCGCCATTGTCACCGGCAGCCATACGATGATCGACTTCTTGCTACAGCCGTTCTTCGACAGCTTCGCTCACGCATTCCACGAACAATAGAGGCGTTCCACGACAAGCGCGCGCGCCGCCCCGGCAGGAGCGGCGCGCTTCACAGGTGCGGCAGTCAATTTTTCGGTATGCCAACGAATAGGGCGCCGATCAGATTTCCGTCCTTGCCGGTCAGCGGAGCGTAGTTGGCTTCGTAGCTATGACCGAACAACGTCGCTGGTCCGACAAATGATTGCTTGTTGATCAACGCCTTGTATGCGTCGCTGTTACGATCGAGCTTGGTTGCCGATGCCGACTTTCCATCCGCAATCAATGTGGTTTCGGATCGGACAAAATCGCTGCCGTCGAACGAGAATATCGTCGCCTCGACCTTGGTTTCGGAAAATGCCGGCGTACCAAGGAAAGCGAAGAGCGGTATCGACAGACAGAAAGCGATGAGCACTTTCTTCATAGCCTTTCCTCCGCGTGTATAGCGGGCCGCGGGCTCGGTGCCACGTCGGCCGGGGAGCATCCGGGCCTAGGATGCTGGCTTGATTTCCCATGTTGTCGTGTGGGGAATATCCATGGCTGTGTAGCCACCCGCACCGGCTAGGTTTGGCATCGCGTTGCAGGCAAACGGTTCACGGCCGGTGATGCCTTTATACTTGCCCGTACCGCCGGTAATGATGTGCGTGCCACACTTGAACTCTGGCTGAGCGGGATCAACATCGCGTGTGTCGAATGTCGAGAAAATCATATCGCCGTCGGCGTCGGCTAGAACACATGCGCCGTCGATATATTTCTTCGGTCCCGAATCGACGCTAAGTGCGTTGCAGCGCGCCGACATCTTGTCGAGCATCTTCTCGCCCTTCATGTTCTCGGTCGTGCCGACCGCCTCGAGTAGGACGGCTTTGCCAAGACCGGCGATGTCTAGGCTTTGGACGGGTCGAAACACGAAATGCGTCATATAAGGCGTCACGCCCTTGCTGGGCAGCTCGTCTGCCGATGCCGGGCCTTGTCCCAGAACCGCTAGAACCGACAGAAACCCAAGTCTCGTGAGCAAACGAATGCGCGTTCTCATAATGGCCTCCATTGAGAGAATTTGCTCCGCATTTTGCAGGACAACGCGACCGGCCGTTGTCATGTAGGAAACACATGCCGGCAAACTTTCTTTTATGGGCGCGATGAAGAATCTGCCTGAGTGTTACGAACGGTACAGAGCCGGCGCGGCAAATTTTTGTATTTTGACTTCGATGGGACCCCCCCGCCCATCAAAGATGGGTATCCCTCACCCATCGTGTTCCCACGGCAGGAACAAGAAGGAGTCCTCTCAGCCCAACGCTGGGGCTCCTTCATTTTTTTGAGCGACACGGTTGAAAAGATTCGGCGCATCCAAGTCGAACGCGCGCTCGGAAGTGTCCAGTCGCGGCGGGCCTCGGTTCCGGCCCGACGCTGGGTGCAAACAGCACCGCCAATGGAACGCTTGAAGGACTGCCATATTGTTTTGGCTCGAACGCCAGCGCTCCGGCCCGCACGACAGGGCAAGCCGCAAGAACGTCCACCTACTAAGCTTGCGAGCACGATCCTGGTGCTGGAAACGAATGGGCGGGATACGACCGCCCATTCGTCCTCGCCCGTTTGTCGCGCCGGCGCTGGACGGATTACCGGGCGAAATGTTGCTTCCCTCGAGGCGCGACTCCGCGGCACGCGGGAGAGTGCATCTCGGTGAGAGAGTGCACACGTCCTCGCCCCGCGCCGGGCTGCGGATAATACTCCCGGTCGCTTTCAAGACATTTTGCAGTGCAAAGAATGCTGACTGTCTGATTCAGAACATCGCAATGGGCGCCTTCGCGACATGCTCGGTTCGCGATGACGCTAAGCTCAATGACCCGAACGACACGCGGCTTCAATCTGGTGGCGCTGGCTAATCAAGCGAAACCGGGGATTTCTTGCGTCCGCTTCAATGAACACGATGTGATCTTCAGCCAGGGAGACCACGCCGACTGCCTCTACTACCTCATCTCGGGAAAGGTGTGGCTGACCGTCGTCTCCGACCAAGGCAAGGAGGCAACCATCTCCATCTTGGGCCCGGACGAGGTTTTCGGAGAATGCTGTCTCTGGGGTCATCAAAAAAGGCGGATGTCCGCGGTCGCACTGGAGATGAGTAGCGGCATCTGCGTTAGCAAAGAGGCGGCAATTAGGCTCATGAACAAGGACGCCGAGTTCGACGACTTCTTAATCCGGCATCTCCTAAAGAGCGGCGCACGGATTCAGGAGCAACTACTAAAGAAGCTCCTCAACTCGAGCGAGCAGCATCTCGCTCGAACGCTTGTGACGCTGGCAAGCTTTGCCAAGGAAAGCCGCATGGACATCACCATTCCAAAGGTCAGTCAGAAGCGACTTGGAGAGATGGTGGGTACCACGCGTTCGCGCGTGAACCAGTTCATGAACAAGTTTCGCAGTCTCGGCTACATTGACTATGACGATAAGACGATAACAATCCGCCGCTCACTCCTTCGCGTGCTGATTTGTTCTCCGGATCACGACAGTCCGTAGCGCTGCCCCCGCGAGCGGCCGCCTGTCACCGACGATACAGCTAAAACTCCCAGCCCAAGCTAGATGAAAAAGATGGATTCGTTCTGCCGGCGTCCCCCAACGGCGTAACGGCCGGAGCGCCTGCCTCGGATCGAACTTGGCCGGAGTGCGACAGATGAGAGCCGCTTTCACTGCTTTGGTCGCGCAGAACGTCATGATTGGCGCTGCGGCGTTGGCTTGGACCGGAAGAGACGCCGTGTCCGCCGCCATTCCAGAGACTCAGCTCAACGCGTACGGCGACGGAGGCTGATATGAGGAGTGTCTTTCGCCTTTGGCTTCTTCCTGCCGTATGCGCTTTTGCAGTTTGGTGTCAGGTCTCTTCCGGAAGGACCGAAGAGGTCATATCGAGCTACGTGACGTTTTACGGTTTCGATGACAACGACGATGGCAATCCCAACAACACGGGGACCGACATCATCTCGGATCCCAGCGTTCACCCCGTTGCTACCGAAGACCTTGGAACCTACGATCGCCCCGGAACGCTTGCCTCCGACAAACGCCTCATTGCTGCGGGCACCGTCGTCTACATCCCAGCACTTCAGCGTTACTACGTCATGGAAGATACATGCCGGGAGTGCATCCGGAACTGGTCGAACGATAAAGCCCATGTCGACGTCTTTGTCAGCGGCACGGGAGAGCCACTCGTCGCATGCCAACACCGCCTGACAATGGCACAGGCCGAGATCATCATAGACCCGCCGAGCGATCTTCCAGTACGGAAGGGTTCGGCCTGCGACCTGTCCCGGCCGCCGGCGGCGGTCGGCGAGTGAACGCCGGCATTGTTCCGGAAGGCCGGCGCCATGGCGGGCGGCAACGACACACGTAAAATCTCCGCGGCCGGCGGCCCATCGCCCTACCCAGCCGCATTCGATTAATCGCGATTTGGCCCGGCCTGCGCCTGCGACAGGCTCTCGCTTTGAGGGGCTACTCGACCGTGACAGACTTTGCCAGATTCCGAGGCTGATCGACGTCAGTCCCCATGAACACCGCCGTGTGATACGCGATGAGCTGAACCGGCACCGCGTAGACGAGCGGCGTCACGAAGGGATGTACGCTCGGGACCGGTAGCACGGTCTGGATGGCGCAGCCTGCGCTCGCCGGATCCGCATCGCTGACGAAGACGATCTTGCCCTCGCGCGCGGCCACTTCCTGCATATTGGAGACCGTCTTGTCGTAGAGCTCGTCCTGCGGGGCGATGACGATGACGGGCACGCTCTCGTCGATCAGGGCAATGGGGCCATGCTTCAACTCGCCTGCCGCATAGCCCTCGGCGTGAATGTAGGAGATTTCTTTGAGCTTGAGCGCGCCTTCCAACGCGATCGGCGAACTCGTCCCGCGGCCGAGATAGAGGACGTCGCGCGCCTTGGACAACTTGAGCGCCAGCTCCTCATATCGCCCTTCGTTACCCAGGATCGTCGCCATGTGACGGGGCACCTCGACCAGCGCCTTCACCAGCTCCGCCTCACGCTCCGGCCCGATGGTTCCGCGAGCCTTTCCAGCCGCGATGGCGAGGCAGGAAAGCACGGTGAGCTGACAAGTGAAGGCTTTGGTGGATGCGACGCCGATCTCCGGGCCACCAAGCGTCGGCAGGACCGCATCGGATTCGCGAGCGATGGACGATTCCCGCACATTGACGACGGACAGAACGTGCTGCCCTTGCGCGCGGCAATAGCGGAGCGAGGCAAGCGTGTCGGCCGTCTCGCCGGACTGCGAGACGAAGATTGCCGCCCCGCCCGGCTCCATGGCGGTTTCGCGATAGCGGAATTCCGAGGCGATATCGACATCGACCGGAAGCTTCGCCCAGCGTTCGAACCAATATTTGGCAACGAAGCAGGCATAGAACGCCGTACCGCAGGCCGACAAGGACAAGCGGTTCACATCGGAGAAGTCGAAGGGGAGCTTGGGCAATGCCACACGATACGAGGCAAGATCCAGGTAGTGACCCAATGTACGGCTCACCACGTCGGGCTGCTCGTGGATCTCCTTGGCCATGAAGTGGCGGTAGTTTCCTTTGTCCACAATGAGGCCGGCCGCGAGAGATCGTGCTACCGGACGCACGACGCGCGCGCCCGCGCGGTCGCGAACGGCTACACCCTCCCGTGTTATCACGGCCCAATCTCCATCCTCGAGATAGGCGACTTGGTCCGTAAACGGTGCAAGTGCGATAGCGTCAGAGCCGACAAACATTTCGCCGTCGCCGTAGCCAATGGCAAGCGGACTGCCTTGGCGCGCCACAATCATCAGATCGTCATGCCCGCGGAAGATCATGGCGAGCGCGAAGGCGCCTCGCAACTGCGCCAGGGCAAATGCGGCGGCGGAAACTGGGTCGTTGCCTGCGTGCAGCTCGCGCGTGATCAGATGCGCGATAACCTCGGTGTCCGTTTCGCTCGAGAACTGCGCGCCTTCGGCTAGCAATTGCGCCTTCAATTCGCGGAAATTCTCGATGATGCCATTGTGCACAACCGCCACATCGTCCGTCATATGAGGGTGCGCGTTCGCTTCGCTCGGCCGGCCGTGGGTCGCCCAGCGTGTATGCCCGATGCCGGTGTTGCCCGGAAGCGGCTCGGCACTGAGGCGTTGCCCGAGATTGCACAATTTTCCTTCGGCGCGCCGCCGCTCGATATGGCCGTTTTCCAGCGTCGCCACGCCGGACGAATCGTAGCCGCGATATTCGAGACGCTTTAGCGCGTCGACCAGATGGTCCGCGACAGAAGCCTTGCCGAGGACGCCAACGATACCGCACATGAGCCTTACTCCCTGTGCCTCATCCCGGCCGTCGCGCCAATCGGTGCGTACGCCGTATGAGTATATTCGCTACAGCCAGGCGCTCACGCCGCGTCGGCAATGTCGTCTCTTTCGACGACGCGGGACAGAGCGCCAACAATATCGGAAACGACTTCGCCAATCAGTTGTTCGTCATCTCCTTCCGCCATCACACGAACCACAGGCTCCGTGCCCGAGGGACGGATGACGATCCTTCCGGCGGTTCCGAGTTTGGCTCGGCCGCTTTCGACTGCGGTCCGGACGCCAGCGTCATCGACCGCATTTCTGTTCGGACAGCGAACGTTCTCGAGGACCTGAGGCAAGGGGTCGAAGCGATGGCAGACCTCGCTCACGGGTCTCCCCTGCTCCACCACAGCCGCCAAGAGCTGCAGAGCCGCCACCAACCCGTCTCCGGTCGTGGAGAAATCCGACAGGATAATATGCCCGGATTGCTCGCCGCCGACATTGAGACCATGCGCGCGCATGCACTCCACCACATAGCGGTCCCCGACCCGTGTCCGCTTCAGATCGAGACCCAGTGTCGCCAAATGGCGTTCCAAGCCGATATTCGACATCACAGTTGCGGCCAGCCCGCCGCCGGAAATTTTTCCTTGACGCAGCCAGGATTCCGCGATCACGGCCATGAGCTGATCGCCATCGACGATGAGCCCCTTCTCGTCGACGATGATCACGCGGTCCGCGTCTCCATCGAGAGCAATGCCGATATCGGCACGGACTTCGTTCACTTTCTGAATCAGGCTAGCCGGCGCGGTCGAACCGCAGTCCCTGTTGATGTTCAGTCCATCCGGATCGACGCCGATCGAAACCACCTCCGCGCCGAGTTCCCACAAGGCGTTGGGCGCAACCTTGTAAGCGGCGCCGTTGGCGCAGTCGACAACGGCTCTGATTCCATCGAATCTGAGATCCTTCTGGAGCGTCCGCTTGACGAACTCGACGTAGCGCTCGCACGCGCTGTCGATACGGGTCGCACGGCCGACGTCCCCCGGAGACGAAAGCAAGGAATCGAGATTGGACTCGAGAAGTCCTTCGATCTCCTGCTCCAGTTCGTCAGATAACTTTTGGCTCTCGGAGTCGAAGAGCTTAATTCCGTTGTCTTCATAGGGGTTGTGCGAGGCTGAGATCATGACGCCCAGGTCCGCGCGCAAGGATCGCGTTAACATAGCGACCGCAGGCGTCGGCATCGGCCCAAGGAGAAATACGTCCATTCCAACGGCGGTGAAGCCGGATACAAGCGCGGATTCGAACATGTATCCCGAAAGGCGGGTATCTTTACCGATCACCACGCGATGCCGATGCGATCCATGGGTAAGGGCTTTGCCCGCCGCCATTCCCAGTCGCAGCGCAACGTCCGACGTCATCGGATAGGTATTGGCCCGACCGCGAACGCCATCGGTCCCGAACACGTTGTGTGTCATGGCACAAAAACCCGATAATTTTGTTGCTCGTTGCTGCTAGCCGTCTCTGCAAAGAAGCGACTCATAGACATCGTTCTTGGAGTCGCAAAGGAGAGCGCTAAGAGCTTCCGGATGTATCGTTATCGACATGCCGTCGTAGTCGATATAGCCCAGCTTCCGAAACTTGTTCATGAACTGGTTGATGCGCGGACGGGAACTGCCGATCATCTCCGCAAGAACTTCCTGGCTGACTTTCGGAATTGTTACGTCATGCTGAGTTTCGTTGGCAAAGTTCGCCAGCATAAGGAGTGCTCTGGCTAGACGCTTCTCACTCGGATTGAAGAGCTGGTCGATGAGCTGCTCTTGAGTGCGAAGTCCACTCTTGATCAGACGTCCGATCAAAAATGCATCGAACCCAGCATCGTCGGAAATCAGCTTAAGCGCAGCTTCCTTCGATACCCGAATGATCCGGCTGTCCGTGAGAATACGCGCTGTCGAGCGCCGATCGCTGAACCCCAACAAGCAGCTCTCACCGAACAGTTCGTCTGACTCCAGAATTGAGATGATCGCTTCCTTGCCCTGCTCGGACACAACGGACAACTGAACCTTCCCTTCGAGCACGTAATAAAACGAGTCCGAAGGAGCACCCTGATGAAAGACAATGTCCCGAGAAGCGAACCTTAGGCAGCTTATGCCCGACGTCGCTTGAAGCGCGAGCGCCGGCAAATTGAATGCGGGGTAAGAGGTACTCACGACTGACACCTCACCACTGTTTGGCTGTAGACCCTTTAACCCAAGCCGTTACCGTAGTCCCCAGATAGTCCGTCCCTTAATTTAGTCCTACCAATAGGCTTCAAACTTGAAAAGAGGTGTTCCGAATGGAACACCCCTGAGGGTGGCTTGGCAACTAGAAGTAAAGGGGGGAGTACGAGGCCGGAAGACGTTGGTATACTCGGAGTCCTTCGATGCGCAAGAGCGAGTTGCCGCGCAAAAGGTCGGTTTTCCTGGACCCTCGGGGCCGGCGTGCTCGCTACACCAACGCCGCTCTCATCACCGCTGGATCGCTTCTTTTCGCTGGCCTAACCCTGATTGCCGTCGGCGTGATCTGGGGGCCCGGACTACTTCGGCCACAATTTGCCGACGCGCACGCCCTCGATGGGACCAAGGCGGAGACGCGAAGCGCATCCTCTCAGTACGAGCCGTCGATGGGCCAGATCGGCATTCGAGAGCCCACGGCTTCAAACACTCAGACGCTTCGCTTCGCTTACTACTCCTCAGACAATTTAAATAGCTTTCTATCTTTAATGGATAACGCCGATGCTCTCGACGGCCTCTTACCCGACTGGTACGCGCTTTCGACCAATCGGGAGGCCCTGTCGGTCACGCGGAGCCCCGAAAGTGCGCGATCACTTCCTTGGATAAGGGCCAACGCGCCGCACATCGTCGTATTCCCGCGGTTAACGATCTCGGCCGAGTTGCCTAACATTCAAGAGGCGCTCATCGATACGCGGAAGCGGAATGCGTTGGCTCGCAATGTTGCGCATGCGGTCGATAACGATGGGTTCGCGGGAGTCACAATCGAGTTTTCGTCGGCATCCGGAGGTCTGCTGCTCCCACTCTTGGACTTCCTTCGCGATCTTGGGACGCGCCTCCGCGCCGAGAACCATAAGCTCATTGTGTCCGTCGATCCGGATTGGGATCCATACATGGTTGGCCAGCTAGCTCCCTTCGCCGACTATGTGCTCATTCAAACCGAGGACGAATTTCCTCTGCGCGCCAATACGGGCGCGATCGCCAGCCAGGGTTGGTTCGAGCGAACCATTCGAAGGAATCTTTTGGCGGTTCCCAGCAGCAAGCTGATCGTGAGCATCGGCACCTTCGGTTACGACTTCGATGCATTCGGCGGCGAGACGCAGATTTCGGTTCAACGCGCATGGGATCTATCGTCTCAAGCGGGTACGACGCTGCGCTTCGACAAGCAATCGATGAACTCGACCTTCGTCTACCGGGCGACCAATGGCCACTGGCATCAGGTCTGGTTCTCGGATGCCGTCACCGTTTACAACCAGCTTCGCACCGCTCTTTCGGTCTCGCCCGCCGCCGTCGCGGTATGGCGCCTCGGGTCGGAAGATCCCGGACTTTGGCGCTTTGCCGGCCGCGGCACGTTTCCCGACGCACAGGCGCTTGCCTCTCTCGCCGAAGTCCCACCTGGATACGGTGGCCACCCTTCCGACGTGGGGACGCTGGTACAAATCGGGCGGGGCCACAATGGAACCCGCGAGGTGCATTTCAACGCCACGCTCGGGCTAATCGACAACGAAGTTATGACGACGTTTCCACGGTTTGCGGATGCCGTGCCACTACCTCCGGCGAGTGCGAATCTTGTCGCGCTGACATTCGACGATGGGCCTGACGATCGGTATACGCCTAAGGTTCTCGACGTTCTTGCGAAACACAACGTCAAGGCCACCTTCTACCTCATCGGCGAAAATGCCTTCAGTTCACTGGATATTCTGAAACGGATCTATCGCGAAGGGCATGACATCGGCAGTCACAGCTTCACGCATCCGGAACTTCGCAATTGTTCGCGGGTGCGGGTCGCCGCAGAACTGAATGCCACCCAAAGGTTGATCCAGTCGCAGTTAGGCGTGACGACACTCCTTTTCCGCATGCCCTACCAAGACGCGGGTATGGATTTTATTGGATCGTCACGGAACCTCATCGAGACCGTCCACGGTTTGGGATACCTATGGGGTGTCTACAACGTCGAGTCCAACGACTTCCGGCGCCTCCCATATCAAGCCGAATGGATTGTTCGCGACGTGCTGCGCGAAGTGCACGAACGAGAGCAAGCCCACGGAGGCAAGTCCGCGACCGTTCTCCTCATGCACGACAGCGGCGGCAACCGCGAGGCCACAATCAAGGCGTTGCCGCAGGTCATCGAGTCCCTCAGAGCCGAGGGCTACAGGTTCGTGACGACACACGAGCTCGTCGGTTTGACGCGTGACGCCGTAATGCCTCGTTCGGATCCCTCGGATTTCCTCCTCGAGACGGTATCGGCGTTGCGGTTGGGTAGCATTCGAACATTGTCGTGGGTCGCCGGTGCGATACCGACTGTCGCGATTGTCACCGCTATTCTCGGGACGTTGCGGCTTACGCTCGTCGTACTGATTGCCGCACATCAGCATTGGCACCGCTCGCGCAACTGCGGCGACGGACGACAAGTAGACGTGCCGGGGCATCTGGCTGTCGTCGTTCCCGCCCACAACGAAGAATCAGTCATCTGCAAGACGGTTCGAGCGCTTCTCGACGCGCGCTGCCGCAAACCGTTCGACATTCTCGTCGTCGACGATGGATCGACGGATGCCACGGCCGAAGTCGTCCGCACGGCCTTCGCATCCGAGCCGCGTGTCAAGGTGTTCACCAAGGAGAACGGCGGAAAGTCGAGCGCCCTCAATTTTGGTTACAGAAACACCGACGCCGACATCATCGTCGCGATCGATGGGGACACCGTACTCGAACCGGACGCGATAGAGCATCTGACGCAGCCGTTCAAGGACCCCCGCATTGGCGCGGTCGCCGGAAACGTGATCGTCGGCAACCAGCTCAACCTCATGACCCGCTTCCAGGCGCTTGAATATGTCACGAGCCAGAATCTCGACCGCATCGCCTTCGAGCCTTTCAACGCGATTTGCGTTGTGCCTGGTGCCATCGGCGCTTGGCGCCGCAAGGCCGTGCTCGAAGTGGGCGGCTATTCCGACGATAACCTTGCAGAAGACGCGGATCTAACTGTGAGGCTGGCGCTATCTGGATGGCGCATCGTCTCCAGGCCAGAAGCACGAGCGCTAACCGAGGCGCCCGAAGCTTTGCACGCATTCTTGAAACAACGCTTCCGTTGGATGTTTGGGATGCTTCAAGTTGCCTATAAGCACAAGAGTGCACCGTTCCTTCAGCCAACCGGCGTGTCGCTAATCTGCATCCCCAATATTCTGATCTTTCAGTTTGGCTTCACGCTGCTTGCGCCGTTCATGGACGCAATCCTCTTCTGGACCTTGTTGATAGCACTGGGGTCCGTTTTCGGGATCACCAATGCACCCATAGAAAATCTCACGTTCATTGCGGCCTATTGGGTCGTCTTTCAAACAATCGACGTGTCGGCCGCTGCGGCTGGCATCTATTTCAATGGCGAGCGGCGATATTGGAGACTTCTGCCGCTCGTCCTACTGCAAAGGTTTACCTACCGGCAACTGCTCTACTGGACCGCAAGTAAAGTCCTCCTCGCGGCGCTGCGTGGCGTCCTCGTCGGATGGGGAAGGCTTGCAAGGTCCGGGAATGTTCAGCTGCCAAGCTCTAGGTCTGTCAGAGTCTAGCTGGAGTTTGGTCATGCGCGCCTTCATTGCTTCTACACTCCTCATCCTTGGTTCGCTTGTAGCCAGCGCGTCCGTTGGGAAGCCGCTCGATAGCGTCGACGGCCTGTCAAAGGGAACCGCCTCGAACGACAGTACGCTTGTCACGCCTCTCCCGATCGATGAGGGAGAGGCCGAGAGCGGTTCGGATGAAAGCCGCCCGTCCGCCGGCATCTATGGCGATTCCGCGATTGCAATCGGGGATCGACTGAAGGTGACGATCTTCTTGGAGTACGGATCCGGGAATGGGCTGAGCACCACGAACCAAGGGGCCTTGCCGGCCATCCTGGAACGCCAGGACCTTTCCGGCGAATATACGGTCGACGAGAGCGGGACCCTGTTCTTACCGCTTGCGGGTCCACTCGAAGCGACGGGACACAGCCTTCCCGAACTGACTGCCCTGATCGAGAAGGCATATGCGCGCCAGCAGGAGGCGCCCATAAGGGCCAGCGTGCAACTCCTCGAGCGCCAGCCCGTCTACGTAACGGGCAACATCCCGTCGCCAGCGGTCCTCAAGCACACGCCTGGTATGACGGTCCTCCAGGCTGCGCTATTGGCAGGTGCGGGCGGAAACACCTTGGCTGGAGATCGGACGCAACGCCAGCTTGATGTCACCCGTGAACGCGAGCGCGTGAGACAGTCTGCGGAGCGGCTGGCGAAATGCTTGGCCCGGCGTGCGGTCTTGGTGGCCGAACGAGACGGCGATCAACCCCGCATTCCGTTGTCGTTGTCCCGCATTGCGGAGGTTCAGCCAGGCACGGTTTTGGAGGACGCCGTGCGTCTTCGGAAAAAGGAGCGTCAGAAGGTCGACGAGGAGATCAGCGGGTTGGATTCCACGTTCAAAGGCATGGAAAGCGAACTGACTCTCTTGCGCGACAACGCCCGCGATACGGAAGCCTGGGTCGAGGAGCTACAAGCCCGCGTCCAAGGCCTGGAGCCAGCCTTCAAGAAGGGAACCGTGAATAGTATGACGATGTTTACGGCGCGCAACGATCTGGTCAACGCGCAGGAGAGGCTGCAGGAAATCAAAACGAACATTTCCCGCCTCGAACGAGACATTATGCAGACGCGTGCTTCAAAATCGCAACTCCTCACAAACGAGACGTTTGAGCAAGAAAAAGCGCTTCAAGAGGTCGAGGATGCGATTCATCAGGAAGAGATCACACAGAGTACGATGGGGCTTCTGACCCAAACAGCCAGCTTCTCCACGATGGACAATTTGCCTCTGGCAAGGCCGAAATACAGGATCGTCCGACAAACGCCCGACGGTCTGAAGGAATTTGACGCTGGCGATGACAGCGGTCTTCAACCCGGAGACATTCTGAAAATCATCAACGTGCTCGATAGGCGCTTGTCGGACGAGCGTCCTTGAGTGGCGGCATTGGACGTCATGTCGCGGCGCTAGCCGCGGAACGGCGGCGTCGCCTCGCTCCGTGATCGGGGTCATCCATCCGTCCTAACCGGCCCGCCGGCGTCCTCAGGGCGCCGGCCCTCTTCGTGGAGGTTCGTGGAGGGAAGAATTTTGCGCGCAGGCCTCAATTAGGGCGGAAAATTGGTCCGACTCCGTCGCCGTTCAGTCGCGGATTGGCCGCGCCAACTTCTTATCGATAGCTCGTCCGGTTTCCGGAGTTTTATCTGGGAGCATATCGATGAAGAGACTCTTTGCGTTAGTTGCCGCGCTCGGCATTGCAGTGCTGTCGACGGGCGCCTTCGCTCAAGGCGACTGCGAAGACGGTACCCATTGGGATGAAGACAGTCAGGCTTGCGTCCCCGATGCGTCTCACTGAGTAACCGCGGCGGCCGAAACCTCGCATCAAAAGCCCCGGCGGCCACTTCGAGCCGGGGCTTTCATTCCAACTCAACGTGCCGGGGGTCCGAAGCACCGGCGTATTTTCCAAAGGAGTCCGCTTCGACACGCGAAGGTCCACTAACTATCCAGGAGCCAGGTCATGCAAGCGCTGCTGTCGACAATATTTGGGGCTTTCCTAGCAGTCCTAATTTGGGGACTTACCTTCGTCCCGTCGGCCACCTTGGGCCAAGGCGACGACTTCGATGCGACCGGCAATAAACATTCGACCCCCGGCGTGACCGAGAGCGACTCGGACAAAGCCAGATAGTGGCCCCCTACGACGTCGCAAGCGATTGCTCGGGGTTTTCCACACCGCATCCCGCCTCGCAGATTTCGTTGGCTGTAGGGACAAGGAATAATTTTGGAGGGCCAAACTTTTCCTCTTGAAAAAGGCAGCGGCCTTGATGAAATGACCTGCACTTGTTGACGGGCCCAGCGTCGGCGGCTGGCGCCACCATCGGCCCGGTCAACGCCCCGGAGGGGGACGGACATCACATGAAGTTGCAGACTGACGAGGCCGAAGAGCCTCCGAGTCGCCCGCAGGCGGCACATACTCTCCTTTCCAAACCACAACTTCCCGTCGACACTTTGACGCCCCTGGCGCGTCCTGGCCTTACGCCCGGCCTCGGCATGCTGACGGCGCGGACGGAGCGATTTCCGGCCGGACCGAGAACCCGCGCCTTCCGGAAGCGCTATTTTCCCGACATCGATCCGCGCCAATGGAACGATTGGCGCTGGCAGGCGCGAAACCGCATTCGCTCGCTGGAGCAGCTGGAGCGCGTCTTCGCTCTCTCCGGCGACGAGCGCGACGCGGTCGTCCGGCACCAGGGGTCGCTGCCGCTTGGCATCACGCCCTACTATGCCAGTCTGATGTCCCGCGACGACCCGGACGAGCCGCTGCGCCGGACGCATATCCCCGTCGGCACCGAATACATCAAGACGCCCGGAGAGGCGGACGACCCGCTCGGCGAGGACGGCCACAGTGCCGTGCCCGGTCTGGTGCACCGCTACCCCGACCGCGTTCTGTTCCTGGCCACGGGCTTCTGTTCGACCTATTGCCGCTATTGCACGCGCTCGCGCATGGTAGGCGATGCCGGCGGCGACTACTCGTTCAGCCGGCCGCAATGGGAGGACGCGCTCAACTATATCGCCGACAATCCGCAGATCCGCGATGTGCTGATCTCTGGCGGCGATCCGCTGACGCTGTCCGACGAGCGGCTCGACTACCTGCTTGGCCGCTTACGCGGCATCAAGCACGTGGAGTTCATACGCCTCGGCACCAAGGTACCTGCGGTTCTGCCCATGCGCGTGACGCGATCGCTGATCAAAGTACTGAGAAAGCACCATCCCTTGTGGATGAGCGTGCACTTCACGCACCCCGCCGAACTATCTCCGGAAGTTACCGAGGCCGTGACCCGGCTAGCGGACGCGGGCATTCCGCTCGGGAGCCAGACGGTCCTGCTCAAAGGCATCAATGACAGCGTCGATACTCTGAAGACCCTTTATCATGGCCTCCTGATGCGCCGCGTGCGCCCGTACTACCTCTACCAGTGCGACCCGATCACCGGCTCCTCGCACTTCCGCACGTCGGTCGACAAAGGGCTCGAAATCATGCAGGGCCTGCGCGGCCATACGACCGGCTATGCGGTGCCGACTTACGTGATCGACGCGCCCGGCGGAGGCGGCAAGATTCCACTGCTCCCGGACTACGTGGTCGGCCGTGACGGCGACGATCTGATTCTCAAAAACTTCGAGGGCAATCTCTACCGCTACACGGATCCGGGCGGGACAGCGGGCGCCGACCGGGCGTGCGGCGAGGGTTCGCTCTGATGCGCATCGCCCTCGTCTACGATCTGCGCGACGACTATCGCGCACTCGGCTACGCCGAGGAGGCCATCGCCGAGTTCGACAGCCCTGAAACCATCGACGCGCTCGCGGGCGCACTGAAAGCGCTCGGCTGCGAGCCCATTCGCGTGGGGCGCGGCCAGGCCCTTGCGGCCCAGCTTGTCGCGGGAGAGCGCTACGATCTCGTCTTCTCGATCGCCGAGGGGCTGACGGGCCGGTCTCGCGAGGCGCAGGTTCCCGCGCTCTGTGAACTGTTCGACCAGCCCTATCTTTTCTCGGACCCGCTGACGCTCGCCGCATCCCTCGACAAGGCGGTGGCGAAGCGGCTCGTGCGGGATGCCGGCGTACCGACACCCGGTTTCGCGGTTGCCCAGACGGATGCCGCCGAGCTGTGCAGCTGGAATGCGTTCCCGGCCTTCGTCAAGCCGCTCGCCGAAGGCACTGGCAAGGGCTGCGAGGCGGCGTCGCTTGTCCACACGGCCGAAGAGCTGCGCGCGGCGGCAACCCGCGTTCTTTCGCAATACCGGCAGCCGGCGCTGGTGGAGCCGTTCTTGAGTGGCCGCGAGTTTACGGTCGGCATCGTCGGCAACGGTGGATCTGCCCGCGTGCTGGGCGTCTGCGAAATTCTGCTCCGGCCGCAGGCGGAGGCGAACGTCTATTCCCTGCACAACAAGGAACTCTGCGAGGACCTCGTTACCTACGTGCCCGCCGACGACGCCGAGGCGGGCCTTGCGGGAATGCGGGCGCTTCAAGCCTATCGCGCGCTTGAGTGCCGGGACACGGCGCGCATCGATTTCCGGTCGGACGCCCATGGCGAACCCTTCTTCCTCGAGGCGAACCCCCTTGCGGGCCTTCATCCGTCACATTCGGATCTGCCGATCCTGGCGGCGCAAGCCGGTATCGGCTTCGTCGAGCTCATCGGGTTGATCCTCGACGCGGGGCTTGCCCGCTACGGACTGGCTCGCGCTGGGCTTTGCCGGCCGAGAGGGGAGCGCCTGCCGCGCACCGCGTGATGGCACCCACGACACGAGGCCTCATTCCCGTCGTCCATGCGGCCACGCGCACGCGTCCGGACGAGATCGACACCATCCTGGCGGCGGAAGCCGTGGCCCGCGCGCTCAATGCGCTCGGCTATGGGGCCGAGGTCGTCGGGCTCGAAGGTGACCTGAAGGGGCTGGACGCGCTGCCGGCCCGCAGTCCGCTTGCCGTCTTCAACCTGGTGGATGCCATTGGCGGTGACGCCCGGCTGGCACCGATGGTGCCGGCGCGCCTCGATGTGCTCGGCCTGCGCTACACGGGTGCATCGACGAGCGCATGGCTCGACACGCTGTCGAAAATCGGCACCAAGCTGAAGCTCGCCCATGCCGGTCTCCCCACGCCGGACTGGTCGGACGACGGGACGGGCCTCGACCCCGATGCTCGGGTGATTGTCAAGCCGGTGTGGGAGCACGGCTCCCTCGGGATGGACAGCGCCTCTGTCGTGCCGGGGGCTGCCGCGGCGCAAGCCATCTTGGAACGCACGCGCCGCTGGAACGCCGAGCACTTCGCCGAGACCTTCATCGAGGGGCGCGAGTTCAACGTCTCGTTGCTGGAGACGCACGACGGTGTCCGTGTGCTGCCAATCGCCGAGATTCTGTTCGAGGGCTTCGGCGCGAGCGACGCCAAGATCGTCGGCTACGACGCCAAGTGGGAACCGGAGACCGCGGCCTATGCCGGGACACCCCGGCGCTTCGGCGTGGAGGACCACGAGCCCTGGCTTGCCGGCGCGCTCACCCGCTATGCGCTGGCGTGCTGGTCGCTGTTCCGGGTGAGCGGCTACGCACGCATCGATTTCCGGCTCGCAAGAGACGGCCGGCCCTACATCCTCGAGGTCAACATGAACCCGTGCCTGACGCCCGACGCGGGTTTTGCCGCGGCGGCGCGCGAGGCGGGGCTCGCCTACGACGAACTGATCGCCGCCATCGTCGCCGCACCGCTGGCCAACCTGAAGGCCACGGCCTGATATGGATCGTTCCTAGCGATGCTCCGCATCCGCAAAGTTGCCGATGCAACGTCCGCCGCGAACCGCGCGGCGGTCGAAGCCGCGCAGAAGATCATGCGCGAACAATTCGCGGCTATGCCGGAAGAGGACATCGCCAAGCTTCCCGGACAACTCTCGAACCCGCTGAAGCGCCGCTACGTGTCGCGCCTATTCGTGGCGGAAAACAGCCGCGACCAGACGCTCGGCGTGGCGCTCATGCTGGACTTCCCGGATATCGGCTTCTCGTATCTCGAGGTCATCTCCACGGCGAAAGGCCGGATGGGCGGTGGCATCGGCGCCGCGCTCTATGAGCGCGTGCGCGAGGAGGCCAGGGCTCTCGGCACGCAGCTCTACTTCGAGTGCTTGCCCGACGACCCCGAGCTCTCGCCGGACCTCGAAATCAGGGCGGAGAACGCGGCGCGGCTCAAATTCTACGAGCGCTACGGCGCGCGGCCCATCGTCGGCACCAAGTACGAGACGCCCGTGACGCCAGGCTCCACAGATCCGCCCTATCTCCTCCTCGATCCGCTCGGCTCGAACGATCTGCCGAGCGCCGCGACACTGAAAAAAGTCGCGCGCGCCATCCTGGAGCGGAAATACGGACTCCCGGCCGACTATGTCGAGATGGTCGTGAAATCCATCAAAGACGGCCCCATACGATTGCGCGAGCCTCGCTATGTGAAATCGAGGCGTGCCGTGAAGGGCATGGTGTCCATATCGGGCGAACCGCGCATCGCCCTCGTGCTCAACGACGACCACACACCACATCACGTGCAGGATCGCGGCTATGTCGAGGCGCCAGTGCGCATCCGCTCGATCATGGCCGAGCTTGCGCCCTCAGGGCTGTTCGATCCATTGCCGGCAAAGCGCTTCTCCGACCGCCATATCCGCGCCGTGCACGATGGGCGGCTGGTGGATTACATCCGCAAGGCGTGCCTCATCGCAGGGTCCAAGAAATCGATCTATCCATATGTGTTCCCCGTGCGAAATCCGGCGCGCCCTCCAAAAGACGAGACCGTGCTCGCCGGCTACTACTGCATCGATACGTTCACCCCGCTGAACGAGAGCGCCTATCTCGCGGCCCGCTCAGCGGTCGATTGCGCGCTAACCGCGGCGGAGAAGGTGCTGGATGGGGCGGGGCTTGCTTATGCGCTCGTGCGTCCGCCCGGCCACCACGCCGAGACGCAGACCTTCGGCGGCTTCTGCTATTTCAATAACGCCGCCATCGCCGCGCATTTGTTGTCCCGCTACGGCAACACCGCCATCCTCGACATCGACTATCACCACGGCAACGGCCAGCAAGAGATCTTCTATCAGCGCTCCGACGTGCTGACGGTGTCGGTGCACGGCCATCCGAGCTTCGCCTATCCTTACTTCACCGGCTTCCGCGACGAGACGGGTATGGGCCCGGGAGCTGGCTACAATCTGAACATTCCGCTGCCCGAGCACATTACGCCCGAACAACATCGCAAGGCCGTGACGGAGGCGTTGCGGCGCGTGCGGCGTTTCGCGCCCGCCTACCTCGTGGTGTCGCTCGGCCTCGATACGGCCCGCGGCGACCCCACCGGCACGTGGTCGAACCGCGCCCATGATTTCAAGCTGCTCGGCCACATGATCGGCGAACAAGGCTATCCGACCGTCGTCATCCAAGAAGGTGGCTATCGGGTCCGCACTCTCGGCATCAATGCGCGGAACTTCTTCACTGGTCTCGCGGACGGCCACCGCGCTGCCCGTCACGCCGGCAGGGTCCTGCGTCGGCAGGAGGCCGCAAAACCGGTCAGCAGGGCCCTCGAATGGCGCAGCACCGTCATGGCGGACGATGTCGGCCGCGTGCGCGCCTTGATCGCGAGCACTGGATTCTTCAACGCGGCGGAAATGGACATCGCTGGCGAACTCGTCACCGAGCGGCTGACCAAAGGCGTCCGCTCCGGCTACCACTTCGTGCTCGCCGAGCGCGGGGCCGAACTCGTTGCGTATGCCTGCTTTGGCCCGATCGACGGTACGGAAGGTTCGTTCGATCTTTATTGGATTGCGGTCTCACCCGGCGAGCAGGGGCGAGGGCTGGGAGCTCAGCTCTACGCCCGCGCCGAGTCCGCCATGCGCAGGGCGGGCGCCACACGAATCTACCTCGACACGTCCTCGTCGGATCAGTACGCGCCGACCCGAGGCTTCTATACGCGCCTCGGGTTCATCGAGCAGGCACGGCTGCCGGACTTCTATGCGCATGGCGAGGGCAAGGTCATCTACGCGAAGACGATGAACCCTGACCCGTCACCGCCTTCCCGCGGCCAATTGCGATCGTGATCGTGCTTCAGCGATCGGCACGAAATTTGCAGACCTAGCGCGGCACGCAAACCACGGTCTCTATTCCGGAAATGTCTTCAGATAGCTGATAATACGCGCTCGCTCCTCGGCATCTTTGATGCCCGGAAACGCGAGTGCCATCGGCGAATTTGGGAGCAGCGCTTTCGGATCGGCGACCCATTTGTCGAGGTTCTCTTCGGTCCAGACATAGCCCTTTTCATCGAGCTCCTTCATGCCCGCTGAGTAGTTATAGCCGGCCACGACGCCTGCCTTGCGACCGACGATGCCATTGAGCTCTGGGCCCACCAATGTCTTGGCGTTTGGGCCGACCTGGTGACAGATCGCACATTTTGTAAAGGCGGCTTTGCCCTGCGCCGCATCGTCGTCCGCCGCGAAGGCCGGTCCGGCTAGCGCGACAAGTGCCGTAGCGCAAAGACCCAACAGTCCACGTTTCTTCATCTCTCTTCTCCTTACATTCTCCGCACAAAGCCACCATCGGCTCTGTTTGGACGTCTCCCAGCTCATTTAAGCCCGTCCTTGGCGATACCTTGGCTATACCAGGCGTTTTAGGCCGGAATTCGGTGTCGCAACGTAGACTTCGACATTTTCGAGCCCATGAGCCGATTCGCGGATCGAGGCCGAGTCCATCAGTGCAAAGGCCGTCGACCATGCATCCGCGAGACATGCAGAGTCCGCCACGACGCTGACGCCCCGCTCGATAGGCGCCGTCCTTCCGGTCCGTGGGTCGAGTAGATGACTGTAGTGTTGGGCATGATCGAACAGCGTCCCATACCCGCCCGATGTCGCAACCGCGCGATTGGAACACGCTATCCGGCCCGCGATTCGCGCCGGCTCCTCTGGATCACTAATCCCAACCTGCCAGTCACGGCCGTCGCTACGGTGACCCATCGTCAGCACCTCGCCGAGATTTAGCGCCACGGCATCGATATGGTTGCGGCGCAAGATGTCGGCCACGCAGTCTGTGACATAGCCTTGCGCGATGCCGTTCGGCGTGATCGCCATCCCGAGACGGTCGAAGGTGATCGCCTCACCGTCGCTTCGCACCGCCCGCCAATCGACAAGCGGCAGGATATCGTCTACGGTAGGCAACGCCGTGGCGCCGGGATCGGCGCTGAAATGATCGCGATAGCGTGCCCAGAGCGGTTGAACAGTGACGTCGAAGGCACCGCCACTCATGGCGCTGACCGCGGACGCTCGCGTGAGAAGATCCACCAGCTCCAGCGGCGGCGCGATCAAGCGTCCGTCCCGGTTCAAGCGAGACACCGACGACTCCGCGCGATAGAGGCTGAAGATATTTTCCAGGCGCTCAATCTCGCTGATCGCCAGATCGATAACTCTATGGGCCTCGTTCGCGTCCGAGTGAATGATCTCAATTGTTGCTTTGGCGCCCATTGCCGCACCGTTCCAACGGTGAATTGACGACTTGGTGGCACCGAGTGCCGGAGATAGCGTCATGCCCGCTGCAGCACCTACGATGCCAATAAAGCGACGTCTGCTGACGAGTGTGGTCTGCATGTTAGTGTGCCATATCCTTGGACGCCGCATCCGGATCGGATGCCGAAGAAGTTTGCACGTCCGCTTCACCTAGGATGTAGCGTTCCGGCAAATCGTCGAGACGATAGATTTCTCCACCGTGCTTGGCCTGGAACTGCTCGGCAGCCGCCCTCTTCGCGAACGGAACGAGTTCCGCAGCTCCCATGCCGCCTTGGACGTTGCTCCCGGCTACAAAGATCGCCTTGTTGGCCTCGACCCAAGCCCCTGGCTCCAGCTGGTCCCAACGCTTCGCATTCCCAACATCGCTGACGAAGATTGCGTCGATGTTGTTCGGCTCTCCTGGCAGCATGGTGAAAGCAAGCGTATCTCGCACCGAGGCGAACCAGACCGGCTTCTGCTGCCCCTTCAGGAAAATCTGACCCTTGGGTCCGGCGTGCTCGGAAATATTCATGCCACAGTAATAGGCGACGGAATCCGGTCCGGGTTCTTGGGGCGATATGGTGCGGGAGAGATTGGAGTCGTCCCCGCAGCTGGCCACGGCTGCAGCGATCAACAGACCGGCTAGATTAAGCAGAAAGGCTCTCATGCTCGCCTCTTGTTGAAGATGAGGACACCAGCCGCCAACGGCAGTGCGACCCAAGCGAGCAAGGCCGCATAGAGCGCCGAAAGCGACAGGTTCGCTTGCATGGCGGCCATCCCGGCA
Source organism: Hyphomicrobiaceae bacterium (assembly GCA_020637815.1). Lineage (GTDB taxonomy): Bacteria > Pseudomonadota > Alphaproteobacteria > Rhizobiales > Methyloligellaceae > Methyloceanibacter. The sequence continues at coordinate 521,085 of JACKJS010000002.1, read as the reverse complement.
ACCTGCGCCACCGCGTCGTGACCTGTCAGGTTGATCAAGCGGTAGATGTCCGTCGGATTGAGCAACAGGAGCCCATTCAGCATCGACTCTGTAACGCTCTTGCCTTGATCGGCAACGAGTAGGCCCACTAGCGCAAGGTCGTAGACGAGCACAAGGAGCAGCCAAAGCCCAACGGCGAGGCCCGCCGCGGTGGCTCTTTCCCGCACAACAATGCTGACAAGGACCCCGAGCGCGATAAAGACGGCACCCAGAAGAATTGACGTACCGATGAGGACGGCGAAGTCTGGCCAGTTCTCGGCATCACCGGCGCTCCCGAAATACAGCACCGCGCCAGCGACGCCGTAACCAACCACGGTTGCCAGTGCAAGAATCGTAATCTGTCCAACAAACTTCCCAAGCACGATCTGCCCACGCGAGACCGGATATGCGAGAAGAAGAAGAAGCGTGCCGCGTTCGTCCTCGCCGACGATGGAGTCGAAAGAAAGCAACAAAGCTATCAACGGAACCAGGAAGATCGTCAGGCTCGCCAGACTGACCACGACAACGGTCAACGGCGAGGCCCCAATCGTTCCCGTCGGTGTGCTTCCAAGCAGAACGAGGCTCAAGGCAAGCGCCGCCAATATCACGGTGGTCATGATCACCCACCGATTTCGAATGCCTGCGCGCACCTCCTGACCGGCGATGACGAGAAGCGCGGTCATCATTCCTCCTCCGCACAAAGGTGGTGATAGAGCACTTCCAAACTTGGATGCTTCATTTCGACGTCCAAGACCACGTCGGGCATGGCGGTGACTTCGCGCAACAGCGAAATCTTGGATGTCTCGGGCACCGCGAACTCCAGCCAGTCGGGACCGCGGGACATCAGGGTCACCTCTTCGGTCAACGACGATAGGACACGCTCCGTCATGCAGTGTTTCACTGTTAGCCGGAGCCGCGACGGTAGCGAGACCTGCCGTCGCATCGTCGGCAGGTCGCCTGCCGCAATCAGTCGGCCTCGGTGCAGAAGGGCCACGCGACTGACATGATGCTCGATCTCGGCCAGCGCATGCGAGGAAAGCATGACTGTGGCACCCTCGGTGCGGAGCTGGTCGATGGTCTCGTAGATCTGAGATCGAGACTCTGGGTCGAGGCCGGATGTGGGCTCGTCCAGCAACAGCAGGCCCGGTTGCCCAAGTAGAGCTTGGGCCAACAGCAAGCGCTGCCGCATGCCCTTCGAATAAGTTCCGACGCGGCGATGAGCCGCTTCAGCCAATCCGACCCGCTCCAATAGCGTCTTGTTTTTCTCGCAGGGGGCTCCCTTCAGTCGCGCATAGAACGAAAGCAGTTCTGTCGCGGTCATCGCCGCATGGAATGCGACACTTTCCGGCACGAAGCCGACGGAGCGCCGGACACGCGCACCTTTCCGGCCGGCGGGATCCGCGCCGTGCACGAGGACGGAACCGCTGCTAGGCCGGATGAGACCCAGGACAAGCTTCATCAACGTGGTCTTGCCAGCGCCGTTGTGGCCGATCACGGCGACGGTTTCACCCGGATTGAGCGCCAAGCTGACGTCCTGCAGGGCCGCAATCCGGCCGTAGCGCTTGGTCGCTCGCGTGAGTTCGACGACCGCCTTCATGATCCAGCTCTCATGTCGGGCGGGCGCATGAGCGGCGCTGTGTCCAGCACACCTCCCGGATAAAGCGCCGGCAGACGGGATTGGGCGTACCGCAAGACGTCCATAGCGGGGCTGTTGAGGAGAAGCTTGGCCTGCGGGTATCGCCAAAGAATATCGTCGACAATATCGTTGGGCCGGTATGGCCGGTCGGAAATCCCGTCTCCGTTCAAATCGAAGGCCGCGTTGTCGCTCCAATAATTTCCGAGGCCCTGATACGACCATTCGACGATTCGCGAGCCGACATATTTGACTTGGGTCTGATTGTTGACGAAGGCGTTGCCGAAGACCTGGTTCTGTTCCGAGCCGGCGGTGAAATGAATGCCGATCAAACAGCCTTCGAACCAATTGTGCGCGATTCGGTTTCTATGCGCGTTGTAAATAAACAGACATTTGTTCTCGCTGGAACGGACGACGTTTCCGGTCACGACGGAGTCGTTCACGTAGTTCATCAGCAATCCGTGATCGCGATCGCCCTCACTCAGATTGTCCCTCACTTCTAGGCGATCGGAATACATGAGCGCCCAGCCGACGTGATTGCCGCGCGATCTGTTTCCGGTGATCTTGCTATCGTGCGTGTACATGTAGTGGATCGCGAAGCGCAGACCTGAGAACCGATTGTCGCGAAACTCATTCTCTTTGCTCGTGTTGACAAAGATCCCGTCGCGGCCCAAGCGGAAATCGTTGCCGATCACTTTGGCTCCCGGCGCATTCCAGATCGATACGCCGTTACCGGCCTCCGATATTCGAAGATCGCTGCGCCCGACGATCACGTTGTTCTTCACGACGGAGTTGCCGGCGCCGTGCAGGTACACGCCGAACAGATTTCCTTCCAAGCGATTGTTGAAGATTTTGGCGCCCGGCGCGGTCCTTGCCACGAGGATTGCCGAGTCCATGGCCGGCACGTCGATTCCCGATCCACGAATCGTGAGCCCCTTAACCGTCACGCCGGGAACGGTGATCGAGATGACGCTGCCGTGCCCGGAGCCGAGGAGTACGGCGCCTTCGTCACCAACGAGCGTGAGCGGTTTGTCGAGAACAATCGGACCCTGGTGACGTCCACGCTCAAGGCGCAGAACGTCACCAGGCTCGGCAGAGGCTATAGCGCTCTGCAGGCTTTCCCCCGGCGCAATCGGGATCGGCTCGCCGGCGGCCGCGCCGGCGACGGCCAACGCCGTGGCCATCGCCACGAATAGCCCGCGTAGGCAGATCCCCAAAAGTGCTCGGGAGATTGACATCGTTAAGCGCCGCGCGGCTCGACCAGCATCCGTCCTTTCATTTCCATATGAAGAGCGTGACAAAACCACTGGCAGTAATACCAATGCACACCGGGCCGATCGGCCACGAAAGTCACCGAAGCGGTGGCCTGCGGCCCGACTTCCATGGCGACACCGTGGTTGACCAGCGTGAACCCGTGGGTCAAGTCCTCCACTTGGTCTCTATTGGTGACATAGACCGTCACCTCGTCGCCTTGCTTCACATTGAAGCTCGTAAGGCCAAAGACCGGTGCCGCCGAATAGGTATAGACGCGCACCTTGTTACCATCTCGGATAACCGTGGCTGCTGTCTCTAGGTCCACGCCATCGGCGGCGGCCTGCTTCACCGCATCTTCGAACATCGGATCTTTTCGATCCCAAACATGGACGGGATTCACCTTCGAGGCGTGCACGATGGTCGCGTCATGCGGCTCGGCGAACGAAGGCCCGTCGTGAACCAAGACCATCTCGTCGCCGGAGATATCGATCAGCTGATCGCATTCCGGCTTGAGCGGACCCACATTGAGGAAACGGTCCTTGGAGAACTTGTTAAGAGACAAGAGCCACTTGCCGTCTGCCTCGTTGGTCTGACCCATGGACGTGTGATTGTGGCCGGGCTGATAATGCACATCGAGCTTGTCCAAGATCGGATCGACGTCTTTCCCGTCAAATTTCTGAATGGCTTTGTCGATCGACCACTTGCAGACCTGACTGTCGATGAAGAGGGTGGTGTATGCGTTGCCCCGGCCGTCGAAGGCAGTATGCAGCGGCCCCAGTCCTAGTTCCGGCTCAGCGACCACGGTATCGCGAGGCTTGATCTTGTCATCGAACAAGTCGTCGAAGCGGCGCACGTCGAAAACGGTGACGGTAGGCGACAGCTTCCCGTTGGCGACGACGTGGATGCCGTCCGGAGCGGTATTGATACCGTGAGGGCTATTCGGCACCGGCACGTAACGGGTGTAGGCAGAGCCATGCCGCCCGTCGATGACCGGTACGCCGTTGTGCTCGGTATAGTCGCCTTTGCGAACAGCCTCTTCAATCCGTGCAATGTTGAAGATGACGACCCAATCCTGCTCGGCAGCGGTCATTTCTCCCAGGGTTACGCCACCCTCGGAGTTGTAGCAGGTCGAGAAGCAATACTTGCCTTGGTAGTCGGCATCCACGTTGTCCAGGTTGCCGTCAACCATGACCTGCCATGCGATCTTCATCGTGTCGCCGTCGACGGCGGTAAACATGGCGCCGTATTTTTTCGGCTCGTCGAGAATGGTACCGTCGTTGGGCAGCGGCAACCGATCCTCGCCGTTGGCAAACACATAGCCGGTCCGAGGAAACTTCTGCACGCGCAGGCCGTGCACCGCCTCCATATTGGGGATCTCGATAATCTTGTCGCACTTCATGACGTCGCAGCGCACGCGGGCAATACGCGAATTTGCCTTGTCGTTCATAAACAAGTACCGCCCATCGTACGTACCGTCCGTGAACGACATATGCGGATGATGCAAATCGCCGTTCAGGTAGGTTTCGCCGCGTGTCTTTAAAAACTCACGGGTTTCGGGCAGCAGGCCCTCGGTGAGGATTTTTCGACTTTCGTTCGTGAGGCCCCAGCCGGTAGCGCTGCACCGGTTGAATACAGGGACGCGCATCAGCTCACGCATGGAGGGAAGACCGATGATGCGTAGCTCGCCGGACTGGCCACTCGAGAAGAACACATAATATTCATCGAGTTCGCCCGGACCGACGCTCGCCTTGCCGGTTGCCGCGTGACCCGCGCGAGGCGCCAATGTCGCGCCACCGACAACGCCTGCCGCGCCTCCGAGCCCAGCGATCGTTGCAACCGAAGCGGTCGCGCCGAAAAGATCGCGTCGGCTAATATTGCCATTGTCTGTCGTCTTGGTCATTGCTCCACTCCTTCGGATAAGACGCGTGCAGCTTTGGGGGCTGCCGGCGCCGGCTTTGCTTTTTGTGATGAAGTGCCAAACGTTCCCGGGCTGAGTGCGGCCCGGCGCTCACGTTTAAGCCGCCGCTGAATCAACACCGGACATTTCCGTTCGTGGTGGTACAGCACCTGACAGTGCAGGCACGAAATGCACTCGTTGGGGTTGATATGGCCTTCTGGATGGATGGCGCCGACGGGGCATTCGTTGTAGCAGCGCATGCAGGGATTGCCGCACTCGCGATATCGCTTCAGCCAGTCGAACATCCGAAGACGGCCCGGTATGGCGAGCGCGGCGCCGAGCGGGCACAGGTAGCGGCAAAAGAACCGTTCGATGAACAGACCCATGCCAATCAGGGCAACCGCGAACAGGACAAACCACCAGTCGCGCATGAAGCGCAGAATGATTGCGGTCTTGAACGGCTCCACCTCGGCCAGCCTCTCGGAAAGCGCGAGAGAGCCGAGCGAGATGCCGAACAGCACCAGGAAGATCACATACTTGATCGGCCACAATCGCTCATGAACGCCCCAGGGTACTTTGATTTGAGGGACTCGCAGCAAGCGCGCCGCGCGGTTGGTCAGTTCTTGCAGCGCACCGAAGGGGCACAGCCATCCGCAAAACGGTCCGCGCCCCCAAAACAGCAACGCGGCGGCAACCGAGAACCAAAGGATGAAGATCAACGGGTCGATCAAGAAGTGGGACCAATCGAAGTCCCCTCTGAGCGAGTCCATGAAGAAGAGGACGTTGACGACAGAGAGCTGAGCCTGGGCAACCCATCCAAGCCAAATAAGCGTCACGGCCAAGTAGCTCAATCGGATGTAGTCGAAGAGTTTTTCGTGCTTCACCAATATATCTTGGAAAAAGAAGATCGCGGTCAGGGCGAGCAACATCACGACAAGCACCGTTATCGATGCGATCTTGCTGCGCCAGATTCGTTCCCACAGCGGCTCGCCTGGCTCGGATGCAAGCGGCCTTCCTGCCCTTTGCTTTGCCGGATGTACTGCGGCTCGCTCCGCCGTCGCGGCCGACGCTATGGGCTCGGCAGACGGGATAGGCTTGGTATATGACTGGGGCAGCCGATAATTGAGCCCGAAGGTTGTAAATGCCTTGTCAAGAGCCCCTATGCGCCGCTGCACCAAAAGATGCAACGTCCACGGATCAGCAGGCTGGAATTGCGTACCGTCAGGCAGTGCGAATAACGCGATCTCCTTGAAACGAGGCGCGCCGTCGGCCGCCAAACGATCGATCCGCTCATGGTCCTTGTCGCGAAAGCGGATTGTCTCCGTGCCTTGTGTGACCTGAACACGATCGAACACACCGCCGCGAACGTAGCCCGACCCTTTGAACGAGTACGGGCCGGCGCCCATCACCAAAAGTGCAGACTGCTTTGGTCGCAGACGCGATTGCAAACGCTTGAAGCCCGCTTCGCCGAGCAGGCTGCGTCCTATCGCGGGCTGAGATACCAGAGCGACGTAGAGGTCGATAAACGTCGCATCCGGAGGCCCCTTCTCAGGCCGTGCGACCGCCCGGGCATCGCCCGAGCGCACAAACGCCTCGTTCACATCGCCGACGCTGAGCTGCAGTCGGCGCACCGCGCCGTTGCCCAACAGTGTGGACCAATCCGTTGCCTCGCCGGCTTCCATATCCACGGCGCGGGCGGGCCGGTCCGACGCGCTGGGACGTCCTACGAGCTGTTGCGCAATACGTCCGGCCGAACGGAGGACGCTGTCCTCGATAACCAGCACGGTTACCGTCGCACCGGAAACGATGTCGACCTCTGGTGACTGTTCGTTCTTGGCGGCTGCTTTCAGAGGGTTGAAGCCGATCAGCCCTTCCAGAGAGTGCTCAATTCGCGACTCTGGAATTCCGACGAGGACGATTGGCTCATGGTGCTCAAGTAACTTGGCGCCGACGATGGTTCCCTCGGGGTCCAACCCCACCAGCGTGTGAATTGGCTTACCGGAATAGCCGGCGGTATCGACAACATCGGACGTGAGATAGACGTAACCTACGATCTCCTCGTCATCGTCTTCGTCGCCATCGTCCTTGTCCTTGTCACCCTTGATCGCTGGAGCCACGGGCGGCGTCCCGCGAATAGCGCCGAAACGATCCGCGCCTGGCACGACATCGCCGGCATGGACCTGTGCCAAGAACTCCTCCAGCCGCGACGGCGTCTGGGCGCTGGAGGACGCAGACAATAAAACGCCGAGTGTCCAGATTAGAACGCCGACTAAAGTGATCTGCCGCGGGTGTGAGACATGTAACACGTGCCGTCTAGTCCAGTCGCCCTCCGGGATCCGTCCATGGCTTTCACACTGTGAAAACGTTGTAGAATGGCTCTATCTCAAATCAACGTCGTCAACGTTGCGCCACGTCAATCTCGAACCAAGTCCGTCTAAACTACAGTTCCATGTAGGCTCTAACGATTGAAGGAACCGCGCGGTGGCCCGTCTGACCAAGCAACCAGACATCCGTATCGATACGCTCACGGACCTGGTAGGCGTCGCCAAGGCGATCAGTGCAGAGGCGATCCGCCAATACAACTGGCTGGCGGAGGAGATGCGCCGGCGCGGTCAAATGCCGACGGTAGCGGCTTTTGATGCGCTCGGAGCCGAGGAGAAAGCCCATCTCTCGGCGGTGGATGGATGGGCCCAGGGTCTTGGCGAAACGACGCACACCGAAGACCTTCGCCGGCCTCTACCCGAAGAACTTGCCCGCAATTGGAAGGAGGCGTCCCGAAGCGCATTGCTCACGCCATATCGCGCTTACTCCATTGCCGTCGACAATGAGGCTCGCGCCTTCGCTTTCTTTGCCTATCTGGCCGCATCCGCTGGCGATGCTAGGATTGCCAGGGGAGCCGAGCACTTGGCCTTGGAGAAGCTTCAACACGCGGCCCAGCTGCGGACCTTGCGCCGCGCGGCGTGGCACAGCGAACGCGATATCGCGAAACCGCGAACACGGGTGTCGCCTACTGCGTCGGCCGCGGAGCTCGAGACCATAATCGCGGAACATGAGGAGAAGATCGCCCGCTGCCATGGGACCGTGGCCGATCGGTTGCGCGACTTGCAGGATGTTGAGGGAGCGGATCTTCTCGCCAAGCTGGCCGCGACCGCGCGCAAACGCGCCGGAGACACCCGCACCGACAGTACCCTCGCCGAATCCAATAACGCCGATCATGCCTTGGGTCTGCTCGTGGTTGCCCAGGTTCCGCTTGAGCAGTTATGCGAGGTCCTGGACTCCGTGTTGCTTGCCTCGGTCGATGAGACGACGCGCGCAATGGCGGAGACGGCTATGGAAAGCGCGGTGGAGCGCATCGCGGAACTCGGACACTACGCCGAGCAGCTGGAATAAGGGTCCGCAGAGCCTCTGATCCGATTTGAGGAATGTCGAGCAACGCCAGTCGCCGCCACGACGGCGGTAGATAGGGCTTGTTTTCTTCTGAGATTGGTTGCGGGGGTAGGATTTGAACCTACGACCTTCAGGTTATGAGCCTGACGAGCTACCGGGCTGCTCCACCCCGCGTCAATTCAGTCGGCCTTTGAAAGCAAAGGGCCTGCCTTTGCGCGGCGATCTGGCCTTGATTCGGCCGCCGCGAAAGTGGGAACCTATAGTTAGGTTCGAAGAAGATTCGAAGCGCCGGCTGCGTGGGCCCCGATGGGCTGCGGCGCTGGTCCCTCTATATGGGATTTGCGACAGCTTTGTAAAGCCTGGTGGACGTCACGCCTCCTGAACGCGTTTGGTCTCGCCCTCATAGGCGACTTCCGGAGGGCCCTCATCCACCTTCTTGCCCTGCCAGATAAAATAGATGTTGCGCGAGTAGATGATGAGGCCCGTCGCCTGGCCGATGATGAAGACCGGATCCATGCGGTAGATGGCGTAGCTCAGCAGCATCAGCCCGCCGACGAAGCTGAAATACCAGAAGGTCTCGGGCACGATGGATGCCCGCGCCCGTTCCGTGGCGATCCACTGAATCAGGAACCGCATCGAAAACATCAACTGAGCCGCAAGCCCGATCCCGAGCCAGACGAGCTCCGCCGTCGACTTGTCGGCCCACCATTGTGCAAGCCCGTCTAGGGACATGACCGCTACCCTCTCTGGCTTACCAGTTGAATGCGCCGCTCTCCAGATTTCGCGGCATCGCCCTGCACCTGCTCCGCCAAAGGCGGAAGGTCCGTGCGCTTGCGCAACCAGCTCACACCGACAAGATCGTAGATGCCGATTAGCGCCCGGCCAAAATTCGTGTACTTCGACCGCCCCGCAAGACGGGGACGATCATTCACCGGCGCGAAGCTGACCTGATGTCCATAGGTCTGGAAAAAGGCCGGAAGATAGCGGTGCATGCTGGTAAAGAACGGAAGGGCCAGAAAAGCATCGCGCTGATAGACCTTGATGCCACACCCGGTATCCGGGCATCCGTCGTTCAGCACCCGGTCCCGTAGCCAGTTCGCGAAGCGCGAGGCGAACCGCTTCGACCCGGTGTCCTTCCGTGAGGCGCGCACCCCTCCCACGAGAGCGGGTTCCGAACCCGGCGCCCCGAGCTTCTCGAACAGCGGCGCTATGTCGGCCGGGTCGTTCTGTCCGTCGCCATCCATGGTCGCGATCACCGGAAAACGGGAGGCGAGGATGGCCGTTCGCAACGAGGCGCTCTGACCGGCCCGCCGCCCATGACGCAGATAGCGCAGGGTTCCGTGATGGGGGACGAGAGCCTTGACCTCCGCCGCCGTCCCGTCGTCGCTGGCATCGTCCACGACGATCACCTCGCCGAGCACCGAATCGGGCACGGTTGCGTAGGTTTCCTCGATCAAGCGGCCAATATTGCCCTGCTCGTTGAAGGCAGGAATGACAATGGAGACACGGACGGCGCCGCCTGGCGCCCAATCGCCTGGCATGGGTTCCTCTCCAGGACGCGAGTGTTAGTCGAAGCGACCATAGTGATGTTCAAGTTTGACGTCCAGATGTAGGATGCCACGCGCTTGACATAAGAATGATAATTATTTCAGCCCTCTAGGGGTTGACCCCCTCGCAAGGCCCCTCCCGAGGAAGCTATCTTGCCCGCCCCCGAAACCTCGCAGTCGATCCGGCCGTCCGATACGCCCCTGCGTCCGCCTCTGTCGGACATGGGTTACGCCATCCTGACGGCACTCTGCCTCGGCCTCCTGCTCGCCGTCCGGCTGGCGGCGTTGTACGTCTCGAAGGTCGATCTCGTCATGGACGAGGCGCAGTACTGGACCTGGTCGCGCGATTTCGAGTTCGGCTATTTCTCGAAGCCCCCGCTGATCGCTTGGGCGATCCGCGCCATGAGCGAAACTTGCGGCGCGTCCGAAGCCTGCACGCGCGCCGCCGCTCCCATCCTCTACACGCTCACATCCGGCCTGCTCTTCGCGATCGGCCGCACCCTCTTCGATGCGAGGGTAGGCTTCTGGAGCGCGATTCTCTTCGCGACGATTCCTGGCGTCTCCTACGCCTCGGCACTGATTACGACCGACGCGCCACTGATCTTCCTTTGGACGCTCATGCTGCTGTCTTGGGTGATGCTGGTGAGGCGCAAGTCCATGGGCTACGCGATTCTTTTAGGTGTCGCCATCGGGACCGGGCTCCTCGCCAAACAGGCGATGATCTACGCGGTCCTTTGCATCGCCTGCCACGCCATTGTCTCTCGCGAGGCGCGAGAGGCACTGCTTGGCGGCCGCGCCATCGTCGCCGGCCTCATCGCGTTCGCGCTTTTCTCGCCGAACATTGTCTGGAACGCCGAACACGGCTGGCCAACCGCCAAACACACCGGCGCCAATATAGGCTGGCGGCCACCCTACATTCATCCGCTCGAGCTTGCCGAATTCATCGGCGCGCAGTTCGCGCTGTTCGGACCGATCCTGTTCGCGGTTTTCGCCCGGGCTGGGCTCCGGCACCTCCGCAAACCCGACGATCCCAACAAGACGCTGCTCCTCAGCTTCTCCTTGCCAATCCTGACGATCCTCATCGTCCAGGCGCTGCTCTCCCGCGCGCACGGCAATTGGGCGGCCACCGCCTACCCGGCCGCCACCGTTTTCGTTACCGCCGTTCTCCTCGAACAAGAGCGCCGCGTCCTCATGGCGATTTCTCTCGCGCTTCATCTCGTGGTCGCGACTGCCATTGCCATCGCACCGGCCTTCGCCCGAAGCTGGACGCCGTTCGAACAGCTTCTGTTCCTCCGCTCTTCGATCGGGTGGGGGGAAACGGCGGACGCGGTGCGCAAACTGCTGTCGCAGGAGAAGTATGGCGCCGTGCTGGTCGACACGCGCGATCTAGCCGCCGAGCTACTCTACTATATGCGGGACGAGCCAACGCCTCTTTATGTCTGGAAGCGCAGACCTGAACCGCACCACCACTACGAGATGACGCGCCCCTTCGTCGCCGGGACCAAGGAGCCGATTCTGTTCGTGTCGCTGGTGCCCTGCCGCAAATCCGTTACCCGCCATTTCACAAGCGTGACCCCCATACCGGCGATTCGGGTTCCGCTCGTGAAACAGGAAACGCGCACGGTCTATGCGTGCCGGCTGTCGGGTTTCCGGGGACAGGACGAGTAAGGCCGGAACTGCGTCTAGGGGTGGCTGTGGTGCTCGGGTTCTGAAGCAGTGCCGTTCGTTTGCGCCCCACCAGCCGGCCCCTGCCCGACCGGAACCGAGACGTCGATCGCGCCGGCGTTCTTGAACTCCAGCGTCAAGGGCAGCACGCCGCCTTCGGTCAGCTTGCCTTCGAGGCCCATGACCATCATATGTGCGCCGCCCGGCTTGAGCGACGCGGCGCCACCGGCGGGAACGGTAAGGCCGCTTGCGAGAGGCCTCATCGTCATGACGCCGTCATCGGTCATCTTCGTCTCGTGGATTTCCACCCGCGCGGCTTGGGGTGACTTGGCACTGACCAGCACGTCGTCCGCCGAACCGGCATTCTCAATCGTCATATAGGCGGCCGTCGCACGGCCCTCGCCGATCGTCGGGCGCGCCCAGGCGCCGGAAATCGCAATCTCGGAACGGTCTTCCGCCCAAACGGCCAAGGCAACGAAGAAACAGGCGACCACAGTCAGAACAAGAGCTAGCCCAACCTCGATCAGGCGCAGTCTTGTCATTCGACCCATATTCGTCTCCCAATCCGCTGAATATTGAGCTTTTGCCTGCCGCAGCATGGCGTCCTTTCCTCCGTTATCTACGCTGTCCAGAACGGCGCGTGTTGTGCCGCGGTGTCGCGTGCGGCGCTCGGTCGCTCCGTCATGTTGAACGAAATCAATTACTTGCAAAAGCCGCTCCCTGGCCTTCAAAGTAAGATCCCGAGGCCGCCATAGCCTGGCTGCCGGGAGAGACCAGGAACTCATTGAGCGGCGGCGCCGCGTGAACTAGAAGACTCTTCAACTCTGCCGCGTCAATATCGCCGCAACTTTTGACCGATAGGGTCGCCTGATGCTTATCCGTCTCCGCCACAAATTTGGCGGAAGGATCTGGCAAACGAGGGACTGCGTTACAGGGGGGACTTGGGACTGACGACCCGGGGGACATACGTGGCGGCAGCCATTGCCGCTACTTTCACCGCATTGTGCCTCAGTGGCTGCTCCGGACGCGGGCCGGGCTTGCCTATGATCGCGACGACGGACGAACGCCAATGCCTTGTCCGCGCCATGTACTTTGAATCCAATCGCTCGAGCTACGAAGGGTCCATGGCCGTCGGCACCGTCGTGATGAACCGGGTCGAATCGGATCGCTTTCCCAATACGATCTGTGGCGTGGTCGGGCAGCACCGCCAATTCGCGCAAGGGGTGCTCACCGCCCCCATGGATCCGAAGCAAATGAAAACAGCCGTGCATGCTGCGGACACAATTCTGAAAGGCGGGCGCTACGCGCCCGTCGGCCAAGCCATGCATTTCCATTCGGTCAACTACAGGAATCCTTATCCGGCAAAATACATGACCGTGGCAGGCGGAAACGCCTTCTACATGAAGCCCGGGCGGCGGTGGCAGAAGGAATATACGGGCAGCGTTGCGACCGCCAATGCGACCCCGGTCAAGGATCTCTATCAGCGCGCCTCGACGATCGTCGCCAGCGGCCCCGGTGCGGCACCGTGTGGATCGGCTGGCGATGCCGGCTCCATCTCGCTCGCCTGCGAAACCGAGGAAGCCGGGCGCTAGGACGCCGGCGCAACGCTCCCCAAAAATGCGAAAGCCGCCACAGGGAAAAACCCGGCGGCGGCTCGCAGATCTCTCGAAGCGCGCAAGCGTCGTTCGCTACTCGCCCTTCAAACCCTTCTCGAAATATTTGTGCACGACCTTGTCCTGGTTCTCGAGAAGCCAGTCGATCGAGGGCTGGAACGTCATGGCCTTGTGAATGGCCTGTGTGGTCGCCTTCCGGTGAATGTCGAATAGGATCTGGTGATCGAGATTCTCCACATCCACGATGCCGGGGTTCAGCCAGACCGACACGATGATGCCAAGCTCGTCGGCCTTGTCCTTCGGGATGTCGCCGGAACGGACGGCATCGAGCACACCCATGGCGGTGGCGTACTGCACCGTACCCATGAGAATGTTCGTGTAGCGCACGTCGTCGACAGTGACCTTGCTGACGCAGAGCGTCGGCGGACGAACCATGACGTCGGTGTTGAGCAGGGCCAGGACGCGGCTATGTCCCTTCACCTGATCTCCAAGCAAATTCGCGAACGCGCTGCCGAACGGGCCGTCCATCTCGCCGATGGCGACCTCAGGTTCCGCGGCCGTGCCGGGCGGT
>JACKJS010000002.1:0-500000 GCA_020637815.1 Hyphomicrobiaceae bacterium | reverse complement strand
GCGCGCGGCTCGCCCAAGATGCCCAGAGCGTCGGCGGTCAGAAAGAAGACCGCATTCAAATGACCTCCGCGGGTTTCGCCAGCCGCCAAGTCATTCACGATACGATCGTACAACGCCAAGGCGACCGCGAATTCATCACCATCAAGCCTTATCTCCGCGTCATCGCGGGCCTCGCCACCGAAAAACCCGAAGACGCAAGCCGCCTCCCCACTTTCAATCCCTTCAAGCTCTATTCCGACGCAACGCCGATCGGCGGCGGGCAGAATGCGGACGACCCCTCGCTGTCCCTACAGGTGAACATGATCGATGTCCCCGGCGGTCTGCTGCCGGCCACAGACGACATCGAGTTGGAGCCGGAGCAGGTCGACGGCCTGGTCGCCAGCGCCGCGGACAACTTCTCCTACGCCGAAACGCCGGTCGCCCTTGGCGAAACGAGCGGCGAAGCCACGCTGCAACTCGCTTCCTATCGTCCCGGCGAGGCCGAGCGCCCGCGCATCCTGCCGAACACCACCGTCATGCGGAAAGTGGCTGACGAGGACGGCGATTTCCAAGAGAGCCAGGTTGCCAACGCCGAGACCAAGGTCATCACGGTCGGGCGGAGCGACACACTGCTCGGCGTGATGCAGAAAGTCGGCGCGAGCAAGGAACTCGCAACAGAGCTGATCGATAGCCTCGACGCCGTTTTCGGCCCGGAGGACCTGAAGCCAAAGCAGAAGATCGATTTCCGGCTGGTGGAGTCCCTCGCGGATTCGGACGTCAAAGAGCCGGTCCGCGTTAGCATCTTCGACGCAGACGGCAATCACATCGTGACGACGTCGCGCAACCGTGACGGCGACTATCTCGCCTCCACGACTGCGCCAGCAGACGATGTGGTCGTGACCGCCTCCAACCGCGCCTCGCTTTATGAGAGCTTCTACGAATCGGCACTGAAGCAGAAACTGCCGCCGGATATCGTCCTCAAGCTCCTGCGTGTCCATTCCTACGACGTGGACTTCAAGCAGAAGGTCCATCCTGGCGATACGTTCGAAGTCTTCTTCGAAGGCGAAGGCACGAGCGGAGACGAGGCAGGCGAACTGCTTTACACCTCGATGACGGTCGCTGGCGAAACGCGCAAGTTCTACCGCTTTCGCACACCGGACAATACGGTCGACTTCTATGACGAGAACGGATCCAGCGCGAAGAAGTTCTTGATGCGCAACCCGGTCAAGGGCGGCCGGTTCACGTCCGGCTTCGGTAATCGCCGCCATCCGCTGCTCCGCCGCATTCGCATGCACACCGGCGTCGACTGGGCTGCCCCTATTGGAACACCGATTCTGGCTGCGGGCGACGGCACGATCGAGATGGCCGAGCGCCACGGCGGCTACGGCAACTACATCCGCATCCGCCATGCCAATGGCTTCGCCACCGCTTACGGCCACATGACGCGCTTCGCCGCCGGTTCCAAGCCCGGGGCACGCGTCAAGCAAGGCCAGATTATCGGCTATGTTGGCACCACGGGCCGGTCCACCGGGCCCCACCTTCACTACGAAGTGCTCGTGAACAACAAGTTCGTAAACCCGATGACCATCGCCGTACCGCGCGGTCTCAAACTTGAAGGACGCAACCTCGCGGCCTTCGAAAAAGAACGCCGCCGCATCGACGCCCTCATGGAACTGGACCCTGTGACCAGCCGCGTCGCCCAAGCCCAGGTCGAGTAACCTCCTCCGCTCCGGCTGCCTGCGCTTTCGTTTCGATCTTCCGACTCATTTCGGCCCCGCTTTGCCGAATGCGGCGCGTCGGCTTCACGCGCGTCAGCGCGCTCCGTCCGTGCGCATCAGCCGCCGTCCCGCGAAAGCCCCCGGCGAAACTCCCGCTTAGCGGAAGATCCGTCCCAACAGCGCGCCGGCGACTTTCGCCGGACGCACATGCTCCACCTCGGCATGATACGGACCGGCGTAGACGTGGCGAATGAGGGCCTTCCGGGCTTCGGGGCATTCGGCGAATCGCACGCCGAAATCGCTTTCGCCGACGCGGACGATCGTCGCGTCCACATCGAGATCCTCGTGGCGGATGCGCACATGACTTCCGATGCTGCCCGGCGCCTCACCCATCAAGCGCATCCCTGAAATGGAGATGTCGCAGATCGTACGCCATTGCGTGTTGCCGGCCGTGGACAAGAGGCCCGCCCGGTTCACATGGAACCGCTCGCCCGCGCGGCGATCCGCGGCCTCCACCGCGACGAAGCAGGCGAGGAGCAGCAGCACGATATTGTACCAGGTCCAGACCAACGCCAGCCCGGCCGACTCGGCGAGCGGGCGGGTATCATCGATCACGAAGGCCCAGAGGATACCGGCCACGGACAGGAACAGATAAGGCGCGAAGCTCCGCAGAAGCGGCCACTGCACCGAGGTCTCGTCGCGGCTGCGCCCTTTGGCCGTCACCTTGAACTTGTGACCATGCGGTTTGAAGAGCCCGACCGCGCAGGACTTGATGATGGCGTCGGCGCAAAGAAGCTGACTCAGGTCCGACATGATCGGAATGAGCCGCCCGCCCGAGATCCAGGTCCCGACCGCAATCTGCGCGACGAAGGCCGGCAGGAAAAACGTGACGGCACTGGCGAGATCGGTCGACACCGCCTTCACGTCGAAGAGGAGATAGAGCACCGGGACAATCAGCGTCAGAGCCCGGAAGGTGAAGGTCATCGCCCAATGCAGGAACGTCTCGGTCAGCCCGATCCGGTCGATGAGGTTGAGGCCGTTGCCGAAGCGGAAGGGACTGCTATGCCCCCCCATGATCTGCATGAAGCCCAAGGCCCAGCGGCTCCGCTGGGTGATGTATTCCTTCAGGCCTTCCGGCGCGAGACCGAGAGAAAGGATCTCGTTGAGAAAGACGGTGCGGGCGCCCTTCTCCTTGAGCCGCAAAGTGAGCAGATAGTCTTCGGTCACCGAGTCGGTCGGAAAACCGCCGATCTCCATCAGCGGCGCGAAGCGGATCAGCGAGGAGGTTCCGCAACAGAACGCGCAGCCCCACGCGTCCTTTGCCGGCAACACGACGCCGAAGAAATAGCGCTGCTCGTCCGGCCACACCCGGGCCATATCGAGATTGGTCTGAATCGGATCCGGATTGAAGAAATGCTGCGGCGTCTGCACGATGCCGACGCCGGGATCGCGCATCAGGGCCATGGTGCGGGTCAGGAAGGTCGACTTCACGACGAAGTCCGCATCGAGAATGGAGATGAACTCCGGCTTCTCGGGCAGCGTGTTCAGATGGCCCAAGGCGTGATTGATGTTTCCTGCCTTGGCATGGGCATTGCCGGGCCGAGTGATGTAGCCGCAGCCGAGCCGCGCACACAACGCCTCCAGCCAATCTCGGCGGCCGTCGTCGCACACCCACAGGCGATAGTTCGGATAATCGAGGGCGAGCGCGCCGATGATCGTGCGCTCGAGGATCGTCTCGTCCTCGTTATACGTACAGATCAGGACATCCACGAGCGGCTTGCGCGCGAGGCCATTCACCCACGGCAGATTGCGCTCCACCTCGGGCGTTCGGTCGATCGTGCGCGTGAGAAACAACAAGGACAGGGTCGCGCCGACAAGCGCCAGGAGCTCGACGGACAAGAAGACGATCGCCGCCGCGAAATCCCAACTCAGCCCCACGGGCGGCAGCGAGTCGGTGACACGCCAAGCGGCGTAGCGCCAGACTAGGATCAAGCACAGCGCGATCACGATGCCGCGGATCCAGTCCTTGTCGCGGTTGAGCCAAGGCAGGAGCGCAAACGCGAGGAACAAGACCGTCAGCCCAGGGAGGAAGGCCTCCCACAACGTGACGCCGGACGCGTAGCTCATCTTGCGGCCGCCGTCACCGGTCCAGTTGCAGTGTTGAACGTCACCTTGCCGGTGCGGCCCACGTGACAGTCCGGTCCGTTCGCCAGATTCGGAACCTCGACGGTGACGTGATAGGGCTCGCGCGCCAGCGCCGTCTGCTCGATGGCCCAATTGCCGGGGACGGCGGCCAAACCGTGCAGGCCGGTCACTCGGCCTTCGAGTTCTTCGGAACCGCCACGCAGATGAAACGTCGCGGGCTGGCCGATACGGAGCTCGTTATAGACGGACTCGCTCACCGCTGCGGTCACCCGCACGCCGGCGCAATCCAAGACGCGCATCAAATCTTGCCCATGGGATACCTCCTCGCCGTTCGCGGTCAGCACTTCCCAGATGCGTCCCGGAACCGGCGCGTTGAGCGCGGCGCGCGAGCGCACGTCGAAACGCTTCTGCTCCAGGCTGAATTCGGAGCGGAGTTGCGCGATCCGCTGGGTCTTTTGCCCGATATCGGTATCGAGCCCGATGATCTCTTGCGCGACTTCATCGAGACGCTGCGCCGTGCGCGGGATATCGTTGTAGCTGTCGCCCACGAATAAGCCGCGGCGCGCCGCATCGAGTTCGACCTTCGTCGCCACCATCTGCTGACGCAGCGCTTCTTCCGTGTTCAGCGCGACCTTGTGTTCGCGCTCGGCCGTTTCCAGGGCCGCCTCGGTCTGCCAGCCTTGCGCTTTGAGGCTCTGCGACCGCGCCAAGGCGCTCTTGGTCTCGCTTTCCTTCGCGTCGGCCGCGGCGATCTCCGCCTTCAGCGAGGCGATCCGTGCCTCGAGCTGCGCCACGCGGCCCGCCTGGAACGCATCGCGCTGCTCGCGCAAGCTCCCTTGCAGGTCTTGAAGCTGCGCCTTTCGGCGGCCGAGCGCTTCGCGCTCCGATTCGAGGCCTGAAATATCGCGGCGCAGCGTATCGAGTTGCGTCCGGTCTTCGCGTGGATTTTCGATGGTGAGGAGCGGCGTGCCCGCATCGATCTCGGTGCCGACGCGTTCGCCGGGACCCGCGAGGTGAACCGTGCCCGCTATCGGGGCGCGCAACGTCACGAGGCGCGCATTGACCGTGGCCTCCGCGCTGGTGTTCTGCAAGAAACGCTGCAGTGGCGTCCATCCGAGACCGATCACGGCGGCAAGCGCCACGGCCGTCTTGAACAGGCGCCACCAGAACGTGCCGCGCGATGTCTGGCTATCTTGCGACGTCTTGGCCTGCGCGGCATTGCCAGGCCCAGGCTCTTGGGCGGGTGCGGCATCGGGCGGCGGCGCGTCGAAAGGCGCTTCCGGCTCCGGCGTCGGATGCCAGTCCCACGCATGAACCTGTTCGGCCAGAAGAGCTTGAAGCGCCCCCGCACCGCCGGACGCGCTTTCGCGCACGCCTGGAGCGGCCGCATCGAGCGCATCGCAAAGATCGAGATCGAAGACCTCTGCCGTCCGCTTGGCGTCGGCATCGTCGCCGTCGCGGAAAAGTTCGTCTTCGAAACGCTTCACCTCGGCCCGTTCGGCTTCGGTAAGCGTTGCCTTGAGCGCGGCAATGTCCGGCGTCTCCATATCGAGACGCGCGGCAAGATTGCCGAGATCGCGCGGGTCTTTCCCCATTTTTCCAGTCCCCTTATAGGCATGCCGTGCTTCCCCAAGCGGCATGCGCGGGAACTCTAGGGACGAGACCGCTCAAAAAGTCTCAACGGGAGCGTGCGCGGACAGGCAAATCTCCCGGCGTGCTTTTCAAAAGGTTACGGGGAGGATTGCGGCTCGGACGCTAGCAATACGCACATCCACTCCGCAGTCTCCCGGAATTGCCCCGGCCTGAGACCAGACGGTCTGCTAGCCACGCATCGCGCTGAACGAGGGATGGAGGTAGTGTTGTCGAGTTTGGCGGGGGATAAGGTTCTCCTCCTAAGAAGGCATCCACTGAATTAGGGTCGCCACGTGTTGGCGAATCGGTGCCAACGAAGCGAGACTGTGCTTCAGAGATTGTTGAGGACGGCATAGGCAAAAGGTTGGACACACGAAGCCCTGAACAGCGTCGCCACATCATGCAAAGTGTGCGGCAGGAGGATACCGGTCCGGAGCTAGTGGTCCGACGTATAGCCCATGGGCTCGGCTATCGATACAGACTTCACGTTCGCGACTTGCCAGGAAAACCAGATCTGGTCTTCCCGCGTTGTCGCAAGGTCGTGTTCGTTCATGGATGTTTCTGGCATGGCCACGGTTGCAGCAAAGGCCAGCTGCCCAGGTCGCGGCTCGAGTACTGGGGGCCCAAGATCGCAAGCAACATCGAGCGAGACAAAAAGGCTCGGGACGAACTTACTCGGCGCGGTTGGCAGTCACTGACAATTTGGCAATGCCAGACCAAGGATACGGAGACACTATCGAAAGCCCTCATCGGCTTTTTGGGGGTGCGCACCGAATGACGCGAGAAAACAGGCGGATTAGTACGACTCTCGTTTGTTCGCTCTTTGTTCTTGATTGCAGATTGTGTCTGACTTAACGTTTTGGTGGTTGGGCAAGGGAGATACGGATGACACGGCCAATTGCTGTAGACCTATTTGCCGGTGCAGGTGGGCTCAGCCTGGGTTTTGAGCAGGCAGGTTTCGATGTTGTGGGGGCAGTCGAGAGCGACCCAATCCACTGCGCCGTGCATAAGTTCAATTTTCCGACTTGCGCCATCCTTCCCGAGCCAATTGGTTCGCGCTCAACGGCTAAGTTGCGCCAATTGTCGAGGATCGGAAATCGCTCGGTCGACTGTGTTTTTGGAGGACCTCCCTGCCAGGGCTTTTCCTTGATTGGCCATAGAGCCTTAAATGATCCGCGGAACTCGTTGGTCTTGGAGTTTGTACGAACGGTTGTCGAGCTTGATGCAAAGTCTTTCGTTTTTGAGAATGTCAAAGGGCTTACGGTCGGCTACCACCGCGCCTTGCTTGAGGAACTGGTGACGGCGTTCGATGCGGCCGGGTACGCTGTGCGCCTTCCTTGGAAAGTGTTGGACGCATCTTCGTACGGCGTTCCCCAGAGACGCCAACGCCTGTTCCTTATTGGAACGAAGAAGGGTTTGCCGCTGCCGGAATATCCGCCGATCCAGACCGCTCCTGCAGACGACTCCAGGGACGGTGTTTGCACAGGCCCTACTTGTGAGGAAGCTCTCGCAGACTTGCCCAATGCAGACCGGTACGCTGAGTTGGAGTCCTCTGACAGCGTTCGCATCCCGACGTGGGGACGAATGAGCTCCTACGCTCAAGAGCTGCGCTGTATCGCAGACCACGCTTGGCACTACGGATACAAGCGCCGATGGGACCCAGGCAAGCTTACGTCTTCCTGGAGAACGCGCCATACAGAGATTTCACAGAGGCGTTTCTCAGAGACTGCCGCAGGTAAGGTAGAGCCGATCTCAAGGTTTTTTCGGCTGGATAGGAAGGGCCTCTCGAATACACTTCGGGCTGGTACAGATGGTGCCCGCGGCGCCTTTACTAGCCCTCGTCCAGTTCACTACGAGTTCCCTCGCTGCATCACGGTGAGAGAAATGGCACGTCTTCATAGCTTTCCCGACTGGTTTCGTTTGCATTCAACGAAGTGGCATGGTGCACGACAGGTTGGAAATGCGGTCCCACCGGCAATGGCAAGAGCGGTTGCCGCGGAAGTGATGAAGGCACTTGGACAAACGCCTCAGCGTCCGTCTGAAGGGCTCGAACTCGGTGACGAGTCCCTTCTTTATTTCGATATGTCGAAAGCGGCACAGTTCTTTGACGTCCCTGCTCCAAATACTAGGCGAGACCGAAAGAGCGGCGCCAAGAAGCGTAAGCAGCATGACATTGAACGGGCTCGGCTTGTAGCATTGACAGCCAATGGCTAAGGAACCAAAGAGGCAGCACCGCTACAAAGCTCTGATCGAGAGCATATTCTTCGATCATTGGAGACAAGGTGTCGACGAGTTTGAGTTCGTACGCGACGAGATAAAGGCAAAGGCAGCCGAACTGGGCATCGTGCTGCCCGACAATATCGGCGATGTGCCTTATTCGTTTCGCTACCGAATTGACTTACCACAGGCAATAGCCGAGACCCAACCCGTTGACCGCGAGTGGATAATCGAGGGCGCGGGACGTTCCCGCTATCGATTTAGGCTTGTCCGTACAACTCGGATTCTTCCAAGCGAGCATCTAGTCAGCATCGCCATTCCGGATGCCACGCCTGAGTTGATCCGAGCATATGCTTTGGATGACGAACAAGCTCTTCTGGCAATCGTCCGGTACAATCGTTTGATTGATACATTCTTGGGGCTAACGACCTACAGCCTCCAAAACCACCTGCGCACAACGGTAAAGGACATAGGCCAGATAGAGATCGACGAGCTCTACATCGGTCTAGACAAGCACGGCTGCCACTACGTCATCCCTGTGCAGGCGAAGGGTGGAAACGACCAGATTGGCATCGTCCAGACCACTCAAGACATTCGGTTTGCTGAACAGAAGTTTCCTGGCATGAGGTGCCGCGCGATTTCGGCGCAGTTTATGGCTGACGGCGTAATTGCATTATTCGAACTAACCCTAAAGGGAGACGAAGTGAAGGTCGTGGACGAAAGGCACTATAGGCTTGTAGCGGCTTCCGAACTTGACCAAAGCGATGTGCGCTCCTACCTAGAGTGAGCCGCTGCTGCGGCCCCCTAAGCCGCTTCCTTCGCCGTCTCACCGTTGAAGGTCAGCTCGCCGTCGCGGACGGAGACGTTGACGCTCTCGCCGTCGTGAACCTTGCCTTCGAGGATCATCTCGGCCATCGGGTCCTGCACGTATTTCTGGATCACGCGCTTTAGGGGGCGCGCGCCATAGGCCGGGTCGTAGCCCTTGTTGCCGAGCCAAGTCTTGGCCGTCTCGTCCAGCGTGAGCGTGATCTTGCGGTCGGCGAGAAGCTTCTGCAGGCGCTGCATCTGGATGTCGACGATGTTGGCCATGTGCTCGCGGCGCAGGCGGTGGAACAGGATGATCTCGTCGACGCGGTTCAGGAACTCGGGCCGGAAATGCCCCCGCACCACCTCCATCACCTGAGCCTCGACGGCCGACGAATCCTCGCCTTCTGCCTGGTTCACCAGATATTCTGAGCCGAGATTGGAGGTCATGATGATGAGCGTGTTGCGGAAGTCGACCGTGCGGCCCTGCCCGTCGGTCAGGCGCCCGTCGTCGAGCACCTGCAGCAGGACGTTGAACACGTCCGGATGCGCCTTTTCGACCTCGTCGAACAGGATGACCTGATAGGGCCGGCGGCGAACCGCTTCGGTCAGCGCGCCGCCTTCTTCATAGCCGACATAGCCGGGCGGCGCACCGATGAGCCGGGCCACCGCGTGCTTCTCCATATATTCGGACATGTCGACGCGCAGGATCGCGTGCTCGTCGTCGAACAGGAATTCGGCGAGCGCTCTGGAGAGCTCGGTCTTGCCGACGCCCGTCGGCCCAAGAAACATGAACGAGCCGAGCGGCCGGTTCGGGTCCTGCAATCCGGCGCGGCTGCGGCGCACGGCGGTCGAGACGGCCTTCACGGCCTCTTCCTGCCCGACCACGCGCTTGGCGATCTCCGCCTCCATGGCCAGCAGCTTCTCGCGCTCGCCTTCGAGCATCTTGTCGACGGGAATGCCGGTCCAACGCGAGACGACTTGCGCGATCATGTCGGGCTCGACCACTTCCTGGGCGAGGCCACCAGCGGACGATTCGCCCTCTTCTTGCGCCTTCAGCTTCGCCTCGAGATCGGGGATCACGCCATAGGCGAGCTCACCCGCCTTGGCGAGGTTGCCTTCGCGCTGCGCCTTGTCGAGGGCGATGCGCGCGGCGTCCAAATCTTCCTTCATCTTCTGGGCGCCGGCGAGCTTGTCCTTCTCTTCCTGCCAGCGCTGGCTGAGCGCATTGGCGCTCTCTTCCAGATTGACGATCTCCTTCTCGAGCCGCTCCAGGCGATCCTTCGAGGCGCTGTCTGTTTCCTTTTTCAGGGCCTCGCGCTCGATCTTGAGCTGCATGAGGCGCCGGTCCATCTCGTCCAGTTCCTCGGGCTTCGAGTCCACCTGCATGCGCAGGCGCGAGGCCGCCTCGTCCACGAGGTCGATGGCCTTGTCGGGCAGGAACCGGTCGGTGATGTAGCGGTTGGAGAGCGTCGCCGCGGTCACGAGCGCCGCATCGGAAATGCGCACGCCGTGATGAAGCTCGTACTTTTCCTTCAGCCCACGGAGGATCGAGATCGTGTCCTCCACGGTCGGTTCGCCCACGAACACGGGCTGGAAACGCCGCGCCAGCGCCGCGTCCTTCTCCACGTGCTTGCGATACTCTTCGAGCGTGGTGGCGCCGACGCAATGGAGCTCGCCGCGCGCAAGCGCGGGCTTCAACAGGTTGGAGGCGTCCATGGCGCCGTCCGCCTTACCGGCGCCCACCAGCGTGTGCATCTCGTCGATGAAGAGGACGATCTGGCCTTCGGCCGCTTCGATCTCGGACAGAACGGCCTTCAGCCGCTCCTCGAACTCGCCGCGATATTTCGCACCGGCGATCAGCGCGCCCATGTCGAGCGACAGAACTTTCTTGTCCTTCAGGCTCTCGGGCACATCGCCCTTGACGATGCGTTGCGCAAGCCCTTCGACGATGGCCGTCTTGCCGACGCCCGGCTCGCCGATCAGCACGGGATTGTTCTTCGTGCGGCGCGAGAGCACCTGGATGGTGCGGCGGATTTCCTCGTCGCGGCCGATGACGGGATCCATCTCGCCCTTCTCGGCGGCTTCGGTAAAGTCGCGCGTATATTTCTTGAGCGCATCGTATTGCTGCTCTGCGCCGGCGGAGTCCGCCGTGCGGCCCTTGCGCAGATCGTTGATCGCCTCGTTCAGGCTCTGGGGCGTGATACCGGCGTCTTTGAGAATCTCGGCCGTGCCGCCTTCGCGCGTCATGGCCAACGCCTGGAGCGCGCGCTCCACGGTCACGAAGCTGTCGCCCGCCTTGCTGGCCATCTGCTCAGCCTGGTCGAGCGTGCGGGCCAGGGCGGGAGTCATTTGCGGGCTTTGCGCGCCGGAGCCGGACACCTTGGGCAGCTTGGCGAGCGCCGCATCGGTGCGCGCCAGAGCCGTCTTGGCGTCGCCACCGGCACGGCCGATGAGTCCCGCGGCAAGCCCTTGATCGTCGTCGAGAAGCGCCTTGAGAAAATGCTCGGGCGTCACTTGCGGGTTGCCGTCGCGGAGCGCGATCGTCTGCGCCGCCTGCAAAAATCCCTTCAAACGGTCGGAAAGTTTTTCGAAATCCATGTTTTTCCCTCTTTGGGCGGCCTGGTCCGAGGGCGGACCGGAAATGTCGGATGGGTGGTGGGCACCGCTGGGGATGGGTCATATCAGCGGCATGTTAACGGACATATAGCGAGCCGTTTTTCGCAAAAAAGGGGGCTTTGCCTTGAGCTCAAGCAAAAAATGCGAGAGGGGGATCACCGGGTCTTCAGCATGCGCTGCCAGGGCGTGCCGCCGAGATATTTCGAAAAGACGACGAAATACGCGACGATTAGGACAAAGAGGAGCAGGGCTGGCCCACCCTCCAGTGCGAAACCGTCCGGCGTCAGACTTCCGGTGAGATAGCCGATCGCGTAGCCGCCGGCGAAGAAGACCGTAATGAAATCCAGGATGGCCGCCACGACCTTGCGCCACGTCGAAACGGGCTTGTCGGTCGAGACGGTGTTCGCCTCAGGTGCATCAGACATGCTTCCTCCCGTCCAAGCCTCGAAAAGCTCGAATCCTGATGTCTCGGGACGTGGGAGAGAAGATCGACCGGCTTAGCCGATGGCTTCCGAGGCGCCTTCGGCCTCGTCGGGGGCACCCGCCTCGACCGGCTGCTCCGCACCGGCGGCTTCCGACGCCGCATGGGCGCCGTTGCGCCGCTGCCGGCCCCGCCCACGACTGCGGCTTTCGGCCGGCGCATCGAACTCTCCAACGGCGTCAGCTTCGGCCTCGTCGTCAGCCTCGGCATCGTCGTCTTCATTCGCGTTCTGCCGGCCCCGGTTCACGTTGCCGTTGGCCTGCTGCTGGTCGCCGGTTTGCGGCGCGGCGGCAGCGGCCTGCGACTGTGCGGCCATGATGATGCGGTTGTAGTGCTCGGCATGCTGGAGGTAGCTCTCGGCGGTCACCATGTCGCCGGAAGCCAGCGCATCGCGAGCGAGCGACATGTACTTCTCCGCAACGTGAGATGCGGTCCCCCGGATCTTCACATCCGGCCCGTTCGACTCGTAATTGCGTGCCAGTGGATTTTGGGGTTTGCGGCTGCGGCCACGCCCCCTACGATTCTGCTGTCCTTGCCTCATAAGCCTTATTCACCTGATTGGCGGCACACACGCCGCACTGATCGCTCCCTATTTCATCGTCGTCGGCCAAGGTCCGCTCCCTGAACGCTACGCGCCCGGAAAGCCGGCTCGGCCCTGTTCGTTTTCACAACAGTTCTTTTTCTTGCTGCCTTGTCTTAGTCGGTCACAGGCGCAGAAACGTCATGCATCCCTACAGTCAGCGCCAGCCAACCAAATCTGATTTGCGATATACCGGCTCCTGAACGGCTCGAGAGGCGCTGCCGCCTGTCAATCGAGGTTCTCTAGGATATCCGCGCTGTTTCGTTGCCACGCAACTGGCGAAACCAATTTCCCTGCCCTGGCTCGCCGAACAATGTGATTTCTTAGCCAAAACCTAGCCCGAACATCCAGTTTTTCCAAGCATCTTTTTGGCCAGATCCAACGTTCCGGGCTCCCTAAGCCTCCGAAATCTTGGCGCACACGCAGCGCGGATGCCCGGCCAAATCCGCGACAATTCCATCCTGTGCGACGGCCAGTCCCGCACGCTCGAATAGGTCCGTTACCGCTTCGCCTTGTGTGCATCCGATCTCGACGAGCAAATGCCCCCCGGGAACGAGGAACGCGGGCGTGCCTGCGGCAATGCGCCGATAGGCGTCGAGACCGTCGAGCCCCCCGTCAAGCGCCGCTAGCGGATCGTGCTCCGCAACTTCCGGCGCGAGACCGCCGATCTCAGCGCTTGCGACATAAGGCGGATTGGAAACGATGATGTCAAAGCGGCCCGCAAGCGCCTCGAACCAATCGGAGACTGCAAACCGCGCGCGATCCGCTACGCCCATGGATTCGGCATTCGCCCGGGCGAGACGCAGCGCGCCGGGGCTGATGTCGGCTCCGACGCCCGATGCATCGGGCAATTCGGCGAGAAGGGTGATCAGAATGCAACCCGAACCCGTCCCCAGGTCCAAGATGCGCAACGGCCGGCCGGTCCGCTTTTCCTGGCCAACAAGGTCCAAGACGGCGGCGATCAGCGTCTCCGTGTCTGGGCGAGGATCGAGCGTCTGCGGGCCGATCCGAAAATCCCGTCCGTAAAACTCTCGCGTCCCGCGGATTCGCGATACGGGCTCGCCTGCAAGACGCCGCGCCACATAGCCCTGAAAACGCATCTCGGCGTCCCGCCCGATTGGTTCCCCGCCCTTGGCGATCAATGCTTCGAGGGACAAACCCGTTGCCGTCGTCAGGAGAACCCGCGCATCGAGCGCCGCCGTACCGATCCCCCTGTCCCTCAGCACGCGCGCCGCGGACGAACGAGCCGAATCGAGACTCGGCGTCATGCGCCATTCTCCTCCAGAGCCGCCAGCTGACTGGCTTGATCCTCCGTCGTCAGAGCATCGATGATTTCGTCGAGCGCCGGTTCGCCCTCGAGCACCATGTGAAGCTGATGCGTCGTGAGCCCGATGCGGTGATCGGTGACGCGGCCTTGCGGAAAATTGTAGGTGCGGATGCGCTGAGACCTGTCGCCCGATCCGATCTGACTGCGCCGGTCCTGCGCCCGCTCCGCGTCAAGCTTCTCGCGCTCGAGGTCGTAGAGCCGCGCGCGCAAGACTTTCATGGCCTTGGCCTTGTTCTTGTGCTGCGACTTCTCGTCCTGCTGGCTGACGACGAGCCCGGTCGGAATGTGGGTAATGCGCACGGCACTGTCGGTCGTATTGACGGATTGTCCGCCGGGACCGCTCGCCCGGAACACGTCGATGCGCAGGTCCTTTTCGTCGATCTGCACGTCGACGTCCTCCGCTTCCGGCAACACGGCGACCGTCGCGGCCGACGTATGGATTCGGCCTTGCGCTTCTGTCTCGGGTACGCGCTGCACCCGGTGCACGCCGGATTCGTATTTCATCCGAGCGAACACACCCTTGCCGGTGACATTGGCGATAATTTCCTTGTAGCCGCCCGTGGCGCCTTCGCTCGCGGAGAGCACCGTGACCTTCCAGCCGTGCCGGTCGGCGAAGCGCTGATACATGCGGTAGAGATCGCCGGCAAAAAGCGCTGCTTCGTCGCCGCCCGTCCCGGCACGCACCTCGAGAATGGCGCTCTTCTCGTCGGCATCGTCCTTCGGCAGGAGCTGGACCTTGAGCTGATGTTCGAGATCCTCGATTTTCGACCAGAGCCCGCCGGCTTCCTCCTCCGCCAACAATTTCATGTCGGCGTCGGCGCCGCGGTCATCGAGAATCTCCTGAAGCCCGTCATACTCCTCCTGCGCCTGGCGCAGCGCATTGATCGTTCCGACGATCGGATCGAGATCGGAGAATTCCTTTGAGAGCTGCGCATAGCTCTCCGCGTCGGCGCCGGAGGCGAGTTCGCCTTGGATGGCCTGCCAACGTGAAACGAGCTTGTCGAGCTTCTCGGCGGGAATCGTGGTCATGGGCTAGCTGGAAAACGCAGGCCTAGAAATTGTTCGGAAGGCGGTCGGCTTTGCGGCTGCGCGGGTCGTCCGGATCGAGAACCGGGTCCGACGTGTCGAAGCCTGACGAAAGACCGGAATCGCCGGAGGACGAGCCGAGAAACATCCATAGTCCAAGCAGCACCCCAACCGCAACAAGTCCGATGATGCCCCATTTCAGAAGCGGCGACTTCAGAAAATTCTTCTTGGGCTCCTCGACGAGTTCGGGCTCAAGCTCAAGCCCGGCATCGCCGGGAAAACCGGCATCATCGAGCGGCATGCCGGCATCGGCCATGCCTGCATCCGGTATGGCCGAGGGATCCGGCGCATAGCCCTGATATTCGGGATGGAATTGCGCATCGTCGGGGGCACCCCCGAAGTCGGCATCCGGAAAACCGGCGTCGGCTTGTGGCTGGGCCGGCTGGTGCTGCAGTCCCGGTTGCGCAACTGGACCGGCGCCCGGCCACGCGGTGTCGAATGGCGACGGTTCGGCGCGCGGCGGCTCGGCGGCGGTGCGTTGCCACGCGCCAGGCGATGGCGGTGCGGGCTGCGGTTGGCCGGGATGTGCTTGCGGAGCTTGAGGCCGTGGCGTCTGCGGTTGCGGCGCCCGAGGCAGCGGTGCTTGGGGCTGTAGCGCTTGTGGCTGGTGACCTTGAGGCTGCTGGGCGTGAGGCTGCTGGGCTTGAGGCCGAGGCGCTTGTGGCTGCGGCACATGAAGAGGCGCGGCTTGCGGCTGAGGTGCCGGACGCTGTGGCGCCGAAGCCGGCATGCCCACCGGCCCGTTAGGCCAGCCTGGCGCTTGTGGCTGCGGCGCCTGCGGGTAGGGACTTTGGGGTTGCGGCGACGGCGGACGGGGCGACGCTTGAGGAGCGGGCTGGGGCTGCAGTGAACCGTTGGGCCAAGCCGGTGCCTGTGGTTGCCGTTGCGGAGCAGGCTGGCCTTGCGGCAATGGCTGGGCTCTCGCCGGCGCGGGCGCGGGGCCCGCAGGCGGCACCATGACCGGCACGTCCTGGACGGGCTTCGGACCGAGTTCCACCACGCCGGCCTCAAGCTGCGCGTAGATTCGACGGAGCAACGGACGCGTATCCAAATTAAGCAGCGTGCCATAGGCGCTGACGACCCGGCATGTCTCCGGCCAGGGCGGCAAGGCATAGATAGCGCCCTGCTCCAGCGCCTGGACGACCTCGACCGGCGTGGATATCCGGGCGGCCAAATCCGCCTCGGTCAGATTGCTCGCGGCTCTGAGGTCCCGAAACAGGTCGGCCACTTCCGCGTCATAGCCGGCAGACATTAATTCCAATCCCGTGAGTATATCGCCGCCGCCCCCAAGCCCTCGGCCGGGGGCCTACCCAATATGCGTTACGGTCCGGTTTCGAAAGTCCAAAACCGGACATTTTCCCCAATCGCCATCGTACACAAGCCCAATGGCCAAGAGTTTGCAAGCCTTGGCGCGACAGCGCCGGTGCCGCGAAGTGCCAAACGCCTTCGCGCACGGCCCGCGCACGTCAAATCTGAACGCCTTTTTCGGCGGCGAATTGCTTCAATTCATTGCGAAGCGAGGTTGTGCGGGTGTCGAGCATCTGCTCCAGCCGAACGCTCAAATCCGATGCATCGAGCGACAAAATCATGGCCTTGATCGGCCCGACCGATGCCGGTGCCATGGAAATGGACCGGAAGCCGAGCCCGATCAACGCCATCGCCTCCAAGGGCTTCCCGGCCATCTCACCGCAGAGCGTGACCGGCGTTTCGAACCGCTCCGCCTCCCGCACGATGTGCCGCAAGGCACGCAAGGCAGCGGGATTGAGGGAATCGAACCTGCCCGCCACGCGCTCGTTGCTCCGGTCCGCCGCGAACAGAAACTGTACGAGGTCATTCGATCCCACTGAGACGAAATCCGTCAGAGGCAAGAGATGATCGAGCTGCCACAGAAGTGCCGGCACCTCGACCATGGCGCCGACCATGAGCTGGGACGGTTCCGGGCGGCCATGTCTCTTGAGCAGCGTGAGTTCGTGATCGATCAGCCTGCGCGCGGTTTCGAATTCGGAAACGTCGGAAATCATCGGCAGAATGATCCGCAACGCGCGCCCCTGCGAAGCCCGCAACAGGGCCCGAATCTGCGTCCGGAACAGTGCGGGCCGGTCGAGCGCCATGCGGATCGCGCGCCAGCCGAGGGCTGGGTTTTCTTCCGCGCCTCCCCGGAAATAGGGAATGATCTTGTCGCCCCCCACATCGAGAGAGCGAAACACGACGGGGCGGTTACCCGCCTGATCGAGGATCGACTTGTACAGCTTCGTCTGCTGATCGAGCCGAGGAAACGTATCGGAGATCATGAATTGCAGCTCGGTCCGGAACAGCCCGATCCCGTCGGCGCCGGACTGTTTGAGATGCGGCAGGTCGAACAGCAGGCCCGCATTGATGTGCAGGCTGACCGCTTGATCGTCGAGCGTGACCGCAGGCACGTCGCGCAGGGCCGCGTATTGCGCTTGCTTGCGCGCTTGGAAGCGGACCTTGTCGGAATATGCAAGCACCAATTCGTGCGTGGGCCGCACATGCAGCTCGCCACCTTGAGCATCGAGAATCGCCGCGTCTCCCGGTTCGACCATCTCGACCACGCCCCGGCATTGGGTAATCGCGGCGATACCGAGCGCGCGCGCGACGATCGCAACGTGGCTATTCGCCCCGCCCTCCTCGAGGACGAGACCGCGCAGGCGCTGGCGGTCGTAGTCGAGCAGCTCGGCCGGCCCCATGGTGCGCGCGACGACAATGGCATCTTCCGGCAACGCACCGGTCGAAGCCGTAGCGGTTTCGCCGGATAGAAGACGCAGCAGCCTGTTCGACAGATCGTCGATATCGTGGAGCCTGTCGCGGAATCGCGGATCCGGCATGCGCATCATACGCGCGCGCGTGTCGTTGCGAACGCGCTGGACGGCGGCTTCGGCCGTGAGACCGGTAGCCAACGCTTCGTCCAATCGCCGCCGCCAGCCGTGATCGTGCGCGAACATGCGGAACGCCTCGAGCACCTCGTGGTGTTCGCCGGCGCGGGCGAGATCGCCCCTCTCCATCATATCGTCGATCTGTCCGGTCAGTTCTTCGATCGCCTGTTGTAGCCGGCTTCGTTCGAGCTCGACGTCTTCGGCAATGAGCGTGGTGACTACGATGCGCGGCTCGTGCAACACGATATGCCCGAGCGCCACGCTTTCGGAAATCGGCTGTCCGGCGAAACGGAGACTCGAATCCCGCCCCTTCTCGACGGTCACCTCGTCGGAGATGATGCCGCCCGACGCGAGTGTCTCGGCGATCACCATGGCGGTGGTCTGCAGCGCCTCGACCTCTTCGTCGCTATATTGCCGCATCGTGCGGTTCTGCACCGTGAGCACGCCGATCGTGTGGCCGCCGCGCAGGATCGGCACGCCCACGAAGGAGTGATAACTCTCCTCGCCGGTCTCGGGACGGAACGAGAAAGCCGGGTGGTGCTGGGCATCGGCGAACTGCTTCGGCTCGCCCTGCTCGGCGACCAGGCCCACGAGCCCTTCACCCGGCTTCAGATGAGTGTTGTGGACCGCGCTCGGGTTGAGGCCCTCTGTGGCGACGAGCTCGAGCGAACCGTCTCGGCGCCGCAAATAGAGGGAACACACCTCCGCCACGATGTTCGAGGCGATCAGCATGACCACCTTGTCCAGGCGTGCCTGCGCGCTCTCGCGTTCCGCCATCACCTCACGCAGGCGGCGGAGCATCTGTCTCGGAGCACCAACGGATGCAGACATCGTGACCAGTCCCGGACCCTCCGCCAGCGGCGGATCTACGAGCCTCCCAAAAACCTAAGGCTAGAGTAGCCCCATTTTCGTGTCTAAGCGCCGTCCAACCCAAAAAGCGTATGCAAGGTTCGCACCGCCAGCTCGGCGTAGGCGGCATCGATCAAAACGCTGATTTTGATCTCCGAGGTCGAAATCGCCTCGATATTGATGCCCTTTTCCGCAAGCGCGCTGAACATTTGCGCTGCAACACCCGCATGGCTTCGCATTCCGACGCCGATGGCCGAGACCTTGGCGATATCGGTGGCCCCGCGCAGATCCAGATAGCCGATCTCGTCCTTGGCGGACTTCAGGACCTCGATAGCCCGGTCCAGATCCGCACTTTGCACAGTGAAGGTCAGGTCGGTCGAACGGCCATCCTCGGAGACGTTCTGCACGATCATGTCGACGTTGATATGGGCGTCGGAAAGAGGACCGAATACCCGCGCCGCAACGCCAGGTTTGTCCGCCACCTTCAGCAGCGTCACCTTGGCTTCGTCCCGCGCGTAAGCAATTCCACTGACGACATTTTGCTCCACGATTTCATCCTCATGGCAAACAAGTGTACCGATCCCCTCCCCGGTGTCGGGGTCGCCGGTCAAGTCCGGCGGATCGAAGCTGGAACGCACCAGAACGGGCACGCCCCATTGCATGGCGAGCTCGACCGAGCGGGTTTGCAGGACCTTGGCCCCTTGAGACGCCATTTCTAGCATCTCTTCATAGGAAATGCGGTCGAGGCGGTGAGCCTTCGCCACCACGCGCGGGTCGGTCGTATAGACCCCGTCCACATCGGTGTAGATATCGCAGCGATCCGCCTGAAGCGCGGCGGCAAGAGCGACCGCGCTCGTGTCCGACCCGCCCCGGCCGAGCGTCGCGATGCGGTTGTTTGGCGCGATCCCTTGGAAGCCGGCGCAAACCGCGACCTCGCCGCCCAGCATGGCCGCCTTGATCTTGTCGACCTCGATCCCAGTAATCCGGGCTTTTTGATGCGCCGCGTCCGTACGCAGGGGAATCTGCCAGCCCTGCCACGAGCGCGCGCTGAGGCCCATGGATTGGAGCACCAAGGCGAGGAGGCCCGACGTCACCTGCTCGCCCGACGAGACGACGGCGTCGTACTCGCGGCAGTCGTAAAGTGCCGAGGCTTCGTCTCCAGATTCGGTGCGCGCCTTGAAGCCCCAGGCCTCCTCGACCCAAGCAACGAGCTGATTGGTCTGTCCAGCCATTGCCGAAACGACCACGGCGCAGGCGTGCCCGGCGTCGACCTCGCGTTTCACATGCGCGGCCACGTTGCGTATCCGATCGAGATCGGCCACCGACGTGCCGCCAAATTTCAACACAAGCAAAGACATGACTTCTCACAAGAAGAGGGCCGGCACGCATTTCGCGCCGGCCGGAAATTCCGGCTCTTTCTACTGAAGAGGATCGGAGGCCGCAACAAGGCTCTCCGCGTCGAACCGCGCGTACGCCTTGACAGAAGCCCGAGTGCGCCCGCCAATGCGCCCATGATGGCGTCCCGGACCACATCTTCGACCCTCGACGACGGGGAAGTCGCCAGATTTGCGCAGCTCGCCGAAGAGTGGTGGGACGAAAAAGGGCCATTCCGCCCGCTACACCAGATCAATCCGGTACGGCTGACATATATTCGCGACCGGCTTTGCAGTCACTTTGGGCGGGACGCGAACGACCCGCCCTGCCTCGAAGGCATCAAGGTGCTCGACATCGGCTGCGGCGGCGGTCTAGTGGCCGAACCCTTGAGCCGTCTCGGCGCCGAGGTGACGGGGATCGATCCGGCCGCAGAAACCATCGCGGCGGCAAAGGCCCATGCGGAGGGCGCGGGCCTGGCGGTCGAGTACGCAGCCGTGACCGCGGAGGCTATGGTCGACGATGGCCGCCGCTTCGACGCCGTTCTGCTGCTCGAAGTGGTCGAACACGTGCCGGATGTGCCCGCCTTTCTCAAACGGCTCGCGCCACTCGTGGCCGACGGCGGCGTCATGATCCTTTCGACGCTGAACCGCACGCTCAAGGCCTACGCCCTTGCCATCGTCGGGGCCGAATATGTGCTGCGATGGGTCCCGGCCGGCACCCATCAATGGGACCGGTTCGTGACGCCCGAGGAATTGCAGTTGTCCTTGAGAGGCGCGGACCTCGAACAGACCGATCTCACCGGCATGGTCTACGACCCACTGGCGGACCGCTGGAGCCTTTCGCGCGACACCGATGTGAACTATTTCGCGACGGCGATCAGACCCCGGACGTAAGGCTCCCGCCGGATCGCGTATGCAACGCCTTCCTGACCATGCCCCCGACGGCCGCCCCTAGTAGCCCGGAGCGCGGAACCAATTGCCACGCCGCTGCTGGTTACGCCGGTATTGGCGTGGCGGTGAATCGTAATAGGGCTGCTGGAACAGGCGCCGGCGCTTGCGCTGCACCCGAGGGTCAATCTCGTTATAGCCGTAGCGTTGATAGTTGCGGTTGTAGTAGCCCCGGTAATTCGGCTGGCGATAGTCCTGGTACGGATCGTAACGGCGGTCTGGCTGCGCGACTTTGTAGTCGCCGCCTGGCGTGGAGCCGGTCAGGACAACTTCCGTCCGCGTCAAACCCTTATCTTTCACCAGATTGAAGAACGTCTCCGCGTTCTTGGGCGACAGGCGGACACAACCGTGCGAGGCAGGCGTGCCCAGCTTCTTGGTCTCGTTGGTGGCGTGGATCGCGTGCCCCTTCTTCGTGAAAAACACCGCATGCGGCATGGGTGCGTTGTCCCACTGCTTGCTGTACCAGATCTTGTTCATGGACTTGGCGGTGTAGTCGCCGGACGGCGTCGCGTAGCCGGGCATGCCGGTCGACACTGGCCACCTGTATTTCTCGACACCGTCGACGAAGACCGTCATCTCTTGCGTCGATTTGTCGATGGTCGCAACGACGATTGGCGACTGCGGCTCCACAGCCTCGGCCGCGTCGTCGCTTTTCAACATTTCGATGTCCGAATCGCCGTCGCCCAGGCTCTGGATATCGTCCGTATCCGGCCGCGACGCGCGCTTGGAGGGCTTTTCGGCCGCTTGGGCCGGATTCGAAGAGCCGCTCGACGTTGCATTGCTGTCTGGATAGACGGGCTGCGGCTGCGCGGCGAGGCCCTTCGGAAGACTGAGATCTAAGTCCGGCGCGGTCGCGTGGGCGCCGGTTTCGGCGCTCGCGGGCAAGGCAAGCAAAAGCACCGCCAGACCGGCAACCGCGAGCGGCAGGCCCAGAATCCGTAGGTGTTGCTGAAATTTTCGGCGCATCATTCGTTCCCCGGTTATGCGCGATCCAACCGTCCGGCAGTCTCTAAGTTACAGAGCCAAGCCGGCTTTTCCACGGCACTTCGCGAAATGTTATCCCGGTATACGCGAGACACCCAAACAAGAAGTTACCCGCGCGGCCACAAAGCCAAATTCCACCAATAGGTTAGTTGTGGTCGCCGGGCAGCTTTGGCAAGGGGAGCGCCGGAATTCCCTCGTCGTGCAGCGCCTTGGCCTCATCCATGGTCGCTTCGCCGTAAATGTTGCGCTCCTCTGTTTCGCCGTAGTGCATCTTCCGCGCTTCTTCGGCGAATTTGTCTCCTACATCGTCCGCATTGGACTTCAGATGCTCGCGCAGGCCCTTCAAGAAGGCATAGGTCTGTCCCGCTCCCTCAGGAGTGCCGTGAGGCGGCGAATCGGACGGAATGTCGCGCCCCACCGGCGTCTTCCGCCCACGGAGCACGGCAGGAGCCATGGGCACCTTGCTCACCTCGGCACTGCCGCATTCGGGGCAGCGGATTGCTTTCGCCTCGGACTGTTCGTCGAAGGAATCGCCGGACGAGAACCACGCATCGAAGTCATGGCCCTCGCCACATTTGAGCGCAAAGCGAATCATGAGGCCTGCCTCATCGTCTCGCCGGAAGTTCCCACAATCTCGATCTCGAAGTCGCGCCCATGCTTGAGCGCGGGGATCCGCGCACGCACGTCATCGACGCGGGCAAGGTCGATCTCGGCAAAGACGACGCAAGGCTCCTCACCAGCTTCAGCCAAGATCTCTCCCCAGGGAGACACGATCATCGAGTGGCCGAATGTGGACCGGCCGTTTTCATGCAGGCCGCCTTGCGCCGCCGCGAAGACGTAAGCGCCCGTCTCGATCGCACGCGCCCGAACAAGGACGTGCCAATGAGCCCGGCCGGTCTGTTTGGTGAAGGCTGCCGGAATGGCAATCATGTTCGCGCCGGCTTGTGCCAAAGCCCGGTAGAGCGCCGGAAAGCGCAAGTCGTAGCAGATCGTCATGCCGAGCCGTGCCGGCACGCCGTCAATCGTCAAATCCGCCACGACCGCCTTGCTGCCTGGATTGTTGTAATCGGACTCCCGGTACGATTCGCCTCCCGGCAGATCGACGTCGAACAAATGCAGCTTGTCGTAGCGGGCTGCGACCGCACCGTTCGGATCGATCAGATAGGAGCGGTTCGCGATCCGCTCGCCATCCACCTTGATACCGAGTGAACCGACATGCAGCCAAATGCCGAGCTCGCCGGCAAGGGCCCGGAACAGCGCCAGCGGCCCACTCTCAGACTCCGGTTGAATCTGCTTGAGCACAAGCTCGGGCTCCAACTCCATCAGCGTGGTGTTCTCGGGCGTTTGAATATATCGAGCGCCGCCCCGCGCGGCCTCGCGGATAAGAGCCTCTGCCTTGGGCAGGTTGTCCGCAATAGCCCGTCCGGCGCGCAGTTGTATAAGCGCGGCGCGAAACCGTCTGGCATTGTCAGAGTTCATACTGGCGCTCTCGTCTCAAATGGCGACCCGTCGAAGCATTCCAGGCCGACGGTTACCGCGGTGTTAACCCAAAACACGGCAAACGGCTGTACCTAAAGTACCAACGCCGCTGGTTCAACGGCGCGCGCCAGCGCCAGCACGTCCACGCGGGCCGCACCGGCGCGCTTCAGGACACGCGCACAAGCCTCGACCGTGGCGCCCGTCGTGATCACGTCGTCGACGACCAGAACGGACTTACCGGCGATGGCGTGCGCACGCGGCGGCGCGACTTTGAACGCACCGGCGACATTGCGCTTGCGCTGGGCGGCCGAGAGACCGACCTGGCTGGCCGTGCGGCGGGTCCGTTTGAGCACGAAACAGTCCGCCCGGACCCCGGTCAGCGTCTCGAGGCCCTGCGCCAGCAACGCCGACTGATTGAAGCGCCGGCCCCATAACCGCGACCGATAGAGCGGAACGGGAACGAGTAGGTCCGCACCGGCCAGGAGCTCGGCACCCGCGCGCGCCATCCATCGTCCGAAAAGGCGCAAGCCCTCCTGCCGGTCGCGATATTTGAAGCCTTGGACAAGATCGCGCATGGTCTGCGAATAGCGCGCCACGGCTCGCGCACGGTCATAAACCGGCGGCGTGGCGATCGCCGCCGCCGACAGAGACGGTTCGCCCGTGTCGTAGGGCAGTGGCACGCCGAGGCGCGCGCAAAGAGGAGGCGTGATGAACTCGATGCCCGAAAAGCATGGGCCGCAGAGGAGGCCATGGGAGCCGGCCGGGGCGCGGCAGACAATGCAGACAGGCGGCAGAACCAGGTCGGT
Source organism: Hyphomicrobiaceae bacterium (assembly GCA_020637815.1). Taxonomy (GTDB): domain Bacteria; phylum Pseudomonadota; class Alphaproteobacteria; order Rhizobiales; family Methyloligellaceae; genus Methyloceanibacter. The sequence continues at coordinate 476,079 of JACKJS010000002.1, read as the reverse complement.
CGCCCCGCGCAGTGCGGCCCGCCAGACAGGTTCCCGCAGCGCGCCTTCCCGAGCCGCACCAATGTCGCTCATCCACATGACGTCCATCATAGTGAGTTCCCGCAATGCTGAGGAGACGTCATGAGCGATACACCGCTTCTGTTCGACCGGCGTCTCCTTCGGCAGCGGCGTGCCCGTTTCGTAGACGAGATCGCGAACCGCGAGGTTCTGATCGCCCATGTGGCGCGAGAGATCGCCGAACGCGTCGACATCATGCTCCGCCCCTTCCCGCGCGCGCTCGACCTCGGCGCCTATCGCGGCCTGCTTGGACGAAACATCGCCGCGCTGAAATCCGTGGGCGAGGTCTTCTACGCGGAGAGTGTCTACGAATATGCAGCACGCTGCCCACGGCCCACCATCGTGTGCGACGAGGACCTGCTGCCTTTCGCGAACGGCGTATTCAATCTGGTGGTTTCAGGCCTCGCGCTTCATCGCGTCAACGACCTTCCCGGAAGTCTCATCCAAATCCGGCGCGCGCTTGCGCCGGACGGGTTGTTCATGGCCGCCGCGCTGGGGTCGAACGCGCTGAGCGAATTGCGGGAATGCCTGCTTGAAGCGGAAGAGGAAATCGAAAGAGGTGCCTCTCCACGCGTCTCGCCCTTTGGCGATGTGCGGGCCTACGGCGCGCTGCTGCAACGCGCCGGTTTCGCGCTTCCGGTTACTGACGCTGAAGACGTCACGGTAATCTACCCATCCCCGCGCGAACTGATGCGCGAAATCAGGGTCCTCGGCGGCGGCAACGTTCTCACCGCCCGGAGCAAAAGGCCTCTGTCTCGGCGCACGCTGGCGCGCGCCGAAGAGCTTTACCGCACGCGCTACGGCACGCCTGACGGCAAAGTCACGGCAACGTTCCAATTCGTTTTCATGAGCGGGTGGGCGCCTGACCCGAGCCAGCAGAAGCCTTTGGCGCCGGGAAGCGCACGTGCCCGGCTTGCCGATGCTTTGAACACGGAAGAACGTTCCGCCGGAGACAAGGCGTCTTTCCCGGAACGTAAATCAAAGACGTAGGCGGAGTTTCAGTTTGAGATACGGGCGATGGCTTCGGCGACAGTCTGGTACATCTGAAGCACGGTGTCGCCGAGAACTAGAACCGCGGTCAGCACGCCGATGGCAATCAACATGGCCATCACGGCGTATTCCATGGCAACGCTGCCGGACGTGCTTGCACAGCCACGCCGCATGGCTGCAACAGGGCGGCTGCGCATAAACTTACTCGCTAGGCACTTGATTGCCGTCATTGTCTCTACGCCCACACCTCAACAGATCCGGCAGGATCGTCTGCAACGGTTCATCCGCGGGCGGCATCGCATAATCGGTCAGCGCCGCCGGCGCGACCCAGGCGAGGGCCTGGCCTTCTTTCGCCGTCACATCTCCACGCCACTGCCAACACGCATAAATCGGCATCAGGAGATGAAACGCGTCATAAGGGTAGCTGCAAAAGGTTAAGGGAAAGAGTCTTGATAAATCGACGAAAATTCCAAGTTCTTCGTGGAGTTCGCGGGCCAGACTCTGCTCCGGCGTTTCCCCGTCTTCGAGCTTGCCTCCGGGAAACTCCCAGAGCCCGGCGAGCGGCTTACCGTCCGGGCGTTGCGAAATGAGGACGCGCCCCTGCCCGTCGATCAAGGCGCAGGCGGCGACCAGGACGAGCGGCGTCTCCTCGCGCCCCGTCACGACCGGTAGTCGGCGTTGATGGCGATATACTCCTTGGTGAGATCGCAGGTCCACATCGTGTCGGTTCCAGTGCCGACGCCGACGTCAACCGTGATCGCAATTTCGGAGCGCTTCATATAGGCGGCGCCCTCGGCCTCCGTATAACCGGAGGCCACTTCGCCGTCCTTCGCGACCTCGATATCGCCGAACCAAATGGCCAGCTTGTCCCGGTCGGCCGCTTCGCCCGCCTTGCCGACGGCCATGACGATGCGCCCCCAATTGGGATCCTCGCCTGCAAGCGCGGTCTTCACCAGGGGAGAGTTGCAGATTGCCTTGGCGATGGTCCGGGCCGCGGCCTTGGACTCCGCACCCTTGACCGTCACTTCGGCGAACTTGGTTAAACCTTCGCCGTCCTTGACGATCTGTTGGGCCAGCTCGCGCATGAGGCCGAACAGCGCGGCGCGGAACCCATCGAGGCGCACATCGTCCCCCAGCGCTATGCGCGGACAACCGCGCTTCTCGGCCGCGCCTGTCGCGAACAGAAGCACCGTATCGCTCGTCGACGTATCGCTATCGATGGTGATGGCGTTGAAGCTGTCTTCAACCAAGGAGGACAGCACGGCCTGAAGGGCGGCCGGCTCGATCGGCGCATCCGTGAACAGGAATGACAGCATCGTCGCCATGTCCGGTGCGATCATGCCGGCGCCTTTGGCGATGCCATTGAGCGTAACCGGCATGCCGTCGATCTCGCAGGTTCGCGTCGCGAGCTTCGGAAACGTATCCGTCGTCATGATTGCGCGGGCGGCCATTTCGTAGCCGTCAGCTTGCGCCCGGTCCGCGAGTCCGGCCAGGGAGCCGACGAACTTCGAAGGATCGAGCGGCTCGCCGATGACACCGGTGGAAGCGACATAGACGTCCGCCTCGAGACAATCGGCGATGCGCGATGTGGCCCGTACCGTCTCCGTCACGGCCTCGCGCCCCTTCATGCCCGTGAAGGCGTTGGCATTGCCCGAATTGACGACCAGAGCCCGGGCCATACCGTGCGACAAATGTTCCCGGCACCATTCGACAGCCGCTGATGCCGTCTTCGACGTCGTGAAAACGCCCGCCACCGCCGTGGACGGTTCGAACAGCGCAAGCAGAAGATCGGTGCGGCCGGCGTAGCGGATTCCCGCTTCACACGCGGCTAGCCGCACACCATCCACCGGCGGCAGCACCAGCGGATTTGCCGGCGCGAATGGCGAAACATTGCCCATGACGGCGGACCGATCGGCTAGTGGTCTTCGTCGAACTCTTCGTCGGGGAGAGGCGGAGCCTCACCGCGCAGAGCCGCATCGTCCATGGCCCGTTTGATCTCCGGGTCGACGATTTCGATTTTGGCCTTCTGGCGAAGTCCGTTCACGACGGTCTGTGCCTTGCGGACCACGAGCTGACCCATGATCGGCTCCTTGACGTCCTCGAAGGTCGGCAATTTCTGGTCCCGCTTGTCTTCGACCTCGATGATGTGCCAGCCGAAGCTTGTCTTCACGGGATCGGAGACCTGCCCGACGTCGAGCGCAAAGGCCGCGTCCTCGAACGGCTTCAGCATTTGGCCGCGGGTGAAGTAGCCGAGATCGCCGCCTTCGGCGTTCTTGTCCTTCGACTTCTCGGCGGCGAGCGCGGCGAAGTCGGCCCCTTTGGCCAGCTGTGCCTTGATGTCCTTGGCCTCCTCCTCGGTGTCGACGAGAATGTGCCGTGCCTTGATCTCCTGCTCCGGCTTCAGCTTGGAGATATTCTCCTCGTACACCTTTTTGGCTTCTGCCTCGTCGACGGCGCCGGTGACATTCTTGTCGAAAAAGGCATCGCGAAGCGCGCGGCGGCGATGATACGCCACCCGCTTGTCGAACGTGTCTGCTTTATCCAGGCTTTCCTCTTCGCCGGCGCCCGCCATCAGCTCGTTCTCGATCATGAACTGCAGCAAGATCCGTTTGCGGTCGTCGGGCCGAACAGCGCCAAGCCGCGGTCCGACTTCGGAGGCGGCAAAATCGAGATCGGATTGTCTGATCTCGGTATCGTTGACACGCGCCACGACGGCGTCCTCGGCATAGGCAGACGGCACAAGAGAAATCGACGCTGCAAGAAGCAGCAAGGCTGACCACAGTTTCACTGGAATAATCCTCGTCTTCGGCGCGCCGGCCAATTCCTCGAACGGAAGGCGGCGCGGATTTGGGTGCTCCCCCGTGCGCCTTCATAACGTTGGCCTGTGGGCTTGCCAAGCGGGAGGATTTGACAACCTTTTTATCATTCAATACTTCTGGATGTATGGATATAATGCAGATCGTGACGGCGTTTGGCAGGCTGGCGCAGGAGCGCCGGCCGACGATTTCCCGGCTACCGGACGAAGCTGGTCCGGACGGTGTGGCGATGGACGGTCCCAAGATCGCGGTGTCGAACCACCTTGCCGTCCTGGCGAGCAGGAATCTCATAAGGAGGAATTCGACATGACGACCGCCGACCGCAAGGCTCCAACGACCGGCAAGGCCCCTCTAAACGTTCTTTTTCTTTGTACCGGCAACTCTGCCCGCTCGATCATGGCCGAGTGCATCATGAACCGCGAAGGCATGGGCAAATTCAAAGCCTATAGCGCCGGAAGCATGCCGGCGGGCCGGGTGAACCCGCTCGCTCTCAATCTCCTGAAAAAGTTGAACTACGACGTGTCGCAATTGCGTTCGAAGTCCTGGGACGAGTTTGCAGCCCCCGGCGCACCGGTCTTCGATTTCGTGTTCACGGTGTGTGACAATGCCGCGCGGGAAACCTGTCCCGTCTGGCCTGGGCAGCCCATGTCGGCCCATTGGGGCATGCCGGACCCCGCCGCCGCGGAGGGCAGCGACGCCGAACGCGCCCTCGCCTTCGACGACGTCTACCGGATGCTGAATCAGCGTATTTCGATCTTCATAAACCTCCCATTCGAGAGTTTGAGCCGACTCTCGCTTCAGGAACATCTGGACCGGATTGGCAAGCGGGGTGCCGCGGCTTCCAAGGAGCCAGCCTAGCGGCACGGGTCCCTGCCCGGCGCATCGCGTTGACAAGGCTCAGGCCGCCTCTTATGTCTCCGGCGTTGGTCCCCGGCTTTTTTCGCCGTTTCTCTGGGAGACGGGCGAATCCTCGCCGGAGGTCCCGCACTCCATCCGCCAAGGACCTCCAGGGCTTTCGCAAGAGCCCCGCGCGGCCCGGCTCACGCCATAAGAGGCTAAAGGTTCGATGCTTTCCTTCGGCACTCTCGCCACCAAAGTCTTCGGCTCGTCCAACGATCGCAAGCTCAAGAAATACGGGCCGGTCGTCGAGGCGATCAACGCTCTGGAGCCGGACGTTTCCGCGCTGTCCGACGAAGCGCTGCGCGCCCGCACCGATGAATTCCGCAAGCGGCTCGCGGACGGAGAAACGCTGGACGATCTCCTGCCCGAAGCGTTCGCCACGGTCCGCGAGGCCGCCAAGCGTACACTGGGCCAGCGCCATTTCGACGTGCAGTTGATCGGCGGCATGGTGCTTCACGAAGGCCGCATCGCCGAAATGAAGACCGGCGAAGGCAAGACCCTTGTCGCCACGCTCCCCGTCTATCTGAATGCGCTGCCCGGCAAAGGCGTTCACGTCGTTACCGTGAACGATTACCTCGCCAAGCGCGACGCGGCCTGGATGGGTCAGGTCTACGAGTTCTTGGGGTTGACGGTCGGCACGATCGAGCACGAGCTCAACGACGTAGAGCGCAAAGCGCAATATGCCTGCGACGTCACCTACGGCACGAACAACGAATACGGTTTCGACTATCTCCGCGACAATATGAAATATGTCGAGAGCGAGATGGTCCAGCGCGGGCACGCCTACGCCATCGTCGACGAAGTGGACTCGATCCTGATCGACGAAGCCCGCACGCCGCTCATCATCTCCGGTCCGCTCGACGACCGCTCCGATTTCTACAATACGATCGACGTCTTCATTCCGAAGCTGAAGGAAGAGGACTTCGAGCTCGACGAAAAGACGCGTCAGGTGACGCTGACCGAGGAAGGCAACGAGCATATCGAGCAGCTTCTGATCGAAGCCGGACTCTTGAAGGGCGACTCCCTCTACGACGTCGAGAATGTCAGCGTGGTCCACCACGTCCAGCAGGCCTTGCGCGCGCACAAGGTCTTCCAGCGCGACCGCGACTACATCGTGAAGAACGGCGAGGTCGTGCTGATCGACGAATTCACCGGGCGCATGATGTCCGGCCGCCGCTTCTCCGAGGGCCTGCACCAGGCGCTCGAGGCGAAGGAGCATGTGGACATCCAGCCCGAGAACCAGACCTTCGCGACCATCACTTTCCAGAACTATTTCCGGCTCTACGAGAAGCTCGGCGGCATGACCGGCACGGCGGCGACCGAAGCCGAGGAGTTCATGGACATTTACGGCCTCGACGTGATCGAAGTGCCGACCAACCGGCCCATGTCCAGGGCGGACGAGGACGACGAGGTCTACCGCACGGCCAAGGAAAAATACGAAGCCATCATCGAGCTGATTCGCGATGCGCAGAAGCGCGGCCAACCGATGCTCGTCGGCACGACCTCGATCGAGAAGTCCGAAATCCTTGCCGATCTTCTGACGAAGCGCAAAGTCCCGCACAACGTGCTGAATGCGCGTTACCACGAGCAAGAGGCGCACATCGTCGCGCAGGCGGGCGTGCCGGGCGCGGTGACGATCGCCACCAACATGGCCGGCCGCGGCACCGACATCCAGCTCGGCGGCAATCCCGAAATGCGCCTTGAGAGTTGGCTTGCCGAACAGCACGAAAAGGGCAAGGAGCCGGCCCCGGAAGAGATCGAGAAAAAGCGCACCGAGATTGAAGCCGATATCGCCGAGAAGAAGAAACAAGCGCTCGAAGCGGGCGGCCTCTACGTGATCGGCACGGAACGCCACGAAAGTCGCCGCATCGACAATCAGTTGCGCGGCCGCTCCGGCCGTCAGGGCGATCCGGGCGCCTCGCGCTTCTTCCTGTCGCTCGAGGACGATCTGATGCGCATCTTCGGCTCCGAGCGCATGGACGGCATGCTTCAGGCGCTCGGTCTCAAGGAAGGCGAGGCCATCGTTCATTCTTGGATCAACAAGGCTCTCGAGAAAGCGCAAGGAAAGGTCGAAGCGCGTAACTTCGACATCCGAAAGAATCTGCTGAAGTTCGACAACGTCATGAACGATCAGCGCAAGGCGATCTTCGAGCAACGCCGCGAGCTTCTGGCCGACACCGATCTCAACGAGACTATCGCTGAAATGCGCCGTCAGGTCGTGGACGATCTCGTGGCCGAGGCCATTCCCGAGAAGTCCTATCCGGAGCAGTGGGATCTCGAGAGTCTGAAGGAAAAGGTCGGCGGCATTTTCGACCTCGATCTGCCCATTACCGATTGGGCGGATGAGGAAGGAATCGCCGAGGCGGAGATCCACGAGCGGCTACTCAAGGCCACGGACGAAGCCGCCGCGAAAAAGGCCGGACAGTTCGGCGCGCAGACCATGCGCCAGCTCGAGCGCGCAATCCTTCTGCAGACGCTCGACGGCCTGTGGCGCGAGCATCTCGTGACGCTGGAACATCTGCGCCAGGTCATTGGCCTGCGCGGTTACGGTCAGCGCGACCCGCTCAACGAATTCAAGAGCGAGAGCTTCACCCTGTTCGAACAGATGCTGGCGCGCCTGCGCGAAGCGGTGACCGGACAGCTGATGCATGCGGAAATCGCCCGGGAGGCCGAAGCGCCGTCTCTCGACGTGGCCGACCTGCCGCCGATGGAAGTCCATCACATCGACCCCAATACCGGAGAAGACGAGTTCGCGCTCGAGGCCGTGGACATGGGGTCCGCGCAGGGCGGCGCGGCATCCGCGCGCGCGCGCAAAGCCGTTCCGGTGGCGGTCGATCCCGCCGACCCATCGACTTGGGGCAAGGTCCAGCGCAACGCGCCCTGCCCTTGCGGCTCCGGCAAGAAATACAAGCACTGTCACGGCGCATTTTAACGGGAGCCGGAACCAGGCCCTCATTCCCTATCTCCGGCCGCTCTAGCGCGCGCGTCCGCCTATCGGTTCCCTGCGAGCGTTTCGGGACATTGGACTTCCACCGCGCTGCCGATGCTCGCCGCGCTGCCGCGCTCGAACACGTAGCGCCCATCGCAGACGCTGACCTTCGGCGGCATCCTATCGCGCGCGAAGAAATCGTGACCCTTCTTCAGATCCGCCCAGAAGTCCGCCCATTTGTCGCCGCTGCGGAGCCGCAGGTTCTTCTCTGTCATCCGGAACGGGAAGGCATGGACGGGAATGCGCGCCTGGCCGTTGTCGAGAGCCGCGGTGACGAAGGTCCACAACTCGTCGACGACACCGTCGGTCACCGCATAGCAGCCGATCGAGGCGCAGCCGCCATGGACCATCAGGAACGATCCCGTGCGCCCCTTGCCGCGGTCGTAGACATTCGGAAAGCCGAGATTGAAGGATAGGTGCATGCGGCTGTTCGGATTGAGCGCGTCCTTGTCGACCGTGTAGAAGCCCTCGGGCGCCTGGCGGTCGCCCTCTTTCAGCTTCGGCCCGAGACGCCCAGACCACATGCAGATGGGATAGGTGGCGAACCGCTCGAAGCGGCCGTCCTTTTGCACCCAGAGTTCGATCTCGGACTCGAGCTTGTAGATGCGCAAGTAAACCGGCATGCCCGGCTTCACGCCGGCGTCGCGCATCCGCGCCGAGAAGCGCGCGAGGTCTGGCGTTCCAGGTAACGGTTTGCCTTCGCGGAAATGCGACTGGTGCTGGCGCCGATCCCAGTTGATCGTCACGCGATCGATCGATTGCCGCCCTTCGGGCGTGAAGAGGTAATAGGCGCCGCCGGCCAGCGCCACGAGCAGAACCGCACCGAAAATGAAGCGCATCGTCGTCAACCCTCGCGCCGGAACCGGGCACCTCGCTTCGCCTACACCTGGTCTCTAAGTGCGCAAGAAAGACGGCCACAGGATGGACGGGCGCCCATACGATCTCCGCGAAGCACCGCGCCGAACTGGAATCGCACTACCGGTCCCGCTGCGCGAGTTTCTCGGCCGGACCGCGCGCTGCTTCCTTCGTCGGCTTCGCTTTTAAATCGGGGGTCGCCGGTCCGAGCGTCATGACGTTGTAGACAGGCGTGGCCTGGCCGAAGTGCAGGTCCATGACGCTCGCCAGTGGCTTGGCGAGGTCCGACTGGGCCACGGCGCGCTTCTCGGGTCGCGGCTTGAACGCCACCACGGGGAGCTTGCTGTAGCGCGGACACGACCGCTTCGGATTGGGATATTGGCCGTCCGGGAAATTGCCGTTGACCACATATTGTCCGCCGCACGCCGCGAGCGGCGGCTCGAGACGCGTGGTCTCGAAGTAGTCGTAGCCTTCCTTCAGGTTGACCCAGAACTTGAACCAATGGCTGTCGGTCTGCTTCGCCAAATTGGCGGTCGTCATGCGGAAGGGGAAGGCATGGACCTGGAATTTCTCCTGCCCGCCGGCGAAGGCTTCGAGGGCCAGCGCGTAGATCTCCTCGATCACCGCGTCGGTCATGGCATAGCAGCCGCGCGACTTGCACTGGCCGTGAACCATGAGATTGGAGCCAGTGCGCCCTTCCGCGCGGTCCAAGGCGTTCGGATAGCCGATATTGAAGGACAGATGATAGTGGCTCTTCGGGTTTAGACGCTTCGCGTCCACCACGTAGAAGCCTTCCGGCGCCTGCAGATCGCCCTGCTTCTGCTTCGGCCCCAATCCGCCGGAGAAGTTGCAGATCGGGTAGGTCTTCAGGTGGTAGTAATGGCCGTCGTCCTTCTTTTTCCAGACCTCGAGCTCGGATTCGGATTTGAAGATGCGGATGAGAATAGGCTGCGACGGGGTCATGCCCTTCTCGGCCATCAGGGCACGCGTTTGGGCCGATAGCGGCCTCATATGAGGGGGATAGTAGGAGGCACAGCCCGTCAGCGCGGCCGCCAAGGCGACCACGCATGACATCAGAATGGCCGTGACGACCCTCGAACGAAGCATACGGCGAGCCCTTTGCACCCCCGGCCCAGTTCAATTCAAGATGGTTAACGGAGTCTTAGCGCCCGCCCCGCCGGTCCGTCCCCACGGTCCCGTTTCCCACCTGGATTATAGGCTTATCCGGCTCCAGTTGGACGGAAAAATGGCTCGCTTACGCGAACTGGCAGGCGGGACTCGGTTGCGGACCGCCGGGTGGCAGGCTCACCGGCTTGGTAAGCCGTGCGTCCTCTAGGATTCGCGCCCCATCGCCAAGAATTTCTCGCGACGCTCCTTGCGGATCTGATCGGGAGAATAATCGTCGAACCAGGCGATGGCGTTGACGATGACGTCGCCCGCCGCGCGCACAACGCTTTCGGGGTTGCGATGCGCCCCTCCGACGGGCTCCGGAATGATGCCGTCGATAATCCCGATAGCCTTCAGATCCTGGGCCGTAATCTTCATGTTGGTGGCGGCATCCTGCGCGCGCGCCGAATCGCGCCACAGGATGGACGCGGCGGCCTCGGGCGAGGCGACCGTGTAGATCGAATGCTCCAGCATGAAGATACGGTTTGCCGTGGCCAGCGCCACGGCCCCACCGGAGCCGCCCTCGCCGATGATCACCGAAATGATGGGGACACCCAGCCGCATACAGCACTCCGTACTGCGAGCGATCGCTTCGGCTTGTCCGCGCTCCTCCGCGCCAATGCCGGGATAGGCGCCCGCCGTATCGACGAGACTCACGACCGGAACCGAAAACCGGTCGGCCATCTCCATCAAGCGCACGGCCTTGCGATACCCTTCCGGGCGGGCCATGCCGAAATTGTGCTTGATACGACCTTCGGTGTCGGAGCCTTTCTCGTGGCCGATCACCATGACCGACCGGCCCGCGAGACGCCCGAGCCCTCCGATAATGGCTTCGTCCTCGGCGAAGTAGCGGTCGCCGGCGAGCGACGTGAAGTCGCGGACGAGATCGCGGATGTAATCCTTGAAGTGCGGCCGGTCCGGATGACGCGCGACCTGGGTCTTCTGCCAGGGCGTGAGCGATGAATACGTCTCTTCGAGCGCTTCGCGCGCCCTGCTCTCGAGCCGTTTCAACTCATCGCTGATTGGAACGGACGCATCGTCCGCATCGAGAGCCCTGAGCTCGGCGACCTTGCTCTCGAGCTCGGCGATCGGTTTTTCGAAATCCAGATATGTGCGCATGCGGCTCGACTAAACCCACTGGAAAGCCGGAACATCCCCACCACAGGGCATCCTTGCGGCGAAAGCCGGATATCCATACGACAAAAGAAAAAACAAAGGAAATCCGCCTCTAGGTGGCCTTGTCAAACTGGCCTGTCAACCGGAGCCCATCGCGGCTTGGAATATCGAACCTAGCGCGGCTTCGTTAATTGGGCTTTAGCCAGCGGGTGGTGCTCCTCCACGAGCCGCCGCAGCCGCTCCTCTATGACATGCGTGTAGATCTGTGTCGTGGAGATGTCCGCATGTCCCAGCAATTGCTGAACGGTGCGTAAATCCGCGCCCCGCTCGAGCAAATGGCTGGCGAAGGCGTGGCGGAGAACATGGGGCGACACCCGTGCCGGGTCGAGGCCGGCAGCCAGCGCCAGCGCCTTGAGCTCCTGGCCGAAACGCTGGCGGGTCATGTGCTGGCCCCCGTCCCCGGTCGGAAACAGAAACGGCGAGCCCTTGAGTGCCGGTTCTTGCGCCAGCATGGCCAAATAGTCCGACAGCGCCACCCTTGCGGCATTGTTGAGCGGCACGAGCCGCTCGCGGCCGCCCTTGCCCTTGATGGTCAGAACACGATCATCCACCGCCAGGACGTTGCGGGGGAGCGCCACCAACTCGGACACCCGCAAACCCGAGGCGTATAGTGTCTCCAGGAGAGCGTTGAGCCGGTACGCGCGGCGGCGTGCCGTTCCTTCCAGGGAGGTCGAGCAGGCATCCTTGGCGGAGCCAATCAGGGCCTCGACTTCGGCCAAGGACAGGATTTTGGGCAAGGGCCGGCCGCGTTTGGGACTGTCGATGGCGGAGGTTGGGTCGTCCTTTCGAACGCCTTCGGCCAGCAAGAACCGGAAAAACTGACGAATGGCGGACAATTTCCGGGCACGAGACGTCGGCGCGAGCCCGTTGGCCGACAGGGTCTCCAGATAGGCGCGCACGTCGTCCGCCGAGGACTCCCGAGCCGTGGCCTTTTTCTCGGCCAAAAACGTGAGAAAATCGGCGATATCGCGCGCATAGGCGGCGACCGTATGGGAGGCCGAGCCCCGCTCCGCCATGAGCATGTCGAGAAACAGCGCCAATTCGGACGTCGACGCCGGCGTCAGAGCGGTTTTTTGACGGGCCACGATCTACCCTCTTGCCACGGCGGAAGGAGCCCGGGTGTGCGGAGCCGCCGGCCTATTGGGCGCGATGGCTCGGAGGTAAAGCGAGGGTCGGCTCCTGGGCGGTCTCCGCCGTGGGAGCGACGGCCTGCGGCTCGGCCTTGAGGTGGCGCAAAGCCTTGGAGATTTCCTTTGGTTCTGGCTGAAAATATTCAGCAAGCACATAAAGGCTTCCCGCGACGACACCCGCAATCGTCCCTAAAACAGCGAGGAACCGAAACAATGTTGGCATCGAGGCGCCCGTGTCCCTAATTATCGACCAATCTCGAACAGGGCCGCATTATGACTCAAAACGCCACAGCGCCTTAACCCCTCGCCGATCGCATCATGGACGATTCGACGGCACCCTGTCAGCATGCTCCCTTTTTAACCTCTTCCCGCGATGACTCAACGTATTGCCGAACACAACAAGGACCGCGACCAGCAATTAGCGGAAATCCGTAAGTCACTCGGCAGCAATTCGATTGTCCTGATCGGGCTCATGGGCGCGGGCAAAACGGCCGTTGGGCGGCGGCTGGCTGCGTGCCTCGATTTGCCGTTCACGGACGCCGATTGCGAAATCGAGGCCGCCGCGGGCCAGAGCATCAAGGAGATTTTCGCCGAGCACGGCGAAGCCTATTTCCGGACCGGCGAGCGAAAGGTCATCGCCCGGCTCTTGGAGAACGGACCGCAAGTGCTGGCTACCGGAGGCGGCGCCTATATGGATCCCGACACCCGCGCAGCCATCAAGGAGCACGGAACGTCGATCTGGCTCAAAGCCAATTTGCGCGTACTCATGAAACGTGTTGGACGCCGCGAGAACCGGCCCTTGCTTCAGGTGGACAACCCCGAGGCGGTCATGAAGAAACTGATGGCCGAGCGCAATCCCGTTTACGCGCGGGCCGACATCACCGTGGAGAGCCGCGAGGTGCCGCACGAGGTCATGGTGGGAAACATCGTCGACGCGCTGTCGGCCCAGCTTGCCGACGGCGGCGCGTAGCAAGAAGCAGGTAGACCGTGGAGCAAACACAGATAGGAACCGGCCCCGCAGGCGGAACCGAAACGCAAATCGACGTGGCGCTAGCCGCCCGCGGCTATCCGGTCGTCATTGGCGAGAATCTCATCGCGGACGCCGGACCGCGCTTGAAGGCGTTGCTGCCGGGTGCACGCTTCGCGGTCGTGAGCGATGCCAACGTGGCGACGCTGCACTTGACGCCGCTCAAGACCAGTCTCGAAGCCGAAGGCGTCTTCCTCGGCTCCGCAGTGGTCGCGCCGGGGGAAGCGAGCAAGAGCTTCCCGGTTCTCGCCAGACTGAGCGAGACCCTTTTGGAGCTCGGCGTGGAACGCGGCGATTGCGTGATCGCCTTCGGCGGCGGCGTGGTGGGCGATCTCGCGGGCTTTGCGGCCTCGATCTTGCGACGCGGCGTTCGCGTGGTGCAAATGCCGACGACGCTTCTGGCGCAGGTCGACTCGGCCATTGGCGGCAAGACCGGCATCGACACGAAACAGGGCAAGAACCTGATCGGCACGTTCCACCAGCCGAGCCTCGTCCTCTCCGACATTTCCGTATTGTCGACTTTGAGCGACCGGGAATTCCGCGCCGGCTACGCGGAGGTCGCCAAATACGGCCTCCTGGGAGATGCGCCCTTCTTCTCCTGGCTCGAACGGAGCTGGCCGGACATCTTCGCGGGCGACATGTCCAAGCGCCGGCACGCGGTCGAGACCAGCGCCCGCGCCAAGGCGAAGATCGTCATGGAAGATGAGTTCGAAATTTCGGGCACCCGTGCCCTGCTCAACCTCGGCCACACCTTCGGCCATGCCCTGGAAGCCTTCGCAGGCTATTCCGACCGCCTGCTGCATGGCGAGGCCATTTCCATCGGCATGCGGCAAGCCTTCACCTATTCTGTCGAGCGCGGCCTCTGTTCGGTGGGCGATGCGGATCGCGCGGAAGCCCATTTCCAATCGGTGGGACTGCCCACCGGGATCGCCGCGATCCCCGGCGACAAGCCGACGCCTGGAGAAATCCTGCGCCTGATGGCTCAAGACAAGAAAGTCAAAGGCGGCAAGATGGTGCTTGTGCTGGCACGCGGGATCGGAGACGCGTTTGTCGAGAACGACGTTTCCATGGATCAGCTGACAGACTTCCTGCAGCGGGAGTGCGCACGGAAATGACCCTGGCCTTGGGACTGACGCTTGGCGCGATCGTCGGCCTGCTGATCGTCTCGGCGTTCTTCTCCGGCTCCGAGACGGCGCTGACGGCGGCGAGCCGGGCGCGGATGCACGCGCTCGAGGACGACGGCAGTGCGCGGGCGGGTCTCGTCAACCGCCTCTTGGAATCCCGCGAGCGGCTGATCGGCGCGCTGCTGCTCGGGAACAACCTGGTCAACATCGCCGCCTCGGCGCTCACCACGAGCCTGTTCCTTTCCGTCTTCGGAGACGCGGGCGTCGCCTACGCCACGCTCGTCATGACCGCCGTCGTAGTCGTGTTCGCCGAGGTGCTGCCGAAGACCTACGCGATCCTGAACGCCGACCGCATGGCGCTCGCCGTCGCGCCGGTGCTGAAAGTCCTGGTCGCGCTGCTCGCGCCGGTGACGGCCGCTCTGCAATTTCTCGTGCGCCACACGCTGCGCCTGTTCGGCGCCAATATCGACGACGACGCGGAGGTCTTGTCCGCGCACGAGGAGATTCGCGGCGCGATCGAGCTGCACCACAAGGAAGGCGGCGTGGTGAAAGGCGACCGCGACATGCTCGGCGGCGTGTTGGACCTGCGCGATCTCGACGTATCCGACATCATGGTGCACCGGACCAATATGGTCACCATCGACGCGGACCTCAGCCCTGAAGAGATCATCGATCAGGCCCTCCAGAGCTCGCACACGCGCATCCCGCTGTGGAAGGGCGAGCGCGAGGAGATCGTGGGCATCCTGCATGCGAGAACGCTGTTGCAGGCCTTGCGCGACTCCATGGGCGACATCGGCAAGATCGACGTGATGGCACTCGCCACCAAGCCCTGGTTCGTCCCAGACACCACGACGCTGAAGGCGCAGCTCGCGGCCTTTCTAAAGCGTAAGAACCATTTCGCTATCGTCGTTGACGAGTACGGCGAGGTGATGGGCCTCTTGACGCTCGAAGACATCATCGAAGAGATCGTCGGCGACATTACCGACGAGACCGACGTGGCCGCGACGGATGCGCAGCCACAATCCGACGGGTCGCTGATCGTCGAAGGGCTCGTGCCGATCCGCGACGTGAACCGGCTCATGGATTGGGACCTGCCGGACGAGGAAGCCACCACCATCGCCGGCCTGGTGATTCACGAGGCCCAGACCATTCCGAATCCCGGCCAGACCTTCAACTTCCACGATTTCCGCTTCGAGGTTCTGCGGCGGCAGCGCAACCGCATCACACGCCTGCGCGTCGTGCCCTTGAAGAGCGCGAACCGGAACGGCGAAAAATCCGGCAAGGCGGACGCGAGCGCCACCGCAAAGTCAGCGTCCTAGGGGCTTCAACCGGCCTTGGCTGCTTCGTCGGGAGTCAGCGCCGTGACGGCGAGCGCGTGGATTTTTCCGGACAACTCGTCCGCAAGCACCGCATTGACCATGCGATGCCGTTCGAGACGCGACTTGCCGGCGAAAGCGGGCGAGACCACCCGGACGGAGAAATGACTCTCGCCAGTACCGGGCGAGCTGGCATGGCCAGCATGATGGTGGGATTCGTTGACCACTTGAACAGCGTCCGGCGTAAACGCGGCGGTCAATTTTTCACGGATGGTCTGTTCGGCACTCATTCGTCTCGGCGCTCTTAATACGGCGGAAGCAATCCTGATGGAGGATGGGTTTCGTGCGGGCCAGCGACGCGGAATCGCCGGCAGCGCATAATCCGCCAGACTATCGCCAATATCGTCGTCGAGCCATCCTTGTTGTGCCCAATAACGATTCCCATAATGCCGGTTCCATGAAACTCGACTCGAAACTCTTCGACCACCTGCGCGTCAAACCCGACGAGAACCGCTTGCTGCGCGACTCCGCGCCCAAATGCGAGTGGGAAGGGTGCGATCAGCCCGGCCTGTACCCGGCCCCGAAAGGGCGCGGGCAGGAGGGGCAGTACCATCGCTTCTGCCTCGACCACGTGCGCGAGTACAACAAGGGCTACAACTATTTCTCCGGCGTACCAGACGAGGAGGTCATCGCCCAGCAGAAGGCCGACCAGACCGGCAACCGCCCGACATGGTTCGTGGGCGTCAACGCCTACGGAAAAGGACGGGGGCGCGGCCAGGCGCGGCGCACCGGCTACGGCTACAAATTCGAAACCGCGGACCCGTTCGGCTTGTTTGGCGGAAAGGGCCCCGCGGGCGAACCGCCGGGACAGGCTCGCCGCCCCTTGAAGCGGCTCGAACGCAAGGCGCTCCGCCAGCTCAATCTGGAAGACAACGCCACGAAGCAGGACATCAAGGCGCGCTTCAAGGAGCTGGTGAAGCGGCTCCATCCCGACCACAACAATGGCGACAGGTCCTCCGAGGACAAGTTGCGTGAAGTGATCCAAGCCTATAACTATCTAAGGCAAGCGGGGCTCGCATGACGCGCGCCGCCATTCCCACGCTAAATTAGGGTTTCGCAAGGGATTTGGCGCCGCTGTGGAGACGTGATGCGCGCCCATCACCGACAAAGGCTCATCATCGATCATGACACTTGAAACAGCGACGAACGGCCCCGGCCTGCCGGATATGACCGTCTCCGTGCGCCAGGTCTTCGGCATAGATTCCGATCTCGAAATGCCGGCCTATTCCCAGTCCGACGAGCACGTTCCGGACGTCGACCCGGACTATCTGTTCAACCGCGACGTGACGCTCGCGATCCTGGCCGGGTTCAAACACAACCGGCGGGTGATGATTCAGGGCTATCATGGCACGGGCAAATCGACGCATATCGAGCAAGTGGCGGCGCGCCTCAACTGGCCGTGCATCCGCGTCAATCTCGACAGCCATGTCAGCCGCATCGACCTCGTGGGCAAGGACGCCATCGTCATCAAGGACGGACGGCAGGTCACCGAATTCCGCGAGGGCATTCTCCCTTACGCGCTGCAAACCAACACCGCGCTCTGCTTCGACGAGTATGACGCGGGACGTCCGGATGTGATGTTCGTCATCCAGCGCGTGCTGGAAGTTTCGGGAAAGCTGACTCTGCTCGACCAGTCCAAGGTCATCCGGCCGCACCCGGCCTTCCGCCTGTTCGCGACCACGAACACGATCGGCCTCGGCGACACGAGCGGCCTCTATCACGGCACGCAGCAGATCAACCAGGGTCAGATGGACCGCTGGTCGATCGTCGCCACGTTGAATTACCTGCCGCACGACGACGAAGTCGAAATCGTGCTGGCGAAGGTAAAGTCGTTCAATACCGAAAAGGGCTGCAAGACCATCTCGAACATGGTCCGCGTGGCGGAGCTGACCCGCAACGCCTTCATGAATGGGGACCTATCCACGGTGATGAGCCCGCGTACGGTGATTACCTGGGCTGAGAACGCCGAGATATTTGGCGATGTCGGCACGGCCTTCTCCTTGTCCTTCTTGAACAAGTGCGACGAGCTCGAGCGCGGCATGATCGCCGAGTTCTACCAGCGCTGCTTTGGCGAGGACTTGCCCGAGTCCACCGGCAATGTGGCCTTGAGCTGAGCCGGAACCACTTGTGTAATTTCCGCTCTGGGAGTCCGTCCTGATGTCTGGACCGAAACGGAAAGAGGCTCCCCTCGATCCGTTCAAACGCGCGGTAACGCTGGCGACGCGGGCTATCGCCGCAGACGGCGGCGTCGAGGTCGTGTTCTCCAATGAACCGCCCGGCCTTTCCGGCAAGACGGCGCGCGTGCCGGAGCCGCCGCGCGTGCCGACGCGTGAGGAACTCGCGGCCATCCGCGGACACGCCGACGCGGCCGCGCTTGCGATTTCCTGCAGCGACGAAGCCCTCAATCGGGCGTTGGCGCCGTCGGGCGGCGAAGCCAGGGCCGTGTTCGATGCTTTGGAACAAGCCCGTGTCGAGGCGATCGGTGCCGTACGCATGGACGGCGTCGCCCAAAATTTGATGGCCCGCACCGAGCAGCGTTACGCGCGTAGCCGCATCACCGAGGAAACCGAGCGCTCCGAAGCACCGATCTCCGATGCGCTGGCGCTCATGATCCGGGAACGGTTGACCGGCGAAGCGCCACCGGCCCGCGCAAAGCCCCTCGTGAACCTCTGGCGTCCATGGGTCGAGGAGCGCGCCAAGACGCTGCTCGATCAGATGCAGGGCACGCTGTTCGATCAGGAAGCCTTCGGCAAGCTCGCCCGCGATCTCCTGACAGCCCTCAATATGGCCGACCAGCTCGATCAGGGCGACCAGGACGAAGAGTCGTCCCAGGAGGGCGAAAACGAGCCCGACACGTCGGAGGACGAGGATCAGGCGGAAATGCAGACAGGCTCGGAGCTTGCCCAAGAGGCGCGAGCGGAGCCCGACGACACGTCCGAAGACACGATGGACGACCAAGAGGACGGCGCCACCGACCAGCTCGACGAAGACGACGAGGCGGCCGATCTACCGCGCCGCGGGGATCCCTGGCGCCCCAACCTGTCCGTCCTCGATGACCCGTCCGCGTTCGGCTACAAGATCTTCACCGAGGAGTTCGACGAGATCGTTACCGCCGAGGAACTGTGCGACGCCGAGGAACTCGACCGGCTGCGCTCGTTCCTCGACAAGCAGCTCGTGGCGCTTCAGGGCGCGGTCGCGCGGCTGGCCAACCGGCTGCAACGCCGCCTGCTCGCGCAGCAGGATCGCGGCTGGGATTTCGATCTCGACGAGGGCACGCTCGATGCCGCGCGCCTGACGCGCGTCATCATCGACCCCATGCATCCGTTGACCTTCAAACAAGAGCGCGACACCGAGTTCCGCGACACGGTCGTCACGTTGCTGCTCGACAATTCCGGCTCGATGCGCGGACGCCCGATCATGGTCGCCGCCTGTTGCGCCGACATTCTGGCGCGCACCTTGGAACGGTGCGGCGTCAAGGTGGAGATTTTGGGCTTCACCACCCGGGCCTGGAAGGGCGGGCATGCGCGCGAAGCCTGGCTGAAGGCCATGAAGCCGCCGTTCCCCGGCCGGCTGAACGATCTCCGGCACATCGTCTACAAGTCGGCCGACATGCCTTGGCGGCGCGCGCGGCGCAATCTCGGCCTGATGATGCGCGAGGGGCTTTTGAAAGAGAATATCGACGGCGAGGCGCTGGCCTGGGCGCATAAGCGTCTTCTGGCCCGGTCCGAACAGCGGCGCATCCTGATGATGATCTCCGATGGCGCACCCGTGGACGATTCGACATTGTCGGTGAACTCCGGCGCATATCTCGAGAAGCATTTGCGCCAGGTGATCAACGAGATCGAAACGCGCTCGCCGGTCGAGCTGCTGGCCATCGGTATCGGCCACGACGTGACGCGCTACTACCGCCGCGCCGTCACCATCACCGACGCGGAGGAATTGGCCGGGGCGATGACCGACAAGCTCGCCGAGCTCTTCGACGACGACCACGCAGCGCGCGCGCTGCATCGCGCGAACCCCTCGGCGGCGCGGGCCAAACGCCGGGCATTGCACTAGGTGTTCCTGATATCGCGCAAGGCCACGGCGGCTCTGGCTGTCGTCCTGACCGGCGCTGCCTTTCTCTACCTCGACACGCCCTCGCTGATCGCCAAACCGGCCGTGCCCTTGGACGGCCCGGTGTCCACGCGCGTCTCCGTCGTTCCGCTGTCGTTCGACCGCGACGATGCCACGCTGACGAAGTTCGGCAAGCTCACCTATCGCGGCGGTCTCAATATCTTCGCGCGTTCGCGCCATTTCGGCGGCTATTCCGCCATGGCCCTCGACGCGTCCGGCACGACCCTGCTCGCACTCTCCGATGCTGGCTCCTGGATGCGAGCGACCCTCGGCTATGACGGGCTCCGCCTGACGGGGCTCTCCGACGTCATGCTCGGACCCATCCTCGATGAGGACGGCAAGCCGGTGCGGTCCGGCGGCCGGCAGGACTCGGAAGACATGGCGCTCCTGTCGGGCGACACAACGCAAGGCACCGCGCTTGTCTCGTTCGAGCGCGACCATCGCATCATGCGCTATCCCTTCACGCCGGAGCGCTTCGGGCCGCCGGACGGCGCTGTTCCCTTGCCCAAGGCCGCACGCGGCATGAGGTCAAATATGGGGCTGGAGGCGCTCGCCACCATCGAGGCGGGCCGGATGAAGGGCACCATTGTCGCCCTTCCGGAGCGCTTGAAGGACCGGAACGGCAATCTCATTGGCTGGCTCATCGGCGGCCCATCGCCTGGCACGATCACGATCAGACGGCTTGGCGGCTTCGACTTCACCGGCGCGGCCGGGTTGCCAGACGGCGGACTTCTCCTGCTGGAACGCCGCTTCCGCTACTCGGAAGGCGTGAAGATGCGCATCCGCCGGATCGCGGCGTCCGATCTCCGGCCCGGCAAGCTGATCGGGGGCGAGGTCCTGCTCGAAGCCAGCGACATCATGAACATCGACAATATGGAAGCGATCGCCGTGCACCGCGCACACGGAGGCGAGACCGTCCTGACGGTCATGTCGGACGACAATTTCAGCGCCTTGCAGCGCTCGCTGATCATGCAGTTCACCCTGCCCTAGGCGGGCGGGACCGGCACGGCCTTAGGAGGCGGCGGCCTGCGCCTCGGTCGCCTTGGCGATCTCTCGCTTCAGACGCCGGGCCTTGAGGGAGAGCTCGTCCTCGCCTGCCTTGAGCAGATAAGCATCCAGCCCGCCACGATGCTCGACCGAGCGCAGCGCGCTCGCGGAAACGGTGAAGCGGACGGTCTTCTTCAGAACATCGCTCTGAAGCGTGACATTGCTCAGATTCGGCAAGAAGCGGCGCCGGGTGCGGCGCTTAGCATGGCTCACATTGTTGCCGGTGAGCACGGCTTTGCCGGACAGCTCGCAGCGACGGGCCATGGTCCTTGTCCTTCCAACGAAAATCTTGTGAATACCTCGCGCGGCTCGTGGCGTTTCACGAGCGCAAGGCTCAAGGCCGGGACATATACGGGGATGGCGCAATTCGGTCAAGGCACAGAAGGCATTTCGCCTCGGTTGGCCCAATTGACGAATCCTTCTAATCCTGGACAGTGGCCTTGCGAAATCCAAAAAGCGGGGAACACCGGGAAAGGCTGCGATAGATGCGGGTCGCACGATATGTCATGAGCTTGGGCGCGCCTGCCGCGCTGACGCTGGGCATTGCGGCCTTGGCTCTGATTTCACTGGACTTTTGGCCGGACGGGGACGCAGGCGGCGCACGGGCCGAGATACAGGCCGAGCCGGAGACGCGCGGCGAGGCCCCTGACGACAGGCCCCCGCCCTTCCCGATCGAAGGGCTCTACAAGGATCGCCCGGAGGACAGCGAGCCTTCGCCCGACATGCCGGCAACGCCCTCGGCGGCCCCGCCGGTCGACACCTCGGCCCGCTTCGTCGCCGTCTACAATGTCAGCCTCGGCCGCTTCAATCTGGGCAATTTCAGCATTGCCGGCACGGTCCGCGACGGACAGTACAATTTGCGCGGCACCGGAACCTTCTCCGTACTCAAAGGCTGGGTGTTCAATTGGCAAGGTTCCATCGGGGGCGCGGGCGCGGCGACCACCGCCGGTCCGAACCCGACGACCTATTCGTTCAGCCAGACGGACGGAAAATACAGCGAACGCCTGCGCATCTCCTTTGGCGACGGCTTCGTACAGTCCGTCAGTATTTGGCCGAAGCCGCGCTCCTATCCCGGCGAGATCAAGGTCACGAAAGAACAGGTGCAGCATGTGGTGGACCCGCTGAGCGGCGTCTTTCTCACCGCGCGCTCGGGAAATCCGCATGGCGATCTCAGCGTCTGCAACCAAGTGATCCCGATCTTCGACGGACGGTCGCGCTACGATCTCGTGTTGAAGCCGAAGAAGCGCGTGATGGTGCAGAACCGGGGCGCCGGCAGCTACACGGGCCCGGCCGCGGTCTGCAAGGTGAAATTCGTTCCGATCTCAGGCTATCCGCGCGGCGACCCGGGCATCGAGCAATTGCGCCAGAGCAATCAGATCGAGGCCTGGATGGTGCCCTTGCAAGGCACTGATATGTACGTGCCCTATCGCATCGTGATGCCGACGTCGGTCGGCTATGGCACCGCCGTCGTGACGTCGCTGCGCGTTGGACGCGCGGGCCGCGCCGAGGCGCGCTGAGCCGCCTCGCTGCCCCGGTAGGGACGCTGGAACCCACTGGTTAACGCGGCCCCTCGAAACCACAACATGTCGTAGGGAACGGCCCGCGAAGATTTACAAACCCCTGATTCGGGCCCGGTCTGTTCCCGTTGCGATCTTGCAAAAACGATCCTCGAATTTGCAAAAATGCAAAATGTAGCGGTGGCGTCCCACGCCGACGCGTGCGGCAATGTCGGGCAAATCATCCTGGGGCTGCGGCCCGAGGATCGGCCAGTTCGCCCATCTGTTAACGCCGGATGCCCAAACCACAAGATGTCGTGGGGAACGGGCCGCGAAAATTTACGATCCCCTGATTCGCCCCTGCTCTGTTCCCGTTGCGATCCCGCGGCGCGCGGCCTTCTGCCGGAAAAAGATGCTAGATGTAGCGCGGGCGGCCCAAAACGCTTACATGCACTCTCAGCCGAACCAGCGTCCAATCGCCGTTCCATTTTGGGGCGGAACATAATTCGAATACGCTGGAGTCAGCGATTCGGACGGGATTCGTTCTGGTCCCGTTCACGCCGAAGCCACGAGTCGCGTTAAGAATTTCGCTGAATGTCCAAAGCCTTATCCACACAATCCACAGGCGCGCAGACGATTGGCGCGCACGGACCGCCCAATCGCGGGCGGGGCGTTACCGCCGTGCTGGGCCCGACCAACACGGGCAAGACCCATCTCGCCATCGAGCGCATGCTCGCCCACGATGTCGGCGTGATCGGCCTGCCCTTGCGGCTCCTCGCGCGCGAGGTCTACGAGAAGGTGGTCGCCAAGGTGGGCGCGGGCCAGGTTGCGCTGATTACGGGCGAAGAGAAGATCAAGCCGCCTCGTGCCCGCTTCTATGTCTGCACCGTGGAAGCGATGCCGCGCGAGTTGGAGGCCGACTTCGTCGCCATCGACGAAATTCAGCTCGCCGCCGACGCCGAGCGCGGCCATGTCTTCACCAACCGGCTGTTCCATGCGCGCGGCCTGAGCGAGACATTGCTGCTCGGCGCCGCGACGATGCGCGAGGCGATCCGGGAGCTGCTACCCGGTGCCAACCTCGTATCGCGCCCGCGCATGTCGAACCTCACCTATGCGGGCGAAAAGAAGATCACGCGGCTGCCCCGGCGTTCGGCCATCGTCGCCTTCTCCGCGAACGATGTGTACGCCATCGCCGAACTCGTGCGCCGTCAGCGGGGCGGGGCGGCCGTGGTGCTCGGCGCGCTGTCTCCGCGCACGCGCAACGCGCAAGTCGCTCTCTATCAGAACGGCGACGTGGACTTCCTGGTCGCGACCGACGCGATCGGCATGGGCCTCAATCTCGATCTCGATCACGTCGCCTTCGCAGGGGTGCGCAAGTTCGACGGCAACACGCATCGCAACCTCACCCCCTCGGAACTCGGACAGATCGCCGGACGCGCCGGGCGCCACATGAACGACGGCACGTTCGGGGCAACGGGACAAGTCGGCCCGTTCGACGCGGAGTTGATCGAGCGTCTCGAGACCCACGCCTTCGATCAGGTGGGCGTCCTGCAATGGCGCAGCCGCACGTTGGACACCGCATCCATCGACGCGCTCAAAGAGAGCCTGCGCGAAACGCCCGTCCATCCCCGTCTCATCCGCTCGCGCATGGTCGACGACGTCATCGCGCTCGAGAACGTGACGCGCGACGAGGCCATTTGCGACATGGCGCGCTCGCCGGCGGCAGTCGCGCTGCTGTGGGACATGTGCCAGATCCCGGACTACCAGCGCGTCTCGCCCACCGACCACGCGGACCTCGTCGGCACGCTGTTCGGGTTCGTCATGAGTGACGACGGCAAGATTCCCGAGGACTGGTTCGCCCGGCAAGTGGGACAGGCCGATCGAACCGAAGGCGACCTCGATACGTTGTCGAATCGTCTGGCGCAAATTCGCACCTGGACATTTGTGTCCCACCGCGCTCAATGGCTGGACGATCCGGAGCACTGGCAAGAACGCACCAGGTCGATCGAGGACAAATTGTCCGACGCGCTTCACGAGCGCCTGACGCAACGCTTCGTCGACCGGCGAACCAGCGTGCTCATGCGTCGCCTGCGCGACAAGGAGGAAATGATGGCCGAAATCGGCGAAGACGGTCAGATCCTAGTGGAGAACCACTATGTGGGCCGTCTGGACGGATTCCGCTTCACGCCCGATTCTTCGGGCGACGGCATTCATGGAAAGGCCGCGCGCAATGCGGCCACGCAAGTTTTGGCGAGCGAGCTCGCCTCGCGCAGCGATGCACTGTCGTCCGCGACCGACGACACCATTGCCCTGTCGGGAAGCGGGCGCGTGTTGTGGCAGGGTTGCGAGGTCGGCCGGCTGGTTCCAGGCGAGACGGCGCTGAAGCCACGCATCGAGTTGTTCGCCGACGAGAATTTGAGCGCGCCGGATCGGGAACGCGTCGCCGTGCGCCTGGATGCCTGGCTCGCCGCCCATCTGGATGCGAAGCTCAAGCCACTCATGGCTCTGAGCAACGCCGAGGACCTGACCGGTCTCGCGCGCGGGCTCGCCTTCCGCATCACCGAAAATCTCGGCGTTCTCCGGCGCGAGGGCGCCGCCGATGACATCAAGGCGCTCGATCAGTCCGACCGCGCCCAGCTGCGGAAATACGGCGTCCGTTTCGGCGCCTTCAATCTCTACTTCCCCGCCCTGCTGAAACCCGCCGCGGCGGAGCTCCTGCTCCTGCTTTGGGCGCTGCACGGGGGCCGGGAATACGGGATCGACGTGGACGCCATGCCGGAACGGCCGCAGCAAGGCCTGACCTCGGTGCCCGCGGACCAGGCCTTGCCCGAGCCCTATTGGCGCGCGGCGGGGTTCCACGTCGCCGGCAATCGCGCCGTCCGGATCGACATGCTGGAACGGCTGTCCGACCTGATCCGGGCACGTGTGACGTGGCGTCAGGCCCCCGAGGGACCGGTCCCGGAGGCACCGGCTCCAGAAGCCCCCGCCGTAGAGGCTCCGGCGTCTGAAGCGGAAGGCCCCGAAGTCTCTGCAGCACTGACGCCTGAGCCTACCGGAGAACAGGCCGGCGCAATGACCGCCTCGACCGATGGCAGCGGTGCCGGAACCGCCGCCACGCCCGCGCCAGCCACGGCCGCCGGTCCCAAGCCGCTTGCGGGACCGTCGGGCGCCACGGGAGACGGCGGCTTCCGTGTCGTGCCTGAACTGATGTCGATGGTCGGATGTTCGGGCGAAGAATTCGCCTCGATCCTGCGCGGACTAGGATTCCGCTTGGAACGGCGGCGGATCGAAAATGCCGGAGCGGCGATGGGCGGGGACCCCGCGAAAACGGCCGAACTGGACGCAACCGAGGGCGCGGATACCGGCGAGATATCGGCGCAAGCTGGCGCCGGTGACGAAGTGCCCGCACAAGCGGAGGCCGAGACGGTCTTCGACGAAATCTGGCGTCCTGCTAAGCGACGGCCCCAGCGGCAGCAACACGGCCATAGACGTCAGGCCGCCCGCGGGCACGGCAAAGAGGCGGACGGCGGGGCCGAGCGCCCGCAACGGCAGGCCAAACGTCATCAGAAGGGACAACAGGGCAAGCCGCCCAGGAAGCCTCACAAGGACGAACGGCATGGCAAAGGCCGGGATCGCAAAGACGAGGGCAATCGCGCGCCGAAGCGGGAACAGCTTAACCCCGAGCATTCGCCCTTCGCGGCCCTGATGGAGCTCCGCGACAGCCTCGCGGCGCGCGGCCGCTCCGGACAGAGCTAACCGGCCGCTCGCGTGACCGGCCAGCGGCTCGATAAATGGCTCTGGTGCGCGCGGTTGGCGAAGACGCGTTCGGCCGCCACGCGGCTGATCGCTGACGGCAAAGTGCGGATCAACGGCGAGCGCGTACGCAAAGCCAGCCGGATCGTTCAACTTGGCGACGTCATCACGGCGACGCCGCCGGGCAGGCTCGTGGTGTGGCGGGTGCGCGATAGCGCCGAGCGGCGCGGGCCAGCGCCGCTGGCGCAAACGCTCTATGAGGATTTGACGCCGCCCGTGGACGAAGCAGCGGACGAAGCGCAGATGGAGATGCGCACCGGAAAACGGCCCACGAAACGGGACCGGCGCCGCATCGAGACATTTCGCGCACTTTGGAGCTGACGCCGGGCGTCTTAGGTTCTCTTCGGCAGGCCAGGGAAATTCCGTATCGAATCGCGCCCGGATACGGCAAAGCCATCCTAAAATTCGGCATCGGCCGGGTTCCGGCGCGGCTTGTGCTGCCGACACTATTGTTATAGGCAGGGCTCCTTCCCTCCCCCGGGCTCACCGAACAGCCCGAACAGGGCTTTCGAAACTGGGCTGGGACAGCCCCATAGCGTGTGGGATCGATGACTTACGTCGTCACTGAAGTTTGCATTAAGTGCAAATATACGGACTGTGTTGAGGTGTGCCCCGTGGATTGCTTCTACGAGGGCGACAACATGCTCGTCATTCACCCTGATGAATGCATCGATTGCGGCGTTTGCGAGCCGGAATGTCCAGTGGACGCCATCAAACCGGATACCGAGCCGGACCTCGACAAATGGCTGGATGTGAACCGGCAATACTCCGAAGTGTGGCCGAACATCACGACCAAGAAGCCGGCCCCCGACGACGCCGACAGCTTCCAGGCCGAGCCGGACAAGTTCGAGAAGTACTTCTCGGCGGACCCGGGAGAAGGCGACTAGGGCCGGTTTTGGGTCTTTCGGGGCCGCTCTGGAGCGGCCCACCCATTAACCTTTCGGTCAAAATGCCGCATTCGCAGTTGCAAAATGGCCGCTGCCTTCAATCTAGGCGGCTTTCGAAATAGCGAAAATTGTGATATGGTGTCTTTGAAATGGCGCAGACTGCTGGCGCGTGAGGCACCAAGAGAGGCGAGCCGGTTGGGCGCGCTTTTTTTCTGAGCTTCGAAGAAGTGTTGGCGATCGGGGATACCTGATCGAACCCTTCTGTATTGTCCGCGAAGGCCGCCCCCTGGCGGCGCCAGCGTTCCGATCGCTGGCCGATTTTGACGCGGACACGCTCACGCATCTCTGTCTTCGCGCCCTCCATGATTTTTCAACCGCGAGGCGATCATATGGCCGATAAGAAGAGACCCCAGCAGAGAAACGGTTTTCGGACGAACGAATACATTGTTTATCCCGCGCACGGCGTGGGCCGCATTATGAGCATTGAAGAGCAGGAGATCGCCGGCGCGAAGCTCGAGCTCTTCGTCATCAATTTCGACAAGGACAAGATGACGCTTCGCGTTCCCACCACGAAGCTCGAAAGCGTCGGCATGCGCAAACTGTCCGACGACAAGATCGTGAAGAAGGCTCTGACCACGCTGAAGGGCAAGGCCCGCGTGAAGCGCACCATGTGGTCGCGCCGCGCCCAAGAATACGAAGCCAAGATCAATTCCGGCGATCTCATCTCCATCGCCGAAGTGGTCCGCGATCTGTATCGCTCCGAGGCGCAGCCCGAGCAGTCCTACTCCGAACGCCAGCTCTACGAAGCCGCGCTGGATCGCATGGCGCGCGAGCTTGCCGCCGTGGAGAAGCTGGACGAGGACAGCGCTGTCGCCAAGATAGACGACATCCTTGCCAAGTCGGCGCGCAGCGCCAAGGCCGCCGCCGAGGCCGAGACGGCTGGGAAAGCCGCTGCCTAAAGCGGCTCTGAGCTGTGCAATTTCGAAAGGCCGGGCCTCTTGCCCGGCCTTTTCGTTTGGCGCGAGCCATATTCTCCCTTTTTTCGGTGCCGGATGGAATCAGCCGGCGCCGGGTGAAGCACCCAAGACCTCGATCTCTTCGGGATGGGAGACCTTGATCATGGGCCCATTCCACCATTCGACCCAGCCGCGGACACGAATCCGCTTGCCCGGCAGTGCCGCAAGATCGAACCCGGCCGCTTCCAAGACAGGCAAACGCTTGCGCGGAATCGCGATCGTGAAGTCGCTCCGCCAATCCTCCGCGAAGTTGATATAGACCAGCGTCTTCCCCTCTCCGATGCCGTGCACCGTCCCCTCGACGAGCTGGTAGCTGTGCCGTAGATGGCTAAGGGCCTTGGGGTTGTTCGCGTCGCGCACTTGGTAGGTTAGAGACCGCCACAGCCCTTGCCTACCTTCACGCGCCTTGCGCTCGGCCACAATAAGCGGCGCGAGACACGCCCCGAGGTCGGGCAGCGCCGCGACGCGCACCAACCCCTCCTCAACGAGTTTCGCCTGCAACCAGACGGGGCCGCTTTTCTCCTCGACATAGACCTGCGCCAGCACATGCCCGTGCCGGTCCTCCGTGCGCGCATCGAAACGCAGCTCGGCCGTCGCCCCGGCAGCGATCTTAGCAAGCGCCTCCTTGGCGAGCACCGAGAAGGGCCAGGGCTCCGGCCCTTCCCAATCGGGCGGCGCGGCAGGCGCCTGGATGCCGAGAAGCCGCACCGCGCGGCCGTCGTCGAGCGCCAACGTCTCGCCGTCGATAGCGGCGGCCACGGCGACCGTCTCACCGGGCGGCAGATCGCACCCTTGCGCGAACGAAACGCTCGGCGCGGAAGCGGCCGCAAAGCCCATCAGAATGGCGGATGCCAAATGGCGCATCGATCATTCTAGGAACGTGCGGAGCGCACAGACAAGGCGGGGAGAGGCAGCGTCGGCCCTCAGCTGACGCGGACGAAGCCGGCGAGGCCCGTCTTCTGGTGTTCGATCACGTGGCAATGGAACGCCCAATCGCCGGGATTGTCCGCGACGAGCCCGATATCGATCGTTTCGCTTCGGTTGAGCACGACCGTATCTGTCCAGTTCGAGGGCAGCGTGCGCTTGTTCGACCGCAACGGTCGGAACACCAGCCCATGCAGATGGATCGGATGCGTGTTCGGACTCTCGTTGTGTAGGCGCAGGATGTAGCTGCGTCCGAGCTTGAGATCTGCGACCGGCTCCGTGCCCTTCGCCGCGTCTCCGGGCCAAGGCTTCCGGTCGATGGACCAGAACGTATAGCCAAGGGACCCGCAGAAGCCGTAGTTCGGCTTCAGACCGCCCGGCGACCAGCCGAAGACCAGTTCGATGATCTCGCTCGAAGCCTGGTCGAAGTCGGCCAAGCGATTGGGCGGCAGCGGCCTAAGCTCCTCGAGGGTGCGGCCCATGTTGGAGCCGGTCGCGCGGAGCGTGGCGAGGGCCTGTACGCGCATCGGGGTCCGATAGGTCACCACAACGTCCTGGCCTTCCGTCTCCGGCATCCGCAAGGCGACGTCCAGTCGTTGGCCCGGCGCAACCGTGATGGGCGCCTCGGCTGTCGGCCATGGGAGTTCCTCACGCAACGGATGCCCGTCGGCGGCAACGATGCGCCCGTCCGCACCGTCCATCGTCAAGGTGTAGATCCGTGTCGTGTCGGTCGCCGCGATGCGGAGCCGGACGAGCGAGCCGGCCGGATGCTCGTAGATCGGATTCTGCTCCCAATTCGCGGTCATCACCGTGCCGAGCGTACCGCCCCGCGCGGCCATCCGGGCCGAGAACAGTTTCATGAATTGATCGTCCTTGCCGATCCGGAAGTCGCGAAGGTTCAGAACCGTCTCGCCGTCGAAACCCGGATCGTCCGTCTCGGCGACGACGATGATCCCGGTGAGGCCGCGCGCCATCTGCTCCATGGTCTGGCAATGGGGATGGTACCAATAGGTTCCGGCGTCCTTGGGCGTGTAGCTGTAGCGCCACGTCTCGCCTTGCTGGATCGGCCACTGCGTCAGGTACGGTACGCCGTCCATCTTGTTCGGCACGCGAATGCCGTGCCAGTGCATGGTCGACGCCTCCTCGAGCGTATTGGTCACGTCGATCGAAAACGGCACGCCCTCCCGCATGCGAAGAACCGGCGGCGGCGCATCGGGAAACACGCTCACCATGTTCTCGGTCACGGCGTCGCGAAGATGGTAGCGCGCGGCCTGGATGCGGAGTTCGGACGGCGGCGCCTCCGACGCACGCGCGAAGGCAGCAAGACCCGATGGCAGGGCAAGGCCCGCGGCTCCCGCCCCCGCCAGGGCGAGAAAGCCGCGGCGGTCCATCTGAAACGGCGCTTTCATTAGAATATTTCCAATGTTTTCAATCGACTATAGCCCTACGAGGCGCACAATCTTGGTATTTCTATGTTGCTCGGCGAACCTTGAGCTGCGTCACATCATCCGCATGGGGCGCACCGAGCCTACGGCAAACGGACTGGCGCTCAACCAGGCACCGGTGTAGCAACGTAAAGCAAGGCCCCGTAGCTCAGCAGGATAGAGCATCAGATTCCTAATCTGAGGGTCACAGGTTCGAATCCTGTCGGGGTCACCAACAAAGCCGACAACCGAGAACGTTCGACGCGGCCAGATCGGACGACACCCTCGATCCGATCGGTCCCGAATAGCACGCCCACGGACGGACCCTCACTAGTCAGACACACGAAGCTGGATCGGACCAAAGGCCGTCCCCATTCGACGGCGGGGCTCGTGATTCCTCCTGCCCGTACCCCGTCCTGAGAGAACACGTCGCAGCGGCAGTTCGTCCGGCCTGACGTCATACAGGCAAATGACCGCTCTGGTTCCCAAGCAACCGTCCGTATTGGATCGCGCCACTTCGTGGACCAAAGCAGCGGCTGCGTGCTGCACGCTGTCCACGGCGTAGCGATAGGCAACGCCGTTCAGCGCGCCAATGCCGCCACGGACGGACACGTCATGCCGGACACCCCATCGAGGTCTCGAAACGGCGGTGCCAACGGCACCTCACCGGCGCCCTTCACATTTCGTCTGATCTTGCGAAAGACATTTGGCCGCCACGGAACGTCGACGCGGCCATAAGCGGTCCACCCGGATGTCACCCCTTGCGCCGCGCGATCCCAATTGAGACAGGGCCCGAGACTTCGCCCCGGCGTTCGAATTGGTTCTGGCTACAGCTCGGTTCGATACCGCGCCTTCGGCAACGATAGATCGGCCGTCGGCCGTCGCGCGCCGGTCTTCCCCAAAAGAAAAGGCCCGACCGCCAAGATGGACGGCCGAGCAGGGGAGGAGACATTACGGCGAAGGATCTCTTCAAGTTCTTACATTGTCGACTGAAGAGATCCCTCAGCTCCGTAATTAGTAGAGAAGTATTATTCGTGCTTATTGAACGCCTATGGGGATAATGATGTTAGTCCAGAACGCAGTTTCTTTAGCCCCATAGTTCTTCTCATAAACATCTTGAGTTAGCTTGCCCTGCATCGTCAGCGGTCCGAAGTTGTACCCAACAAGTCCACCGACGGCGACCTGACTCTGCTGGTAGCCACGTCCAGCCGAGTCCAGGTCGGATGACGCATAGCCAACCGGCCCGACGCTCCACTTGCCGAACGATTTCAGCAGATGCCAATCGAGGATGTAGTAGTCCGGCGCGTGATCGCTCCAGCTAGCACCGATGGGCGTACCAAAGATGTTGTTCACCAAAGCGGAGATGCCGTTGTGATCGTAGCTAAACCCGAATCTGTTCTCGATTGCTCCGTAGTCAAACGCTACATCGTCTTCCTGAGGAATATATCCGCTAAACCGATAGCCGAAGCGTAGTCCCTCAATACCTGTTGCCCAGGATATCTGCGCTCCGAAGTACGTATTGTACATTCCGATCCTATAGGGACCAGGATTGCTCGAGACCTCGAAAAGCGTCGGAGCAATCACGAAGGACAAAGGCCCTCCAGCAAGTTCCCACGGGCTTTGGTAGTACATAAAGAAGACATTGGCATTGGCCCGAATGTCCAAGTTCTGCGGATCTCTATAGCTAGAGAGAGATTGGTTCACATAGTAAAAACCAACCGGAAGATCCGCATAGACCGGGATACCGGCGGTGAACCCGGGGGCGCTCATGCCCCCGGCTTGCACCTTGTTCACGCTAACTAGGTTTCCCACTACCAGCGTTGCCACCAGAATTGAGCAAGCAACGCACACCTTACGCGCCAGACTTTTACCTTTAGCGCACACTTTTACTATCTTGTTCTGCATAATTTTCAGTCCCCCTTTAGATATTTCTACGCCGGAACGCGACTGGTTCGAGGCGAAAGCAAGCCAAACAGTAGAAAACTGCTGATGACTGTGGCTGGGGCTGAAAACAGCTTGGTCTCTGGGATCATCAACAAGACTATCCCGATAACGACCGCAGAGATCCACGCAATCATTCCCGGAGCGTAGTACGCCGGATATTGATCGTCGGACTTGGCACCCTCGGTTCCGTCGTAGTCTTCGAGAAGGATATAGGCCAGCGTCACACCAACCCACGCCACGACGAAGATTCCTTGATATGCCAGCGCGATGAGCAAGAACTGGAAGATATCCGCAAGCATAAGAAGGTAGACGACGATACCCACGATGATAGCCCACAGCCATTTTGGCCAATGGAGCTTCAGGGTCAGCCGGAAGAACGACTGAGTATTCACGGTCGAGAGATAGAAGTTCGTGGTGTTGATGCGCGTTTGGCTAATCCACACGAAGAGCATTCCGACCCAGCCCGTCATAAGGATCAGCGACTTCACGACCGACACCTCGCTCAACGCCCCATCGACAGGGATCGTGTGAACCAGGAACACGCCAGCCAAACCGTTCACGAGGAAGGTGAAGACATAGAACGGCAGGCCAAAGTTAAATATCGCGTGGTAATTCTCGTCGCTCTTCTTCCCGAACTTCGCAAAATCGAACGTACACATCATCATCCACCAAACACCCATGAATGCGATGAACACGTTGATCCAGCCGTACGGAGGCGCCCCGCCCTCCGGCTCGGACGTAAGCCAAGCGTCATTGTAACCATACTGAGAAATGGCAAATATAACGATCCCGCTTAGTCCCAGGATATATAGAGGAAGAAGATAACCGTTGAAGCGATCAAGCCAATTTTGAACGCTACCCAAGATCAATGGAACGCTATACAGGCACACGATGAGCGCTGCGACTGCAAAGCTCACAGATGGCCAGTAAAACGTTGCTGCAGCAGCAACAACTGAGCCCTCAAAGACCGCATAGTAGATGCTACAAATTGCGTAAACAAAGGTCGCAATCGCAGATCCCGCTCGGCCGAATAACAATCTTGAAAAAAGCGAGACCGATAGGCCCGACTTAATTGCATATCTTACGATCGGTCCATTGATCAGCGAGTACACAATAGCGCTGAGGATGAGACCAATGATCGTATTGGCGGTTCCGTAAGCTTGCGAAAGAACTGCCGAAACAATCATCCAAAACATGGCGCTGCAAACAGCCCAAAAGGCCATCGTCAGGGCCAGGCGCGACATTCGTCCTTCAGGGCTTACAGGCTTTTCCGAAAAGTCTAATTCTCCAGTAACGTCAATATTGCTGGACATTTTTCGCTCCCGGTTCGTGATTTATATCTTGATGATTTTTTTGTTTAGTTATTAGGAGCAAGCCAAATCGGTGGCTTGCTCCTATCTATACTTGATAATACGTGCGCTAGGCGACCCGCAGTGTTGCTGGCGCCACGTCCTTGGCTGCACCCCAGTACGGCACGGTCCGGCGCTTCAGCATGTCCCGGAAGTCGGCTGTGGTATTGGCCAGGAGCTCACCCGAACCCCAATCGACGAT
This sequence comes from Hyphomicrobiaceae bacterium, assembly GCA_020637815.1. Classification (GTDB taxonomy): domain Bacteria; phylum Pseudomonadota; class Alphaproteobacteria; order Rhizobiales; family Methyloligellaceae; genus Methyloceanibacter. Next base: position 442,257 of record JACKJS010000002.1, on the reverse strand, counting down.
CACGCCGTATTGACGGATGAGATCGAACATATCGAGCTTCTTTTCCCGGTAGAGAGCTGCGATCTTCTCCGGATCTTCGTCCAACCAAGCAACGCGCTCAGACGCAATACGCTGACGTTCTGCAATTGTTGCTGGTTCGTCGACTTTATACTCGTTCAATTCCGGATCGATCGCGATCACAACCACGCCATAGTCTTTCTTGGCGCGCTCCACGGAGACATACCCGTCGACAACGTCGTTTAGGACCTGATTGATTTCGCGCTTGAGAGGGTCGCCAAGACCGCCACCGCCGGCGGAGGGCCGCTGCACGGTGTCGCCTTGCTGGAGCGGAACGCCAGAGAAGAGCGAGCCGAGGTAGCGTTCCCCTTCACGTCCCTGGTTGATCCACACGCCATGCGGGATAGACGGTAGACCGCCCCACAGACCCCACGTGATGGAGCGCTCACGATCGCAACAATAGGAGACGACGGTGCGTTCGCAGGCGTAGAGAGTGCCACCCTTTTGGACACCCAGGCCACCACGGAACTCGCCGGGTCCACCCGAATCCACCATGAGCTCGTGGCAGGTCGTCAGAACGGGCGAAAGCCGCTCTTGTCCTTCAAACGGCTGCGTTCCGAGCTGGACGCCGAACACCGGTCCGGTTGCCGCCCAACCGTCACGACCGTTACGAGCGCCCCAGCCGCCGACCATCCAGTCGTACCACATGAAGTACGGCTTGCCTTCGTGCCGGGTGTCGCGTCCACCGATCAGGAGGTAGTCCAGATTGAACGTACAGGCCATCGCACGCTCGGGGAGGATTTCCGCCCAGAGTTCGAAGACCGCGTTCATGATCTTTTCAAACGGTCCAGATGCAAAGCCCGCGACCGGCGTGGGCCATTCCGCATTGACCACCGAACCGAGCGGTCCCGGATCGACCGTCACAACCCGGTAAAATCCCGAGTTCATCGGAATATCGGGCGACTGCATCTTCGTTCCCGCAACCACGGCCGCAAAAGCGCCGCCATAGCAACAGTTCAGGAAGGAACCGACCGTCTTGGGGTGCGACCCCGTGAGATCGTAATGGACCCGATCCCCGTCGATCGTCATCTTGACCTTGATCGGCACAAGACCTTCATCTCCATCAGGATCGACGTCTTCGTAGTCGATGGTCTCCCAGGTTCCGTTGGGAAGTTCCGAAATTCTCTGCCGGGTCATGTCCTCGACGTAGTCTTGAACCTCGGCAAAGGACTTCTTGATGACATCGACGCCGTACTTGTCGCAGAGCCGCTGAATCTCACGCTCCGCAAGACGGCACGCTTCCGACTGCGCTTGCAGGTCACCAATGATGTCGTTGGGGGCCCGCGTGTTGTGCGCGATCAGTTCGGCGACATCGGAAAGGTAGGTTCCCTTGCTGTAGACACGGATGGGCGTGATCCGCAGGCCTTCGGCCATATGATCAAGGGCGTTCACGTTGAACGACCCCGGCACCGCGCCGCCGACATCGGCCCAGTGGCCGTTTGCTTGAGCAAACCCAAGCAACTCCCCTTTGTAAAACATCGGTGCAAAGAGGCGTGTGTCGTTGAAGTGGGTTCCACCTTGGTAAACGTCGTTAATAACGAACACGTCCCCAGGATGTACGTCGTCTTTGAACTTCTTGATGACTGCCTTAGCTGTCAAATGAAGCGTTCCGACATGCGCGGCGATGTCACCGCTACCCTGCATAATTGTGTCTCCATTCGGATCACAAAGAGCAGATGAGAAGTCTCTCGAGTAAATAACGAACGAGTAGCAAGTTCTAAGAATTTGTTCCGCCATCTGGTCAACAATGTTGACGTAGGCGTTCTTAAGAACCTCAAACGTAACCGGATCAAGAGTGCGGCGATCTGTTTTCTGCTGCATCTTATTCTCCAACTTTTGAATTTTGCATTGAAGGACGGGCGCGTTGGCTATGAACGCTGCGGCACCTGCATTTTGATGATCAGATATTGGTCCACCTCGGCGGTAATTCCCGGTGGCACAACGATCGTCGAGTCGAGCTGCTCGATAACGGCCGGACCCTGGACCTGGGCTCCTGCGTGCAGGCTGGCCCGATCGTAGATCGGCGTTTCGATCCGCTGCTCTTCTTCATCAAACCGCACTGGCCGGGTACCGATCGGAGCCGGTGGCTCTTTCGGACCAAGCGGGTGCTTTGCAAGTTCCGCCTTCCGGTTCAGACCTGTCGCACGAACTTGGACGCGGCAGATTTCGACGGGCGCGTCTGGACGCGAGTAGTTGTGCTCGCGGCCATGTTCCTGATGGAACCTTTGAACCGCCGCATCGAGATCGGAGATGTCGGATTCGACGGGGATCGACATCGAGCGCCACTGACCCAAGTAGCGCATGTCTATAAACCGCTCGAACATCATACGGTCTGGCGAGATTTCTTCGTGCGCCAGCCGCTCCCGGCCCTCTTCTTCCATAGCGCGGAATTTGGCGTTCAGGTCACCGAGATCGGCGCCATCGACCTTTGCCACGTACATCTGAGTCAGGTCGTGTGTGATATCCACCAGAAGACAGCCAAGGGCCGAGGTCACACCCGGGTTCGGCGGAACCAGAACGACGGGGATGTGCAGATCTCTGGCCAGGGCCACGCCGTGCAAGGCACCTGCACCGCCGAAAGCAACGAGAGCGAAATCGCGCGGATCGTATCCCTTACGCAGCGACACCAAACGCACCGCGTCAGCCATGTTTGCGTTGGCAACCTTGAGAATGGCCAACGCGGCGTCCTCGTTGGACAAACCAAACGGCTTACCGATGACGCGCTCAATGGCCTTCTCGGCGAGATTGACATTGAGCTCGACACGGCCGCCGGCAAGCTTGCGCCCCAGACGTCCGAGGTAGACATTCGCGTCACAATTCGTGGGTTCCGTGCCACCCCGGTCGTAGCACACAGGGCCCGGCTCGGAGCCTGCGGACTGCGGCCCGTTGCGAAGCGCACCAGCTGCGTCACGCCATGCCAGCGAACCTCCGCCGGCACCAATGGTAAGAACCTCGATGCTCGGGAAGCGAATAGGATAGCCATACTCCACGTGCCAATCGTTGGTGATGTGGAGTTCGCCATCCGAACAAAGGCTGATGTCCGTGCTGGTTCCGCCCATATCCAGGCTGATGGAGTTCTTGTAGCCGGCGAGTTCCGCAATGAAGCGGCTTGCAATGGCGCCCGCGGCAATTCCCGATGCAGCAAGACGAGCGGCAAAATGCGTCGCGCCCTTTGCGGTCATCACGCCGCCGCCGGAGTGGAGCAGAAGCACCTCTCCTTTGTAGCCACCGTCCTTCATCCGGCCTTCAAGTTCCGCACCGTAATCGCCAGCGACAGGCGACAGAACCGTATTGGCAACAGTCGTATTGAAGCGCTCGTGCTCAAATATTTCCGGCATAATTTCGCTGGACAGCGAAACTTTAATATTCGGGATCTCTTCGAGAAGAATATCCCTCATCTTTTCTTCATTCTTTGAATTTACGAATGAATTAACAAAGCAAATAGCGACGTTGGAGATGTTCCGCTTCTTGATGATGCGAGCCAGCTCCCGTGCCTCTTTCTCGTCGACCTCTTCGATGATCTTGCCGGCATAGTCGACACGCTCGGATACGGACAAACGATCGCGCCGCGAGAGGTACGGCGGCGCCATTTCCTTATAGGTGTCCCAAAGGTCGTCGCGCGTTCCGCGTCGAATCTCGATCACGTCGCGAAAGCCTTTGGTGGTAATCATCAGCGCTGGCGGGAATCGACGCGTGATCAACGCATTCGTGGCGAGTGTCGTCCCATGCGAGAAAAGGGCGATGTCTTTCAGGGCAACATCGGCCGCATCGATACCAGTAAGCACCCCGTCAATAGGGTCCACAGTTGTAGGTGTTTTGGCGACGTGGATCTCGCCCGAGTCCTCGTTGAGGACGCAAACGTCAGTAAAAGTGCCGCCAACGTCACAGGCAACGCGAACCGACTGCCCAGCTGAGGTATTCATCCGTTTCCTCCGAATTTTTGACATGGTCCAGGCGCGGCCGTCGACGCACATCGACAGCATCCTGGCGAGACGGCGCTCGCACGGGCAGACACACCTGGGGCTACAGCAGACGAGCTATCTGCTTACGACCGTTTGAATTATTGGGATTATCCAAATGGCGAACGGCTTCGTCCGCAGCGGATTAGCGTACCCGCACCACTACCTTACGCGTTGGCGGGTAGCTGATCACAAAAACATCGCATCTTTGCGACGATGGTCGACACTATTAGGATGGAGAGGATGAGTCAAGCTTGACTTCAGCATTCGCGTGAAATTGTTACGCAAGTGCTTGCGTAGACCATAATGACACAAGCAATTATCGATATAGCGCTTGATCGAATACAACCCGCAGACGCAACTAAGGCCTTGAAATCATCGACATCAACCAGATTGGGCTATTTCCGGCTTTGGGTTGCTCAACGCGCTCAGAGGCCCCCGCCGGCCGCCGCGAATTCATGGTGAGCTTGAGCTACACGACGGCGCCAGATGTCCGTCCGAGACCGCCCGCCCGCCGGTTCCCGGAGTTGCAAGCAACCCAAGCTAACGGGAAACAGCCGGTCTCAAACGGATTTGTCCTTCGGCAAAAGATGAAGCATCTCGTTCGCGTTGACGACTGCGGACGCGATGGCCTCTATCGTTGTCCTCTTGTTCATCGCTTGTTCGCGGAGCGCGTTGTATGCGGCATCCTCGGGTATGCTTCTGATGGCCATCAAGATGGACTTTGCCTTGTCGATATCCCGTTGCGCCCTCAGCTTTTCTGCAAGGCGCGCCGCCCTCAGCCTTAACCGCGCCTCGCGGCGATGATTGTTGACACTCAATAGTACCGTGGCCAGAACGCCGAACGTCTGGAGCGGCAAACCAATGACTGCTTGAACCCGCAAGCGGAGCATCTTCTCCACTACAATCGGATTCTCATAGTCGACCACGGCAATTAAGACTGCCGAAGGGTCGTCCGCATCCCAGTTCAACTCGATATTGTCCTCAACGAGAGGACCTGCTGAGATTAAAACGACATCGACATTGTCTTGGATGTTTGCGGGCGGCGGCCAACACCGTCTTACAAGACAGCCAATTCTGTTCAAGTGCTGCGAAAGCTCTTCGTTCTCTCGATTCTCGGGCTGCAACAACAACACCCGAAGCCGGCACAAGTCCTTTACGACGATGGGATCAAATCGATCATCATAGGATATGTCGAGTAAGCAATCCATCGCAACCAATCCTTGTCCCTCGATCGGGTTCTCTCAATGGTTGCCGCAGTCCTGGCAACCCAATGGCTGTCCTATAGCGGCAGCGCATTCATCTCAGAGTGCAGATGTCTATGAAACGAACTCACAAGATATGGATCCGGCACAACGCGATCCATGATTGCCACGATTTCGAATTGTCCATCGTCGCGGGCGCGGCCAATCTTCGGCCAAAGACTGGCGTGGCCGTTCGAAGGGTCAATTCGGACTTTGCCTTGCGGGGCTAGGAACTCTCTTCCCAATATCGCCTTACGAAGAACGTCTGGCTCGTCCGTTTCCACTTCTCGAAGCGCCTCGGAAACGAGACCCACCTGAAAATAGGCCGCCTCCCAACACATGTTGGTTATGACGGGCTGGCCTTTCCATTTCTCATATTTTTGGAGACATAACCTGTTCACAGGACTCAAATGCGTCTGAAAATACGTTGCCGATGTGATGTGGCCGGCTCCGACGTCGTGCCCCATCACCGCAATGTCGGCCTCGCTTGTCGTTAGACTTGCGATGGGCATTGTCGTCGCCGACAGGCCCGCGTCCGCGTAGGCTTGATAGAACTTAATAATGCTATCTCCTACGAAATTACAGAAGATGACGTCCGGCTGTTTAGCCTTGATATTCTTAACTAATTCAACAAACTCATAATTCTTTGCACCGAGTTTCAGATATTGGCGCCCGACTATCTCACCACCGTCTCTCAAAACCATTTCGGTCATGATGCGATCGGATTCGCGCGGCCAAATGTAGTCGGAACCGACCATGTAAAAGCGGCTTCTCGATGATTCGAGGAGATATTCTCCTAGAGGGTAGCTATTTTGATTGGCGACGGCCCCGCAATAAATCGCGTTGCGTGAATATTCGAATCCTTCGTATTGGGCTGGATAGCACAGCAGTCCATTTTGCCGCTCCACCGCGCGAAGCGCAGCCTTTCGAGAGCTGGACATGTAGCATCCGAAGATGATTTTCACGCCAAATTCGACGAGAAGCTTGTTGGCGAGATCGTAATACGCGTCCGGCTGGCTACCCGGATCGAGGAGGAACGGTACGATCTCTCGCCCATTAATGCCTCCTGCGGCGTTGACCTGCTCGATGGCAAACAACGTCGCGTCCGACATGCCACGCTCTGTTGCAGATGTAACGCCGGTTTGGGAGAATAGGATTCCGACCTTGATAGGCGCACCCGCCATTTTGTCACTCGCCAATGGTTTCTTTCGTTCGGCGGTTGGGATGTTCTTCCCCATCGAAAAGAAGCCGTTCGCGGGACGAGACCCAGCGATGCAACTCTCCGTAGCCACGTTTCAATCGTAATAGTGGCGAGCGGCTTGTAGCTCGTCAACGGACTTCGAGACATTTTATATCGGCGCGGACTGTGCCCCCCAGATCGCGCACGCTCCGTTCAGTCGGCGGCGAAGTGCCTGCCCGAGGTCTTCGATTCATTGGCGATCTTCGTTCGCAAGGCACCGGGCTGCGAGACGCCTCACATGGTTCCGTGAACCCTCGCCCGTTTTGCGATCTGGAACGGAACGCGCTCCCTCAGCCACGACATCGCCTCCGGCACCGCCTTCCCCGAGCGCACGCTCGTCCCGCCTTTTCAACGCATTGATTTTGGCAGTGCGCTGCCGTCACATGCCGCTTCGGAGCGAGCAACACATTGAAGGCGCGATGGCGAACGGGACAGTGGACCGCGAGGCCCGGAAGCGGCAGCTCGCGCAGGCACGGATTATCGCGCCTGTCCGCCGCGAATTACGCACAGCGTCGTGGCTCTCCGTCGCGGCCGGGCTCGTCTGGCCATTGCAGGCCGCACTGATCGCCTGGGTCGTCTCGGCCTGGGCGGATGGTGCCGGAACGCCGGAGCAAACGCTGCCCGCGATCGGAGCCTTCGTCGTTCTGGGAGTCGTCCGCGCCGGAATGGAGCGCTTTGCCGGCGGCATTCTTTTCCGCGCCGCAGACCGGACCATCGCCCGTGAACGGGAAGCGCTGATCCAGCGCGAAGCGCGCAACCCATCCGCTATGGGATCGGCCTCGATCGCCGCCATCGCCGTGCAGAAGCTGCCGCTGCTGCAGCCTTGGATCACGCGGTACCACGTGGCGATGACCCGTGTCGCCGTCCTGCCGCTCGCGCTGGCGGCGCTCTCATTCGTCGTGTCATGGGCTGCCGGTCTCATTCTGTTGATCTCCGGCCCGCTGATCCCGGTCTTCATGGCACTGGTCGGTCTTGCGGCGGAGGACGCCTCGCGCCGGCAGATGCGCGAAATCTCCTCGATGAACGACATGTTGATGGAACGGCTGTCTGCGATGCTGGACATCCGCATTCTGGGAGCGTCGGCGCGCGCGGCACGCGATTTCGAGACGCGCGCGGAGTCCTTGCGAGAAAAGATCATGGCGGTGCTGCGCGTGGCGTTTCTTTCTTCGACGGTGCTCGAGCTGTTCGCCGCTCTCGGCGTCGCGATGGTCGCTGTGTTCGTCGGCTTCTCACTTCTCGGCGAACTGCGCTTCGGCACATGGGGAACGCCTCTCACGCTTCGAGAAGGACTCTTCCTCCTCTTGATCGCGCCGGAGTTTTTCCAGCCCATGCGCGATCTGGCCGCGGCTTGGCACGACCGGGCGGCCGGTTTCGCCGTGGTCACCGAACTCGACGCGCTCGATGCCGCCGAACGGGTGCCGCTTGTCGGTGGGGGCACGCGCACGGCCCCGCTGGAAGGCGAACTCACCGTCGACCTCTCCGGCGCCGTTGCGGCCTTGCCGGGGCGCGACATTGCTCTGCCCGATCTGCGCTTGACCGCGGGACAGTCGCTAGCGTTGACCGGCCCAAGCGGCGTCGGCAAGACGACCGCACTTGCCGCAATAGCGGGTCTCGTACCGCTTGCCGCGGGACGCATCGCGGTCTGCGGCAAGCCGCTCGGCGACGCGACGGCGGACCCTTGGCGCGCGCGGCTGTCCCTCGTTCCCCAACAGCCCCACTTCCCCGACGAGACACTCGCACATTGGCTGGATCCGGACGGAACCGGACGCGACCCCTGGCCGGCGCTCGAGAGTGCCGGGGCCCACGGCGTTATCGAGCGCCTGCCCGACGGGCTGGCGACACGGCTCGGCGAGACCGGCGGCGGCGTTTCGGGCGGGGAAGCGCGACGTCTGATGATCGCGCGTGCCGCGCTGGACGACAGCGATCTCATCCTCGCCGACGAGCCGACCGCGGATCTCGACGCGGAAACCGCCGGACTCATTATCGAAGCGTTGCGCCGACTCCAACGCCAGGGGCGCACGCTTATCGTCGCCACTCACGATCCCGCACTCGCGGAAGCCATGGATCGCCAAACGCAAATGATCGATCCGGCGGAGACCGGCGCATGAGACAGATCGTCCGTATTCTGCTTTTTCTCGTAAGCGCAGCGCCCTGGGCTATGGCGCGCGGGGCCACTCTGTCGCTCGTCGTCCTCCTCATGGGCGCCGCCCTTCTCGGCCTGTCCGGATGGTTCATCACGGCCTCTGGGCTCGCGGGCATCGCCGGCATCGGCATCGGCTTCGACTTCTTCCGCCCCTCGGCCGGCGTGCGCTTCCTCGCCCTCGGACGCGCCGCCGCCCGCTACGGCGAACGGCTTCTCACCCACGATGCGACGCTCCGGGCTCTCGCGAAACTGCGCGTGTGGCTTCTGGAACAAGAAGCCACACGCGACGCCTGGAGATTGATGCGGCTTCGAAGCGAGGCTGTCCTGACTCGGATTGTGGCCGATGTGGACGCGCTCGACGGGATCGTCTTGCGGTTGTTGCTTCCCGGCCTCGCGGCGCTCGTGACTCATCTCGCGGTGTTCTGGACTCTCGGCTGGCTCGTCGGGTGGCCCATGGCTTGGGCGATCCTTGCGGGCTATCTGCCGTTCGGCGCGCTAATCCTGTGGCAGCTCGGACGCCGGGGCCTCGCGCCTTCCGAGACGGCGGAAGCCGAAGCGCAAACGCTCCGGCGCGGGCTCATCGACACGATCCGCGACCGGGAGGCGCTGATCGTTCGCGGCCGGATCGGCGCGCGCGAAGACGCGCTTCTGGACATCGACCGCCGGGCGCGGGAAGCAGCAAAGGCGCTGGATCGCGCCGAGCGCGATGCGGGCCTCCTGCTGACGGTCCTTGTCACGTCCGTCGCGGGCACCGCGCTCCTGGTCGGCGGATGGCTAGTCGGCAGTTCGGCCACAGGCGCGGCCGCCGCCGCCATCGGCGTGTTCGTCGCGCTGGCTCTCGCCGAGGCACTCCAGCCTCTCCGGCGCGGCTTCGCGGAACTGGGCCGTATGGCGGGTGCTGCCCGGCGCATCGGCGCCGATATCGCCCCTGTCGCAAGGTTGAGAGGTCCTAGCGCGACCGCTGGAGCGGACACAGAAGCGGACTCGATCGCCACCGGCGCCCCGGTCTTGGCGCTTCGAACGTCCGCCATCCGTCTCGACCTCGGTTCCGGCGAGGCGGCGGCGATCACCGGCCCGAGCGGCGCCGGCAAGACCACGCTTCTGCTGCAGATTGCGAAGCTGCTCGACACGCCGTTGCGGGACGGGGAGCCCGCCATCGCCGTTCTTGGACGCCAGCCGCGCGATTGGGACGAGGCGGCGTTCCGGGATGCCGTCACCCTCGTCCCGCAGCGCAGCGCGCTCCTGCGCGGTACCGTCCGCAGCAATCTGGCGCTCGCGGCAAATGCCACGGAGAACGACATGTGGGCGGCGCTCGATGCGGTCGCGCTCCGCGAAACAGTCCGTGCGCGCGGCGGGCTCGACGCCCGGCTTGGTGAGGGCGGCAGCGGACTTTCCGGCGGCCAATCCCGCCGCCTAACCCTTGCACGAGCCCTCCTGAGACGCCCACGCCTTCTGTTGCTCGACGAGCCGACGGAAGGGCTCGATACGGTCACCGCCGCACAGGTGCTGGAGGGCATTCGCCATGCGCTCCCAAATGCTGCTATTCTGGCGGCGCTACACCGGGGGTGGGGACATTCTGTGTTTGGGCACCAACGCGTATTGAGGCTCCCGCCTCGAACCTGAGCTATGTCACAGTGTCTCTGTGGCAGAGTGCTATGTGCGTGCCGTGTGCCGCAGCTCTAGAGTTGCCCCGCTCGGTCGAAAGTTTCAAAACCATGGAGGCCGGCTGACATGGAACTCGGTATCGTCGAATTATCGCGCCTGCAATTCGCGATGACCGCGATGTATCACTTCCTCTTCGTCCCGCTCACGCTCGGGCTGTCGATCATCCTCGCGATCATGGAAACCGTCTATGTGATGACGGGCAGGCCGATCTGGCGGCAGATGACCAAGTTCTGGGGCACGCTGTTCGGCATCAACTTCGTGCTCGGAGTCGCCACCGGCCTCACCATGGAGTTCCAGTTCGGCATGAACTGGAGCTATTACAGCCACTATGTGGGCGATATTTTCGGAGCACCGCTCGCCGTCGAAGGCCTCATGGCGTTTTTCCTCGAGGCGACCTTCGTGGGACTGTTCTTCTTCGGCTGGGACAAGCTGACGCGCGTCCAGCATCTCGTGGTCACCTGGCTGGTGGCACTCGGCTCGAACCTCTCGGCATTGTGGATTCTGATCGCCAATGGCTGGATGCAGAATCCGGTTGGCGCTGCCTTCAATCCCGACACGATGCGCATGGAGATGACGTCGTTCTACGACGTGCTCTTCAACCCCGTGGCGCAGGCCAAATTCGTGCACACCGTGTCGGCGGGCTACGTCACCGCCTCGGTCTTCGTCCTCGGCGTCTCGGCCTTGTATCTGCTCAAGGACAAGCATGTGGAGTTGGCGCGCCGCTCGATTTCCGTGGCGGCGGCATTTGGGCTTGCATCCGCTTTGTCCGTGGTCGTTCTCGGCGATGAGTCGGGCTACACCGAAAGCCATACGCAGAAAATGAAGCTGGCCGCTATCGAGGCCATGTGGGAGACGGAAAAGGCGCCGGCTCCCTTCACGTTGATCGGCTTCCCCGACCAGGAGGCGCGCGAGACCCATTTCGCGATCAAGATCCCTTGGGTCATGGGCCTGATCGGCACGCGCTCCTTGAACGTACCGATTGCCGGTATCGACCAGCTCGTGGCGGAGAACAAGGCGCGTATCAAGCAGGGCATTGTCGCCTACGACGCGCTCGTGCAAATCCGCGAGCAGCGCGCCGCGCTGAGTAGTGCTGCCAAACCATCCGGCGCGGAAGCCGGCGAAACGAGTACAAGCGCCGAAGGTGCCGGAACGGGCGGGATCTCGCCGGAGCTTCGGAAAACCTTCGAGGAGAACTCGGAAAATCTCGGCTACGCGCTGCTATTGAAGCGCTATGTGGACGATCCGCGCAATGCCACGCCCGAGCAGATCGAGAAGGCCGCCAACGACACCGTGCCAGGCGTGCTGCCGCTGTTCTGGGCCTTCCGGTTCATGGTCGGGTTCGGCTTCCTGTTCATCGCGTTCATGGCCTACTTCTTCTGGATGTCCAGCTTCGGCGGCGAGCGATATCCGCGCTGGGCGCTCATCTTCGCGGTGATCCTCATCCCGGCACCGTGGCTCGCGGCCGAGCTCGGCTGGTTCGTTGCCGAGTTCGGGCGGCAGCCATGGACCGTGGACGACGTGTTGCCGACGGCGCTGTCGGTGAGCCGGCTTTCCGTGGAGGACCTGCTGATCACCCTCGGCGGCTTCGTCACGTTCTATTCGATCCTCTTTATCGTCGAGATCACCCTAATGGTGAAATACATCCGCAAAGGGCCGTACCAGGACGTGGAGGAAACGAAGGCCTGGATGGCCCAGCACGAACGCCGTCTACGGGCCTTAGGCGACGAAGACGCGATCCCTGTCGCAAGCCCCGCGGAGTAAGAGCCATGATCCTCACCGACTTCATTACCTACGACGTCCTCCGCGTGATCTGGTGGCTCCTGGTTGGCGTCCTGTTGATCGGCTTTGCGATGACCGACGGCTTCGACATGGGCGTCGGAGCGCTTCTGCCGTTCGTCGCAAAAACCGATGCCGAACGCCGCGTCGTGATCAATACCGTCGGACCGGTTTGGGAAGGAAATCAGGTCTGGTTCATTCTCGGCGGCGGCGCCATCTTCGCGGCCTGGCCGCTTGTCTACGCCGTCAGCTTTTCCGGCTTCTATCTTGCGATGTTCGTCGTTCTCGCGGCGCTGATCCTACGGCCTGTCGCCTTCAAGTACCGGTCCAAGCGGGATAGCAAGTTATGGCGCAGCGGCTGGGACTGGGCACTGTTCGTCGGCGGGGCCGTGCCGGCGCTGATCTTCGGAGTTGCCGTCGGCAATGTCCTGCTTGGCGTCCCCTTCAGGCTGACGCCGGAACTCGTCTCGCACTACGAAGGCAACTTCCTTTGGAAGTTCCTCGGACTCTTGAACCCGTTCTCGCTTCTGGCGGGCGTTGTTTCGCTTGCGATGCTGCTGACCCATGGCGCCGCCTGGCTGTCATTGAAGGCCGAAGGACCCGTGGCCGAACGTGCCCGATCCATCGGGACGGTGACGGGCGTCGTGACCATCGCGGGCTACGCGCTGGCGGGCGTTTGGCTCGCGATCGGCATCCAAGGCTACGCAATCGTCGGCAAGGCCGTGACGGATGGACCGTCCAATCCGCTCTATTCGGAGGTGGAGCGCACCAGCACCTGGCTCACGGCCTATGCGGACAGACCCTGGATCGCGATCGCACCGATCCTCGCATTTCTCGGCATCGTCATGGCGATCCGAGGCCTGCGCGAGGGCCGCGAGGTCTCGACGCTTCTGTGGTCTCAGCTCGGAATCTTCGGCACGATCTCCTCGGTCGGCTTGACCATGTTCCCCTTCATCCTACCTTCGTCGATCGACCCCAATTCCTCGCTGACCGTGTGGGACGCCTCTTCGTCTCACGTGACCCTTTTCATCATGCTGGTCGCAACCGCGATCTTCCTGCCAATCATCCTCGCTTACACCGCATGGGTCTACAGTGTGCTTTGGGGCAAGGTGACCGAAGCCGACGTCACCGGCAATTCCGACACGGCCTACTAAGAAAGGAGCCCGACAGATGTGGTACTTTGCTTGGCTTCTCGGGCTCCCTCTCGCCGCGATGTTCGCCGTTGTGAACGCGATGTGGCTGGAGATGCAGCGCGACCGAATACTAGCCGAAGAGGCCGAACCCACGCTTGGCAATACAGCCAAATCATAAACTCTGTCCGGACGCCGGCCCGCGCACCACCGCGTTCGCCTCATAGACCCGCCGCCGTACTGAGGAGCACCCTCTCAACTTTTGCGGCACGTTCGGGCACCTCGATAATCGGCGGAACAACTCCGCATACCGCCAGACCGAATCTATGCTCTATTACGGTCCGTGAGACTCCTAATTCTGACCTTCCAGCGCCTCGCCATCCTGGGCCTCGGCGCGCTGAGCATCTGGCTGATCGTCAACGTCTTCCAATGGGTCGACGGAGAGCTGCCGTCGGTGCTGGCGCTCGCCGCGACCTATGCCGTCGCCGCCTATGTGATCCTTCCCTATATCGTGCGTATGGGGCTGATGGTGTTGCGGCATCAGCACGTGCCGCATTTCACCATCACCGGGGACGGGCTGCCGGGTGACCCGGTCAATTTGGCGCTGATTGGAACGTTCGCGGAGCTTCGTGCCGCTTTCTCCGAGGCCGGCTGGCATGAGGCCGACCTGATATCCCTAGCGAGCTCTTGGGGTATGGTCAGGGCCTTCGTCCTGAACAAGCCCTACCCGAAGGCACCCTTCTCGACGCTCTACCTCTTCGGACGCGGCCAGGACATCGGCTTCCAAAAGGCCATCGGCAACAGCCCACGCAGGCGTCACCATGTGCGCTTTTGGGCCAAGTGCCTGACCGAGGTCGAGACGGTGGACGACGTGTTTTGGCCGGGGACAAACCGGCCGGACACGGCCCAACGGGTTCTCTGGGTCGGGGCCGGCACCAAGGACACCGGCTTCTCGCTAACGCGCCTGACCTTTCAGATCACCCACGCCACCGACGCCGATACGAACGCCGAGCGCGATTACATCATGGCCCAACTCTCCAGGCACGGCGCCATCGGCATCGTGGATCTTTACGAGGCGGGCGAGGAGATTTCCGCGGGAACGGTGAATCACTACGTGACGGACGGGATTGTCGCGGTCGCTCCGCTACTCGAGGCCGAAAATCGTCCGGAAGCCGAGGCGAGAGGCCTATCCGGTACAAGAAAGTCCCCGGGCACGACAGGTCAGCCGGCGCTTCCTTTGGACTAGGCATCGGGTGGAGAACGACCGATCCTGCCCTCCGTTCCGTGACAGAATTACACCGGCGCGACGGGCGCGTTCCATAGGGCCCGTCACGCCCTGGCATCGTGGTTTTGGTTCAGAACGGACACGACAGAAAGGACCGGCAAAATGCGACTCATGATGCGATTTTCGATCCCCGTTGAACGGGGAAACCAAGCAGCCAAAGACGGCACGATGGGCCCGGCCATCGAATCCCTCATCGCCAAAACCAAGGCCGAGGCGGCCTATTTCCTCGTCGAGAACGGCAGGCGCACGGGCTACATCTTTTTCGAAGCGGACGATCCGGCCGGACTGCCGAAGCTGAACGAGCCGATGTTTGCCGCACTCGATGCGGCAATCGATATCATCCCGGCCCTGACGCTCAAGGACCTCAAGCGCGGCCTCGCGGGCTGACCCCAAAGGGCGCGCTCGCGCGGGCAGCATCGGGGCGCCGACGCCGCTGCACCGAGCAGGACGGTGCAGCAGCGCCATCCAGGGGATACGTGTGCCCGGGGCCCATCGGCATCCAGCTTTCAACCACAATCCTCGCTAGGATCGCGCCCGCATCAGTGTCACCGAGAGCCGGGCAACGGAAGAAGGCATGAACGACAAATCGACATTCGACCGGGCGTCCGGTCTCAAGAAGATCTTCATCGACATCCGCGGCAACAAACTGTTCGAGCTATTCGTCATCACGGTCATCGTGATCTCGGCGCTCAGGGTCGGAATCAGTACCTATCCGCTTGGATCGAACGTCACCGCCGCGCTCGAGATCCTCGACTACGCAGTGACCATATTCTTCCTCATCGAGTTGGTGATCCGCATGGTTGCGGAACACAACCTCAGACGATTTTTCTCCAAGGGCTGGAACATCTTCGATTTCGTGATCGTGGCCGCCAGCCTCATCCCCGTGGACGAGAGTCAGATGGCGCTGCTCGGGCGTCTGTTGCGCATCTTCCGCGTCATGCGGCTGGTCTCGATGATTCCGGAACTCCAGGTGCTGCTGAACGCGCTGCTCCAGGCGATCCCCCGCATGGGCTACGTCACGCTGCTGATGTTCATCATCTTCTATATCTACGGCGCCGCCGGGAGCATCTTCTACGCCGATATCAACCCCACGCTTTGGGGGAACATCTCGATCTCGATGCTGACACTGTTCCGCGTGGCCACCTTCGAGGATTGGACCGACGTGATGTACGAAACCATGGAGGTCTACCCGTTGAGCTGGATATTCTATCTCAGCTTCATCTTCCTGGTCGCCTTCGTGTTCCTGAACATGATGATCGGTATCGTCATCCAGACCCTGCAGAGCGAGCACGAAAAGCTGGAGGGAAACGCTGACCAACGAGCGCCGGAGATGATCGCGAGCGAGAACGCGATCACGGCACCGTCGATCGATGTCCGGCTCGCGCGCATCGAGGCGCGGTTGGATAGCGTGGCCGGCATGTTAGCCACCCGGACAAGCGACGTCCGCCCCTAAGTGGCCGCACGGCAAGGCCGGTGACAGGGATGGACGAAAAAGGCCGGAGCCGCCTCTGAGTCACGCTCCGGCCAGGTTGCAGGCGGGGAGGAAAGTGTTACCCGGCGATCCGCGCGCTACCCGAACGGCCGTCGTTACGGACCCAGCGCACTTGGCTACCGTTCTGGCTGAGCGCGTAGCAATAGGTCTCGCCATCCATCCAGCTGGACCATTTCTGGCAGAGCCTGTTACCGTCGACCCACCACTTGCCGTGATCGGAAACGCCCTTGTTGCCGGAGAACGCGGCGGCGACGGTGCTCATGCGGCCGGTCATGGTGCCGCGCGCCGAATATTGGATCGGCAGTTCGAAGCCTGAAATCTTCAGGACGACGGTCTTGTCAGCGATGGCGCTACGCAAGGCATCGCCCGACAAGGTCGCGTTTGCAGCGACAGCGGCGCCGGCACTGGCTGCGATCGCAGCGGCGATAACAGTCGTTTGAAAGGCTGTCTTCAACATCGGATCATCCTCCAACTCTGAACTCGTAACGTGAGGGCGCGCCGTCCCATCGCGGCGCCGGCTCAGTCCACAGAGCGGAAGCGATCCCCCCGCTCAACTGACGGCCATCTTGTCAAATCGCCGCTGAACCGATGCTGATCGCCGCATTCATCGGGGGTTCACATAGAGGGCGCCCCGGAGGGCCTGACCGAAGCGTCTTGCTGAGGTGCCTTCCCGAGCTGACTTCCCGAGCTGCCTTGCCGAGCTGCCTTGTCGAGCTGCCTTGCCGGTGCGTCCGGGCGCGCGTAAGAAGCAGGAATGATCAAGATCTACCCGATCCGGCTAGTGGCCGCTGTGGTTCTTCTTAGCCTCGGCGCACTCGGCGCCGCTAATGCGCAAAGCCCGTTTGACGGCCCCCAGCTCAGCAGCCGCGGACAGGCCCCCGCAGGCACTCGTCTGCCACCGACCGAGGCAGGTCAGGAGCGCACCGCACGCGCCGGCAAGAGCACGCAAGGGCTGCGCGGACCCATGCAAAACGTGCAGAGGGCGCACGCCGCAACGCCGTCAACCGGCGCCGTCCGCCCTCCGCAAGACGCGCTCCCTGTCGCGCAGCGGACGGCCCTGCCCGCACGGCCTCATGCGACCGATCCGGATTTACCGCGGCAAGTCACGTCGCGTTCGGCGCCGCGCGATCTGCGAGCACCCACCGGCCTGGCGGGTCCTGGTGGAGAGGCCTGGATGCGAGCAACGCCGGAGGGTACCGGGCAGCGCGCCCCGCGCATGACCGTATCGCAGGACACCCGAACCACTCGGGCGAGTTTCGAAGATTGGCTGTTCGGGCGCTAGAGTCGCCGCCTAGCGCTCGTTGACGACGAAATTGTCGAAGGCGAAGGTCGCGGGCGCATCGTCCGGCGAAATCCCGTAAAGACCGGCCGCGCCGCCCTCTTTCGGTTGCTTGGCCTTGAAGCGCCGGACTTCCGTTCCATTGACGAACAAGGTTGCGTCCTTCGGCTGCAGCTTAAGCTCGATGGCGTTCACGGCACCCGCACCCGTTTTGAGCGCGTCGACGTCTTGGGTGAACAGCGTCTTGGACGTCCCATCGGCCATCCTGCGGACTTCCACCCAACCGTCGGCCCAAACGAAGACGGAATAATAGTTCTTCCAGTCTTCCCACCAGAACACGACGCCCGCGGGGCTGTCGGCGGCCTTCGCCGCCTCCTCGACGCTTACGTCGACACAGATATTGGCGGTCTTCGTTTTCGTCTCGAGATTGACGACACCGCCGGAGCCCTTGATGAGGAGCCTGCCGTCCTCGACGAAAATGCTATCGTCCGCGTCGCCCCAGGAGGCATCGAGAAACGCAAAATCGTCCTCATACAGAGCGTTTTCCGGATCGCACGCGGCGGACGCGGCCTGGTTCGTGAATAGAATGCCCGTCGCGACTAAAATTGCGGCCAAGCGAGAGGAAACCCTCATCGCGTCTCTCCTCCCAAGGAGTTGCAGTTCAGCCAAGCGCCGCTGCGAGATGCAGTCTCGATGCCGTCCTGCGCCTAACGCGTCGGCATCGGTTCGTCGCTCCGGTAATCGTAAAAGCCGCGCTGGGTCTTCCGGCCCAGCCAACCAGCCTCGACATATTTCACGAGCAGCGGGCATGGCCGGTACTTGGAATCCGCCAGTCCTTCATACAGGACCTGCATGATCGACAGGCACGTATCGAGGCCGATAAAATCGGCGAGCTGCAGCGGGCCCATTGGATGATTGGCGCCGAGCCGCATGGCTGTGTCGATCGCATCGACGGAGCCGACGCCCTCATAAAGCGTATACACCGCTTCGTTGATCATCGGCAGCAGAATGCGATTGACCATGAAGGCCGGGAAATCCTCCGACACCGCCATGGTCTTGCCGAGCGAGCCCACGAGTTCCTTCGCGCGCGAAAACGTTACATCGTCCGTGGCGATGCCACGGATCATTTCGACCAGCTCCATGATCGGAACGGGATTCATGAAATGCATGCCGATGAAGCGTTCGGGCCGGTCCGTCGTGGCCGCGAGACGCGTAATGGAGATCGACGACGTGTTCGTCGCCAAAATCGCATCGGGTTTCAGGAACGGGCATAGCGACACGAAAATCTTGCGCTTGACCGTTTCGTCCTCGGTCGCGGCTTCGACCACGAGGTCGGCATCCGAAAACCCTTCGAAGGTCTCGGCGAAAGAAATTCTTCCGAGCGCGGCGTTCTTTTCGTCTTCGCTGATCTTTCCCTTGAAAACCTGGCGTTCCAGGTTCTTGGCGATCAAGTCGATCGCCGCATCGTAGCGGTCCTTGGAGAGATCGTTGATCGCCACGTCGTAGCCGCTCAAAGCGACCACATGCGCGATACCACTACCCATTTGGCCCGCGCCAACAACGCCCACTTTACGAATAGGCTCCACTGTCCGCTCCTGCTCCGAAGCCGGACCTTTGAGACGATCCGAGCATCGTTCTTTGCCCTGCACGACGCGCGCTCTCGGCGCGCGCTTAGTCTCCGTATCCTGCCTTTTTCAATTCTTCGTTGAGTTCCGGCAGGACCTCGAACAGGTCGCCGACGAGACCATAGTCCGCGACCTGGAAAATTGGGGCTTCGGCATCCTTGTTGATCGCAACGATCACCTTGGAGTCCTTCATGCCCGCGAGATGCTGAATGGCGCCCGAAATGCCGACGGCCACATAGAGCTCCGGCGCGACGACTTTGCCAGTCTGGCCGACCTGGTAGTCGTTGGGCATGTAGCCCGAATCGACGGCCGCGCGCGACGCGCCAATGGCGGCACCGAGCCGGTCCGCGATCGGGGCGATCAGCTTCTCGAAATTCTCTCCGGACGCCATCCCGCGTCCGCCGGAAATGACCACGCGAGCCGCGGTCAATTCGGGACGTTCGCTCTCGGTGATGTCTGCCCCGACAAAGCTGGACGAGGTCACCTCGTCTGCCGGAGTCACGGTCTCGATAGCCGCCGAGCCGCCCTCGCCTGTCGCGGCAAACGCCGTGGTCCGCACGGTGGCGACAACGATCTTGTCGGACGTCTGCACGGTTTCCAGCGCATTGCCCGCATAAATCGGCCGCACGAACGTATCGGGCGACTTCACTTCGACGATGTCCGAAATCTGCCCCACATCGAGCAGCGCCGCCACGCGCGGCAGCACGTTCTTGCCCATGGTGGTAGCCGGGGCCAGCAGTACCGTGTAATTCGCCATCAACGGCAGGATGGTCGCCGTGGTGTCCTCGGCGAGGCGGTGAGCCAGCTGCGGCGCATCGGCCAGCAAGACCTTACCGACGCCCTCGAGCTTGGCGGCCTCGTCTGCGACCGCCCGGCAGCCTTCGCCGGCGACCAAAATATCGACATTGCCCCCAAAGGCCCGTGCGGCTGTCAGTGCCTTGGCCGTGGACGCGGCGAGTGTCTTGTTATCGTGCTCCGCGAGCAGCAGGACGGCCATTAGAGAACCCCCGCTTCGTTCTTGAGTTTATCGACAAGCGCCGTCACGCCGTCGACCTTGATGCCGGCTTCGCGCGCCTTGGGCTCCGCAACGGCCAGCACTTTCAGGCGCGGCGCGATATCGACCCCCAAATCGCCCGGTGTCGTCTCGTCGATCGGCTTCTTCTTCGCCTTCATGATGTTCGGCAGAGAGGCATAACGCGGCTCGTTGAGACGCAAATCCGTGGTGATGACGGCCGGCTTCGTAAGCGCGACGGTCTCGAGGCCGCCATCGACCTCGCGCGTCACCTTCACTGTATCGCCGTCGAGCTCGACCTTCGAGGCGAAGGTACCCTGCGGCACGCCCAGAAGGCCGGCGAGCATCTGTCCGGTCTGATTGCAATCGTCGTCGATCGCCTGCTTGCCGAGAATGATCAGGTCGGGTTTCTCGTTCTCGACGACGGCCTTAAGAACCTTGGCGACGCCGAGCGGCTCCACCGTGTCGTCGGCCTTGACCAGAATGGCCCGATCCGCACCCATCGCCAGCGCGGTACGGAGCGTGTCCTGCGCTTTTGCGCCGCCGATCGAAACGGCCACGACTTCGCTTGCCTCGCCCCGCTCCTTGATGCGAACGGCTTCTTCCACCGCGATCTCGCAAAAAGGATTCATCGACATTTTCACGTTGGCCAGGTCGACGCCGCTACCGTCGGACTTCACTCGAACCTTCACGTTGGAATCGATAACGCGTTTGATGGGTACTAAGATTTTCATAGGATTCTTTTTGGTCCCAAAAAGGGTTTGACTTGCCCCGACGTCAATATCTCGCACATGCGAAATGGCGGCGAACGTAAAGCCCGAAATGTCTCAAGTCAATGGTGGCTGGCGCCTGCGAATTGGCGCGCACCGGCCTTAGGCGCCGCCCCTCGTCCGGTCGAAAAGAACCACACCGCGCCGCCGCATGAAAAGGACCAGGATCGCCCCGGCGAGCAGTCCGCCCAGATGCGCCCACCACGCGACGGCCTCCTCGCTGGCCAGAAACAGATTGCTGACTTGCGCCAGGATCCAAATTCCGAGCGCCCAGGCCGCGGTGATGCGGATGGGAATGCGCCACAGCGCCAACACCCAGACCTTCACCTTGGGATGCAGGATCAGATAGGCGGAAATGATGCCCGCCACCGCGCCCGAGGCGCCGATCAAGGGCAGGTCCGACTTGGGCAGCATGTAGGTGTGCGCGAGCGCGGCGAAGATGCCGCACATCAGATAGAACATGACGAAACGCACATGCCCCATCGCATCCTCGATATTGTCGCCAAACACCCACAAGAACAGCATGTTCCCGATCAGGTGGATCCAACCTCCGTGCAGGAACATGTAGGTGACGAGCGTGAGCCGCTCGGGCACCAGAACCGCACCGGTGGCGAGAAACGCGGTATCGCCTCCGGAATTGGCGAGAAGCTGGGCCGGCACCACGGCGAAAGCCGTAAGGTCCTCATCGTCCAGCGGGATGATCCAGCCGGTCTGCAGAACCACATAGACCGCGACGTTGAAGACGATGAGTCCGACCGTCACGTATGGGAAGCGGATCTTCTTCAGAGGGTTGGTGTCGTGAAGGGGGACGAACACGCGCGCACCCTGACCTCAGCCGTTCTGACCGGGCACCCACAACACGTCGGAGGCGCCCTTGCCGTTTGCATAGCGCGCCGCGACAAACAGAAAGTCCGATAGCCTGTTGATGTAACTCACGGCCTGCGCGCTGACCGGTTCGTCGGGACGCGACGCAAGGGCGACAATCATGCGCTCGGCGCGGCGGCACACGGTGCGCGCCAAATGCAAATAGGCCGCCGTGGGCGTCCCACCCGGCAGGACGAACGACCGGAGCGGATCGAGGTCGCCGTTCATCTCGTCGATTTCCGCTTCGAGGCGCGCGACCTGCGCATCGCTGACGCGAAGCGACGCCTGGCCCTTTTTCGTCTCATCGGGAAAGCAGAGATCCGCTCCAAGGTCGAAGAGATCGTTCTGAACCCGGCCCAGCATGGCGTCGAGCGCCGGGGCGGAAGCCGCGCTATGAACGCGCGCCAAACCGATGGCCGCGTTGGTCTCGTCGACCGTGCCATAGGCTTCCACCCGCAAATCGTATTTCGCGACACGGCTGCCCGTGCCGAGCGCCGTCGTACCCTTGTCGCCGGTGCGGGTGTAAATCTTGTTGAGCTTGACCATTGTGCCTTGAGTATAGGGGCCGCGGAACGCAAACCCGCCTGATGTGAAACCAACGTAGCCCCACTCCCGAGCGGGTCAACCTCACATTTCAGGGTCGCGTGCCCGCGAGATACGCGATCGCCATCGCGATAAGAAGAGCGACAAGCTGCAACAGAACGCGCGCGCGCATCAGTTTTTGGCTGAGATTGGGATTGCCGCCCCGCATCATATTGAACAAGCCGAAAGCCAGGACGGCAATGACGAGCGCAACCGCGAACGGCAAGATCCAGCGAAGCACGTATTCCAAGCGGTCCTCCAGGGGCGCCCGCGCGCAAGCGAGCGGCATTCTGGCGCCAACATTGGCGCCACGCGCGGAACTCTAGTTCTTCGCGGCGACGAAATCGAGCGCGCGCGTCGGCAATATGCGCCGCAAATAGGCCCCCGCATAGGTCGGGAAGGTCACGAAGTACCGGGTCTTCGGCCGCTTCGCCTCGAGGGCGTGAACCAGTTTCCTACAGACGGCTTCAGGTTCCAGCTTGAACGCCATCTGCCCGCCGTCTTCCATCTTGGCGAGCCGCTCCCGGTAGATCTCGACATGGGGCGAGTTCTCCATATCGATATTCCGCTTGTAGTGCTTGATCGCCGTCTCGATGAACCGTGTGCGGATCGGACCCGGCTCGATCAGGGTGACGTGAATGTTCGTATCCTTGAGCTCCATCCGGAGCGTGTCCGCAAGCGCCTCGATGGCGAATTTCGATGCACAATAAGCACCCCGATAGGGCGCCGCGACCATGCCGAGGATCGAGGAACATTGGACGATTCGACCGTGACCCTGAGCCCGCATGAATGGGATCACCCGGCGCGTCAGATCGTGCCAGCCGAACACATTGGTCTCGAACTGGACCCGCAAGGCCTCGGTAGGGAGATCCTCGACCGCGCCCGCCTGTCCGTAGGCGCCGTTGTTGAACAGCGCGGTGAGCGCTCCGCCGGTCGCGCCCAAGACCTCGTCCACCGCCGCCGCGATCGAATCCGGCTCGGTATAGTCGAGATAGACACTCTCCACGCCAACTTCGTTTTCGAGGCGCGCCAAATCCTCCGGCGCGCGCGCCGTCGCGAACACGCGCCAGCCGCGGACTTTCATCGTCTCGGCAGAGGCAAGACCGATTCCCGAGGAACAGCCCGTGATGAGAACCGAACGTTCGGTCATTCCGTCTCCTTCGAGTGCCGCCTATGGGACCGGCGCACCAGCGTTCAAGGCCCAGACGGCGAAGTTGAGGCCCGTCGCGAACCCCACCCAGAGAAGATAGGGCAGGAGTAACAGTGCCGCTGCACGGCTGATCCGGTCGAAGAACACGATGGTGATGACGATGGACACCAGGAGCCACATAATCACCGCGAGTCCCGCGATCGGGCTGTGCATCTGGAAGAAGGCAAACGACCACAGCACGTTGAGAACGAGCTGAATGGCGAACCAGGCCAACGCCACCCTCTTATCGCCCTCGTCCGAAGGCTTCCGCCAGACGAGCCACGCGGATACCGCCATCGTCGCGTACAGGACCGTCCACACAATTGGGAAAACGCTGTTGGGCGGCGTAAAGCTCGGCTTCTGAAGCGCGGCGTACCAGCCCAGATTCGGCTGCGTGAACGCGCCGCCGATGAGCGAGGCTGCGAAGCACGCGGCCAGCGCAACGCCAAGCCCAATCAGCGAACGCTTGGACGCGATGGGCTCAGGCGCCGCACTCATTGCTCGAGCAGGCGCCGTGCGATGACATGGGCCTGGATTTCGGCCGCGCCTTCGAAGATCGACAGAATGCGCGCGTCGCACAGGACGCGGCTGATCGTGTATTCGAGCGCAAAGCCGTTGCCGCCATGGATCTGCAAGGCGTTGTCGGCCGCCGCCCAGGCCACGCGCGCGGCCAGCAGCTTGGCCATGCCGGCCTCGAGATCGCAGCGCTCCCCATGATCCTTCTTACGCGCAGAGAAATAGGTGAGTTGACGCGCCAGCAGGATCTCCGCCGCCATCATGGCGAGCTTATCGGAGACACGCGGGAAGTTGATGATGGGCTTGCCGAACTGGATTCGCTCCATGCTGTAGCGCAGGCCGATATCCAGCGCGGACTGCGCCACGCCGATGGCCCGCGCCGCCGTCTGGATGCGCGCCGCCTCGAACGTCTGCATCAGCTGTTTGAAGCCTTGGCCCTCGACGCCGCCGAGCAGGTTCGCCGCCGGGACCTCGAACCCGTCGAAGGAGAGTTCGAATTCCTTCATGCCGCGATAGCCAAGCACCTCGATCTCGCCGCCGGACATGCCGGGCGCCGGGAAGGGATTGTCGTCGGTGCCGCGGGGCTTCGGAGCCAAAAACATCGACAGGCCGCGATACCCCTTCTCGTTGGGATTGGTCCGCGCCAGCACGGTCATGAGGTCCGCGCGCGCCGCATGGGTAATCCAGGTCTTCTGGCCCGTGATCTTGTAGACGTCGCCATCCTTCACAGCGCGCGTGGTCAGTGAGGCGAGGTCCGAACCCGTATTCGGCTCGGTGAACACCGCCGTCGGCAGAATCTCGCCGCTCGCGATCTTCGGCAGCCATTCGTCCTTCTGGGCATCCGTGCCGCCATTGTGGATGAGCTCTTCGGCGATTTCCGAGCGGGTGCCGAGCGAGCCGACGCCGATATAGCCCCGGGAGAGCTCCTCGGAGACCACGCACATGGCCTCCTTGCCGAGCCCGAGCCCGCCATACTCCTCCGGAAGCGTCAGCGAGAACACGCCGAGCTCCGCCATATGCGTGATGAGCTCGATCGGAATGTACTCGTCCTTCAGGTGCCATTCCTGCGCGTACGGAACAACTTCGGCGAGAGAAAAGCGCCGCATTTCGTTGCGGATCTCTTCGTAGGTCTCTTCGAGGCCCGGATCGCCGAAATTGGCCGCGGCCGCGCCTTGCGCATCCTGGATGAGCTGGGCCGCACGGGCCCGCACTTCCGGGGTCACGCCCTGAATGAGTGCCGTGACGTTATCCGTGAGAAAGGCCTCTTTCGCCGACTCCGGAACGCCAAGCTCGTGCAGCCGGACCGCCTCGCCCTGGCTCATGACCACGCCGCCCGAAAGCTGGGCCAGATATTCGCCGACGACAATCTGCGTGAGCAGCGATTCGAGCTCTCCGAAGCGCCCTTCCTCCGTGGTCCGCTTGGCATAGTCCGCCATCTGGCGGATGCCCTCGACATAGGTCGCAAGCCAGGACAGGCCGTGCGCCACGTGCTCCTCGCGTTCGAGCACCTCGTTGTCGATCTTGCCGCCCGGTGCGAGCTTTGCCTTCACGGCTTCTGTGGCGACGGCGCCAAGGCTTCCGGCGGCCTCGGCGGCGGCGTCCAGGAGCGGGATCAAACGGTCGGTCATGGTCTCGGTGGCGGTCAACGTCTGGGTCCTCGGAAAATGTCGATCTCAAATTTGCCACAACGAACCGCGAGCGGCGGTGGGAGTCAAACCCCAATCGCTGGACCTATGAAAACGAACGCCCCGGACAGGGACTGTCCAGGGCGCGTTGGGCTGCCCGAGCAGCCGAATTCGGTTGGCCGGCGAAGGCTCGAAACTTAAGCCTTGCCGTGCGTCTCCTCGCTCGCCTCGATCACGTCCTCGAAGGTGCGAAGGCCCGTGACCGGCGCGCTCACCAGCACCGACATGTTGCCGGGGCGATGCTCGTTCCGCCACATGCGCATATGCGCCTTGGGGATCTGCTCCCACGGGAACACCTCGGACATGCACGGATCGACATGGCGCTCGATGACGAGCTTGTTCGCCATGCTGGCCTGCTGAAGATGCGCGAAATGCGAACCCTGAACGCGCTTCTGGTGCATCCACACGTAACGGGCGTCCATGGTGAGGTTGTAACCGGTGGTGCCGGCGCAGAATACGACCATGCCGCCACGCTTCACGATGAAGGTGGAGACCGGAAAGGTCGCCTCGCCCGGATGCTCGAACACGCAGTCGACATTCACGCCCTTACCGGTGACGTCCCAGATCGCCTTACCGAATCGGCGGACTTCCTTGTTCCAGGCGTCGTATTCGGGCGTGCCGACCTTCGGCAGTTGTCCCCAGCAATCGAAGTCCTTGCGGTTCAGCACGCCCTTGGCGCCAAGCGACATCACATAGTCGCGCTTGTCGTCCTCGGATACGACGCCGATGGCGTTCGCGCCCGCCGTGGCACAGAGCTGGATCGCCATCGAGCCAAGACCGCCGCTCGCGCCCCAGACCAAGACGTTGTGGCCGGGCTTCAGCGTATGCGGACGGTGACCGAACAGCATGCGGTAGGAGGTAGCGAGCGTCAGCGTGTAGCAGGCCGCCTCCTCCCAGGTGAGATGCTTCGGCCGCGGCAGCAGCTGACGATCCTGAACCCGCGCGAACTGCGCGAACGAGCCATCCGGCGTCTCGTAGCCCCAAATCCGCTGGGACGGCGAGAACATCGGGTCGCCACCGTTACATTCCTCGTCGTCGCCGTCGTCCTGGTTGCAGTGAATGACGACTTCATCGCCGACCTTCCAGCGCTTCACCTTCGAACCGACCGCCCAGACGATACCGGACGCATCCGAACCGGCGATGTGATAGGGCTGCTTGTGCACGTCGAGCGTCGACATCGGCTGGCCGAGCGAGGCCCAAACGCCGTTGTAGTTGACGCCCGCGGCCATCACCAGGACGAGCACGTCATGGGAATCGAGTTCCCAAGTCGGCACGACTTCGACCTGCATCGCCTCATCCGGCGGGCCATGGCGCTCTTTGCGGATGACCCACGCATACATGTTCTTCGGCACGAAACCGAGAGGCGGGATTTCACCAATCTCGTAGAGATCTTTGATTTCGCCGCGCGGCGCGGGCGCTTCCGCTGAAACTTGACCTATTGACATCTCATTCATCCGGTTGTCCCCCAGTCCTCTGTTTCGGGGCGCCATTATTTCGCAACAGCGAGAATTGTCTTCGATCCATCTCGCGACTGCAACATCTTTACGGACCGCAGGTTCAGACTGCTCGCCCGCACGGAAAGCGCCGGGGCTCTCTTGGAATTGCCCAAATTTTGGCGGTGCTGCCTTAATCGGACTGGAGGGTTAGCAAAAAGAATCGGCTCTTGCCAGAGGTAGAATCGTTCAAAACGGCCCGTGCTCCCTCGCCACTTGTGGCAATTTTGGGGCTTTGAACCGCCGCCATGACCGTTTTACAACGCCTCCAGCGGCATATTGCCCACCGGCATCGGGCGTGCTTCGATGCACTGCACACGAATTAGGGGACCATCTCGGCAACAGCTATGAGCGGCAAGACAGAAAACGAAAAGCCCGTGCGCGACAAACCTTGGATGTTCCGCACTTATGCCGGCCATTCGACGGCAAAAGCCTCCAACGAACTTTACCGGAAGAATCTGGCGAAGGGGCAAACGGGCCTTTCCATCGCTTTCGATCTGCCGACGCAGACCGGCTACGATTCGGATTCTCCGCTGGCGCGCGGCGAAGTCGGCAAGGTCGGCGTGCCCGTCTCCCATCTGGGGGACATGCGCACCCTGCTCGACGGCATCCCGCTCGGCGAGATGAACACCTCGATGACGATCAACGCGCCGGCTGCTTGGTTGCTGTCGCTCTATGTCTCGCTCGCGGACGAGCAGGGCACCGACCGGGGCAAGCTGACCGGCACGACGCAGAACGACATCATCAAGGAATATTTGTCGCGGGGAACCTACGTGTTTCCGCCGGATCCCTCCTTGCGGCTCATCAAGGACGTGATCGTCTTCACGAATCAGGAAGTGCCCAAGTGGAATCCGACCAATGTGTGCTCCTATCATCTGCAGGAGGCCGGCGCGACGCCGGCCCAGGAGCTCGCCTTCGCGCTCGCAACCGCCCAGGCCGTGCTCGATCGCGTGAAGGAATCCGGCGAGGTTCCGGAGGAGCGATTCCCGAAGGTCGTCGCGGCAATCAGCTTCTTCGTGAACGCGGGCGTCCGCTTCGTTACCGAAGTGTCGAAGATGCGCGCCTTCGTCGATTTGTGGGACGAGATCGCGCGCGACCGCTATGGCGTCGAGGATCCGAAGCTGCGCCGCTTCCGCTATGGCGTGCAGGTGAACTCGCTTGGCCTGACCGAGCCGCAGCCGGAGAACAACGTCTACCGCATTCTTCTGTCGATGCTGGCGGTGACCCTATCGAAGAAGGCCCGCGCCCGCGCCGTGCAGCTACCGGCCTGGAACGAGGCGCTGGGGCTCCCGCGCCCCTGGGATCAGCAGTGGTCGCTGCGGCTACAGCAAATCGTGGCCTACGAGACCGACCTTCTTGAGTACGGCGACATTTTCGACGGCTCCGAAGTCATTGAGCGGAGGGTTGAGGAGTTGAAGGAACAGGCGCGCGAGGAGCTGGCCAAACTGGACGCCATGGGGGGCGCCGTTGCCTGTATCGACTACATGAAGGAGGCCCTAATTGCCTCCAACGCCGCGCGCGTGGCCGATATCGAACGGGGCGATCAGGTCCTGGTGGGCGTGAACGCCTACACCGAGACGGAACCGTCGCCCCTCGACTCCGGCGTCGAAGGCATTCTCACGGTTCCCGAATCGGTCGAGATCGAGCAGGTCGCGGCGCTGCAGGCGTGGCGCCAGAGCCGCGACAACAAAGCGGTCAACCAGGCCCTGAAGGACCTGAAGGAAGCCGCCGCCGAAGGACGGAACATCATGCCGCCCTCCATCGCCGCGGCCAAGGCAGGCGTTACCACGGGCGAATGGGGCACGGTGCTGCGCGAGGTGTTCGGCGAATACCGTGCGCCCACGGGCATCGGCGCGGCGCACGCGGTCGACGAGGCGCGTATGGTCGAAATCCGTGAGCTCGTCCGCCAAGTCTCGGGAAAACTCGGCCGCACACTCACATTTGTGGTGGGCAAACCCGGCCTCGACGGCCATTCGAACGGCGCAGAGCAAATCGCCGTGCGCGCCGACGATGCGGGCATGAACGTGGTCTATGACGGCATTCGGCTCACGCCCGCGGAAATCGTGGCGCAGGCCAAGGAAGCCAAGGCGCATGTGGTGGGATTGTCGATTCTATCGGGATCTCACGTCTCGCTCGTCCGCGACGTGGTCCAGAAGCTGCGCGAAGCCGGAATGAGCGACGTCCCCGTGGTGGTCGGCGGTATCATTCCGCAAGAGGACGTCAACATCCTCAAGCAGTGCGGCGCCTCGGCCGTCTACACGCCGAAGGATTTCCAACTGAACGAGATCATGACGGGCATCGTCACGCTCGTGGATCAGAACGTCGACGCCCTGGCGAAGGCCGGCTAAGGCCGGCCTCTCCTAGCAGAACGGCATCTCGGCCGGTTCCGGATCGGCGATCTCCTGCGCGGGCAGAAGCGGCACGAGCGCGGCATAGAGCTCCCGGCCTTGGATCGGCTTGTCCACGGACGCATTCACGCCCGCCTCGACGAACGTCTCTTCGTCGGCTGTCTCCGTGAGCGTCGCAAGTGCGACGATCGGCGCATGCGCCGACCGGGATTCGAGCGACCGAATCCGCTGGGCGAGCTGCACGCCACGATAGTCCGGCAGAACCGTATCCATCAGCACGAGATCGTAGCGCCGCTGGTCGAGACACAGAAGAGCGGCCGCGCCGGTTTCGGCGAGATCGAAGGTGAGCCCGAATTCTTCGAGATAGGCACCGATCAACAGGCGGTTGACCGTGTTGTCTTCGATCAGAAGCACATGGCCTTCGAGCTTGTCCGAAGGCGCACTGGCAGGCTTGGGCTTTGGCGCTTCATCGGATGGCATTTTGGATGGTTCTTTGAACGCTTCCTTGGACGCCTGGGCCGCGGGCATTTCCACCACGGCAACATCCATCGGTTCGGTGGCCGCTGGCGCGTGTTGCGGCGCGGCGTCCTCGTGGAACAGGTCGAGCGTCTCGCCCACGAGTGGAACATCGTCGACCAGTCCCGCCGCCATCGGCGCAGGGTTCTCGGCGTCCGCCATCTCCTCGGGAATCAGAGCTTTGAATGTGAACCAATAAAGCGTGCCTTGGCCGAGCGCGCTGTCGCACGCGACGACGCCATCCATCGCTTCGGCGATCCGTTGCGCGATCGGCAAGCCAAGCCCGCCGTCGGAACGCATGGTGTCGGTTGATGGCTGAAACAGCGCCGCCTGCTGCTGAGGCGTAAGACCGGGACTCGTATCGGTGATGTCGAAGCGGACGGTCACGGGTGACGCCGCGTCGTTGATGCTCACGTAAAGCCGGATCGAGCCTTCGTTCGTGGCCGCGATGGAGGTTTCCATCAAGGCCATGAGCACCTGACGGACACGCATGGCGTCCCCGACAATGCGGCGCGGGCAATTGGCGGCCATGTCCACGCTGCTGGTCAGTCCCTTGGCGCTCGCACACGCCTGCAGCGCGGACGCCATCTCGCGGACGAGCGCATGAAAGTCGAACGACTCCACCTGGAACTCGGCATCGCCGGACTCAAGCGTCCTGAAGTCGAGAACCTCAGTCAGGGCGCTGAGAATGCGGTCCATCGAATGCGAAAGGATCTCCGCGTCGCGCCGCTGAGCCAGGCTCAACGGACCCGAAAGAATCCGGTTGGTCAGGGCCGTGACGGACTCCATCGGCGGGCGTAGCTTCTTGCTGACAATGTCGATCAGCCCAAGCGTGCCCGCATTCGCGGCCTCCGCCTCAAGGCGCGCCATACGCTCGACCTCGAGTTGTGCGACCAAACCTTCGATCTGCCCGAACAGATCCTCGGCGCGAAATTCATTCCCCTGCATTTCAGCCCCACCCAATGCTCACATGTTTCTTCGTAGCGATAAGCATCGCGGAGAGGATTTAAGACGCCGCTAAGTCGGTTGGTTGATGAAGTCCTAAACTCGTTTGGCGGCCAAAACCCAAAAATCGCCTTGATCCGCCAGCAGCTTGTGGTTTAGAACATTTCTAATGTAAAGGCGGCGCGGCCCGAAAGACGCCTGTCAGATGACGACAAACCCATCGCTTTGGCCTTAGAAGAAGGCATGATTATCTGTTCGTGCACCATGATCACGTCGCAAGACATTCACGACGCCGTATCGGCCTTGCGGACGAAGGACCCATTTGTCGTGCTGACGCCTGGCCTCATATACCGAACCCTCGGCAAGCGGCCGGTCTGCGGAAACTGCATGCCACTCGTAGCCAAACTCATGGTTGGATACGATGAAGAGGGACCGAGTTCGGCGGCGTCGTTCCCGCACCGATCACCATTCGACGACACACCGCCGGCGGACTGACCGCGCGGCGAACCACCAGGCTTGATCAATAGAGGCAGACAGGAGATGGGACACAATGAAGGGTAACCCGACAGTCATTGAATATCTGAACAAGGCGCTCACCAGCGAACTCACGGCCGTCAATCAATATTGGCTGCATTACCGGCTGCTCGAGGACTGGGGCTACACCAAGCTCGCCAAGAAGGAGCGCGAGGAATCGATCGAAGAGATGCATCACGCCGACAAGCTCGTCACACGCATCATCTTCCTCGAGGGCTTCCCGAACATGCAGAAGCTCGATCCGCTCATGATCGGGCAGAACGTCAAAGAAATTCTCGAATGCGACCTCAAGGCCGAATACGGCGCCCGCGCGCTCTACATGGAAGCCCGCGTTGCCTGCCGTAAGGAAGAGGATTTCGTGAGCATGGACCTGTTCGACGAACTGCTCGCGGACGAGGAAGGCCATATCGACTTTATCGAGACGCAGCTTGGCCTCCTGAACGACATCGGCGCGCAGAATTACGGTCAGCTCAACGCCGATTCCGCCAACAATGTCGAGGGCGAGTAGTCCCGAAAGGACGGGCTCTGCGGCATCATGACGACACCACAACTTGACGGTCCCCGCCTGGCACCTGCCGCCGGCGGGGCACCCAAGCAGCTTGTCGTTTTCCTCCATGGCTACGGCGCGGACGGAAACGACCTCATCGGGCTCGGCCGGGAATGGGCCCCGCTCCTACCCAACGCGGCATTCGTGTCGCCCGATGCGCCGCAGCCGTGCGGCATGGCGCCGATGGGGCGGCAATGGTTCGACCTGTCTCTCGGCGACATGTCCATTGTCGCCGCGGGCGTCAAGAAAGCGGCTCCGGCCCTCGATTCGTTTTTAGACGCCGAGCTCGAACGCCATGGTCTCACCTCCGAATCGCTTGCGCTGGTCGGGTTCAGCCAGGGCACGATGATGGCTCTGGCCGTGGGACTGACACGAAACGCCAAGCCCGCGGCCATTGTCGGCTATTCCGGTGCGCTCGCGACGGTCGAGGACCTGCCCCCGCCTGGGGAGGCGCCAGCCATTCTGCTGGTCCATGGCGATATGGACGAAGTGATTCCCGTCGATGCGATGATCATGGCCCGCGAAGTCTTGGGCCAAGCCGGCTTGAGCGTGCAATGGCATGTCAGCCGGGGAATTGGCCATGGCATCGACGGCGAGGGTTTGCGTCTTGGCGGCACGTTCCTCAGGGACGCGTTCGCACGCGGGCGCAGCCCCGGCTAACGCCGTCACAATCACATCATATGGGGTCCTTCACATTCGTGACACGTCCTTATAGTATCTCCCGCAACAACTAAGGTTGAGCCTGAGTGCGACGGGCAGCAAAGAGGACCTGAAGGCCTTGAACGTCGCAACAGCATCGGCCGCACCCGGAACCTTTCCGGCCCTCGTGCTGAATGCTGACTTTCGGCCTCTCTCTTATTATCCACTATCGCTTTGGAACTGGCAGGACACGGTCAAGGCCGTGTTTCTGGACCGCGTGAACATCGTCTCCGAATACGATCACGCGGTGCACTCCCCCTCCTTCGAAATGCGGCTTCCGAGCGTCGTCTCGCTGAAGAACTACGTCAGGCCCGCGCTCTATCCGGCCTTCACCCGATTCAACGTGTTCCTGCGCGACCGTTTTACGTGCCAGTATTGCGGCACCAACCAGGACCTCACCTTCGATCACCTGATTCCCCGCAACAAAGGCGGCCTGACGCGCTGGGACAACGTGGTCACGGCCTGCGCTCCGTGCAATTTAGCCAAGGGCGGCGACATGCCGACCCGCGCCAAGATGTGGCCCGCGCAGACGCCCTACCGGCCAACCGTGTTCGAGCTGCACAGCAACGGGCGGCTGTTCCCGCCGAACTATCTGCATGAGAGCTGGCTCGACTATCTCTACTGGGATACCGAGCTGGAGCCGTAGGCTTTTGCGTTAGTACCGCGTGGTGAGGTTGGTCAGCCACTGCGGCGAGGCATCGACGAAAACCGTCTCGAGCGTCTTGTCGGCGCCGGTCGCGACCAAGAGCCCGACCGCGACCAGCACCACACCGAGCAGCATCTTGCCGCCCTTGCCCGCCTCCGTAAGCCGTCCGCGCCAGCGCTGCATCGCTTCGCGGGAGGCGAAGCCCAACACCATCAGCGGCAAAGCTGCGCCGATGCCGAAGGCCGCCATGGTCAGAGCGACCTGCCCGAGATTCTCGCCCTTTGCAGCAAGCACGGAGGCGGCACCAAGCGTCGGACCGACGCACGGGGCCCACACCGCGCCGAGCAAAAGCCCGACGCCGAATTGACCCCAAAGGTTCGTCCCCTCGAACCCGCCAAAGTGCTCCTCGACCCAGTTCCCAACCGGGCTCGCCGCCATGGCGACCTGCACCTGCAAGGCGGGAACGAGCAGCACCGCGCCCACCACGATCAGCAGCGCCGCCGACACCATGCGGAACACATCCGTGTCGAGGCCGACGGCATAGCCGATCGTCGCGACGAACAAGCCGATGGCGGTGAACGAAATTGCGAGGCCACATGCAAGCGCCGCGGGTCCCATGCGATGCTCGCTCTGCGCCGTCCCGAACACGATCGGCAACAGCGGCAGCACACAGGGCGACAGGACCGACAAGAGTCCGGCGAGAAGCGCGAGGCCAAGCGTAGCGAGCATGAGCGTCGTCCTAGCGGTCGCCTAGAGCGTCAGATCGAGCAGCCCTTCGATGGCCACCGGATCGGTGGAGCCCACGGAACGGTCGAGCTCCTTGTCGCCCTTGAACACGATGAGCGTGCTCTGAGACTGCACGCGCAGCGCCTTCAAGGCGTCCTTGTCCTGGTCGAAATCGGCTTTGAGAACCACGAGATCCTTGTATTTCGGCTCATTGGTGAGCTTGACGAGGATCGGGTTCTGGGCCCGGCAGGTCGGGCACCATGCCGCGAACACATCCACGAGGATGGGCTTTCCGGCACTCTGTGCCGCAGTCAGCGCCTCGGGACTATAGGCCTTCCATTCCGCCGCCGAAGCCGCCGCGGGGACGAGAAGCAAAAGGACGGCAAGTCCGGCGAGTAGCGTACGAACACGGGTCATTGGCACCTCCAAGCAGAGACTTCTTCTGCACTTTGGTACCAGCGCGCACGGAGCGTCCGCCAATCAAGGCGTTTGAAATTGTCGTGAGTGGCTGCTTGAGGCAGGCCCGTTCAACCGCGACGCGACGCGCCCCAGGCCGCGATTCCCGCGAGGATCGCCGAGGCGACCGCGTTCCAGCCGGCAAAGGACAGGCCGAGGAAGCGCCACGATGCCTCGTCGCAGCGGATCACCGGCGTGTCGACGATGCCCTCGCTTCCCCATTTGAGGTCGAACCCGCCGCCGCACGTGGCCGGCCCCGGCCAAAACTTCCACTCCGCACCGGAATGATAGATGCCGACCGCCATATTGATGAGGAAGCCGATTGCGATCAGGACGAGTACGAGCCGGGCGAAGCCGAAGCCGTTTCCACGCGCCGCGAAGAACGCGACAACCGCGGCGGGCACGCCGAAATAGTAGGCGTAGCGTTCCTGCAGGCAGAGCGGACAGGGCGCGTAACCGCCAAAGCGCTCGAATGCATGGGCGGTGAGGATCGTCAGCAGGGCGGCGCCAAAGACGATGGCACTCGCCGCCATCATCTGCCCCGCAAGCCTGTCGCGATCTCCGCTCATGGTTACATCACATACTTGATGAGCACGAAGCCGCCAACCAACAGCACCACGAAGACCACCGACAGAATGCCGAAATATCTGTCGATGAACGATTTGATGGGCGGGCCAAACCAATACAGCAGAGCCGTCAGTGCGAAGAAGCGAATGCCGCGCGCGACGACGCTCGCGATCATGAACACGAAGAAATTCAGGTGCGTGACACCGCTGGCGATGGTGATGACCTTGTAGGGAAACGGTGTCACGCCCGCGATGAAGACGATCCAGGCGCCATAGTCGTTATAGCGCGCGGCAAACTCCTCGAACCTATGGCCGTAGCCGTAAAAATTGAGGATCGGCTGCCCAACCGTGTCGAACAGAAAATAGCCGATGACGTAGCCGAAGATGCCGCCAAGGACCGAGGCGATGGTGGCGATCGCGGCGAACAGCCAAGCCTTGCGCCGTTCGGCGAGAACCATGGGGATCAGCATGATGTCCGGCGGCAGCGGAAACACCGAGCTCTCGACAAACGCGACGCCCGCAAGCGCCCAAGGCGCGTTGCGGTGGGACGCAAGGTCCATCATCTTGTCGTAGGCCCGCCTGAACATCGCGCTTCCTTTAACGGCGAGCCGTTCGCTTGTCTATTTTATCCGTTCGACCGTTGTCCGGGCTCGAACCGGCATCGCTGCCGATGCATCGGCGGCGGCTGTGACAAATGTGCCGAAAAGGAACGACCTGATGGAACGACCGGACGCGGCACCTCGCGGCCTCAGGAACAATCGCGATCCCTTTGCGTCGGCCGCGGCTTGTCGTCGAGCCTCGTCATCAGTTCCGCGACCATGGCCTTGGCCGTTTCATGTTCGGCTCGCACCGCGAGCGTTGCGCCGTGCATCATGAGATGGTCGGCCTCGGCATCGGAATGCGCCCGTGCCACGATCAGCAGCGATGGATTGATCGCGCGGGCCTGCTCGACGATCTGCCCGCCCTCGAACGCATCGGCGACGGCCACCAGCAAACCCCGCGCCTTCGTGAGGTTGGCCGCGGAGATGAGTTCCGGGGCGGCGGCATTGCCGGCCATCGCCACGACATCGTCGCCATCGACGCTGGCGATCATGTCTTGCTTGTCTTCGATAATTAAGAGAGGCATGTGCGCCTGCCTCAGCACCGAACTGATATGGCCGCCAACCCGGCCGTGCCCAACGAGTACGACGTGATCCATGAGGCCCGTCGGCTGGATAGGCTCTCGGGGAGTGTCCTCGCCACTGTCCGAGGGAGCCGACTCGTCGGTTCCGGTTCGGTCGGCGCGGCCATGGAAGCGATCGAGCGCGGCAAATAGAAGTGGGTTGACCAAGATGGACACTATCGCCCCGCCCAGAATGAGATCGCGTCCTGCCTCGGGCAGTAGTTGGAGGCCAACGCCGAGATTGGCCAAGATGAATGAGAACTCGCCGATCTGAGCGAGGGAGACGGAGATCGTCAGAGCCGTCGTGCCCGAATAGCCGGCGAGCCTCATGATTCCGTAGGCCGCCACCGACTTTCCGATCAGGATGATCGCCACGGTCGCGAGGATAGCAAGCGGCTCTTCGACAAGGACGTTTGGGTTGAACAACATGCCAACCGACACGAAGAAGAGGACCGCGAACGCATCCCGCAAGGGCAGCGTTTCCTGCGCCGCTTGGTGGCTGAGCTCCGATTCGCTCAGCATCATCCCTGCGAAGAAGGCTCCCAATGCGAATGAAACGTCGAATAGCGCGGCCGCGATAAAAGCGGTTCCAAGCGCCAGCACGAACACGGACAGGCGGAACAGTTCCCGGCTGCCCGTATAGGCGACATAGTGGAGGATCCAGGGAATGAGACGCTTGCCGACGATCAACATCATCGCGACGAAGGCAGCGAGCTTAGCAACCGTGACGCCGAGCGTTTCGACGATACCCGCAAATCCCATCTGCGAGGCACCGCCTGCCCCAAGCAAGCCCGCGAGGGCCGGCAACAGGACGAGCGTGAGCACCATCACGATGTCCTCGACGACGAGCCAACCCACGGCGATGCGTCCGCGCTCCGTCTGAACCAACCGCCGCTCCTGTAGCGCGCGCAGCAGAACCACGGTACTCGCCACCGAAAGGGCGAGTCCGAATATCAGTGCCGCTGCCGGCTCCCAGCCAAACCAAATCGCAAGCGCCGCACCCATCAGGGTAGCGCTGGCAATCTGCGCCACCGCGCCCGGAATGGCGATCCAGCGAACTGCCAGCAGATCCTGTAATGAGAAGTGCAATCCGACGCCGAACATCAACAGGATCACCCCGAGTTCCGCGAGCTGCCCCGCAAGGTCGGGATCGGCAACAAAGCCCGGAGTGAAGGGCCCTATGGCGATGCCGGCCAGCAAATACCCGAAAATCGGGGGCAATCTCAGCCGTTGCGCCAACACGCCCAAAACCCACGCGAGCGACAGCGCGGCCACCACCGTTGTGATCAGCGGAGATGAATGCGGCATCGGCGCTTTTTCCTGGTGCGGTCCCTACGAGTTCGCGGCGCTCGTATTTCGAACGCTCGGAACCTGCGAAATATTCACGAGAGTCTATTGAAAGTAAGGCACCACGCCTGAGCAAGCCAGATCGTGTTTCCCGTGGCGCTGCTCGTCGTCGCGCGGCGAGCGCTCCCGCTTGTGTGGTGCAGCATCACCGGTGCGGCACCCGCGATCATGACATCGCTCGACGCCCGTCTCGTGCCTCCGGCGGACGCAAGGGCCCCGCCGCTGGCGGATCGGCCAGTTCATCGGCAGATATCGCAATAAGTACACCGCCAAGAGTTGACCGGACGCAGGCCTTGCCCCATGTTCCCGCCGCTTGGCCCCAGTGGCGGAATGGTAGACGCGACAGACTCAAAATCTGTTGTCCGCAAGGGCGTGCTGGTTCGAGTCCGGCCTGGGGCACCAAGACCTTCTCGAAATTCTCCTCCATCGGCGCCCTTCGCATATAGGGCCTTCACCCTATCGACCCCATAGGGCACTCAAGTTAGCCATTTCTCACCGGCCAAGAACAAGCCGAACAAATTCTTCCGCATCGGCCGAAGACAGACCGAGAAAGGCTATAACCATGACAACCCTGTTTGCAAAATCAGCCCGTCTGCTCGGCGCACTGACACTCGGCGTCGCGTTCCACATGCTCGCAGCACCCGTCGTCGCCACCGATGCGAACGCTGCCTGTGTCTCCGGTGTCGCCCGCAACGACGTGCTCAATATCCGCAGCGGCCCCGGCACCGGCTATGGCGTCGTGGGCTTCATCGGGCCCGGCGAATGCGGTGTCGTGGCCGGGCGCCGCGAGGGGAAATGGATCTGGGTCGACTACGGCCGGGGTGGATTCGTGGACAAGCGCCATCTCCGCTCCGAAGACGAAGGCGGCGATGGCGACGAGAGCGGTCATGGGGGCGGCCAGCGCGGCGATGCCGACGATCCCGCGTTCCGCTGTGTGATCGGAGTCGCTTCGAACGACATGCTGAACGTCCGTTCGGGCCCCAGCGCCTCGAACGCGATCGTCGGACGCCTCCCCCCCGGTGAGTGCTTCGTCGAAGTCATCGCCAAGCGCGGCCGCTGGTTCAAGATCGCCAAGGACGGCACCACCGGCTGGGTGAACAGCCGCTATCTGAACTGACTGAGAATTGGACTTGGCGGAATGCCTGAGGGGTCAAGCCCTGTCTTGGCCCCTTGTGGCGGCAAGTCCAAGTGACGGCACGTCCAAGCCGCGGCACGTCCAAGTCGCGGCAAACTGCCCTTAATCTCCCTAATCGAACCAGGGCGTGCCGCATCCAACCAGCTCGAACTTCCTGCTGTTCCTGAGCTTGTCGTAGATGAGGAAGAGATCCGTCGCGATGATGTCGTATGGCGTCGCACCTGGGATCTCAGAAGGAATATTCTCAGGCAGTTTAAGAAGCTGCTGGATACGGCGAATTAGGAAACCCAACAAAGCAACTCCGGAGACAAACGCGGGCAATTGAACCCGGCGGGCAACATAGTCCGCGATATCGGTCACGCGAAGTATGTTCTTCACTACTGCGTTTTCGACGAGCACATCTATTTGTCGGAGCCGAGACTTAAGGTGCTCATCAATATCCAATGGATCGCGGAATTCGTCCCTCAAATTGAAGCTGATCGTGCCGCGCAGCTCCAATAGGGCGTCGCTGCGCCTACTACTGCCACGGAACGTTCCCCCAATCGTCGTATGTCCCAGACTGAATACAATTGGTGTCATGTCATAGGGGCGTCCAAACGCACCATTGAAGCTGCTCCCGGCCATTGACCGTGCTACATCGGCGATCTGACCCGGAAGCCTCTTGGGGTCATCGATTGCGATACGATCATACTCGGCGGCCACCGCCCTCAAATACCCTGTCTGTCTGACGGTCACAGCCCTCCCCCGTTCCAACAAATACCACCAGACAAGGGCCTCGGTGCTCCGAGGCGGGCCTTCGTCGGAGACGTCTCTAATCTCGATATCGAAGAACTCTCGAGCGTCGGGGACGTAAGGCTCGGCCCAACAGCGGAAGCCATAGTCCTCGCCCGGATGGCCCGTGGGCGGGGGATCGCCCCAGGCGAAAATCTTACCGTCATTGGCGGCATGAGAGGGACGCACCTTGCGGTCGCGTCGCGTACGCCAAATATAGTGCGTCGTCGGACGGTTTCGCGCGGCTGGTTCGGCCTTTTCTTCGAGCGCCGCGCGACCGCGCAGATCGATCGGCGTGCCACGGCGAAAATACGCCTCGAACGCCTTGCGGTATTGCAGGCTGGCGCGATCGGTGCGCCGGAAGGGCATCGCGGCCGCTCGGCGGAATGAAAATCATCGGGCCTTCCTTGTCCGTTGTCAGACGTGGTGCGGCCCAATTATCGGCGCGGGCGGAAGCGCCGAGGACAAGGTGTGGAGAAGTCGCGCGCCGGTGCGGACTACAAACTTCGCCAAAAGCCCCTATGTAGAGGCCTGGTTTGGGGGCGGGAAAGCCTTTCCCAAAAAGCGAAAGTTCCGCTAGCTACGCGTTCGTCTTTCGAATACTGCTTCGCGCGGCAGCCAAAATCGTATCGAGATATCAGGACGGGCACCGGTGAAATTAGACCGCGAGACCGAAGCGCTACTGTTTTGGGTTTCGTCTTCGACGACGAAGCCTCTCTGGCAGATGGACCCCGAAAGCGCCAGGGCCGAGTACCGCCGTTCTCTATCCAAGACGGATGTAGGCCCGATCAAGATCGGCGCTTCGCATGACCTTGAAATTTCGGGTCCGGCAGGACCGATTCCTATTCGCACCTATTCGGCGGCCGCGCCGTCCGGCGCATCGATTCTGTTCTTTCATGGCGGCGGCGGCGTGCTCGGCGATATCGCCACCCACGACACGCTGTGCCGCGCCCTCTGCCACGACACGGGCGCGTCCGTGTTCTCGGTGGACTACCGCCTGGCGCCCGAGCATCCGTTCCCGACGGCGGTCTATGATGGTGTCGCCTCGCTCGAATGGCTTTCGGCAAACGCGGAGACATTGTCGCTCGACCCCGCGCGGATCGCCGTTGCGGGCGACAGCGCCGGCGGCTCCCTTGCCGCCGTGGCCCTGCACGAGACCAAAGGACGGCTCGTCGCGCCGGCGGCGGCACAGCTTCTGATTTATCCGGCGCTCGACTTGCGCGCCAAGCAGCCCTCCCGGAAAGAGCTGGTGGACCAGTTCCCGATCCCCGAGGAAATGCTGTACTGGTTCTTCAATCACTATTTCGGCACGGCCTGGCCGATTTCCGACCCGCGCGCTATCCCGGCACTTTACGAGGATTACACTGGGCTGCCGCCCACCCTCATCGTGACCGCGGGACACGATCCCTTTCGTGACGAAGGCCTCGAATATGCCGAGCGGCTGGAATCGGCCGGCGTTCCCATCGAGTATGTGTGCTACGAGGGCACGGTGCACGGCTTCATGAATATGGGTCGTATGTTGCGCGTCGCGTATCGGACCATGCGGCAGCGCATGAGCACCTGGCTGAAGGAACAACTCGATGCGCCCGGGTCGTGATTCGGTGGCTTCAAGAAGCCGCGCCACGCGGCTGATAGTGGCACTCGCCATTTGCGGCGCCCTCGCGGCCGCCATGCTCGCCGGAACGTTCTCGAACCCTCTGAAGGCGCAAGTGCCGGCCGAACGCGTCCCGAACCCGGTCGCAGACGCGATCGAGAATGCGCCGCGGCCCGCACCCAACGAAGTGATCGTCGGCTCGTATATCAACGACATCCAGCAGATCGACTTCAAGACCAACAACTACCTCATCGATCTCTATGTGTGGTTCCGCTGGAAGTCGCCGGACATCGATCCGTCCAAGAGCATGGAGTTCATGAACCGTTTCGCCTCGGACGACAATCTGCGCGAGCAGTTGACCGAGGAACCGGAAGTCCTGCCCGACGGCAGCCGCTACGCGATTATCCGCTATCAGGGCCTGTTCTCGACCAAGTTCCACCTCGAGAGATTTCCCTTCGACACCCAAAACCTGACCGTGATCATGGAAGACACGCTGGCTGGCGCCGCCGATCAGGTCTACGTGGCCGACGGCGACATGCCTGTCGTCATCGATCCGGTCGTCACGTTGCCGGGTTTCAAAGTCGGCACGCCCACGATGCGTATTTCGACGAACACCTATCCCACCGATTTCGGAGACCCAACTGTTGCCGATGCCGAACCCTATTCGCGGATCGTCATCTCGGTACCGGTGACGCGACCCGTGGTCGCCATGTCGATCAAGACGTTTGTTCCCATCATCTTGATCGTGGCGTGCGCCCTGCTCGTCTATTTCGTGCGCCCGAGCTATGTCGAAGGCCGCATCGGTCTGGGCATCACCGCCTTGCTGACCTTGGTGGCGATCCAGCTGACCGCGACGTCGTCGCTGCCCGATGTCGACTATCTCATGATGCTCGATAAGCTCTTTCTCCTGGCCTATCTGTTCATCATCGTTGCGCTGGCGCGCGTCGTCGCAACATCCTGGCAGGAGCCAGACGACGAAGCGGCAATCAAGGCGCAGGATCGCCGCTGGGCAATCTTGGCGCTGTCGGTCTACTTGATCGCAAGCGCCGCGGTGGTCTGGACCACGGTTCATTAGCCCGGCGCGTGCGGC
Source organism: Hyphomicrobiaceae bacterium (assembly GCA_020637815.1). Lineage (GTDB taxonomy): Bacteria > Pseudomonadota > Alphaproteobacteria > Rhizobiales > Methyloligellaceae > Methyloceanibacter. The sequence goes on along the minus strand of JACKJS010000002.1, from coordinate 400,169 downwards.
GCCGGTTGCAATCTTGCGCCGCGTCTTCCAAGTTGAACTGCCCCTGTGATGTGACGCCATTCAAAGGCGCCCACCACTCTTGTGTTCGCGACCGAAAGGAACCGCTCAAGCCGATGTACGCTCTACGCCTTGCTACGATCGTCGCCGTCCTTTTCGTATCGGCATCCCTTACGCATACCTTCTCCGCCGCGCGCGCCGGACCTGCCCTGCCGCAAACCATCAAGTCTGTGCAGTCCGCCCCGGCGCTCTTGCTCGTGAAGAAGAGATGCGGGCCGCGCTCGATGCTGCTCGAAGGCAAATGCATCAAGAAGAGCGACGCCGCGAGCTATTGCGGGCCGGGCTATCGCGTCAGCGGCGACAAATGCGTCCCCGGTGCTTATGAAGGATCGTCGAAGACGTCCCCGGGCTGCCCTTCAGGACAAGTGTGGAGCGCGCAGGAAGGCTGCCACTACGACGATTAGCGCCTACGCCGCTTTTCGGGAGCGAACCGCATTCAACCGGAGCGGCAAGGCGTAAGCTCCGCGCAAGCCGAAGCGCGTGACCCACGGAATATTGTCCGGCTCGGCCAGTTCGAGATTGGGGAAGCGCGTATAGAGACGGCCGATCGCCACTTGCGCTTCCACGCGCGCGAGCTGCATGCCTAGGCAGAAATGGATTCCGGTACCGAAAACGAGATGGGGATTCGGGAGCCTGTCGAGCTTGAGCGTGTCGGGGTCGGCGAACACCGCCGGGTCGTAATTCGCGCCGGCAAGAAGTCCGACGATATTGTCGCCGCGCGCAAGCTTTTGGCCAAAGAAGGTGCAGTCGCGCGCGACATAGCGCGGTTTTGTGCTCTGCACGGGCGTCGCGTAGCGGCCAAGCTCCTCGAGCGCGCGCTCCATCCGCGCGTCAAGATCCGCGAACAGATAAGCCTTCTGCTCCGGATTCTGCTCGAGAGCGATCACACTGTCGGTGATGAGATGGGTCGTCGTCTCGAAGCCTGCGAACAACAGCAGGAACACCATCGACACGAGTTCGTCCTCGCTCAACCGGTCGCCATCCTCCTCGACCCGCACCAATTCCGAGATCAGCCCCTCGCGCGGATGGCGGCGGCACTCTTCGATCTGCGCGCGCACATAGTTCACCGCGCCGGGCATGGAAAACACCACGCGTAGGACCGAGAAACCCCGCAGCATGGACGTCATGCGGCTGGCCCAGCCGGTAAACGCGTCCCGGTTCTGGTCGGGAAGTCCAAGGAGCAGGCAAATCACTTCGATCGGCAGTTTGCGCGCATAGGCGGCGACGAGATCCGGTTCGGCCTGTCCTTCGATCTTCGTCAGGAGCCGGTCCGCGAGAACTTCGATCTCGCCGCGCATATCCCGCACGAGACGGCGGCGGAACGCCTGGTCGACGAGCTTGCGCAAACGCCGGTGGTCAGGCTCGTCCTTCAGCAGCATGTTGTTGCTGAGCACTTTGATCGCGCGCGGCATCCACCAGCTGAGACCGGCAACGCCCGTCTTGCCGGCATGCCGCGCCTCCTGCACGAACAGCACGTTGTCCTTCAGCATCGCATCCGTAGCCGCATAGGTCGTCGTGGCCCAGACTCTGCCGACGAAGGGCAGCTTCAACGGAATGACGGGGCCGGCCTCTCGCAGGCGCGCGAACAGGGAGAACGGGTCCTGCTTGCCCGCCGCGCCTTCTAGATGAACACGCAACGGCGCACGCAGCGAATACGAATCCTGGTAGCCTTCGGTCATTTCGAACGTTCTCCTTATCGGCTTCCAGCCCCCGACAGACGGTGCGGAGCGACAACAATGCAACAGCTCATCTCGGCCTTTCCCGCCATTTGCTACGCCGCAGCGGTCGCGCTCGGCTTTCTGGAGATTTCCCAACCGTTCGGCAGCAAGACGCTCGAGCCCATCCTGCAGTGGATGTTGTCCTTGGGACTCGGCGTACCGAGCCTATGGGCGGCGTTCTCCCATGCTGTCTTCAGCGATCGCGTCGCTCAATCCATCGGTTGGGCCCCCAGCCCCTTTCAAAAAGAAATCGCCGGCGCCAATCTCGGTATCGGCCTCGGCGCTATCGCCGCGTCGCTTCTCGGCTCCGAAGCCGCCTGGGCAATAACGGTCATGGCCGCAGGCTTCCTGTGGAGCGCGGCCGCCGTCCATGTCACGGACATGGTCAAGCGCGGCAATTTCGCGATCAACAATGCCGGTCCCATTTTTTGGTGGGACATTTTAACACCGCTCACGCTTCTGATTGCGCTTCTGATCCTTCACCGCTGATGGCGGCGTTCGTGGCTTCCTCTGGGCGCTAGCCGCCTAGGCTTCGCCAATCGCTCTCATGCACATCGAGGCCGAAATGCGTCGCCGCCTTCTTGATATTGGCGAACGCAAGATCGCGGTCGGCGTCGGTTACGTCTTCGACCTGATCGAATCGGGCCAGCGCATCTTTCACATGGGTCGCGTCCGTCAGCGGCTCTTTGCGCTGCTTTGGAAAAGCAAAGACGCTTTCGGGAAGTTCCGCACGGTCGTGGATTTCGCCGTGCTGCACATATGGCTTCCAAGTCGTCTGCATCGTCGATCCTCCATCTCAGGGGCCGGCAGGCTCCGTGTCATAGTGAATCGCTAGCCATATGGTGGCTGGATCGCTCTGCGTCCAGGTCACACGATGCCGGCAATGGGCCGGAAGCAGGAGCCAGTCGCCCGGCGCGAGCGGGCGGTCCTCGCCTTCCCCCTCGATGCGCAGACGCGCGGCGCCCGAGACCAACAGCACGAACTCGTCGCGCTCCTGGTCGTACCACTGGCCTTGCGGCGTTGCCTGACCGGACGAGACGATGCGCTCGATGCAGACGCCGGTCTGCTCCACGAGGACGTCAAAAATCTCGCCGTTTTGCGTCCCCAGCGGCAACGCCGACGGCAAATGTCCCGCGCGAACCTCGCCGCAGTCCTCAGAGCCGCCGCCGGGTCCCATGGCCGCTACTGTGCAAGCGCCGTCGCCTGGTAGAAGCTCTCGAGCCAATTGCCGTCTTGCTTGCGCAGGATGGAGGTGATGAACAGCTTCTGCGATACCTTGTTGGGGCCATAGGTGCCCTGCACCTTTGCCGTTAGGGTCCGCATGGCGCTGTCAGGCCCGAGAAAGACGACCGTGGGCTCGCTCAAATCCGTCTGGTCGATCTTGAGGTCTGGAAGGGTCTGGATGACTTCCTTCAGGGTTTGGGGTGTCCCGTAATACGGCGTCACAGACACATGATCGTCCGTCGTCAGTGCGACGATTGCCTGTTCGTCCTCCGCCTCGAACGCGGCGTCCAGCTTGGCGACGAGGTTGTCGATCGCCTCGATGGCAGCGACATTGTCCTGAGCGGACGCAGGCAACGATAGAAAGACAACGGTCAACAAGGCGGCGAGACATCTAACCATGGTAAGCTCCAAAAGAGGTCGTCGGTGAATTGCGAACGGTAGTTAAGCATTTCATCCTGACCGATCCGTTAGCACAACAGAACTTCGGCGCCATGACGCACCCCTCCACGAACACGCGCAACCGTCCGATCATCGCGGGCCAGGCCGCGCTCCTCGTGATCGACGTGCAGAACGGAACCTGCGGTCCGGGTGAGGCTTCGCGGCGTCCCGAATTCCATACGGCACTGACGGCCCGCGTCGTTCCCAATATCGAAAAACTGCTCCAGGGCTTCCGCGCCGGCAGGCTCGAGGTGATCTATACGGTCATGGAGAACCTCACCGCGGACGGCCGGGACCGGAGCCTCGACTATAAGCTGTCGAACATGGGCTTTGCCAAGGGCTCTCGTGAGGCGCGCGTGCTCGATGCCATTGCGCCTCGAGGCGACGAGATCGTTCTTCCCAAAACGTCTTCGTCCGTCTTCAACTCGACCGTTCTCGACTACCTGCTGCGCAATATCGGGATCGAGGACGTCTTCGTCGTGGGCTGCCTCACCGATCAATGCATCGATCACGCGGTGAAGGACGGCGCGGATCGCGGCTACTACATGACCTGCGTCCACGATGCCTGCGCCGCCGGGACGGAGGCTAGACATGAGGCCGCTCTCGACTGTTTCCGGGGCTATTGCCGGATGCTGCGCACGGATGAGGTGCTGGATATCCTTTCGAAGACCTAGCCTCGCCTACTTGTTCACCTGCTTCAGGGCGAACGACTTGAGATCGGCGTTCGTCTTGAGGAATTCAGTCACGCGTTTGAGGTCCTTCACCCGCGCCGAGGAGTAAAACCCCGTCGTGCAGGTCGCATCCGTATAGCTGTCCGTTACCATGACATAGGGTCCGTCGTTCTCGACGATATTGCAGGCGCAGGCGGCGCGCGTCGGATCGCTCTTGTCGACGATGCAGGGCCGGTCATAGCACCATGCCCAGGGACGCTCGTTCGTGCAGAACGCAAAGCTCTTGATGGGGAAGTAGCGCGAGACGACCTGCTTCCCCTCAGGGGTCTCGATGGGCTCGTGACAAGGCGTGCTCCCCACGGAATAGCCCGTTTTGACCTCGCAGTCGCAGAGCACGGTCTCCTGCCCTTCTTCGATCGATGTGCACTTTGCGGTGGTGCAGAGCGCATAAGTGCTCTCGCAAACTATATAGCTGACTTTGGTCTCGTCTTCGCTACAGCCCGTAGCCATCAGTATACAGATTGTCAGGAGTATCAACGCCGGTAGTCGCATGGTTCGCGCCTCGCACAGTTGCCGGCCGGAGCATAGCAATGCCGCGTAGGGTCCGCATAACAGCGGCGCGTTAGCCTTTACGGGCGGTTACCGGCGGCGGCCGATCAATAGACCTCGGCGTAGCGCGCGCAGAGATCGTCTTCCGACAAATCGGCGACGTAGGCCGCCTCCGACCTTTTGTGCCGCAGATAGGCTTCGAAGAAGACCGGCCCGAACCACGACTTGACGGTGCCGCTAGCCTCCATGAGATCGAGTGCGGCCGTCAGCGAATTCGGCAAGGCCGCGGGTGCTTTGGGAAGCGCGAGTTCACGCGCGATACCGTCAACGCCGGCAAGGATCAGTGCACCGAGCGCCATGTAGGGACTGGCTGCGGCGTCGCAGACGCGGAATTCTAGATTGAACTGTGCTTCCCGCTCGCTCTCACCCTTGGCTGCGAACACCGGACAGACTCGCAAAGCCGCCCCACGATCCTGCAGCTTGAGATCGGCAACGGTCGGAGCCCACCGGTTCGGCGTCAAACGCAAATAGGAGACAGGGGACGGTGCCGTCACCGCGCAGATGGCCGGCAAGTGATGCAGAACTCCGGCGGCGAACTGTGCCGCCACGGGGCTGAGACCCATGACGCCGTCCGGCGCGCCCGTCACGGGTTTGCCCGAGGCTTCGTGCAGGCTGAAATGGATGTGCACACCATTGCCTGCGCCGTCCGCCACCGGCATCGGCGAAAAGATTGCCCGATTTTCCAGACGGAATGCCGCCGCGCGGGCCATCTCCCGCGCGATCACGCCGGCGTCCGCCGCCGCCATCGCCGCATCCGGCGCGACCGTCATCTCATACTGGCGTGGACCGTATTCGGCGAGAAAGGAGTCTGGCCGGACGCTTGCCGCACGGATGGCCGCCGTCAGCATTTCGCCGAACAGACCCTGCCGCCGGAAAGCGCTCAAGCTGTAGGCATGACCGGGAACGTCCTCGACGCCGGTATAGACGAACTCCTGTTCGAAGGCCGCAAGCAGTTCCAGGCCGGAGGCGTCCTTCAGCGCACCGATCGCCCGCCGCAGGAACGCGCGAACGCAGCAGTCCCAAGGAGTCCCGTCGGTGTTTCGAATGTCGCCAAGGAAGAAATGTTCCGGCGCGGAGCCGTCGCGGAAGTCCACATGGACCTCGGACGACGGATCGGGAACGATCATGAGATCGCCGCTCGTCCCGAATGGCGTATCGAGGATCGGGCCGAAGCATGTCTGCATGAGGTTGGAGTGCGTCCAGCCAATGCCGACCTTACGGCGGGCGGGCAACTCGGCGGACGGAAAACCCTTGCCGCGCACAAGCCCGGCAATGTCGCAGGTCCCAACGAAAACCAGATCTTCGCGCAGCATGACACCTCCGGATCCTTCCTGATCGACAGGCATCAGTCTACGTCAATCGCCCAAAATTGGGACCTGCGTTTGTTGTTGGCCCGACCGGTCAAACAGTGCGAACGGGTTCGCTGGCCGTCTTCACCCACGCCGCGGACAAACCTTGCAACTCGCGCGCTTGCGCCTGCACGGCGCTCATATGGCTGAACCAATAGGAGACGCCGAGCCGCATCGCGTCCATCGGTGTCTTCGCGCTCGCCAAGTCCCGCGCGAGTTCGAGTCCCGCGCTCATATTCGCGTGAGCGATGTCCGCGAGCTTGGTGTTCACCGCGATGGCGGCCGGCACCGAAGCTTGCAACGATCGCATCGCGGCTCCGACGAGGACGTTATCGACGGGCGTGACCGTGGCGATGGAGTGAGATCGCGCAGCCGTCTTCGCCTTTGCCTTGGCTCGAACTTTGGCCGCGTCCTCGCCCGACCGGCGCGGCGTCGATCGGCGCGGCTTGGCTTCCGCCTTCTTCGCCGGCTTGGCTGACGCTTTGGCCTTGGCGGACGCTTTCGATCTGGATTTCGCTCGCGGTGTCTTTTGCTCGGTGGCTTTGGTAATATCCTTGGGCATCAATATGATCTCCGCTGTCCGGAAGAATTGCGCCCGATATCCTGCCTCGAACGGCCCGTCAAGATGGGCGCTAGAGCGATAGGACCATCCGCGTACGGCAGTTTCGCGGCGATTGGCCCCTTGCCCGGCTATACATCCGGCGTCGCCAATCCACGTGAACCCGGCGGCGCAAGCATGGCGCGCACGGAAATTTGCGCACTGCTGCCCGGATTCCAACGTCGGCTTCTCGGAAGGACTATCGGCGAAGGGCAAACGACACGGATCGGCCCTTCGCGCAATTTAACCTTTGTCTATGCGGACCCGGTGCGGCGGTTACGGCGCGTCTTGCGCTCGCGCAAAATCGCGCGGCATTTGATAAATAGATTCCAGAGAAGGAAGGCCAGCAAGGCGATGGACATCATACCGAAGGCGACAATCAGCATCGCTGGAAACCCGCGAAGGACGAACTGCGGCTGGTGCCCCTATCGCCCGTTTGCACCCCATTGCCCATGACGATTGCCACGGACACCGCCTTTTTCGGACTTCTTGCCGACAGTTACAAGCGCTTGCTTGGTCACGCGCCGCCCTTTCTCAACGGATCGGCGATGGATAGGCCGCGCTGGCTCTACGAAGAAGCACGCGCCTGCGTCCTGGCGCATAGCCCCGCACCCGATCCGCTCTTCATCTATGCCAACAAGGCCGCGCAGGCCCTGTTTGAATATCGTTGGGACGAAATCGTAGGCATGCCGTCACGGCTGTCCGCAGAGGTTCCCAATCGCGCCGAACGCCAGCGTCTGCTGGACGCCGTAGCGCGCGACGGATTCGCAACGGGCTATTCCGGGATACGCATCGCGAAATCCGGACGCCGCTTTCGCATTGACGATGGAATCCTGTGGCAGTTGCGCGACGCCGATGACACACTGCATGGCGTCGCGGCAACATTCAGCCATTGGTCGTTCGAAAAAATGGGCTAATTACCTATAGCCCGCAGCCTTCAGCGCCGAGCGGCACGTCTGGGAAAGGCTGCCCTGGTGCTGCCGCATGCAAACTTCCAGCTGCTTGGAGCCCACCGTCTTGTCGCTGCAATGCCTCTTGTAGTCCGCCTTGCAGCTCGCGCGAATGGCCTTCGTATAGGCGTCCGCATGAACCACACCGGCGAAAGAGACAGCCGTCAGGCCAGCGATAACCAGTCCAGAAAGTATGTTCTTCATATTTCAAAGTCCCTTTTTTCCCGGCAGCGCAACCTACCAAACACCGCTCTGGGCGCAAGTCCGGTTTCCAGATCGTGACGCGAATTTCAAAAAAAGCCCCGAAACTGAGGACGCGGCGCAACAGCGCACGTGGCCCAGCTCACAACGCCTAGTCGGATCGACCGCGCGCCCCGCATCGTTTTGCGCGCGCCGTTCCCGCCTTGGGCGATTCGCCCGGCAGCGGTCGTTTTCTTCTTAGTATTTCTTCTTCTTCGCCTTGCCCTGCGCGGTCGCCGCGTCGGCAATGCAGTTGGTGATATAGGCCTCGCGCTCCCCGGCCCGCAAGGGCGGCGTCACCTTGTTCGCCTTCTTCTCGCAGGCGTTACGGACCGCGTCGGAAACGGCGGCGTGCGTTGCCGGCGCCGAGGCGACAAGAGCCAACGCCGTTCCAAGCGAGGCGATAAGGGCCAACACGCCGATTCGTGCCATCGGAATCCTCCCTAACGGCACGCTTGTGCCGGATGTGATTATAGCACCCTGGTAAACGAGTCCTACCGTACCTACATGATGCCCACCACCTAGGTGGGAGCCCGCGCCTGTGGGCAAACGAGGGTTGAAGGGCGGCGCAACGGGGCCATGTCGCCGGAATGTCATCCACCAAATCAATAAATACTTCCGACTGAAGTACTTCTGCGAGCGGAGACCGCCATGAATTTTGGAGATATTGTCGGTGAATTGATGCGTCAGGGGATGTCCCCCCAGACCCAGCAGAGAATTGAACATGCGACCGGGCCCAACGGCCTGGGAGGCGAATCGGGCGCTCCCGACCTCGGCGCGGTGCTCGGAAGCGTATTCGGCGGCGGCGAGTCCTCCGGCGGCGGCTCCGCAGGCGGGCTCGGCGACGTACTCGGCGGCCTTCTTGGCGGGAGCGCCGGCGGCCAGAGCGGCGGAGCCGGCGGACTGGGCGATGTCCTCGGCAGCATTCTCGGCGGTGGCCAGTCCAGCGGGGGTCAAGCGGCCAGCGGTCAATCCTCTGGCAGTCTTGGCGATATTCTCGGCGGGCTCGGCCAGATCCTCGGCTCCCCAAGCGGTGTCGGCGGGATGAGCAAGGGCGAACTTGGCGGTCTCGGGGCTTTGGCCGGCGCGATCCTTGGCGGCGGCGGGAGCGCGACCAAAGGCGCCATCGGCGGGAGCGCGATGGCCGTTCTCGGCACGCTCGCCCTTTCGGCCCTAAAGAACTGGCAAGCCCAGTCGGCGAATTCGAGCGACGTTCAAGCGCTCGCCCTGTCCGACAACGAGGTGAAGCAGATCGCGGCGCCCGAAACCGCGGAACTGTGCCTGCGCGGCATGATCGAGGCGATCAAATCGGACGGCGAGATCTCGCCCGACGAGATGCAGCGCTTGGTGGGCAAACTCTCCGAAGGCGGCATCACCTCGGACGAGCAACAATTCGTGCAAAACGCGATGGCGAAACCGCTGGATCTCGCGGGGCTCGTGTCGGCAATTCCCAATCCTGAAGTCGGCATTCAGGTCTACGCTGCCGCGTTGATGGCGATCTCCGTGGATACCCCGGCGGAGAAAGCATTCTTGAAAGGTCTGGCGGAAGGAACCGGGATCGCCCCGGAAGCGGTCGCCCGGCTGCATCAGATGGTTGGCGCGCCGGCAGCCTGACGGCTCGAAGGTTCGCCATATCGAATCGGAAGAGGATCGCCAGACGCCCAGGAGACGCGGGCCTCGGCGGGCCTCCTCCCCGAGGCCCCCAGCCATCTGGGGACAGGTTATTCAGGAAAGGAAGCGACATGGGATTTTTTGATTTCGTCAAGAACGCGGGCAAAAGCATTTTTGGCTCGGGCGCGGATGCGGCCGAAGCCGATGCGGCGAAAGCCATCGCCAAGGAAATCGGCGACCCGAGCTTGGCCGATAAGATCAAGGTCGAGGTCGACGGCGAGACCGTGAAGATCACGGGCGACGTTCCCGATCAGGAGACGCGCGAGAAGATCATCGTCGCCGCCGGCAATGTGGAAGGCATCTCCAAAGTCGACGAGGACATCAAGACCGAGGACGATACGCCCGAGGGCTCGTTCCACACCGTCGCGAAGGGCGACACGCTTTGGGCGATTGCGGAGAAGGCTTACGGCGACGGCTCCAAATACATGGCCATCTTCGAGGCCAACAAGCCGATGCTGTCGCACCCGGATAGGATCTATCCCGGCCAGAAGCTCCGCATCCCGGCGCAGAAGGCTGACGCGTAAGGCTTCGCCCGCCACTCTAGACGATCCAAACGGCGGTCCTTCGGGCCGCCGTTCCTTTTGCAGCGATAGACGAAACGTACCGACTTCCAGCCTGTTGCACGATCGGTGCGGGTCGCAGCCAACCGCGTGCGACGGTGAGGTCATACGCCCCACGCCCAACGAACCGCCCCAATTGCCAGGCCGCGATTCGATCCGGTAGGCACCCCCGATGGACAGTTTGAGCAATCTCACATGGATCGGCCTTTTGGGCGGCTTCACCGTCACCGTCGTGGGCCTTGGTCTTCAGCTTCTTGGACGCTTCCTGTTCAAGCGGTTCGGGGATGGCGACACGAAGGAAGTGGCCGGCGTGGTCGGATTTCGCGTCTCGGCCATTTTCGGCATCGCGGTGGGCCTGATCTTCGCCGCGTCGGCTGCCTACCTCATCGAAGCCAAGCGGGACTTGCAGGAAGAGGTTCGCCTGATCGCGACACTGAAATTTCTGGCTGCGGACACGCCGACGCTGCAGGACCGGGGCAAGATCGAGCAGAGTCTGACGGACTTTGCATCACACTCCTTGCAGGAGATGAACGGGCCGGGAGGCATTTCAGAGACGGGGCGCGGTGACCGGACCGGCCTTCTACGGCTTGGCGATCCGGTCCGGCTGGCCGTCGACATGAGGGATCTTGGGATCGATGACCGCCCAGCTCGGCGCCGACTTGGTCCAGATCGTGAGGTTGGGGCGAGCAATCTCCGGATCGTCGAGGGTTCCGGCCCGCAAGCCGATTAGATGGGGCCGCGCCTCCGATCCCGTGGTGATGGGCGTGCCGCATGCGGGGCAGAAGCCGCGGTGCATCCTATTTCCGCTGGCCGCCACGCTCTCATAGTCCTGAAGCGCACCTTCGAGGCGCACGGCTTTCGCCGGAAACATCACGTTGACCGTGGCGCTACCTGCGCCGAATTTCTGGCAGTCGCGGCACCAGCACACGCGCGTGACGATCGGATCTGCATCCACCGTGTAGCGCACCGCCCCGCATAGACATCCGCCTGTGATCGCCACGCCGAACCTCCTTCGTCTCCCGCCGCCTGCGCCGGAGCCATGCCGCACGTTCAAGAAGCACAGACGTTAAAGCAACGCTTAAATTTACGAAGCAGCAAGCCTTGCGGCTTAGTGATGGCGCAGCCGCCGCAGCCAGCCGACAAATTGCCGAGATTCAGTCGAGACCCTGCCGCTTTCGCCTGCCAAATGGATATGAATTGAGGGAGTGGAGTAATCGAATGTCTGTCCTATCGCTTTTGACCAGCGCTGTTCTCGTGGGCTTGGTCTACGGCTTGAGCTTCTTGCCGACCGCGTCCCTGGCGCGCCCCGACGACGAAGTGGGGCTCGGTCTGGTCGATACCGTCGCCAAGGGCGACACCCGCAGCGCGTGCGACGAGAGCAAGGTCTGACGACGGGAATTTGCGATCCGGTCCAGACCTGGGCTCGGATCGTGCCTCCCGCCCTTTCCGGAGCGGGATACAAAAATGGCCGGGGGATTCCCCGGCCATTTTGTTTTTAGCTCTAGGCGGCGCGCCTAGTTCTTGATCTGCGCGGCCTTGTCGAGCAGCGCCTGCGCCTGGCGGATCGATGCGATGTCGATCAGGCGGCCGTCGAGCGACACGGCTCCCTTGCCTTCCTTCGCGGCCTGCTTCATGGCATCGACGATGCGCTGGGCCTTCTCGACCTCGGCGGCGGCCGGCGAGAACACCTCGTTCGCAAGCCCAATCTGCGACGGGTGGATAGCCCACTTGCCCTCGAAGCCGAGCACGGCGGCACGTTTCGCAGCGGCCTTGTAGCCGTCCGGATCGGAGAAATCGCCGAACGGACCGTCGATGGGCCGCAATCCATAGGCCCGGCACGCCACCATCATGCGCGACAAGGCAAAGTGCCAAGGATCGCCCCAGTGATATTGGCGGTTACCGCTCTCGTCGGCGTCAGTCAGAACGCCGTGGTCCGGGTGCGGGCCACCGATACCGACCGTACGGGCGCGCGTGGACGCAGCGTAGTCGGCGACGCCGAAGCTCATGGCCTCGACGCGCGGGCTCGATTGGGCGATGGCCTCCACGTTAGCCATACCAAGGGCCGTCTCGATGAGAAGCTCGAGGCCGAGTTTCTTGTCGTACTTCTTGTACTGCTCGATCTGCGTCATGAGCATGTCGATGGCATAGACATCCTGCGGCACGCCGACCTTGGGGATCAAGATCATGTCGAGACGCGGGCAATTCTCCATAACGTCGACCACGTCGCGATAGGCGTAGTGCGTGTCGAGACCGTTGATGCGGATCATCATGGTCTTGCTTCCCCAGTCGACGTCGTTCAGACCCTGAATGATGTTCTTGCGGGCCTGCTCCTTGTCGTCCGGTGCGACGGCATCCTCGAGGTCGAGAAAGATCACGTCGGCGGCGCTGGCGGCGGCCTTTTCGAACATGCCGGGGTTGGAGCCGGGAACGGCCAACTCCGAACGGTGTAGGCGCGGCGTGGCCTGCTGGATCAAGGTAAAGCTCATGTCATACTCCTCTTGGTTTAACCTGTGGCGCCGAGTCCGGCGGCAACCGTATTGATGGAAAGCAGCAACGCCGACTTGAACTTTTCGCGCTCGTCGTCGTTGTCGCTCGCTCGGAAGCGGCGGAGCAGTTCGACCTGCTCGCGGCTCACTTGATTGACCGTGTGAAGCCTGTTGGCCAGCGACGCACGGAATTGGTTCAGGCGCTCGCCCGGGAAGGTGCTCCCCGAGAGCTTCAGCACCATCTCGGTCGTGAGCGCATGCTCTTCCCGGATCAACGAGAAGATCGCATCCCTCACCGCGACGTCGGACACGAGGCTCGCGTAGTCGTGAGCGATATCGAGATCCACGAGCGCAAGCGCCTTCTCGACCTCATCCACGATCAGGCGGAACAGGCGCGATCGCTGGAACAACTCGGTCAACAGCCTCTCGCCATTGGGACCGCGCACGTCGAGAAAACTCCGGAGCGCGCTGCCAACCCCATACCAATTCGTGATCATGTGCCGGTTCTGAGCCCAGGCGAACACCCACGGAATGGCCCGCAGATCCTTCAGTGAGCTCGCGCCGAAGCGCCGCGCCGGCCGCGAGCCGATATTGAGGAGCGAAATCTCCTCCAACGGACTTGCGGCCTGAAAATACGTTACCAGGTCCGGATTGGAGAGGAGCCTGTCATAGGCCACGCGCGAAAGGCCTGACAGCGCCTCGAGCGCGTCGTCATACTCCCCGCTCGGCTTCAGGGCGGCCTCGTGCTCGGACTTCAGCGCGTGCTGCAGCACGCTCGAGGCCAGAAGCTCCATCTGATAGAGGGACGTGCCCTTGTTCGCGTATTTCGACGAGACGACCTCGCCTTGCTCCGTGACCCGGAAACGGCCGCGGATCGACCCGGCTGGTTGGGCCGCGATGGCGCGGCCGGTGGGCGCGCCGCCGCGCGACACCGAACCGCCGCGTCCATGGAAGAACGAAATCGGAGTCCCTGCGCGCGCGCCGACCTGCGTCAGGCTGGTCTGCGCCTTGGCCAGTTCCCAGTTCGAGGCGACGAAGCCTCCGTCCTTGTTGGAGTCCGAGTAGCCGAGCATCACCTCCTGAAGCCCGCCTTGCCAATGGGTGGACCGGCGGATCAGCGGAATGGCCAGCGTCTCGCGCATGATCGCGGGCGCCGCCCGCAGATCGTCGATGGTCTCGAACAGAGGCACGATAGGCAGCGCGCAAATCTCCGTGCCGGCCGCGTCCAGGAACAGGCCACCCTGCTTGGCCAGAAGATAGGCGCCGAGAATGTCGTCGACCGAACGCGTCATCGACAGGATGAAGGAGCCATAGGCATCCGGATCGAGCCCCTGACGAATTTCCGCCGCCTGCGTGAACATGGCGATGGTGTCCCGCACATCTTGCGGCAGAGGCACGCCCGCAGGGTCGGCCGGCAGAGGCCGCGCCAACGCCCGCAGCAACCAGGCGCGCCACTCCGGAGAGCCGAGTTCCGGCGGTTCGCCGTCGGCGTGGCCTTCGCTTGCCCACCACAAGGCCTGAAGCGCCTGGGTCGTGCGCGTGGAGTTTTCGCGAAGATCGAGCCGCACGGTAGAGAACTGGAACAGCTCGACGGCGCGCCGGACCGGACGAACCATGTCTTCGGCGATGGTAGAGGCCTTCGCAGCCGTAAGGGCACGCTCCATCCGCCGGAGATCCTGGATGAGTTCGTCGGCGTTGGCGTAATGGGGCGTGCCGACATCGAGCTCTCCGCCTTCGGCACGACGCATGGTGGCATCCAGCTTGCGCAGAATGCAGGTGAGATATTGGCGATACGGCTCGCCCGGATTGCGCTGTGCGATCGCCTCCTCGGCGCCGCTCGCCCGCAGCGCGCGCGCAAGCTCGCGGCCAAACTCCTCCGGCACCGGCAAGGCGCGTTGCGTGATGGACATCGCCCGCGCCAGCGCGACGAGGCGCTCCCGGTAATAGCGCAACGAAGCGAGCGCATTCTGGCGCAGCGCCCAGCCAGTGACCTCGGTGGTCACATAGGGATTGCCGTCGCGGTCGCCGCCGATCCACGAGCCGAACTGGAAAAAGGGCGGGAGATCGAAATCTTCGTCGGGATAGTTCCGCTTCAAAGCCCCTTCGAGCAGCGCCATCATCTCCGGCGCCTTCTCGAACAGCGTCTCGTCGAAGAAATGCAGTCCCCGGAGGACTTCATGTTCCACGGTCGGCTTTTCGAGGTGAAGCTCGCCCGTCATCCAAACGAGCTCGATCTGGTCGCGAATGTCCGCGAGAATTGTCTGCCGTTCGCGCTCGGTCCAACGGCTCCCTTCGAGCTCACGCAATAGGAGGTAGATCCTGCGGTATTTCTCGAGAACGGTGACGCGCTTCGACTCGGTGGGGTGAGCCGTAATGACGGGACGAATGCGCAGATTCTGCAGGAGACGCTCGATTTCCCGCGGGCTGACCCCGGCCCGGCGGGCTTCGGCGAGGACGTGATCGAACGTGCCCAACAGCGCGTCGCGGCCACGCTTCCGCTCGATATGGCGGCGGCGGCGCATCGCGGCGTTCTGGTCGGCGAGAGACAGGAGCTGGAACCAGATTCCTTGCGCGGACAGCACACGCGCCAGGAGGTCCGGTGAATATTCCGAGACGGATTTCTGAGCGCCACCCGTGAGAATCGGTTCGACCTCGGGGCGATGCCGCCGCACGACATCGAGCAACAACTCGAACAGGATATTCGCGGCGTCCTCTGGCGAAGTCCCACCGATAAGAGCGGCGGCGTCCGTTCCGGGCACCACATCGCTCTCTCTTACATCCTCGTCCATGATCAACGCTCGCACTCAGATCACACTGACCGGTCTTGTCACCTTCGGGTTGGACGTCGCACGCGAGTCACGGCGACTGATCCAGAACACGGGTTCCGGTGGCGATTGATGGCAAGGTGGGGCCGGCCGGTCCCACCTCAAGCTGCTTGGCTTCGGGAAAAAAGCCGGACACGCCGTCCGCCTGGTCGATGACCGCGGCATGTCCGGCGTCTTTTCTAAAGTCCGAGGACCTTCGCGACGGTCGAACCGAACTCGCTCGGGTTCGGCGCGACGGTCAGTCCATTGGCCCGCATGATCTCGGCCTTCTCGGCGGCGCTATCGCCCGTGGCCGAGATGATGGCGCCCGCGTGACCCATGCGCCGCCCCTTCGGAGCGGTCAGACCAGCAACGAAGCCGACCACCGGCTTGGACATGTTGTCCTTGATCCACACGGATGCCTCGGCCTCCTGTGGACCGCCGATTTCGCCGATCATCAGCACGGCATCGGTCTCCGGATCTTCCTCGAACAGGGCGAGGTGATCCAGGAACGAAGAACCGTTGATCGGATCGCCACCGATACCGACCGAGGTCGTGATGCCGATCCCCCGGTCCTTCATTTGCGCCGCGGCCTCGTAGCCGAGCGTGCCGGAACGCGAAATGACGCCCACATTGCCTTGCAGGTAGATGTGGCCCGGCATAATGCCCAGCATGGCCTTACCGGGGCTGATGATGCCAGCGCAGTTCGGGCCGACCATCATCGTGCGGCGTTCGCGAGGATAGCGCATCAGGTAGCGCTTCACACGCATCATGTCCTGGGCCGGAATGCCATCGGTGATGGAGCAGACCAGCCTGATGCCCGCGTCGGCGCATTCCATGATGGCGTCGGAGCAGAAGGCCGGTGCCACGAACGTGATCGAAGCCTCGGCGCCCGTTTCCTGGACCGCTTCCTTCACGGTGTTGAAGAGCGGACGGTCGAGATGACGGCCACCGCCCTTGCCCGGCGTCACGCCGCCGACCACGTTGGTTCCGTATTCGATCATTTCCTTCGCGTGGAAGGTACCCTTGTCGCCAGTCATACCTTGGACAATCACCGGCGTCTTTTCGTCGATTAGAATGCTCATTACGTATTTTCTCCGATGATCGTCTCTACGCGGCCTGCAGCTTGCCCTGGCAAGCCAGAACCGCTTTCTCGGCGGCCTCGGCCAGTGTCTCGGCGGTGATCAGCTTGAGATCGCTCTCCTCGAGGATCCTGCGTCCTTCTTCGACATTGGTGCCGGCAAGACGCACGATGAGCGGCAGCTTGATGTCGAGATTCGCGCAAGCCTGAACCACGCCCTTGGCAACCCAGTCGCACCGGTTGATGCCGGCGAAGATGTTCACCAGGATCGCCTTCACGTTGTCGTCGGAAACGACCAGCTTCATCGCCGTCTCGATACGGTCCGGAGAGGCGCCGCCGCCCACGTCTAGGAAGTTGGCCGGCTCGCCGCCCGCGTGCTTGATCATGTCCATGGTCGCCATGGCCAGACCCGCGCCGTTCACGATGCAGCCGATATCGCCCTCGAGACCGATATAGTTGAGGTTGTGCTCGGCGGCCTGGGCCTCCCGCGGATCCTGCTGCGAAGGATCGTACATGTCGGCCACGTTGGGGCGGCGGAACAGCGCGTTGTCGTCGAACGACATCTTGGCGTCGAGCGCGAGCACGCGGTCGTCCTTGGTCACCACCAATGGATTGATCTCGAGCATCTGAGCATCGCAATCGCGGAACGCGCGGTAGGCGTTCATGATCGTCGACACGCAGCTCTGGGCCTGCTTGATACTGAGACCGAGCCGGAACGCGAGCTCGCGCGCCTGGAAGGCCTGTAGGCCGACGGCGGGCTCGACGGTAACCTGAAGGATCGCGTCTGGATTGGTCCTGGCGATTTCCTCGATCTCCATGCCGCCTTCCTGGGAGGCGATCACGCGTACGCGCTCGGCCTTCCGGTCGAGGACGAAGCCGAGATAAAGCTCCTTCTCGAAGGGCTCCGCCGCTTCGACATAGACGCGCTGAACCGGCTTGCCTTCTGGACCCGTCTGGTGCGTAACCAGACGTTTGCCGAGCATATCCTGCGCCGCCTCGCGCACTTCGTGATAGGTTTTGCAGATCTTGATGCCGCCGGCCTTACCGCGCGCACCGGCATGAATCTGAGCCTTTACCGCCCAACTCCAACCGCCGAGTTCGGTCGCCGCATAGACGGCCTGATCGGGACTAAACGCCACGGCGCCTTTCGCCACCGGCACGCCGAAGCTACCCAAAAGTTCTTTCGCTTGATACTCGTGAACGTCCACGTCGTTCCTCCCTTTTAAAAATTCCTTCGGCGGGCTTTCCGTTGTTGTGAGCCCACGCCGGACAGCGTCAGCTCACCTTACCCTTGACAATGTTGTACGCCTTCTCGGTCGTTGCCTCGGCGCCGGCAAGAAGGTCCTCCAGCTCGCCCAGCTTAGCGCCGACAAAGCTGGTGTCGGAAATCAATTTTGCATTGATGTATACATTTAGTGCAGCACTCCGTAGTGCTGCATAAGCCGATAGGACGGCGACGCCCGCATCGGAGATGACATTGAGGTTTCCCTTCTCCGAAACGACAAGCGCGAGGTCGATAACCTCGCGGGCCAGCCGGCAGCAGCGGACCGGAACGTCGGTCGCCATTTTCAGGGCCTCTTGGATCGCCTCGTCCCGGGCGGCCTTGTCTTCATCGGTCTCCTTGGGCATGCCATAGGCGCCCATGACCGTATCGAAGGCACGCACGTCGTCCTGGATCATGCCGGTCAGCCGGTGACGGAGATCCTCGGCCTTTGCCAGGACATCCTTCATGTCGCCCTCGACATCGGCGTATTTCTTTTTGCCGATTGTCAGATTGCAGACCATGCTGACGAGCGCCGCGCCCATGCCGCCGAGAATGGCGGCGGCACTGCCGCCCCCAGGCGTTGCCGCGCTGGAGGCAAGTTGATCGAGGAACGGCTCGATCGCGGTATCCTTGATCTCGGTCATCTAGGCCATCTCTTTCGCCAGAGCGTAGATCGCCTCGGCGTCGTAAACGCCTTCGGAGTCTTCGAACAGCTTGGCGATGCACTCGCGGTGAAGCCTAAGCTTCAACCCGCCGATCCCGAGCGCGCCGAAACCGAGCTTGCCGCCATAGTCCTTCCCTTTGTCCATGGCGTCGACACCCTCGATGCCGACCGGCGGCTGAGCGTTCACGTCCGCCAAGAGCTCCACATTGGGGTTGTTCTCCCATAACGCCTTCGGCAGAAGCTGCAAGCCGATCGCGCCGGCCGAGTAGATGATATTGGCATCCTTGGTCGCCTCGGCGCGTTCCTCGTCCGTCGCGCCCGCAGCGCCCGAAACTTTCACGCCAAAGCGCTTCTCGATGACCTTGGCGGCCTCGTCGGCGCGGTCCTTCGTCCGCGAGGTGATAGTCACGTCGCAGCCTTCCATGCCGAAGAAACCGGCCGCCCGCATGCCCACGGGGCCCGTACCCGCGAGCACCACGGCCTTCTTGCCCTTGAGGTTGCGCCCCTTGGCGAGCAGAGCCACACCCGCGGCCGCCGTCGTGTTGGAGCCGTTGGAATCCAGCATCACGGAGACACGGAATGGACCGAAGAAGTGCTTCTTGACCGTTTCGAACAGCTCTTCGCCCTTGGCCATATTGCCGCCGCCGACGAAGATCGCGGTGTTTTGCTTGTCTTTGCCGCCGCGCGTGTAGATGCAGCCGTCGATCAGCGCACCCACGTTCTCGGGTGTCACGCCCGCATAACCTGTGATGTTATCGGCACCGCCGTCATAGCCGACGACCGTATCGAAAACGCTCGGCACAGGATCGGTGTCGAACAGGAACAGCAGTTTCTTCATTGCGTTTCCCCTTTACGCGTTACTCGACGACGTTCTGCGGATTCCCGCCGACGAACGCCTCGATATTGTCGATGAGTTGATCGGCCAGGATTTGCATCGCTTCCCGGCTCGCCCAGGCCACGTGCGGCGTGAGGATGAAATTCGGCATTTTGAGATCGAGCAGGATATTGCCTTCCTTCGGCGGCTCCTTGGTCAACACATCGAACCCCGCACCCGCGATCGTTCCGGCCTTCAAGGCCTCGGCAAGCGCGGCTTCGTCGACCAGTCCGCCCCGCGCCGTGTTGATGAGGATCGACGTGGGCTTCATCATCTTCAGCTCCTTCTCGCCGATCATATTCTCCGTCTCGGGCGTCAGCGGACAGTGAAGCGTGATGACATCGCTCTCCTTGAGCACGGTTTCCAGATCGACGAGGCCTTCCTGCGGGAAAGCGTCATACGGCAGGATCTTCATGCCGAGGCATTCGGCCCGCTTGGCCACGGCCTTGCCGATGGCGCCGTAGCCCACGATGCCCATGGTCGATCCAGCGATGTCGCGGATCGGATGATCGAAGAAGCAAAATTGATCGACCTCCGCCCAGCGGCCGTTCCGGGTATCTTCGACATAGGCGAACAGGTTCCGGCGGAGCGCGAACATCAGCGCGATCACGTGCTCGGGCACGGTGTTGAAGGCATAACCGCGGATGTTGACGACGGAGATCCCATTGGCCTTGCAATAGGCCTTGTCGACAACGTCGGTGCCCGTCGCCGCCACGGCGATCAGCTTCAGCTTGGGCAGCTGCTTCAGGACCTCCTCGCGCATCGGCACCTTGTTGATGACGGCGATGGTGGCGTCCTTCAGACGCTCGGCGATATCCTCGGGCGTCCAGGTCGATTGGTACTCTGTGTATTTATGCGGAAAATTGGCCTTGCGGACATCGGCGCCAACCGACTCGCGATCGAGGAAAACGATCTCGTGCTCCACTGCACCCCCCATGTGTTCCGGGCGGGAAACAATCGTCCGCGCCCTCGAAGTTCTCATCCGGGACAGGGACGCCCCGCTCCGGATTGTGTTTCGTCCTGACCGTGCGCTTGTACGTGAAGTGCCCGGCCTCCTACTCCGCAGCCAGTCGCTGCTCGGCGGCACCGTCGGCGTTACGGAAGCATTCCTGCGCTGCGGCCACGCCCGAGCCAAGCTCGACCGGGATGCCGACATCGCGCATCGCCATCTCGGCGCCGGAAATGGCTCCGAGCAGCATAAGTTCGTTCAGATCGCCAAGATGGCCGATGCGGAACAGCTTTCCGGCCATCTCGGAGAGTCCCGCACCCAATGCAAGATTGTAGCGGTTATAGGCGCGGCTGATCACGTCCGCGCCGCTGAAGCCTTCCGGCACCATGATCGCGCTGACCGTATCGGATTGCCATTTCGGCGCTTTCGCGCAAAGCGACAGGCCCCAAGCCTCAGCAGCCGCGCGCGTTCCGCTGGCAAGATAGCGATGCCGGGCAAAGACGTTCTCAAGCCCCTCCTCGAACAGCATCGCCAGCGACTCCCGCAAGCCATAGAGAAGCGGCAAAGCGGGCGTGTAGGGAAAATAACCGCCCGGATTCGTGTTGAAGTGGTCTGCGAGGTTGAAATACGCACGCGTGCACTTGGCATTTTCCATCTGCGCCAGCGCCTTTGGGCTGGCGCAGAGAATACCGAGCCCGGCGGGCAGCATCATGCCCTTTTGGGAGCCGGTGATCGCGAGGTCCACACCCCACTCGTCGAACTGGAAATCGAGGCTGCCGATGGAACTGACGCCGTCCACATAAAGCAACGCCGGATGGCCGGCCGCATCGATCGCGCGCCGCACTGCGGCGACGTCCGACGTCACGCCCGTGGCGGTCTCGTTGTGGACCACCAGAACCCCCTTGATTTCGTGGTTTTTGTCCGCACGTAGCGCGTCTTCGATCCGGTCCGGATTCGCGCCGGTGCCCCACACTTCCTCCTGGACGATGACCTCAAGCCCATGGCGGCGGGCAAGCTCGATCCAGAGGTGGCTGAACTGACCGAAACGCGGGGCGAGCAGCTTGTCCCCGGGCGACCGCGTATTTGTCAGGGCGGCTTCCCACGCGCCCGTACCGCTCGACGGGAAGATCACCACGCGACCTTCATCGGTCTGGTAGACCTTCTTCATCCCGTCGAACAGCGGAACCGTCAGCTTGGGAAAGTCCGGCGACCGATGATCCTCCATGGGGATGTGCATCGCGCGGAGAATCCGGTCCGGCACATTGGTCGGCCCCGGCACAAACAGAAAGTTACGGCCCGAACACCTGGCTCCAGCCATGGTTTCCTCTCCAAGGGATTGTTGGGCTGCCCGGCCCGTTCGGCCGGCGAGCATACGACTTTAGTATGGTCGTAGCGTCCGCCAACGCGCCTGGCAACCCTTTTGCTGACCCGGAGAGGGCCCTGCTAGAACAAACCGGTAATCTTGCCGTTCGCGCTCAACTCGATGTTGTTGGCGGCCGGCACGCGCGGCAGGCCGGGCATCGTCATGATGTCACCGCAGATGACAACGACGAACTCGGCACCGGCCGACAACCGGACTTCACGGACCGGAATCGTGTGGCCGAGCGGCACGCCCTTGGCGTCCGGATTGGTGGTGAAGCTGTACTGAGTCTTCGCCACGCAGATCGGGAATTTGCCAAAGCCCTGCTTCTCGAGCTCGGCGAATTTATCGCGGATGGCCTTGGGCGCGGTGATGTCCTCGGCGCCATAAAGCTCCTGGGCGATGGTCCGCGTCTTGTCCCACAGAGACATATCGTCGGAATAGAGCGGCTTGAAGTCCGACGGCTTGGTATCGATGGTCCGGACAACGGTCTCGGCCAGTTCCCTGGCACCTTCGCCGCCGAGCGCCCAATGGTCGGACATCACGCATTCGGCGCTCGCCGTCGAGCACAGACGCTTCAAGAGCGCAATCTCGTCGTCCGTATCGAGCGAGAAGCGGTTCACGGCGACAACCACCGGAACATGGAACTTGCGCACGTTCTCGATGTGTTTCTCGAGGTTGGCGAAGCCCTTCTCCAGCGCGTCGAGATTCTCCTTCTTGAGATCGTCCTTGGCCACGCCACCATGCATCTTCAGTGCACGGATCGTTGCTACGACCACCACGCAGTTAGGCTTGATCCCCGCTTTGCGGCATTTGATGTCGAAGAATTTCTCCGCACCGAGGTCGGCGCCGAAGCCAGCCTCCGTGACGACATAGTCGCCAAGTTTCAACGCCGCCTTGGTGGCGATCACGGAGTTACAACCGTGGGCGATGTTAGCGAACGGACCGCCATGGATGAAGGCCGGGTTGTTCTCAAGCGTCTGAACCAAATTGGGCGCAAGCGCATCCTTCAGCAGGGCCGCCATGGCGCCAGCGGCGGAAAGGTCGCTTGCGGTAATGGCACCCTTATCCTGCGTCTGGCCGACCTGGATCTGGCCGAGACGCCGCTGCAAATCGGCGCGGTCCTTGGCGAGGCAGAAGATCGCCATGACCTCGGAGGCAACGACGATGTCGAAGCCCGCTTCACGCGGAAAGCCGTTCGAGACGCCGCCGAGCGAGGAGACGATCGAACGCAGCGCGCGGTCGTTCATGTCGATGCCGCGGCGCCATGTGACCCGGCGCGCATCGATGTCGAGTTTGTTGCCCCAATAGATGTGGTTGTCGATCAACGCGGCCAACAGGTTGTTTGCGGCACCGATCGCATGGAAGTCGCCGGTGAAATGGAGGTTGATGTCCTCCATCGGCACGACTTGCGCATAACCGCCGCCGGCCGCGCCACCCTTCATGCCGAAGCATGGGCCCAGACTGGGCTCGCGCAAACACATGATCGTCTTCTTACCGATCAGATTGAGCGCGTCGCCGAGACCGACCGTGGTCGTCGTTTTTCCCTCGCCGGCGGGCGTCGGCGTAATCGCCGTGACCAGGACCAGCTTGCCGTCGGGCCTGTCTTTTAGACTGTCGATGTAGTCGAGGGAGACCTTCGCCTTATAGTGGCCGTAAGGAATCAGGTCGTCTGCATCGATTCCGAGCTTGTCCTTCGCCACATCGAGGATTGGCCGCATCGTGGCCGCTTGACTGATCTCGATATCGGATTTCGGCTTCTTGTGCTGCTCGCTCGAGCCCTCAGACATTGTCGTTCACTCCCACCGCAAATTGTTGTTCCAACCAGATGACGCTTTCCGCGAAACGGACGGGCACCGTATTCATTCGCTTGCCTTCTGGCAATCGTCTGTGCAGTTTCAATCGTCAATACCGAATAGTGGGGAGGGAGTAGAAAGTCATGACGCCCGAGAAGCTGCTGAAGGCCATGTTCAAAGCCGGCGTGGACGCCGCGCTGCCATCTCTGTGCGTGCCCGCGCATCTGCCGCCGCGCCCTAAAGGACGCACCGTCATCATAGGCGGCGGCAAGGCTTCCGGAGCCATGGCCAAGGCGTTGGAAGACGCCTGGGACGGCCCTCTCGATGGTGTTGTCGTCACCCGCTACGGCTATAGACTGCCGACGGAGCGTCTCGAAGTCGTCGAGGCTGCGCATCCCGTTCCAGACCAGGCCGGCCGCGAGGCGGCGAAGAGAATTTTCGAGGCCGTTCAAGGTCTTACCGAAGACGATCTCGTTCTCGCGTTGATTTCCGGTGGCGGCTCGGCGCTTCTTGCCGCACCGGCCGAAGGCATTTCGCTTGAGGACAAGCAAGCGGTGAACAAGGCGCTGCTCGCGAGCGGCGCGACCATTTCCGAAATGAACACGGTGCGGAAGCATCTTTCGGCGATCAAGGGCGGACGCTTGGCACGCGCCGCCTACCCGGCGAACGTCGTCGCGCTGATGATTTCGGACGTGCCGGGCGACGATGCCTCCATCATCGCATCGGGCCCGACCGTTCCGGACCCCTCAACCAATGCGGACGCAATTGCCATCGTCGAGAAATACAAGATCAACTTACCTCCCGCTGTTCGGAAAGTTCTCGACACCATCGAAGAGACGCCGAAGCCCGGCGACAAATGTTTCGAACGTGTCGAGAACATCATGATCGCCACGCCTCAAGCCTCTCTGGAGGCCGCGGCCGCGGTCGCGCGCGAGGCGGGTATCACACCGTTGATCCTCGGCGACAGCATCGAGGGTGAATCGCGGGATGTCGGATTGGTCCATGCCGGCATCGCCCGCCAATGCGCGCTGCGCGGCCAGCCGGCCGAACCGCCATGCGTGCTCATCTCAGGCGGCGAAACCACGATCACGCTGACTGGCAATGGCAAGGGCGGCCCCAACACCGAATTCCTGCTGTCGCTGGCCATCGCGCTCGATGGGGCTCCAAACATCTACGCGCTGGCCGGAGATACGGACGGCGTAGATGGCTCGGAGGACAATGCCGGCGCGCTGATCTATCCCGACACGCTGAAGCGTGCCGAAGCCGCCGGCATCAGCGCCAAGGCCATGCTCGCCAACAACGACCCTTACACCTTCTTCAAGGGCATTGGCGATCTGCTCGAGACCGGCCCGACAATGACCAACGTGAACGATCTGCGTTTGATCTTTATCGACAAGCCCTAGGCCGCGCAGCGGATACAGGTCGGAATCGTCGGGTCTACCGCGAGGCGTTTGGCGGACATTTCCTCTCCGCAAGCGATGCAATAGCCATACTCGCCGTCGTCGATCCGGCCTATGGCGGCCTCGATCCGCCGTGCCTCGTCGTGGCGCCGCCGTTCCATCGCCAGCGCCATGGCCTGCACCTGCATGGCGTCCATGCGCGACACCCGGCCGACCGAGGTCTGATCGAGTTCCACGGGCCGGCGGCTCTCGGACGACGTCGCGCTGGCGGCCCGCAGGTCCTCGAGACGGGCCACGAGCGAGGCGCGCAGAACTGCCAGGTCGAGATCCGCATCGATCATCGTTCCGCCCCGCTTCCCAATTGCGCAATGTAGACCGTCTGCGTGAATGGCCGGTCCAGAAGGGGATTGTGGAAGGTCACCGGTTCCGCCCTTGCGGCGCCGAAGACGCCGGCTAGCCGCTCCGTGAAAGCCGCATCCGGCCTGTCGTCGGACCACAGACCGAAAACGCCGCCGGGACGAAGATGAGCGGTGAGACGGCGGAGGCCGTCCGGCCTGTAGAAGGACCCGTTGCCCGCATCGAGCAAAGCCGCCGGCGAATGATCGATATCGGCCAGAACCACATCGAATTTCCGTCCCGGCGTTTCGGGATCGAATCCCGCCTCCGAACCCGACAGCACGAAGAAATCGCCCCGGCGGAAACGGCAACGCGCATCGCCGGTCAATTCCGGCCCGAGCGGGAGCAGACCCGTCCGATGCCATTCGATGACCGGCTCCAGAAAATCCACGACAAGGAGCGACGAGACGGTTTCGTGGCTGAGCACGGCTTTGGCCGTGTAGCCGAGCCCGAGGCCGCCGACCACCACGTCCAAAGCCTCGCCACCCCGTGTCTCGAGCCCCAGCTGCGCCAGGGCGATCTCGGACGCAGTAAAAAGGCTCGACATCAGGTACTCGTCGCCGAGCTTGATCTCGAACACATCCACGCCGAGCTTGAGCTCCTTGCGGCGGCGCAGACTGAGAGGCCCAATTGGCGTCGGGCAATAATCGAGTTCTTCGAAATTCGCACTCATTCAGACCCCGATCCGCGGCGAAACCCTCGGCCACGGGCACGAGCGTAAGGGGATCGCCCGTTGAGCGATAGAGACCGCCGCCGGAGATCGGCAGGGGAGTCGCGCTTCGCGCGCCCTGGTTGGCGCCCGGTTTGGGCCTAACCCGCAACGCCACAACGCTTGATCCGGCGCGCTTGGCCGCGCAACCTAGGGCGCATGATCCGCGGCGTTGTTCTCGATCTAGCAGGAGTCGTCTACGAGGGAGACCACGTGCTCCCGGGCGCCTTGGAGGCGATCGCGGAATTGCGCGAGGCCGGCCTGCCGATCCGCTTCGTGACGAATACCACGACGAAGACCAAGCAGATGCTCCTTGCGCGACTGAACGCGTTCGGGCTCGACATGACCGACGACGAACTGTTCACGCCCGGACAAGCCGCGCTGCAATGGCTGACCGACCACGATGCCTCCCCCGTCCTGCTCGTGCACCCCAACCTCGAAGAAGAGTTCGCCGACATCCCCGTGCGTGGCACACGCGCCGTTGTCGTCGGCGATGCGGGCGATGCGTTCACCTATGCGAACATGAACCGGGCCTTCCGCGCACTGATCGATGGCGCATCCTTCCTCGCGCTCGCCAAGAACCGGATCTTCCAGGGCGACGACGGTCAACTCAGTCTCGATGCGGGCGCCTTCGTCACCGCGCTGGAATATTCTTGCGGTGAAGACGCGATCGTTCTCGGCAAGCCCTCTCCCGATTTCTTCGACGCCGCGCTCGAGAGCATGGATTGCGCGCCGGAGGAGGCCGTGATGGTGGGGGATGACGCCGAGTCGGACGTGGCGGGCGCACTCAAGGCAGGCCTTTCGAACGCCGTGCTGGTGCGCACCGGCAAGTATCGCGACGGCGACGAAGATCGCTTCGATCCGCCGCCGACCGCAGTGGCCAACGATCTCGCGGACGCCGTTGCGTGGATCGTCCGCCACAGCTAAATCAGGTTCGGCGCGCGGACGATGCAACTGGGACCCGCCGCACCGCGCCGGGTTGCGAAACAAGGCTGGCGCGCTAGTGTGGCAGTGGGTGTCGCAGGTACGTGATTCAGGAACCTGCGAGGGGAACGCCCGTCACGGAAGAGTCGAATTTGCGTGTGAAATAGGGCGGACGGCCTGCACTACGGGCGTCTCGCCGAAGAGTGCAATGCAGGCAGCGCGCGGAACTGGCCGCTTGTCGGGACGAGAACGTCAGCCCATTGCAGCCGATCGTAGCAGCCCAATCGCAAGAGCCGCTGCATTTGAGAGGGACAAATATTCATGCTGAGGCGTGCCTTTCTTAGCCTTTTCGCCGTTCTCGCCCTTGTGGCCCCGACGGCCGCCGAAGCCAGTCCCGCCCTCGTCTTCGAACCCTATAACGGCACGGTCTTTTATGCCGAGGACCCGGACGTGCTGTGGTTCCCCGCCTCGCTCACCAAGATGATGACCGCCTATGTGGCCTTCCACGCGCTTCGAAACGGCGAGATGAAGCCGGACACGCCTACGATCGTCACCAAGAAGGCGTTGCAAGAGCCGCCCACCAAACTTGGGCTTCCCGTCGGCACCTCGATCCCGCTCGAAACGGCGATCAAAGTGATCATCGTCAAGTCCGCCAACGACGTCGCGATGATGGTGGCAGAAACGGTCGGCGGCTCGGAGGAAGGCTTCGTGGCGCGCATGAACGAGGCGGCGAAGCGCCTCGGCATGACAAGCACTCACTTTGCAAATCCGAACGGCCTGCCCAACGAGGAACAGTACACTACCGCGCGCGATCTTGCCCGCCTCGCCCGCGCGCTGATCATCGAATTCCCCGAATATGCCGACATCTTCGCCATGACGACGGTGAACGTCGGCAATCGGGAACTTCGCACGCATAACGGACTGCTCCGGACGTTTTCTGGCGCGGACGGGATGAAGACCGGATTCATATGCGACTCCGGCTTCAACATCGTGGTCAGCGCGACCCGGGACGGTCGCAAGCTCGTCGCCGTGGTTCTTGGAGAGCCTTCGACCCGGGTGCGCAATATCCGTGCCGCCCAACTGCTCGAGAACGGCTTCAAACGCTATTTCTGGAAATCGCTGTTCGGCACCAGCTTGAACGGCCTCGCCATCCCGGCCGATCGCGAAGACCAGCCCGCGCATTTGCGCGCCGTCATTTGCGGTCCGGGCCCGAAGACGCGCCAGTCGGAGGTCAGACCCGAGTTCTTCCGGCTCGATGCGCCCGTCACCGAGCTCGCGGAGCTTCCGGCGCTGTCGTTTCCGGTCAACTGATCCGGCCGGCCCGTGACCTTCAGGCCCTTCATTCCGATCGCATTGGTTCTCGCCCATCTCATGCTGGTGCCAGGTGCCGCCCCTGCCTACGCGGACGAAGCCCCCGAGGAAATGGCCGAGACGGTCGCCGAGGCCGCGGAACGTTGCCGCCAAGGGGGAGGCACGCCGGAGACGGCCAATATCTTGCACAGCGACGACCTGAACGGCGATGGACGGCCCGATTGGATCGCCGACTACGGCAAGCTCGTCTGCAAGAACGGAAGCAATCCCGCCTGCAACCCCGACGGCTGCCTATTTCAGCTCTATTATTGGAGCGGCGACGACTGGGATAAGGTCTTCGAGGACTTCGTGGAGGGATACAAATTCTCCACCAGCGGGAAGTCCCGGCTGTTGCACGTGACCACGTCGGGTCTGCCCTGCAACAAGCCCGCGAAGGACCATTGCAACTACACCTACCGCTTCGACAAAGAGGCGCTGACCCCCGTGCGCTAACCGGCCCTAGAACGACGAGCCGGGCTCTTGCAGAAACGCCATTTCCTCAGGCGTCGACGCGCGGCCGAGAATGGCGTTCCGGTGCGGGAAGCGGCCGAAGCGCGCGATGGCCTCGTAATGCCGCACGGCGAAATCGAGATTGTTCGCGTTGCCGAGACTCTCGTAAAGCGCGACGGAACGGCGCTGATCCTTAAGGTCTTCGGTGTGTTGGAACGGCATATAAAGAAACGCCCGCTGCTCGGGCGGCAGCGCCAGATCGGCACCGGCCGCGATCGCATCCTTGGCCAGCGCCAGTGCCTTGGCGTCCGTCGCGAAGGCCTGCGGCGTCCCTCGGAACATGTTGCGGGGAAACTGATCGAGAACGAGGATCGCGGCGAGCCGGCCGCCCGGCGTTTGAAGCCAATCTTGCGGAACCGTCTCGCGCAAGGTCTCGTAGAGTTCGCCGAAACGCGCGGTGACTTCCGCATCCACGTGAGGCGGCGCGCGGTACCAATCCTCCGGCGAGAGCGTCTCGAACCAGAACCCGATCACGTCGTTGGGCAGGATGGCCGTCACGGTGCGCCGCTTCGGGCGGCGCCGAGCGCAGCCTCGACGATGGCCTTGGCTTCCGGCGAGGCCCAATCGGCCGGCCCCACGAGCCGGCCCATTTCCTGACCGTCGGCGTTGAGCAGGAGCGTCGTCGGCATCCCGACGGCCTTGAGCTTGGCGAATAGCTTGCCCGTGGGATCGAAATACGGCGTGAGGTTCGACGCGCCCGTCTCGGCCAGGAAGGCCTTGGCCTTGTCCGGCCCGCCCTTGTCGATATTGATCGCCACAACCTCGAAATCGGAGCCACCGAGTTCCGATTGCAACGCATTCAGCTGGGGCATCTCTTCCCGGCAAGGGACGCACCAAGTCGCCCAGATATTCAACAGGACCACCTTGCCCTTGAGGCCGGCAGACGTCTGTTCGACGCCGCCCGATCCTTCGAACGCGAACGCCGGCACATCGACCGGTTGGGGCCGAACCACGAAGGCCGCCATGGCCCCCTTATTGAGCCCCTTGAGCGGACCCGAGCCCGCGTTTGCGGCTCCCGTCGCGGCCGCCGGCACCTCCCCGCCGCGATCGGACGGCGCCGAACGATTGTCAGACGGGGTGGAAAACCAATATACCGTGCCGAACCCGGCCAGAAGCGCGACCGCAGCCGCGATGGCATATTTGGCCGGCGAGGCCGTGTTCTTGCGTTTTTTGGAACCGCTCACGTCGCTCTCTTCGAACTCGAGTTCTCCGGAACTCGCTCAAACTTCAGACCGGACGATCATGACCAACACCATGTGGGGCGGCCGCTTCGCCTCAAGTCCCTCCGAGATCATGGAGGAGATAAACGCCTCCATCGACTTCGACAAGCGGCTCTGGCGGCACGACATCGAAGCGTCGAAAGCGCATGTGGCCATGCTGGGTGCGACGGGCATCGTCACGCCAGGGGACGCAGCCAAGATCACCGAGGGTCTGGACCAGATCCTTGCCGAGATTGAGGGCGGGACCTTCAAATTCTCGCGAGCGCTGGAGGACATCCATCTCAATGTCGAGAACCGGCTGAAGGAAATCATCGGCCCGGCCGCGGGCAAGCTGCACACGGCACGGTCGCGCAACGACCAGGTCGCGACCGACTTCCGGCTCTATGTGCGCGACGAGATCGGCGTCATCGAGGCGGGGCTCGCGCAGCTTCAGCTTGCCTTGGCAACGCAGGCCGTCGAAGAAGCCGCGACCACAATGCCTGGCTTCACTCATCTGCAGACGGCGCAGCCGGTGACATTCGGCCATCATTGCCTGGCCTATGTGGAAATGTTCGCGCGCGACCGGGGCCGCTTCACCGATGCCGCCAAGCGCCTGAACGAGTGCCCGCTGGGATCGGCCGCGCTCGCCGGCACGAGCTTTCCGATCGACCGCCGGCACACGGCTAAGGCGCTCCAATTCGACAGGCCGACGGCGAATTCCCTCGATTCGGTTTCGGACAGGGACTTCGCCCTCGAAACGCTCGCCGCGGCCTCTATCGCCGCGATGCACTTGTCGCGGCTATCCGAGGAGATCGTGCTGTGGACCTCGCCGCAGTTCCGCTTCGCGCGTCTGTCGGACGCCTTCTCGACCGGGTCCTCGATCATGCCGCAGAAGCGGAATCCGGATGCGGCCGAGCTCGTGCGCGCGAAGACCGGCCGCATCGCCGGTGCGTTCCAGGCCCTGCTCATGGTGATGAAGGGCTTGCCGCTGGCCTATGCGAAAGACATGCAGGAAGACAAGGAACCCGTGTTCGACGCGCTGGATGCCCTGAAGCTCGGCATTTCGGCACTGACCGGCATGGTTTCTGACCTCGTTGTGGACGCCAAGGCCATGAAGAAGGCCGCCGGCGCGGAATTTTCGACCGCGACGGATCTTGCCGATTGGCTCGTGCAGAACCTCGAGATCCCGTTCCGGGAGGCACATCACATCACCGGAGCGATCGTCGCGCTCGCCGAGAAAAAAGGTCTCGATTTCAAGAGGTTGCCGCTTTCCGACCTGCAAAGCGCCGAACCCCGGATCACCGCGGACGTGTTCGGGGTTCTGGACCCAGCCCGCTCGGCGAAGAGCCGGACGAGCTTTGGCGGGACGGCCCCTTCGAACGTCCGGCGCGAGGCCAAGCGCTGGATAAAGCGTTTGGAGAAGGACGGCGTCTCGCGATAAAAGAACCTCGAAAGGGTTCTTCAGAAGACCCGAGCCTTGGGGCCTTGTCAGACAAGTCTTGGGGCCCAGCGAGACAGGGATAGATCCTAAAGGGATGGTATCGATGGGAAGCGCTCTGCGCATTCTCTTATCATTGGCGCTTGTTCTCGCCGTAGGCCTGTCGGCCTGCGGGCGCCGCGGTTCGCTGGACCGGCCAAAAGCGAACTACCCGGAAGTGGCCGCCGATCCGTCGACCAAACAATCCAAAGCGCCGGATCGCCGCATCCCGATCCTTGACGACATCATCCACTAACCCCGTAACCCTCCATGCACCACTTCGCCTACCGGCGCGGCGTGTCTCAGGCCAATGTGCTCCACGCCGAGCAAGTCGATTTATGCGCGCTCGCCGCTGAGGTCGGAACGCCGTTCTACTGCTACTCCACCGCGACCTTCGAGCGGCACCTGGATGTGTTCGCCGACGCCTTCGCCGCGCGACCCGGCACGCTTGTCTGCTATTCCATCAAGGCCAACTCGAATCTCGGCGTGCTGGCGACGCTGGCGAGGCGAGGCGCAGGCATGGATGTCGTGTCCGAGGGCGAGATCCGCCGCGCGCTGGCCGTCGGCGTACCCGGCGAACGCATCGCTTTCTCGGGCGTCGGCAAGACCAAGGACGAGATGGCGTTCGCGCTGGACGCGGGCATTTTCGCGTTTAACGTCGAGTCGGAGCCGGAACTGCGCGCCCTGAGCCAGGTCGCCAGCGCGATGGGAAAGACCGCCCGTATCGCCTTCCGCGTAAACCCCGACGTGGACGCCGGGACCCACCACAAGATTTCGACCGGCAAGGCCGAGAACAAGTTCGGCATCGCGTTCGAACTGGCGCCGTCGCTCTACCGGCAGGCCACGCAGCTGCCAGGGATCGTCCCCTCTGGCATCCACATGCATATCGGCAGCCAGATCACCGACCTGACCCCGTTCCGCAATGCCTTCGCGCTGTTGAAGGAGCTTGTGGAGACCTTGCGGAGCTCCGGACTTCGCATCGAGTTCGTCAATCTCGGCGGCGGCCTCGGCATCCCTTACCGGAGCGACGAACCGGCCCCGCCGCTCCCGGCCGACTACGCACGGCTGGTCAACGAGGCTATGGGCGATCTCAATGTGCGGCTTCTGTTCGAGCCGGGACGCATGATCGCCGGGAATGCCGGCATCCTCGTCTCGCGCGTGCTCTACGTGAAGACGGCGCCGGAGAAGACCTTCACGATCGTGGACGCCGCCATGAACGATCTGATCCGGCCGACGCTCTATGAGGCCTACCATCAGATTCTCCCGGTAATCGAGCCGGGCCCGGATACGGAATCGCGCTTCACCGACGTCGTCGGCCCCGTCTGCGAAACCGGCGACTATCTGGCGCTGGCGCGGCCTTTGCCGGCACTCAACGCCGGCGATCTGATCGCCGTCATGACCGCCGGGGCCTATGGGGCCGTCCAGGCCTCACAGTACAACAGCCGGCTCCTCGTTCCCGAGGTGCTCGTTTCCGGCGAGCAGTATTGTGTGACCCGTCCACGCCCGTCCTACGAGAGCATGCTCGCCGCGGAGCGCGTACCGGACTGGTTTCAAGGGTAACGCATCCCGCCATGCCGCGATTTCGCCGGTTTGAGCGCGAAAATGTTACCGTGATGTAACCTGGGCTCCGCGCCCCTCTATGCTAGACATTCCGGACCATGGCGAGACCGTCACGCTCGAAACGCACCGCAGATGCAGCCCCGCCGCAAGATGCGCTGAAGAAGCGTTTCGACCGCCGGGTGCGTTTGAGCTGGCTCGCGCTCCTGACCGAACGCGCCTTGGAGTCGCTCCTATGGCCTTTCGTCGTGGTCTGCGCCTTTCTCGTGTTCACGCTCCTGAACGGTTGGAGCCTCCTGCCGTCGCTGGCGCATCGCATTCTGCTCGGCGTGTTCGCTGTTTCATTCTTGGTTTCTCTGGTGCCGCTGTGGCGCATTGCCGTTCCGACCCGCGCCGAGGCGCTGCGGCGGCTTGAACGCGATTCCGGCATCAAGCACCGCCCGGCCTCGTCTTACGAAGACACGCTTGAAGCTCCGGCCGGCAGCGCGCCTGCGCAGCTCTGGGCCTTGCACCGCAAACGCCTGGCACGGCTGGTCGCCCGGCTGAAGCCGTCCTGGCCCGCACCACGGGCCGATCGCGACGATCCGTTTGCAATTCGCGGCGCGCTCGTGCTGGCCTTGGTCGCCGCGTTCTTTGCCGCAGGCAGCGACACGGGCACACGTCTCAAAGCCGCATTCTCGCCGTCGGCTTCGGCCGCGCCGCAGCTCGTACGCCTCGATGCCTGGATCACGCCTCCCGTCTACACGGGCATGGCGCCGGTCATTCTGGCAGACGGGACCGAGCAGATCGGGCACGGCAACGAAACGTTCCGGGCACTTTCGGTGCCCGAGCGCAGTCAGCTGATCGTGCGCGCCCACGCGCCGGATGGCGAGCCGGTGACCCTGACGCTCGCCGAAGACGGTGGAGAAACGCGAACGGTCGAGCCCAAGGCGGGCGCCGCCGCCGGGTTGATAGAATTCAACGCCGGGCTCATGAAGCCGACGACCGCGGATCTACGCATCGGCGGATCGACGGTCTCCCAGTGGCAATTCAGCATGGTCGAGGACGCGGCGCCGCAGATCAGTCTTCTCAATGCACCGACCGCCACGCCGCGAGGCGCGTTGAGAATGGAATACGGCGCAACGGACGATTACGGCGTCGCCGGCGCCGAGGCCCGGTTCGAACTGGCCAAGGGCCAGCTGCCCGAACTGCCGGAGAGCTCGGATCTCGCGGAAGAAGCCGATCTCGCCGACACCGAACCCTTGTTCGAGCCGCCCGTCGTCACGCTCCAGCTCCCGCGCGCCAATGCCAAGAAGGTCGAAGGCCGTACCACGCAGGATCTGACCGCGCACCCTTGGGCGGGGCTAAAAGTCGTCATGACGCTTACGGCGCGCGATCAAGCGCAACAGGTCGGCTCCAGCGAGCCCTACCCGCTCGTGCTGCCGGCCCGCCACTTCACCAAGCCGCTTGCCAAGGCCGTGGTCGAACAACGCCGCAATCTCGTACTCGATCCCAATCAAGCCACGCGGGTGGCGCGGGCCCTGGATGCGCTCACCATCGGCGACGAGAAGGCCATCGACGACCGGACGGTCTACCTGTCGCTACGCAATGCCTATTGGCGTCTAAACAACGACGTGTCGCGCAGCTCGATCAAAACCGTCGCCGACCAGCTATGGTCCACGGCCCTACGCATCGAAGACGGCGACCTGCCTGAAGCGGAACGCGACCTGAAGTCCGCGCAAGACGCGCTCATGCAAGCCCTACGGGACAATGCACCGGCCGAAGATATCAAGCGCCGCATCGAGGAATTGCGCGCCGCCCTCTCCCGCTATCTCCAGGCCCTCGCGGCTCAGCAGAAAGACCAGGCGGAGATGGCCGGTCAGAATCCGCAGGACCGCGACGACATGGTCTCCCAGCAGGACCTCGACAAAATGCTGGAGAGCATCAAGGACCTGGCCGAGGCCGGTTCCAAGGACATGGCGGAGAAGATGCTGTCCGAGCTCAACGATATTCTCGACAGGCTCCAGGCCAACAATCTTCCCCAAGGCGAGCAGCAACAGCAGGCTCAGAAGACGATGCGGGACCTCGATGAGGTCGCATCGGACCAGCAAAAGCTTCTGGACGAAACCTTCGCGGAGAAACGCAAGCAACGGCAGGGCCAAGGACAAGGACGCAGTCAGAACCAGTTCGACGTTAGCCCACCCGGGTCGCCCATGGGGTTTGGGGACGGCATGTCGCCCCTCATGGACCAGATGCCTCAGGGCGGACAGAGCGGCGCACGCGCGCAAGGCCAATCGGGCCGGCAAGGCGATGCGCCGGGCGGTGGCCAAACCGAGCTCGGTCAGCAGCAACAGCAGCAGGGTCAGCAAGGCAGCCTGCAGGAGCGTCAACAGGCACTGCGCGAGAAGCTGCAGCAGCTGATCGAACGGATGCAGAAGGGCGGCGGCGAAGCGCCCGAACAGTTCGAAGGCGCGCAAGACGCCATGCGGCAGGCAGAGGAAGCCATTGGCGACAAGAACTACGACCGCGCCACCCAGAACCAAAGCTTGGCGCTCGACCGGATGCGCGAAGGCACCGAGCAGATGGCGCAGCAGATGATGGCGCAAGGCGAGATGGAAGGCGGCCAGGGCCCTGGCTCAAACGGCCGCGACCCGCTGGGACGCCCCGATCGCTCCAACCGCCCCGATCTCGGTCTTTCGGTGCAAGTGCCGGACGAGATCGACATTCAGAAGGCGCGCGAGGTCTTGGATGAGCTGCGCCGCCGGATCGGCGATCCGTCGCGTTCGACTCTCGAGCTCGACTATCTGGATCGTTTGATCCGCTCGTTTTGACCCCGGCCCCGCGGGGTCCGCACGCGGCCTTCCGCAAGGCGCGCAACCATTTCCTACGAAAATTTCAAGCCTGGCGCCGGAAATCTGACGGCTCCTGCCCTATATGTCGGAAAAGCAATTCCTCGTACCGGGAGACGGCCGACACATGCTGGAATCCATCGTCAGTTTCATTGCGAAGCCGTTTGTCTGGCTCGGCGGAGCCTTCGGCCGTCTCGGCACTATCCTGAAAGCGATCCTTGCCGCGGTCCTGGTCATCCTTATCGGCCTCTACGGCTATTTCTTCTGGACGACCCAAGTCTGGAACGATTTCGATCCCGACTACGCCAAAGCCTACGGCCAAGTCACGAAGACCGCCGGCGACGTGCCCGAACCGAGCGGCGGCATCGTGAGCGGCGATGCCCCGGAATCCAAGACGAAGCCAAACGCCGCACCGCCGAAGTCCTGCCGGCGTTCGCAGATCGTCGAAGCAACGGCGAACCTGGTGGACTTCAACGTCAATCAGAACGCCTGGATCTCCTCCATGCTGCTCTACAAGCTCGGATTCTTCGGCATGCCCTGGGAGGCCACGCCGTTCTTCGACAACAAAGCGGCGTTCCAGCGGGGCGTGCATCAGGCAGTCCAGCGCACGTCCGTCGAACTCGTCGATTCGCTTGGGCGGGTCCGGGGCACGTCGCAAGTGGACAAAGACCTGCAAGAGGCGCGCGGGAATCTGCAGTTCAACGAATCCACCTGGTACTTCTCGCTCAACCCGTTCGGCCCCAAAACCCCGACGCCGAGCTTTTACCGCTCCGCCGTCCGGGACCTGCATAAGTTCAACGACCGGCTCGCAAAGTGCGATGCCATGTTCGATGCCCGCGCGGACAATCTGCTCGAATTTCTGGATCGCATCGCCAGGGACATCGGCGCCACCTCCGCCGTCTTGCGCGAACGCTCGGAGAACTACAATAGCGGCTGGTTCGACACACGCGCCGACGATC
The DNA here is from genome assembly GCA_020637815.1 of Hyphomicrobiaceae bacterium. Classification (GTDB taxonomy): domain Bacteria; phylum Pseudomonadota; class Alphaproteobacteria; order Rhizobiales; family Methyloligellaceae; genus Methyloceanibacter. The sequence goes on along the minus strand of JACKJS010000002.1, from coordinate 363,497 downwards.
GCTTCTGGTTCGCCTACGGCCAGCTCTACGCCTATTACGGCATCCTGACCGCGGCACGTGCCGACTTCGAGGATGTCGTCAGGGAACGCCGGCTCGAGGCGGTGTGGGACGAGTTGGAACAACAGCTCCGCGCCTCGCTCAACATCTCTCCATTCATTATTTCGAACGGCGCCGAAGCTGGCTGGCTGATGCCCTCGCATCTGGCAACGCTCGGATTTTATATTCTACGCGTGCGCTCGAACCTCATCGAGATCCGGACGGTCCTGGATCGCTAGTCGTCGGTTTCGATGACGCCGATAAACGGCAATTCCCGGTAGCGGTTCGCGATGTCCATGCCGTAGCCGACCACGAACCGGTTGGGACATTCGAACCCCGTGAAGTCCGCCGTGACCGATTCGAGCCGGCGCGCCTTCTTGTCGAGAAGGACGCAAGCGCGCACCGATCGTGCCCCACGCGCGGCCAGCCGTTCCTTGGCGAACAGAAGCGTGCGGCCGGAATCGAGAATGTCGTCGACGATAACCACGTCGCGGCCTTCGATGGCGGATTCGACGTCGCGAAGGATTTCCACCGTGCCTCCGGTCGTGCCGGTACCGTAGCTCGCCAGGAAAATGAAATCGATCTCCGGCTCGAGCCCCTGCCTGTGCAGTGCCCGAATCAGATCGGCGGCGAAGATGAAACTACCCTTCAGCACCGCCACGATAAGCGGCTCGCGCAGGTCGCAGGCGGCGATACCTCGCGCCAGAGCGTCGACGCGGTCCGAAATCGTTTCGGCGCTATAGAGCGTTGCGATCCGGTCTGAGGCGGGCGGTTCCCCCATGGCCAAACTGCGCTGCCTCGCGTGCCGGGGCGTTGCCCGCTGACGCCCTAGCCTGCCTTCGCGAACCGCACCTTCAGACTGCGGACATTGCTTGGCGGCGCGGGAATCTGTTTCAGGAACGGCGCATCCTCGTCCGGCGCAAGTTCGGCAGCTCCGACCTCCGTCGTCCACTCGGAGATCTCCGCGCCGTTCTCGTCGCGCAGGACGATGATCACGGTCGGAACGGTCATCGCCGAAGAACTCGTGTTCCGCACATTGCCCTGAACCTCGAGGACCGTCTGGCCCCCGCTATTGGTCCAGCCATAACGAACGCCCTCGAACTGTAACCCCTGCGCGCCGGCCTGGATGCCGAGCATCGAGTACAGATGTGAGGCGCCGGGCAGGATCGACACCGTGGTCTGGGGTGCGAGGAAGAAGAGACCGAGCACGCCCAAGACGATCACTCCGAGGATGCCCCAGCCGATCGCGACGACAGGCGTCTTCTTCCGAGGTTCCTTCGTGGTCTTCAGGGACTCGCCGAAAGCGCTAGCGGCGAGATTGGCATCCTCCGCCGTGGCGGCGCCCGAATCGCCCATGCCGGGGAAGGATGCATCGAACGAGGCATCGGCCGTCTCGAACGACGCTGCACCCCCTGAGGGCGCATGCTCTGGCCGCGGTGCCATTTCCGGCGGCGGCGCCATTTCGGGAGGCGGAGCCATTTCGGGCGGCGGCGCGGCTTTCGCCGACTTTGCCTTCCCCATGAGCTTGCCGAACAGCCCGCCCTTCGACGTACCTTCCGGCTCCGGCGGGACCGGCGGTGCAATACCGCCCGCCGCTTGGCCAGCCGGCGGACGGGCAGCACCAAGACCCGGCTCCGGCTCGCCCAGGGGCGGCATTTGACTAGGACTGGGCGCCTGGGCCTGCGGCGGCCGTGGAGGCGGCGGCGCTACGGGAGAAGGCGCAGGAGGACGCGGTGGCGGCGCGGCCGAGGCAGGCGGCGCCGGAGGAGGAGGCGCTTTTGGCGCCGCACCAGGCTGCGGCGCGGGCGCTGGTTGAGCAGGAGGCTTTGGAGCGGCCGCCGCTTGCGCCGGAGCGGCAGCCTGTTCCGCCGGCTGCGCCTGCCAGACGTGACTGCATTTTGCACATCGGACCTTGCGGCCCTCAGGCGGAAAAGCCGCCTTGATCTGGTAGCGCGTTCCACACGCAGGACAAATAATTAGTGTCGCCATTTTGATCGCCGCAATCGCCCACTACACAATGAATTTGTGGGACGCCCCATTCGGTTGCCCTATAGCATTGATACAGGACGGAGAGTTCAGCATAAAGTGGCAGTATTCGGCAATGTTAAGAGGCGCAAGGAAGTCGGGTGATCCGCTTTGACAATGTCGGGCTACGCTACGGCTCCGGCCCGGAAATCTTGCGCGATGTCACCTTTCACGTGCACCCAGGCTCCTTTCACTTTCTGACAGGACCGTCCGGGGCCGGAAAGACATCGCTATTGCGCCTACTTTTCATGTCCCTGCGGCCGAGCAGGGGCCTGATCTTCGTTTTTGGGGAGAATTTAGCCGATTTACCGCCTGCGGGGCGGGCAGCCCTAAGGCGCCGGATCGGCATCGTTTTTCAGGATTTCCGGCTCCTCGACCACCTGACGACCTGGGAAAACGTCGCCCTGCCCTTGCGCGTCATGGGTCAAACCGAGAGCGATTACGCCGACGACGTCACGGATCTTCTGCATTGGGTCGGCCTCGGAAATCGCATCCACGCCTATCCCGAAACTCTGTCCGGCGGCGAGAAACAGCGCGCGGCCATCGCCCGGGCCGTGATCGGACGCCCCGAATTGCTCCTGGCGGACGAGCCAACCGGCAATGTGGACCCAGCCATCGGCAACCGTCTGCTGCGGCTTTTCGTCGAACTCAACCGGCTCGGAACGTCGGTCATCATCGCCACCCACGACTATGCCCTGATGGACCAGCTCGAAGCCCCGCGGCTCATGCTCCATGAGGGGCAGCTTCAGGTTGGCGCACCGCAAATGGGCGCCCGGTAGGTGAGACCCACGTGAGCTTCCTAAGCGACATCAAGGACTATCCTTGGACCAGCCTGCTTGCCGGGATTCTCCCGGCACGCATCGCCGCCCGTTTGCCGGAGCGCTTCCAGGCGCCGTCCTCGCAGATCGTCCCGCCCGCTTCCGTCGCCGGCCGGGCCCTGACGGTCGTCATCGCCATCATGACCTTCCTCGCGTGTTTGACTGCGGGCGGAGTCTACATGGTGCATCAATCGGCCAGCGCCTGGGTCGACGATATCGCCAGCGAGATCACCATCGAGCTCAATCCGCTGAACACGACCGACGTCGAAAAGAAGATGACCCTGGTGGCGCTGTTTCTGGCGAAGCAACCGGGTGTAACCCGGGTCAAGCCGATGAGCGCGGACGATTCGGCCAAGCTGCTCGAGCCCTGGCTCGGTTCGACGGCGGCGCTGTCGGCACTTCCGGTCCCACGCTTGATCGCGGTGGAGATCGATCGGTCCAACCCGCCCGACATGAAAGTCATCGAGAACGCGCTCAATCAGAACTTCGAAGGCGTCACGCTCGACGATCACAGGCGCTGGCAATCCGAGATCAAGACAATCACCCGATCGACCGCGCTTGGCGGCATCGTCGTGCTTGGGCTCGTCGCCGCGGCAACTATCGCCGTCATCATCTCGGCGACACGCAGCGCCATGGCGACTAATCGCGGCATCATCGAGGTGCTGCATTTCGTCGGTGCCAACGACCGTTTCATTTCCAGCGAGTTCGAGCGGCATTTTCTCGGTCTTGGCGTGAGGGCAGGTCTTGTCGGCGCACTCGCCGCCGCCGTAACGTTCCTGCTGCTTCCCTTCCTGCTCCATCTCCTGGGAGGAGGCGCAGTCACGGAAGCCGAAACGCGCCGCCTGCTCGGCACCGGCGAACTCGACATCTGGGGGTACCTGCTATTGGTGGTGATCGTCGTCGTGGTGGCAGCCCTGTGTACGATCACCTCCCGGCTTGGGGTCTTTCGCGTCCTGAAATCCTATGCTTGAACGCGGATGATGGGGTTGCTCGCAACCGGCTTGGCGCGCCCCGCAATCCACGTATGCTGCACGGCGCAAGGACGTGTCCGGAGTATTCTTTGAGCAAAGACCTCGATATCGGCGGCGACGGAAACGTGGTGCAGCACCCGGGGCGTTTTCGCCGCTTCCGGGGGCCGGTGGGATTCGTACGCCTTCTGTTCGACGGCACGATCCTATTGCTGGTGATGCTGATCATCGGCTTTATCGTCTTCGCTAACGGCCTCGCGCGCGAAACGCACAGACCGGCTCACGCGACGGATGGCATCACCGTCCTGACGGGCGGCGTCTCCCGCATCGACGAAGCCATGAAGCTGATGGCGCGGAACAAGGCCAAGCGCGTGCTCATCACCGGCGTCAACCGCGGCACGACGCTCGAGCAGTTGAAGGGGCTGTCCACGGAGGGGAAGCAGTTTTTCGACTGCTGCGTGGATATCGACAAGGCAGCGCTGAACACGATCGACAACGCGACCGAAACGGCCCGGTGGGTGACGCTGAACGGATACGGTTCCGTCATCGTCGTGACGTCCAACTATCACATGCCTCGCGCCCTCGCCGAGTTGGAGCGTGCCATGCCAGGAATCGAGCTCGTGCCCTATCCCGTTGTGGACAACAACGTGGAGGTGGGGCGCTGGTGGGAATTTCCCGGTACGACGAAGCTGATCTTGTCCGAGTATCTGAAATACCTGCCCGCGCTCGGACGGCTCTGGGCGACAAACCTTGTGCGCATGACGCTGCGAGGCACCTCGGTGCCGCCCGCCGACGAACCGGAACCGTAGGCCTCCATGTTCCGCTCCATCGTTTTCGGAATCCTGTTCTACATTACGACCGCGCTGTTCGTGACCCTCGGACTTCCGTTTCTATTCACGCCGCGCAAATGGTCCATGGAGGCGTTCAAGGTCCACGCCCGGACCGAACTCTGGCTGCTAAAGCATGTGGCCGGCATCGATTTCGAGGTGCGCGGCCTCGACAAACTGCCGCCGCCCCCCTTCCTCGTCGCCTCGAAACACCAATCCGCCTGGGAAACTTTTGCCCTCATCCCACTTTTTCGCGATCCGGCGCTTCTGATGAAGCGCGAATTATTCTGGATTCCGGTTCACGGTTGGTTCTCGTACAAATTTCAGATGATCCCAGTGGACCGGGACAAGGGACCGGCCGCCCTGCGGAATATGCTGCGCCACGCCAAGTCCCGGGCGGCCGATGGCCGGGAGATCATCATCTTCCCGGAAGGGACGCGCCGGACCCCCGGCGCACCGCCCGCCTACAAGACGGGAATCGTGCTGCTCTACAACGCGCTCGATCTGCCATGCGTCCCTATCGCCTTGAATTCCGGACTGTTTTGGCCCCGCCGCACCTGGCGGCGGAAACCCGGCACGGTGGTCGTGGAAATTCTCGATCCAATCCCGGCGGGCCTACCCAAGGCCGAGTTCTTGGAACGTCTCCAGACCGCCATCGAGACCGCCTCAGACCGTCTCTTGGCGGAAGCGTCCGCCGACGACAAAATCCGTTAACCCCTTGTTAACACTTAAAAGCTTGACGCTGTTCTACAGCAAGTTCATATTTTGTTCTACATGGAATCGCGCAACGCCGATGGCTTGAATTTGCGATCGCTCAACCTATTTGAGGTAGTGTCGCCAAGGTTAACGGGACGAAGTTTCAATGTGGACGTGCTCTTCAGACGCTTCTCAATCTGCTTCTACCGAGACCTGGGGTCCGGCCGACGAGCCGGCACTGGTGTGCGCCGAAGCGGCTTTCGACCAGGCATTCCACTATTGGCGTGGGGCCTCGGGACGGCGTTATCTGCATAGCGTCTATTCGCTTGTCGGCTGCCCTGCTCTCCCGCAAGCCAATTTCATTTTGGTGCGGCGTCATGAGGACGGCACGCGAGAGGCACTTGCCTTCGGCAACACGAAGGACGATGCGATGTCGCTGAACCTTGCCCACCTTCGCCACGAAGGTGCGAAGATCGGCGCGAACGAGGTGCATATGCACCTCCTGGCCGACACGGCCCGGGCCCGCCGTTTCGTCGAGGCGGATTTGACCGCGGCCCAATTGCATCAGCCAGCCTCCGCCAAGGCGGCCTAAAGGCGGCTTAGACGTCCGTCATCGCTCCGATTGCTGTTTATGCCGGAAGCGGCGCCGCTAATTGCGGGACAGCTTTTCCAAGCGTTCCTGCATGGCCTTGAGTTCGGCCTTCAGCGTGTCGATATCGTCCTCGGCCGGCCGTGCCGCGGGCGTCTTGGCGGCTTCCTCGGACTTCTGTTCGTCCCGGTTCCCGTTCGTGTCGGCGGCGAAGGGCGTGAACATGCCGAGCGCCTTCTCGAACGCCTCGAAATTCTTCCGGACCTGCTCCTGAACCGCATCGAAGGCCGCCGTCCCGAAGGCGTCGGCGAAACGCCGCCGGTACTGCTCCTGCTGCTTGGTCAGCGTGTTCAGGCTGAATTCGAGATAGGACGGAACCAGCTTTTGCATGCCGTCCCCATAGAAGCGGATGAGCTGACGCAGAAAGCCGATGGGGAGGAGATTGGTCCCCCGGCTCTCCTGTTCGACGATGATCTGTGTGAGCACCGCGTGGGTCAGATCCTCGCCGGTCTTCGCATCGTAGACGACGAAGTCGCGCTCGGCCCGCACCATCTCGGCGAGGTCCTCCAACGTCACATACGTGCTCGTGTCCGTATTGTAGAGCCTCCGGTTGGCGTACTTCTTGATGATGACCGGACGGCTCTCTTGGTTCGCATCCCTAGCCACGTGTCCATTTCTCCTCAGCCCCGGCGCCGCGAGACCCTTGACCCCGCGGGCGCGCCGAACCGCCCACTGCCGGGCCCGTGCCGCACTTGCGAGGATAACTACCACGTTCGGTATAGGCGGTACCAGCGACTTTGGCGATAGACTTAACTCGACCGGCTTGTTTGTCTTTCCAGTTGCAATGCACTGCGGTATGACCGAGGGCGAGTTCCAGTCGGGAGGACAGAATGAAAGACGCAGACATTGTAATCGTGAGTGCGGCGCGGACGCCGGTCGGATCGTTTGGTGGATCGCTTTCCAGCGTTCCGGCCCACACCCTAGGCGAAGTGGCCATTCGTGCGGCTCTCGAGCGCGCTGGGGTGGATGCGAATGATGTGGACGAAGTGATCATGGGCCAGGTGCTCACGGCCGGCCAGGGGCAGAACCCGGCCCGCCAAGCGGCCATTGCGGCCGGTGTGCCGAAAGAGGCCACGGCCTGGGGCGTCAATCAGGTGTGCGGCTCCGGCCTGCGCTCGGTGGCACTCGGCGCCCAGCAGATCGCCCTTGGCGACGCCGACATCATCGTCGCCGGCGGCCAAGAAAATATGAGCATGTCCCCCCACGTGGCCAACCTGCGAGACGGCCACAAGATGGGCGACGTCAAGTTCATCGACTCGATGATCAAGGACGGCCTGTGGGAAGCCTTCAACGGCTACCACATGGGCAACACGGCCGAGAACGTCGCCAAGCAGTGGCAACTCACCCGCGACGAGCAGGACGCCTTTGCCGTGGCTTCGCAGAACAAAGCGGAAGCCGCGAAGAAGTCCGGCAAGTTCAAGGACGAGATCGCGCCCGTGACCATCAAAACCCGCAAGGGCGATGTGGTCGTCGACGAGGACGAGTACATCCGCGAAGGCGCCACCCTCGATAACGTCGCCAAGCTGCGTCCGGCCTTCGACAAGGAAGGCACCGTAACCGCTGGCAATGCCTCGGGTATCAACGACGGCGCCGCCGCCGTGGTTCTGATGTCCGCCGCAGAGGCCAAGAAGCGCGGCCTGACCCCGCTCGCCCGCATCGCCTCTTGGGCGGTGGCCGGCGTCGATCCCACGATCATGGGCACGGGCCCGATCCCGGCATCCCGCAAGGCGCTCGAGAAGGCCGGCTGGAAGGTCTCCGATCTCGACCTGGTAGAGGCCAACGAAGCCTTCGCCGCCCAGGCCCTGGCCGTGAACAAGGACATGGGTTGGGACGCCAGCAAGGTGAACGTCAATGGCGGCGCCATCGCCATCGGTCACCCGATCGGCGCGTCGGGTACGCGCGTGCTCGTCACACTCCTGCACGCGATGCAGAAGGCCGATGCAAAAAAGGGCCTCGCCACGCTCTGCATCGGCGGCGGCATGGGCGTAGCCATGTGCGTGGAGCGCGACTAATCCGACGCTCTTGATGCTGAAGAAGAATTCGTGTGGGGTGGCATGAGCCGCCCCTCACTTGGGTTTGGCAGTAGAAGAAAGCAGGCGCGCAAGCGCGCCAAGGGAGGTTACAATGGGAAGGGTGGCACTGGTCACTGGTGGTACGCGCGGCATTGGCGCCGCATGCAGCAAGGCGCTGAAGGATGCGGGTTACAACGTCGCCGCCACCTACGCGGGCAATGACGAGGCCGCGAATGCCTTCAAGGCCGAAAGCGGTATCCCCGTGTTCAAATGGGACGTCGCCGACTACGCAGCCTGCGAGAAGGGCGTCGCCGCCGTCGAAAGCGAAGTTGGTCCGGTCGAGGTGCTGGTGAACAATGCCGGTATTTCCCGCGACGCCATGCTGAACAAGATGTCGCCCGAGCAGTGGTCGCAGGTCATGCGCACCAACCTGGACTCGGTGTTCAACGTCACGCGCCAGGTCATTAACGGCATGCGCGACCGCGGGTTCGGCCGCATCATTTCGATCTCGTCGATCAACGGTCAGCAGGGCATGCTCGGGTTGTCGAACTATTGCGCCGCCAAGGCCGGCATGATCGGCTTCACCCGCGCCGTGGCCCTCGAGGGCGCTCGCAAGGGTATCACCGCCAACGCCATCGCTCCCGGCTACGTGGCCACGGAGCTCCTCTCGGGCGTGTCCGAGAAGGTGATGGAAGCCATTGTCGGCCAGATCCCCGTTGGCCGTCTCGGCCAGGCCGAAGAAGTCGCGCGCTGCGTGGTCTTCCTCGCCTCTGACGATGCGGGTTGGATCACCGGTTCGACCCTCTCCATCAACGGCGGTCAGCTGGCCGACTAAGCGCCCGCTGCAAGCTCAAAGCGCACAACGACAGCTCCTCAAGGCTCTCAGCCATCCGGCTCCCAGCCTTGGGGGGCAAGTTCGAATCCCTCGAACCGAAAGCCCGGCGCCACGGTGCAGCCGACGAGCGTCCAGGCCCCAAGGCTTCTGGCACTCTGCCATGCATGAGCGGGAACGACGCCTTGCGGGTGCTCGCCCGCGAACAGATCCGGCCCCAGCTTGAAGTCTTCGATCCGTCCGTCTCGGCCGGCGATAGTCAGTTGCAACGGCGCGCCGCCATACCAGTGCCAGGTCTCAACTGCGTCCACCCGGTGCCAGTGAGACACCTCGCCCTCAGCCAGAAGGAACAGGATGGCGGTCGAGTGCGGCCGCCCCGCATGGCCTTCCGTGTCGCGGAAGGTTTCGCGGTACCAGCCGCCCTCGGGGTGCCGTTCGAGCCCAAGATGGGCAACGATCTCGTCGGCGCGGCGCATGTTCGGCTCTGGCTTATGCCGCACTAGAAATGGTCCTTGCGCCGCCGAACCTCTGCGAACACGGTGTCGAGCGGCTGCCCTTCGAGCCCGAGACGCGCCTGAATTTCGGGACTGGATGCGCGCAGGAAGGGATTGGTGGCGAGTTCCTGCCCGATCGTCGTCGGCAGCGACGGGCGCCCCGCAGCGTCATTGCCCGCGACCTCGTCAGCACGCGCCTGCAAGGCCTTGTTGTCCGGTTCGACGGTCAGGGCGAAGCGGCAATTGGCACCCGTATATTCGTGACCGCAATAGACGGCCGTCTCGGGCGGCAAGCCCGCGAGTTTCGACAGGGATCGCCACATGGTCGGTGCGTCGCCTTCCAGAAGCTTGCCGCAGCCCACGGAGAACAACGTATCGCCCACAAACACCACGGACTCTTCGGGGAAGTAGTAGCTGACATGGCCGCGCGTATGGCCGGGCGTCTCGATGACCATGGCGTCCGCGTGCCCGACCGAGACCGTGTCGTCCTCCTTCACCTCTACATCCAGCCCGGCGATGAGACCTGCCTCGCGGGCCGGACCGTAGACCGTGCAGCCCGTCTTGCTCTTCAGGGCTCCTATCCCGGCGGTATGGTCTCCATGATGATGGGTGACGAGGATGTCGGTGAGGCTCCAGCCCTTCTGATCGAGAGCCCCTAGAATGGGGCCTGCTTCGGGTGCGTCGATGGATGCCGTGGCGCCGGTCTCCGGATCGTGAATGAGAACCCCGTAATTGTCCGCGCGGGTTGGAAACTGGAACATTTCGAGTTTGGCCATTTCACTCTCTTCGATGCTTGTCTCGGCGGGTGGCTTCGGCGTCCCGACCGTACTCCGCGCCCCCAAGGATTGAAACAGGCCGTCGCACGAACCACGTCTAAACCCGCCGGTAGCAGATTGAAGCCATGCATCTCGACGCCATCGATCTTCGAAATTTCTATGCCCGCCGGCTTGGACTAATGGTCCGGCGGCTGATGCGGCCGCGATTCCGGGCGTTTTGGCCCGACGTGCGGAACTTGCGCGTCTTCGGCCTGGGCTATGCGACGCCCTATCTTGCCGAATTCCGCAAAGAGGCGCGTTGCATTGGCGCGCTCGCTCCGGTGCGCCTCGGCGCCCTTCCCTGGCCCGAACGATCGGCCTCCCGCACGGCTCTCGTGGAAGAGACGGACCTTCCCCTCGACGACGAGACGGCCGATCGCGTTCTCATCGTACATATGCTGGAGTGGTCGGAACATCCTCACGCTCTGCTTCGGGAAATCTGGCGTGTTCTCGCGCCCAATGGCCGCGTCCTGATCGCCGTCCCGAACCGGCGCGGGCTTTGGGCCCGCATGGATACGACGCCGTTCGGCTATGGCAGCCCGTTCAGCCGGCGCCAGCTTACGAGGCTCTTGAAAGACGCGATGTTCCAGCCGGAGAGCTGGCACTATGTTCTTCACCTGCCGCCCTTCGATTGGCGCCTTCTGACTCGGTGGCCAGACTTCTGGGAACGGGCGGGCGATCTGCTTTGGCCAGCGTTTTCCGGCGTCATCGTGGTGGAGGCGACCAAGCAGGTCTATGCGGCGAGCCCCGTGCGCGAATCCGCGCGCCGGATGCGCCGCCGCGTCTTCCCGGTGCCCGCCGGTGCGGTCGTGCCGCGCCTACCGCGAGAGGAGAAAGACCCCTTGCTCTCCGAAGAGGTTCTGCGCCGATAAGGGGATCGACACGAGCTTGGTACCGTAGGCGTTCAGCGCCACCGCCCTCTCCACATGAGCGCCCATGTCGTTGCACAGCGCGAGGAAATCCTTGATCGTGCAGAGATGGATGTTGGGCGTGTCGTACCAGGATTCCGGCAACGTGTCGGTGCGCGGCATGCGGCCGCCGAACATCAACTGAGCGCGCACGCGCCAATGGCCGAAATTCGGAAACGACACCACCACGTGCTTGCTGATGCGCAACAGTTGCTCGAGCACGAGCCTCGGGTTGCGCGTGGCCTGGATCGTGCGCGACAGAATCGCGTAGTCGAAGGCAAGATCCGGGTAGTAGGCGAGATCGGTGTCAGCATCGCCCTGGATCACCGACAACCCTTGCGCCACGCATTGGTTCACGCCGGCCTGGCTCAGCTCGATACCGCGCCCGTCCACACCGTGCTTGTCGGAAAGAATGCGCAACAGCGTGCCGTCGCCGCAGCCAATATCGAGCACGCGCGACTCGGGCGCGATCATCTCCGCGATCAAGAGAAGATCGACGCGCGCCGTGTCGGCGGATCGCAGATGAGGCGGATTCACCGGAGCATCCATGATCACCCTCCCTCGCCGAGGCCGCGCTGACGCGCCGCCGAGGTCAGGAAGCCGCGGATCGTGTCGAACAATTCCGGTTCATGCAGCAAGAACGCGTCGTGGCCCTTATCGGAATCGATCTCGACGAAGCTCACATTGGCGGCGACGGCGTTCAGCGCATGCACGACCTCGCGGCTCTCCTCGGTCGGGAACAGCCAATCGGAGGTGAACGAAATCAGACAGAAGCGCGTCTTCGTCCCCGCATAGGCGTTGGCGAGAACGCCTCCATGGTCGGCGGCGATGTCGAAATAATCCATGGCGCGGGTGATGTAGAGATAGGAGTTCGCATCGAAGCGATCGACGAAACTCATGCCCTGATGCCGCAGGTAGCTCTCGACCTGGAAGTCCGCGTCGAAGCCGAACGTCACCTCGTCGCGGTCCTGCAGATTGCGGCCGAACTTCATGTGCAGCGCGCGATCGGACAGATAGGTGATGTGCGCGGCCATGCGCGCGACGGCGAGCCCTTTGCGCGGGCTCCGGCCTTCTTCGAGATACTGTCCGTCGCACCAATCGGGATCGGCCATCACCGCCTGACGGCCCACTTCATGAAAGGCGATGTTCTGGGACGAATGGCGCGCGGCGCAAGCGATCGGAATCGCCGAGAAGACGCGTTCCTTGTAGGTCGCCGCCCATTCAAGCACCTGCATGCCGCCCATGGAGCCGCCGATAACACTCAAGACCTGATCGATGCCGAGGTGATCGAGCAGGCGCGCCTGGGCTCGAACCATGTCGCGCAAGGTGATCACCGGAAAATCGGGACCGTACGGGCGCCCCGTCGCGGGGTTCAACGAACTCGGCCCGGTCGAGCCCATGCAACCGCCGATGACATTGGGGCACAGAACGAAATAGCGGTCGGTGTCGATCGGCTTGCCGGGCCCGATCATGGTCTCCCACCAGCCGGGCTTGCCGGTGACCGGGTGCGGGTTGGCCGCATGCTGATCGCCCGTGAGCGCATGGCACACGAGAATGAGGTTGGATTTGTCCTCGTTCAGCGTTCCATAGGTCTGATAGGCGACGGAAAACGGCGCGAGCACGGCTCCGCTGTCGAGCGGGAGGCCCTTGCTCGCCGGGAAATGCACCACTTCGCTTTGGGGATTGGTGATTTGCTCCCGCCGCTTGAGTTCGGCGAAGCTCTCCGCTCCCGGGTTTTCGTTCATCGTCGCAATGGCCTAACCGAGGCGCTCCATCGGGTTGCACGCGAAGACGATGTCGCGCGCATCCTGGAAATGTGCCTCACAACTATACAATGGGGGGTTAGCTATGGCCTTACCCATTAGAGTCAATCTTTTCTTTGCGTTGGCTTAAGAAATCGCCGTATGAGAAGCCCTTCGCAAGGTATTGAGGCCCCAATAAGGAGCAGACTCATGGCTGCCAAACCGATGGCTGCCGGCTCGATAGCCGCGAAGAGCGGACTGATACCCCGTCCGGGGATCCTCGACATCGCGCCCTACGTGCCCGGCACGAGCGCGCTGCCCGGCTCCGCGCCGGTCGTAAAGCTCTCGTCCAACGAGACGCCACTCGGACCGAGCCCTGCCGCGATCGAGGCCTACCGGGCGGAAGCCACGCGCCTGTCCCGCTACCCGGACGGCTCCGCGCGCCCCTTGCGGGAGGCGCTGGCGGCCTTGCACGGCATCGACGCAGACCGCATCGTTTGCGGCGCGGGCTCCGACGAACTCCTCAATTTGCTCGCGGCGGCCTATCTCGGGCCGGGCGACGAAGCCATCTACACCGCCCACGGATTCCTCGTCTACAAGATCGCCATCCTCGCGCGCGGGGCAACGCCCGTCGTTGCGCCGGAGACGAACCTCACGGCCGATGTGGACGCGATCCTGGAGCGGGTCACGCCGGCGACACGTATGGTGTTCCTGGCCAACCCCAACAATCCGACCGGCACCTATCTCCCCGCCGCGGAGATCAATCGTCTGCATGCGGGTCTTCCGGACGACGTGCTGCTGGTGCTTGACGCCGCCTACGCCGAATATGTCCGGACGCGCGACTACGAGTCAGGGATCGCGCTCGTCGACGCCCATGACAACGTGGTGATGACGAGGACCTTCTCCAAGATCTATGGCCTTGCATCGTTACGGATCGGCTGGGCGTACTGCTCCTCGGCCGTCGCCGATACGCTGAACCGGATTCGCGGTCCCTTCAACGTGACGGGGCCGTCGATTGCCGCCGGTGTCGCGGCGCTGAAGGATCGGCCGCACGTGGAAGAGGCTATCGCCCACAACGAAGCGTTTCTCGGCGCCGTGGCCGAGCGGCTTGCGCGCATCGGTCTTGAGATCACGCCGAGCGTGGGGAACTTCCTGCTCGTCCATTTCCCGGAAATGCCCGGGCGCACGGCACAGGAGGCGGATGCCTACCTGCACGAACGCCGCATCATCTTGCGGCGCGTGACCGAATACGGCTTTCCGAACGCGCTTCGGATGACCATCGGCACGGACGTGGAAAATCAGGCCACGATCGAAGCGCTGACCGCGTTCATGGACGCCGCATGAGCGAACCCTTGTTCGATAAGGTCGCCGTCGTCGGTTTGGGACTGATCGGCTCCTCGATTGCGCGCGGCATCGAGGAACGCGGGCTCGCCGCGTCCGTTGCCGGGTTCGACGGATCGGGCGATGTCCGGGCGCGTGCCCGCGCGCTCGGGTTCTGCGACCTCATCGCCGACACGCCGGAAGATGCCGTGAAAAATGCGGAGCTTGTCGTGCTCGCAGTGCCGGTCGGCGCGATGGCGTCCGCCGCCAAGAGCATCGCTCCCTACCTCGCCGACGGCGCGATCGTGACGGATGTCGGCTCGGTCAAGGCCGCGGTGATCCGCAGTGTCGGCGACGAACTCCCCGCCTCGGCCGTCTTCGTCCCTGGGCACCCCGTGGCGGGAACGGAACATTCCGGTCCCGAGGCCGGCTTTGCCGAACTGTTCGAAGGGCGCTGGTGCGTTCTGACGCCGTGCGGGCGCTCGACCGAGGCGGCCGTCGGGAAAGTCACGGCGCTATGGACGGCGCTGGGCTCGACCGTGGAAACGATGACGCCCGAGCACCACGACATTGTGCTCGCCATCACCAGTCATATCCCGCATCTCATCGCCTACAACATCGTCGGCACCGCCGCCGATCTCGAAGACGTCACCCAGTCCGAAGTCATCAAGTTTTCGGCCGGTGGCTTTCGCGACTTCACGCGCATCGCCGCGTCCGATCCGGTCATGTGGCGAGACGTGTTCCTCAACAACAAGGATGCGGTCCTGGAGGTCCTTGGCCGCTTCTCGGAAGACCTGGCCGCGCTACAACGCATGATCCGCTGGGACGACGGACAGTCGTTGCAGGATCACTTCACGCGGACACGCGCGATCCGGCGCGGTATCATCGATGCCGGCCAGGACACACCAGATGCTGATTTCGGCCGGCCGCATGGGCATGAGGACTGACGACGACAAACAGGCGCTCTGGGTCTTCGGCTACGGGTCGTTGATGTGGCGGCCCGGTTTCCCGTTCGAAACACGGGTCCCCGCAAAACTCCACGGCCATCACCGCGCGCTGTGCGTCTACTCGATCCTGCATCGCGGCACTTCCGAAAATCCAGGCCTCGTCCTCGGTCTCGATCATGGCGGGGACTGCCACGGCGTTGCCTTCCGTGTTCCGGCGGGCGCGGAGAACGATACGATCGCCTATCTGCGCGAACGCGAGCAGGTGACCGATGTCTACGTGGAGGCCTATCGCAGTATCGAGTTGAGGGGCGAGCCGGAACGCACCGTGACGGCGCTGACCTATCTGGCCGACCCGACCCACAAACAATATGCGGGGACGCTCGACCTCGACTCCCAATTCCGCATCGTTCGCACCTGCTGTGGGCAGGCAGGCGCCAATATAGAATACGTGTTGAATACGGTGGCGCACCTGGAAGAGTTGGGCGTGTACGACCCGGTACTGCACGTCCTTGCCGAACGGCTCCGGCGCGAAGCCGGCGACGCGAGCGCGGACTAGCCGGCCTTCTTCGCCGCCGCCTTATCCTCGTACAGTTCCGGCGCGCCGAAAAAGTTGCCCTGTAGGAACGACACCCCAGCCTTCTCCAAAAGATCGACCGACCGTTCGTCGCCGACCCACTCGCCGACGGTGGCGAGCCCGAAACTGTGTGCCAACTCGACAAGCGCCTGCACGAACATCTCGTCCCGTTCGTCGGCACCGAGACTCTCGATCAGGGTCCCATCGATCTTGACGATGTCGACGCCAAGATTGCGTAGCGAGCGGAAGGAGGCATAGCCCGCGCCGAAATCGTCGAGCGCGACCTTGCAGCCTGCGTCCCTAACGTCCATGACGAACGCGGCCGTCGACTCCATGTCGGCAATCGCCGCCGCCTCGCCGACTTCCACGGTCAGCCGTTCCGTCAGCGTGCGATCCTTGCCGGTCAGGGCTTCCAGCGCGTCGGTCCAATGCCGATCCGTCGTGGACAAAGCCGAAACGTTGAGTGCCAGCTTCCAGTCCGGCGAGGTCCGCAGCAGATCGACGGCGAGCTCCAGGGCGCGATGGTCGATGAGTTTCGACAACCCGAACTCCTCGGCGACAGGCACGAACTCATTCGCATCCATTACCGACCCATCCGGCAGCCGCAGGCGCAAGAGGCACTCAAAATATTCGGGATCGTGATTCCGCGATGCCACGATGGGCTGGAGCGCGATCATCATGCGGCGATCGTTGAGTGCGCGGATGATCTCGTCCGCAATGGCGATGTTCCGCCGCCGTTCGGCTTCTTCCCGCGCGGATGGGTCGTAGCAGCAAAAGTGATCTCCAGCACTCGTCCTGGCCTTGTCCACCGCTTTCAGCGCACGGCCAATCGCGGTATGCGCCGTCCCCGCGTGGTCGGGCAATTGCACCGCGCCGACGCTCAGCGTTACCACGACGGAACCAGCGCTCGACGTGACGACATCGTCCTCGACGCAAGCGATCATCCGCCGCGCCACGGATTCAATATAGGCGCCGTCGCAATTGTGCAGGACAACCCCAAATTTGTTCGACGAGAACCGGCCCAGGGCATCGCGCCCCCGGACGGCCGCGGCGAGGCGCTGGCCGGCAATCGAGATCACCTCGTCGCCGATGTCGTAGCCATAAGTCTCATTGATGCGCGTCAGGTCGTTGATGACGGCCAGCAGAAAGGCCCCCTTGGTATCCCTGCCGCCCCGGTTGGACAGGAGGCGCGCCAGATCCTCGGTCAGCTCGGTGCGGTTCATCATCCCGGATTGATCGCCGGGTGCGCACAAACCGGACTCGCGGATGGACCGCCGGCGATCGCCGATCACCCGGATCGTTCCTTGCGCGCGAACCGGCCGGCCGGCAGCATCGGTGAAGCAAACGCCGTGATCCTCAACCCAGACGGCCTCCCGTCCACGCCGCCCTTTGGGCAGAAACCGGTAGCGCAGCGCATAAGGGAGCGCGGCGTCGGCCGCGGCTTGGGCACCGCCGGTCACGCCGTCATACCGCGCGGCAGCATGCTCAGGATCGATATGGAGCGCGAAGGCGCGGCCACGGCGCAGCGTGGCGATATCGATCCCGCCGAGCACGGCGCCCGCGTTCTTCGCCCAATCGATCCGGTCCGTGGCGAAATCCCAGCGATAGGCCGTGGCCCTGATGCTGTCGAGCACGTCGTCGAACCCGATCGCCGGATGCTCGCTCGCGGGACTGCCGGCCGCACCGGATGTGTCTGGATTTTTGGACTTCGTCATTGGCCTTCCCTGGAACGCAATACGCCGGCGCTCGCGCGCTTCTTGCTTTTCAGGAAGGTTAGCCCGCAAGGCTTAAAAAGCCGAAAATCCGGCGTCGCAGAACGGTCTCTTCAGGGACGGAATAGGAGGTCCGGAAGGCCTCGCGGCCGGTTTTCTCCCGCCTTGGTTAGCAGGACCCTACCAGGCCGTAACAACGGAGAATACCGATCGAATACGCAAAAACGCTCCGGCGTGCGGACGCCGGAGCCATGAAAACCCTGATAGACCAAAGGCTCTAAGCCTTTAGGCCTCGTCTTCGATCGTGATCACCTGGCGGCCACGGTAGCGGCCCGACTTTAGGTCGATGTGATGCGGCCGGCGCAGCTCGCCGGAATCCTTATCCTCGACATAGGCCGGTGCAGCAACAGCGTCGTGGCTCCGCCGGTTGCCCCGCTTCATGCGAGACACTTTTCTCTTTGGAACAGCCATTTTCTTGAACCTCTAGGCGGCCCCACGCATTGCTGGGGACCTCGTTTGGCGTTCTTATAGTGGCAATCTTTGCCTCTGACCAGGGCGGATACCGCACCTTTTTCACGGATTCAAGATGCAGTCTGCCCGCTTGGCGATATAGGGCAGCCGGCGCTGGACCGCGTTGGCCACCAGCTTATGGGTCCGGCTTGGCCGCGCGGGGTTCCGGACGAGGGGCTTCGGCAGCGTCGTAACGAGCAAGACGGCCTCGCGCTGCGTTAAAGCCGAGGCAGGCTTCCGGAAGTAGTGCTGGCTTGCGGCCTCGACGCCGAACAATCCCGGACCGAACTGCGCGATATTGAGATAAACCTCCAAGACCCGCTTCTTGGGCCAGAGCGAGACGATGGCATAGGCGAGCGGCACCTCCAGCGCCTTGCGCAGGTAGGAGCGGAATTCCCATAGATAGAGGTTCTTGCCGACCTGCATTGGGATGGTGCTCGCTCCCCGCGCGGGCTCCAGATTCTTTGCCGACTCGATCACCTCCCGGACGGCGCCCCAATCGACGCCCTGGTGGTTGCAGAAATTGCCGTCCTCGCTGGCGATCACCGCGAGACGCAAATGGGGAGACATCTTCTCGAAAGGCACCCAGCGCCGCTTGAGTGTCTCGCCGCTCACCTTTTCCATGATCATGACCGACGTGATCGGGGGATTGACGAAGCGAAATAGAACGAGGCTGCCGAGAACGACCGTGATCACGGCGGCCAGCGCCAAGGTCAAACGCCAGAGCCAAGGATGCCGCGCTCGCCAGGACTTGCGCCGCCGCCCCTTTCGCGGACCGCGACCAGCCTTTGCGGCCGGGGATGCCCCGGCCTTCCCTTGCGCGGCGCCGTGCTGCGCCCCTTGACGATTTTCCGCCGCTTTGTGCTCCATGGATGGGCGTTCTAGCCTCAGCGCGCCGCGCGATCAATTTGCGGCGACAGAAAGCCTCGGCTATCCCTTCGCCCCGAGATGACATTCCTGACCGAGATAGACCGCGTGGCCGATCTGGTCGAGCAGCGGCTCGCCGCTCTCCTGGACCAAAACGCCGCCACGCCGCAAGGCGGCGACGCTGGCGCGCCGCTCGCCGAGGCCATGCGCTATGCGGCGCTCGGCGGCGGAAAACGCTTGCGCCCCTTCCTCCTTATCAAGGCCGCTGGCCTGTTCGGCGTGCCCGAGGCGGCGTCGCTCGACGCGGCTTGCGCGCTCGAATGCGTTCACTGCTACTCGCTTGTCCACGACGATCTTCCGGCCATGGACGACGATGCGCTCCGCCGGGGACGCCCCACGGTGCATATCGCCTTCGACGAAGCCACCGCCATCCTGGCCGGTGATTCGCTCCTCACCGTCGCCTTCGAGATCGTCAGCGCCCCGCATTGCCACGACGACCCCGCCGTTCGCGCCGAACTGACTCACCTCCTCGCCAAGGCCAGCGGCTGGCGAGGCATGGCGCTTGGGCAGGCCTTGGACCTTGCTGCCGAGCGGCGGCGGTTTTCGCCGGAAGAAACCGCGGCCATGCAGATGCTGAAGACGGGCGCACTATTCCGTTTCGCTTGCGAGGCGGGAGCCGTACTCGGACGCGGCGATGCCGCAAGCCGGGAGGCGCTTGTTCGCTACGCCAACGCGTTCGGACAGGCCTTCCAACTCGCGGACGATTTGCTCGATACGCACGGTGACGCGGCCGCCATGGGCAAGGCCGTGTCCAAGGATGCCGAACGTGGCAAGGCGACTTTGGTTGGCCTTCTCGGTGTGACCAAGGCAAAGGCCCATCTTGCCGGGCTGGTCGCCGAGGCAGAGGCGGCGTTGACGCCATTTGGCAGCGATGCCGCCGTTTTGATCGAGGCAGCCCATTTCGTCGCCGAGCGCCGCTCTTGAGAGGGCAGGCGAATCCGGATCGAATGCGGTCATGAGCACCACGCCGGCGCCGCAGCATCGCTTTGGGAACACGCGCCTCTCGCGCTTTCTTCAGGCGCGCTGGCGGCTCCTGTTTGCGATGGTCGTGTTTATCGTCCTCTTCGCCGCGCTGCCCAACGCGACCTATTGGCTGCCGTCGCGCTTGCTCATTGCCTGGGACGCTGGCGTCGCGCTCTATCTCACGCTCGTCTTCATCATGATCCTCCGTTCCGACAACGACCGGGTTCGCCGGGAATCGCCGCTTCAAGACGAGGGCCGCATCGCTATCCCGATCCTCACTGTGACGGCCGGCATGGCGAGCCTGGCCGCCATCGTTTATTGGCTGCGCACCGCCACAGAGAGCGTGAGCATCCAGCCGGGTATCCTGGCGCTGCTGTTTCTCACGACGCTGCTGTCCTGGCTGTTCATCCACATGATGTTCGCGCTGCATTACGCGCACGAGTACTACGCGGAGCATCGCGGCCAAGGCGGCGGCATGCGCTTTCCGGGCGGCGGCGAGCCGAATTATTGGGACTTCATCTATTTCGCCTTCACCATCGGCACCTCGACCGCCGTATCCGACGTCCCCGTCAACTCGCGCACGATCAGGCAGACCGTGACGGCCCACAGCCTCGTTGCCTTCGTCTTCAACGTGACGATGATCGCCCTGACGGTGTCCATCGCGGGGGACGCGATCTCGCTGAAATAGAGAGCGGTGCAATCATGCGTTTCGACGAAGCGTTTCGCATCGTTTACCCCCTGAATGTTCCTGCTATGTTCCTATCTGTGCGGTTGCTCCACGGAGCAAACCACAACATCATGGCAGCGCAATCGGGGGCGGATACAAGCTGTAGAGATGGCACTCAAGAGCAACGTTGTTAAGTTTCCTGCTAGGAAAACGTCCCCAATTGAGCTTGGTGCGGGCGGCACCGGCTCGGTCCGCATCGAACTGGCGGACGCAATGAATTGCTACTCCCGTTGGCCCAGCCCCATAGTCATCGTTGCGGACGGACCTTACGGCTTGAACAAATTTCCCGGCGACCCGAAGTCGCCCGACGACCTTGCGGCATGGTACGCACCGCACATCGCCGAGTGGTCGCGCTTGTCGAGCCCCGAAACGACGTTGTGGTTTTGGTGTTCCGAGGTGGGTTGGGCCGAGGTGCATCCCGTTCTCAAGACGCATGGCTGGAATTACAAGGCCGCGCATATTTGGGACAAGGGCATCGGCCACATCGCTGGCAACTGCAACGGCGACACCATCCGCGGATTCCCGGTCGTTACGGAAATTTGCGTTCAGTACGTGCGCGAAGCCAAGCTTCCCGACGAGACGGGAACGTTGTTGCCTCTCAAATCTTGGTTGCGCGCCGAGTGGCTTCGCAGCGGGCTGCCACTCTCCAAGACGAATGAAGCCTGCGGTGTCGCCAATGCGGCGACCCGGAAATATTTTACGCAGTGCCACATGTGGTACTTCCCGCCGCCCGACAAGATGGTCGCTTTGGCCCGATATGCCGCCGAGCACGGGTTGCCAACGCGGCGGCCGTATTTCTCGATCGATGGCAAGACTCCCCTATCCGAGGCGAAGTGGGCTTCGATGCGCAGCAAGTGGAACCACGCTCATGGGATCACGAATGTGTGGAGCGAGCCTGCGGTTCGAGGCATCGAGCGCATCAAAGGCAAGGGATTTAAGTGCCTTCACATGAACCAGAAGCCGCTCAAATTGGTTGAGCGGATCATTCTCGCGTCGACGGACGTTGGCGATGTGGTTTGGGAGCCGTTCGGCGGCTTGTGTTCCGGTGCGGTCGCCTCCCTGAGAGCGGAAAGGCGCTGTTATGGCGCCGAACTCATCCCCGAATATTTCACCGTGGCAGGCGAACGTCTGAGGCGCGAGGCTCAAAGGATTGACTCACTACGACGAAACGACAGGTCCACCTCCGCCTGAGCCCGAGGAACCCAGCGCCGCCTGGGAGCATTTCGGGCTTTGGCAGGCCGTGAGGAAGGCGCTGTTCACTCTTCCGTCGCAATTCGAGTCCGAGCTAGCCGTCTCCGGAGTGTTGGCCACGGACCTCTTCGCATTCAATTCATCCCTGGGCGCGACCATCGAGGAGCAAGTCGTCTCGTCCCTCAACAAGCTCCGATCGCTATGGGATCCAGATCGAAGTTACGCGCTGTATAGCTTCGAACGGCAGCCGCAGACTTTTCCAGATGTTGTGCTTCGTGCCTCGGCGCCAGGCGTGGAGCCTCGCGTCATTCTGGGGATCGAACTCAAGGGATGGTACGTCCTTGCGAAGGAACGCGAGCCTAGTTTCCGGTACAAGGTCACGTCAGCCGTGTGCGCGCCGCAGGACTTGTTGGTTGTCGTCCCTTGGGCTCTATCAAACGTGATCTCCGGATCGCCCCAAGTTTTCATGCCGTTTGTCGTCGGAGCCCGGCAAGCCGCGGAGTACCGGAATTGGTATTGGCAACACCGGAAGGGCGGGACGGGAGATCGAACGATCGATATCTCGACCGTCACAAAGCATTACCCGGTCAAGAGCGATCCGATCATCGACGTGCCTGCCGCGGATCAAAGCAATTTTGGCCGCTTGGCGCGAACCGGCATCATGGACGAGTATATCGCGGAGCTTTTCGACGAAAGGCTCGCAGGCATTCCGGTGTTCGCATGGCAAAAATTTCTTGCGCTGTTCACGGAACGTCAGACGCCGGAGGATATTACTAAGGGTATGGATAGGCTGGCGGCCGCAGTCGAGACCCCGGACACAATGGATCTCAGCGAGGAGACTGTCGCGGAGATCGCCACCAAATTCGCCGATATCTGCCGGCTCCTTCGGCAGTCTCCGTCGTAGCCGAAGCAGCGCTACTCCGCCGCAGTGCGGCTCGTCTCTTGCCCGAGATCGCCTTGCCCCAGACCGTCAGGACCGAGACCGTCACGACCGAGACCGTCACGGCCGAAGCGGCGCTCGATATAGTCGAGCACCATCCGTTTGAAATCTGCGGAAGCGCCCGGACCGCGCAACGTCGTGACCTTCTTACCTTCAACGAAGACAGGCGCGGCCGGCGCTTCGCCCGTCCCGGGCAGCGAAATGCCGATATCGGCATGCTTGGATTCGCCAGGCCCGTTCACGATGCAGCCCATCACCGCCACGTTGAGCGTTTCCACGCCGGGATAACGGCGCTTCCAATCCGGCATCTGATCGCGGATGAAATCTTGTATGTCGCGCGCGAGCTCCTGGAACGTGGTGGACGTGGTGCGCCCGCAGCCCGGACACGCCGCCACCAGCGGCACGAAGGCGCGGAAGCCCATGCTTTGCAGCAGCTCCTGCGCGACCTTGACCTCGAGCGCACGGTCTCCGCCGGGCTCCGGCGTGAGCGAAATACGGATCGTGTCGCCGATCCCTTCCTGCAGCAGCACCGACAGCGCGGCCGACGAAGCGACGATGCCCTTGGAGCCCATGCCGGCCTCGGTGAGCCCAAGATGGAGCGCGAGATCCGAGCGTGCCGCCAGCATGCGGTAGACGGCGATCAGATCCTGCACCGCCGACACTTTCGCCGAGAGCACGATATTGTCCGCGCCCATGCCGAGCGCCTGCGCCCGTCCCGCCGACAGCAGCGCCGATTGCACGATCGCCTCGTGCATCACCTCGCGCGCATCCTGCGGATTGGGCTTTTGCGCATTCTCGTCCATGAGCCGGGTCAGCAGCTCTTGATCGAGGCTGCCCCAGTTCACGCCGATACGCACGGGCTTGCTGTGCTTCAGTGCGATCTCGATGATCTGGGAGAATTGTTTGTCGCGCTTGTCCTTGAAGCCGACATTGCCGGGATTGATCCGGTATTTCGCCAACGCCTCGGCGCACTCGCCATATTCGGCGAGCAGGGTGTGGCCGTTATAGTGGAAGTCGCCGATCAGCGGCACGTCGACGCCCTGCTTGTCGAGCTGGGCGCGAATGAGCGGCACCGCGGCGGCGGCCTCTTCGCGATCCACGGTGATGCGCACCAGCTCCGATCCGGCGCGGGCGAGCGCCGCCACTTGGGCGACGGTCTGGCCCACATCCGCGGTGTCCGTGTTGGTCATGGATTGCACCACGACGGGTGCGCCCCCACCCATGGTCACGCCGCCGATATTGACCGGAACAGTCTGCTTTCGCGCGATGATCGTCACCTCGATCTCCTTCGGCGCCACGATACATCACATTTGGGAGCGGCGCGCTAGGGCGGCCCGGTCGCACCGTCTTTCCAGCCTTTTCGCCAGGCAAGGACGAGATCGGCAAGGAGCGCCGCCAGCGACACGGCGGCGGCGGCCACGAGCGCCGTGGCCACGTCCGCGGTGCGGTCCGGCGTGAGCCCTTGCGCGGCCTCCAGGCCCACCGCGAACGGCACGAGCAGCCCCGCGACGATCATTGGCCTCGGATAGGCGATGCAGGCGAGCACGGTCAGGAGGAAGAAGGCCAGCGCGTGCTCGACCAGCCAATGCAAGCCGAGCCTGATCTGCCAGTCTTCGGGCCCGAGCGCGGCATAGACAAGCCACGCGCCAAAAAGCACGAACGGAAACCAGAGCCATCGCCGCGAGCCGCCGGTCATGCCCCCCTTTTAGCCGGTCCGCGCGACGGGCGCTAAGCCTGCCAGAGGGGGAACGGGTCGGGCAGCCCGCGCCACAGCCCCGCAACCAGGTCTTCCTTGCGGGCGTTTTCGACGAGGCAGGCGTTCAGCGCCGCCGTGATGGCTTCCCGGTCCATGGCGCGCGTACCGATGAAGACGAGTTCTTGGCGCCGGTCCCCCCACGTACCGTCCCAACGCTTCATGACCTGCCGTACACCGTCGGCATCGTCGGGCCAGCGTGCTTGCGGCACGGCCGCCCACCAAAAGCCGATGCCCTCGTGCCGCACCAGCGGACCGGCCTGGCTGAGCTCGCCCACCCATTGAGGCCGGGTCGCCAACCAGAAAAAGCCCTTGGCACGGATCACGTTCGGCCAAGTCTGATTGAAGAAGGCGTGGAGCTTTTCGGGATTGAACGGCGCCCGCGCGCGATAGGTGAAGCTTGCGATCCCATATTCTTCCGTCTCGGGCGTGTGGTCTTTGAAGCCGTTCAGTTCTTGGAACCAAGTCGGATGCGTCTGCGCGGCACCGAAATCGAAGAGACCGGTGTCGAGAATGTCCGACAGCGGCACATCGCCCTCGCTCGTCTCGATGACTTTCGCGCTTGAATTCAACGACCGGATGATCGCGCGCGCCGCCGCCACCTGTTCCGGCGTCGCGAGGTCGAGCTTGTTCAACACGATCACGTCCGCGAACTCGATCTGATCGACGAGAAGAGACACGAGCGGACGCACATCGGTCTCGTCGAGCCCAAGCCCGCGATCGGTCAAAAATTCCTGGGACTGATAGTCGCCCACGAGCCCCGCCGCATCAACCACCGTCACCATCGTGTCGAGACGGGTGAGGTCGGAAAGACTGTTGCCGTCCTCATCGCGAAAGTCGAAGGTCGTCGCCACCGGCAACGGCTCCGAGATGCCCGAGGATTCGATGAGCAAATAGTCGAACCGGCCCTCCTCGGCGAGACGGCGCACTTCGTTCAGAAGGTCTTCGCGAAGCGTGCAGCAAATGCACCCGTTCGACATTTCCACGAGGGCCTCGTCGGTCCGCGAGAGGCCGGCGCCGCCCTTTCTGACCAACTCCGCGTCCACGTTGATCTCGCTCATGTCGTTCACGATCACCGCGACTTTGCGCCCCTCGCGATTGGCGAGCACACGATTGAGCAAGGTGGTTTTGCCCGCACCGAGAAAGCCCGACAGAACGGTGACGGGAAGCCGGCCATCCTTTCCGGCTTTGGCCCTATTCAGATGGTCCATGAGCGTTGCGTCCATAACCTGCCTCTTTATACGTTATAACATTACATCATTAGGCCGCATAAAAGGCCCTTAATGCCGCTTGAAGCGCCATTGGGGCTTGCGGTCTTTCCGCGAGAGGAGCGGCGTGCGGCTGCCGCTCCTCTCGCGGCGTTTCCTTAGGAGGACAGCGCGGCCGTCAGCGCGCCGACATTATGCTTGAACATGTCGAGATAGGTCGGCGCGGGACCATCCTTTGCCGAGAGTGCATCGGAATAGAGCGTGCCCCCGATCTTGGCACCGGATTCCTTCGCGATCTGCTCCAGCATTTGTGGGTTGGTGATGTTCTCCATGAACACCGCCGGGATCTTGTCCTTGCGGATTTGGCGGATGATCTTGGCCACATCCTTGGCCGAGGGCTCGCTTTCGGTGCTCACGCCTTCCGGCGCTAGAATCTCGAGGCCGTACGCGGCCGCGAAATAGCCGAACGCATCGTGGCTCGTGATGATGCGCCGCCGCGTTTCTGGAAGCGCCGCCAGCGCGGCCTTGACGGCCTCGTCTTCCGCCTTCAACGCGGTGATGTATTTCGCGGCATTGGCTTCGTAAACCGCCTTGCCATCCGGATCGGCAGCAATCAGGCCATCGCGGATATTGGCCACGTAGACCTCGCCATTGGCGAGGTTCTGCCACGCATGGGGATCGGTGTCTCCATGGTCATGGTGCCCCTCGGCGTGCTCCTCGCCATCGCCGCCGTGATCGTGCTCGTCATGATCGTCCTCCGCGCCCGCGTGATGGTCGTGCTCTTCCTCCATCTTGCGCGGCGTGACGCCCTTGCTCGCCACGACCGTGGCGCCCTTGAACCCGGACGACGTTTCGAGGCGCTCCATCCAGCCCTCAAAGCCGAGCCCATTCACGACAAAGACGTCCGCCTGTGCGAGCTTCTTGGCGTCGGCCGGAGTCGGGTCGAATGTATGCGCGTCGCCATCCGGTCCGACGAGTTCGGTCACCTCGACGCGGTCGCCACCAACATTTTTCACCATGTCGGCGAGAATGCTGAAGGAGGCGACTGCGTTGACTTTCTCGGCCGCCAGCGCGGGACTGGAAAGGCCAAACGCGAGAAACCCGGCGGTTAGGATGGGTATGAAGCGGTGACGCATAATGTGTGACTCCATGTGTTCCGTATGGGGAGGATCAGGCTTCGAGATGCTTGGCCGGCATCAGCCCCCAAAGAGCGCCGCCCCGCCTGCCGGCAAGCATCGAGAAGAGATAGAACGCGCCGCAGGCGAGGATGACCGTCGGGCCCGTCGGCACGTTGTAGTGATAGGAGATGAGGAGACCGGCGAAGCTCGACAGCAACGCCGCGGCGATGGCGACGGCGATCATGCCGCCCGCATTGTCGGCCCAGAACCGGGCGCCCACAGCCGGCAGCAACATGATGCCGACGGCCATCAGCGTTCCGAGCGCCTGGAACCCGGCAACAAGGTTCAAGACCACAAGCACCAAGAAAATGAGATGTGTCGGCGAGCTCCAATTGCTTACCGAGCGCAGATAATACGGATCGAAGCACTCCAAGACGAGCGGCCGGTAGATCACCGCGAGCGTGACGAGGGATACCGTCGCAATCGACGCAACCAGCAGCAACGCCGCGTCGTTGAGGGCGAGCACCGAGCCGAACAGCACATGCAGGAGGTCGACATTGGTGCCGTGGACTGACACGAGGAACACGCCGAGCGACAGCGAGATCAGATAAAAGCCGGCCAAACTCGCGTCTTCGCGGATCACCCGTGAGCGCGCCACGAGCCCGGCCGCGAGCGCGACAGCAAGGCCCGCCGCGAAGCCGCCGAGGCTCATGGCGAACAACGACAGTCCGGCCAGGAGGTAGCCGATGGCAGCGCCCGGCAGAATCGCATGGCCCATGGCATCGCCCATCAGGCTCATCCGCCGCAGCATCAGAAACACGCCGATCGGCGGCGCCGTCATCGAGATGGCAAGACAGCCCACGAGCGCGCGCCGCATGAAGGCGAACTCGACGAAGGGATCGAGGACGGCGTGGATCATGCGGTTTCGCGCGCCTCGTCATGGTGGCAAACGGCGGCATGGTCGTCGAAGGCCTCGTCGAACCGGCGCGACCGGTCGAGATTGACCGGCGTGAGCACGGACGGCGTCTCGCCCCAAGCCAGGACGTCTCTTGCCAGAAGCAGGGTTTCCGGAAAGTACCGGCGCACGAGTTCGATATCGTGCAGCACCGCAATCACGGTGCGCCCTTCGCTCTGCCATTGCCCAATCAGCCGGATGAGATCGGCGATGGTTCTTGCATCCACGGCGCGGAACGGTTCGTCGAGAAGGATGATCTTCGCATCCTGCAGGAGAAGCCGCGCGAACAGGACCCGCTGAAATTGCCCGCCCGACAAAGCGCCGACCGGCCGCGAGGCGAGCCCCGTCAAACTGACCGCTTCCAAGGCCTCGGCCACGCGTACATCGCACGAAGGATCGAGGCCGCCGGACGCGCCGGTCTCGTGCCAAAGCCCCATGGCCACGCAGTCGAAGACGGAAATGGGAAAGCCGCGGTCGATGTCGACGACCTGCGGCAGGTAGGCGATATCGCGCTTTCCGTTGCCGTGCAGGTCGAGCCGTCCGCTCAACGGCTTCAACTCTCCCACGATGGCCTTGAGCAAGGTGGACTTGCCCGCACCGTTCGATCCGACAACGGCGAGAAGCGCCCCTTGCGCCACCTCTCCTGTGATGTGGTGCACCGCCGGGTGCCGGTCGTAGCCGAGGGTCAGATTGTGAAAGCTGATGGCGGGTGCGCTCACTGGGCCTGTCCTCACTGCAAGGCCCAATAGACGGCGAGCCACAGAACCGAGAGCAACGCGCCGACAAGCATCAACCGCTGACCCGTCGACGCGCGCAGCAGAGAAAACCCGCCGGTTCGGAGCCGAATCGGGGCGTGCGGCACTGGCTCCAAAGCATCATGCGATGGCACGGCGAAAACCTTTCCGAAGGCCGTTGATCTAAACGGGAGCGGCCTGCGCGGGCGCGCAAGCCTCGCACAGCCCAGTGATCTCCAAAGTCACCTGTTCGGGTACGATCTCGGCGGGCGCGAGTCCGAGCAGCCGGGTCTGATCGCCCTTGCTGAGATGGATCTCGACAACCTTGTCGCAAGCCCGGCAAATCGCGAAGGCGAACCGCCCGTCGCACGCGCCGTCTCCGCAGGCGATGAAGGCGGAGCGCGACTCGAGGCGATGCACCATGCCCTTCTTCATCAGATCGTTCAGGGCACGGTAGACGGTCGGCGGATGCGCAATGCCGTCGTTCCGGACATGATCGAGAATGGCGTACGCACTCATAGGCTCACCGGCGTCCCGCAGACAGCCCAGAATCTTGCTCTGATTGGGCGACAGCTTGGGCGCCGGATGCTTCCCGGGATGGTGATGGATCGCGTTCATGAAGATGATATAACATAACAACATTAGCGGACGTCAAGGCCAAAGTGTTGGCGCCTGCACTTCGCGCGCGGCGTCGTGCGGCGAGCCCAATACAACCGAGATAGAGACTTGATCCGGCCGCGCTTCCATCCTGCAATGGGGCCATGACGGACCGGATCGAGATCATCGACGCGGATATCACCACGCTCGGCGTAGACGCCATCGTCAACGCCGCCAACGAATCCTTGGCGCCCGGCGGCGGGGTCTGCGGCGCGATCCATCGCGCGGCGGGTCCGGAACTGGCTGCGGCCTGCGTCAGGATCGGCGGCTGCCCCACCGGCGAATCCCGCATCACGCCCGGCTTCGCGCTGAAGGCGAAATATGTGATCCACACCGTTGGCCCCGTCTGGGGCGGCGGCGAACGCGGCGAAGGCCTGCAGCTTGCGAGCTGCTACCGCACGGCCTTGCGCCTTGCCGCGGAGCATGACCTTGCCTCGATCGCCTTTCCGGCAATCTCAACCGGTATTTACGGCTTCCCGCCGGATCGCGCAGCCTTGATCGCTGTCCGCACCGTGCGCGAGACCTTGCCGGAGGTCCCCAGCATCGAACGCATCGTGTTCTGCTGCTTTGGACCGGACTCGCGCGGCCTCCACGAAGCAGCACTGGCGGCAACGGAGACTCCGTGACATTGGATCACGCGAGGCCGATCATCGTCTGGTTCCGCCGGGAATTGCGACTCGCCGACCATGCGGCGCTGAGAGCGGCGGCAGAATCGGGCGCACCCGTTTTGCCGCTCTACGTCCATGACGACGAAACGCCGAATGCCTGGCGCCCCGGCGGCGCGTCGCGCTGGTGGCTGCATGAGAGCCTGACGGCCCTCGATGCGTCCCTGGACGAGCGTGGCGGCAAACTCGTTGTCAGGCGCGGGCGCACGCGCGATGTCCTGTCGGCACTACTCGAAGAGACGAATGCCGGCGCCGTTCATGCCACGCGAAGCTACGAGCCGTTCGGAACAGGCTGCGAAAGGGATGCGGCCGCGCTCTGCGAAGACCACGGCGCCGCATTCCGTCTTCATCCCGGCCGGGTTCTGTTCGAGCCTGAGGATATCGTCACCAAGGACGGCCGCCCCTATCGCGTGTTCACCCCGTTCTGGAAGGCGTGTCTCAAAAGCGACCCGCCGCCAGCGCCGAAACCCGTGCCGCACGTCAAAAGCTTCGCGAAAGCGGACAGCGTGCCGCTTGGAGCCTTGGGGCTCCTGCCCTCAAAGCCCGACTGGGCTGGCGGGCTGCGCGAGACCTGGAGGCCGGGCGAGACGGCCGCGCAAGCTGCGCTCACCGCGTTCATCGACGACCGCATGAGTGCCTATGCGGATCGGCGCGACGATCTGTTCGGCGCCACCACGTCGCGCCTCTCGCCTCATTTGCATTTCGGCGAGATTGGCCCGGCCCAGGTGTGGCATGCAATGAGCCATGCCGTCGAAGCGAGCAAGGGCCAAGCGCGGCGCAGCGCCGAAACCTTCCTCAAGGAACTCGGCTGGCGAGAGTTCTCCTACCACCTGCTCCACAGCTTTCCCGGCCTGCCGGACACGCCCTTGCGGCCCGCGTTTGCGCAATTTCCATGGCGCGGCGATGCGGCGGCGCTCTCGGCTTGGCAGCGCGGGCAGACCGGC
This sequence comes from Hyphomicrobiaceae bacterium, assembly GCA_020637815.1. Lineage (GTDB taxonomy): Bacteria > Pseudomonadota > Alphaproteobacteria > Rhizobiales > Methyloligellaceae > Methyloceanibacter. Next base: position 332,830 of record JACKJS010000002.1, on the reverse strand, counting down.
TATCCGGTGGTGGACGCCGCCATGCGCCAGCTCTGGGCGACCGGCTGGATGCCGAACCGGGCCCGCATGATCGTCGCATCCTTTCTCGTGAAGCATCTCCTGTTGCCTTGGCAGGAGGGCGAAGCCTGGTTCTGGGACACGCTGGTGGACGCGGACCTCGCCAACAATGCGGCGAGCTGGCAATGGGTCGCGGGCTGCGGCGCCGACGCCGCCCCCTACTTCCGCATTTTCAACCCGATCCTTCAGGGCCGGAAATTCGATCCCGAGGGCACGTATGTGCGCAACTGGGTGCCGGAACTCACCGGGTTGCCGGCGGGCGGCATTCACGCGCCTTGGGAATTCTCGCAGTCGACGCTGGCCAGCGCTGGCATCGAACTGGGCCAGACCTATCCCGAACCGATCGTGGATCACGCCGCCGCGCGGGCCCGCGCGCTTCGTGCGCTGGAGGAAATCAAGTGACGCTCACCAGGCACGGGGCAGCGTCTTCGTCTTCAACTGTTCCTTGAGCCGCACGATCCGCCGATAGGCCTCCTCGATGCGGGCCGTCCCGAGGCGCCCGTCACAAACGGCCACCGCAAGCGCATGGTGAATTCGCGTGCCGAAATTCAGGTCGCCGCGTTCGATGTTCGAAAAGACGACAATATCCGTGCCGGATTTGATCGCGCGGACGGCCGCCTCCTCGGGCGTAAAGGCGTCGCGGATCGCACCCATCTCCAGATCGTCGCTCATGACCACGCCGTCGAAGCCAATGCCGTCACTAGCGCGCAACGCATCGACCGCCTTGGCGGACAGAGATGCCGGCAGCCGCTCCAGATCGCTGAAGCGCGGGTGATAGAGATGGCCGATCATGACCGCATCGAGCAGACCCTGAAGCGCAAGACGGCGATAGGGCTCGAGCTCGAGGTCCTGCCAAGAGTGAGAGATGTCTGCGAGCTTGCGGTGGCTATCGACCGCGCTCGAACCGTGACCGGGAAAGTGCTTCGCCACCGTTGCGACATTCGCCGCGTGATGGGCATTGATAAACGCGGCCGCGATGGGCGCGACCGTATCGGGATCGCTGCCGAAACTCCGCCCCCGCGCGCCGATGACGGGATTGTTCGGATTCGTATTGATATCCACGACGGGCCCCAAGTTCATGTTGAAGCCGAGCTCCGCAAGTTCCGTCGCCATTTCGGCATAGATCGCCTCGGCAATTTCCTGGGAGTCGAGGCTGGGATTCTTGCCGACCAGAGCCGCGGACGGGAACCAGCCGAAGCCCTTCCGGGTTCGGAGCCGCTGCACAGCACCTCCCTCCTGGTCCACGGCGATGAAGGGCGGCAAGTCGGACCGCATCTCGCGCAACGCCGCGATCAGCGCCTTCAGCTGCGCCTTGCTGCTGATATTGTCCGGGAACAGCACGACGCCGCCGACGGTCCCCTCTTGCAATTGCGCGCGGATCGCTTTGACGCCTGGGTCGCTCTCGCGCCGGCCGGGAAACCCGATCATGATGGTCTGGCCGATCTTGGCGTGAAGATCATCCGGCATACAGCCGGCGGTCACAACCGCTTCCGACGCGGCATTGCTATGCTCTTCGCCGCACGCCGACGCGATGAGAACCAACGCGGCCAACAGGCCCGCCGCCATGCTACAAAGAAAGACCCGAAGCCGTGACATGACTGACAAGTTTAAGGGAAAATATTGCGGCGATTTTGAATTGTGTAACGCACAGGCCGAAATATGGCAGCATGGCGGGCGTAACGAACGAATGAAACGGATGATACAAACACGAATCTGGCAGTCGGCTGCCGCCTGTCTCCTGTCGCTTGTACTGACCGGCCCCGCGCACACTGAACCCACATCGGACGCGCAAGGACAAGCCGAGACCGAAGCGGACACCGAAAGCGGCGTCGAACAGCCTGTCGTAACCGACGAAGACTTCGCAAAGAACCTGATCGGCGCGACGTATTCGGGCAGTTTCGAACTTGAAGGCTGGACCGATCAAGGCGGCGGGCTCGTCTTGCCGCCAATCTACGTCCACCACTACAACCGCAAAGACGGAACGATTCTCGTTGTCACGGCAAAGGAAACGGGCTCTACCGCAAATTTCGAAATCACGGATACGCTGCTCGCGAACAAACCCCACAAAAGCTATACGTTCTCCACGTCATGCATGAAGGGCGACGACTATGCGCTGCGCTTCATGGGAGAAGTCAGCGGCAAGGACGCATCGGAATGGTGGACCAATCTTCGCAAGGCCTGGGAAATCGACATCGAGACGGGGAAGATCTCGGATGTCGGCGTCAAGGGCGTGAAGTGCGTCAATCCGAACTGGTGATGGCCGGTCTCGCATCGACCCCCTGCCTCGGCCGTTAGCAGGTCTTCCTCATGGATCAATTCCTCTTTCTGCTGACGATCTTTGCCGCGCTATGCACGATGTTGCTCGGGGGAAATTTCTTCGCGTTCTCGGCCTTGTTCCTCCGTGCCGTCGGCGGACTTACAGCGGAACGCGGTATCGTGGCGATGCAGGCGACCGTCACCGCCGCCAAGACGCAGGCCCTGCTCGTTCTGTTCTTCGGAACGGCTGTCGTGTGTCTCGTTCTCGGTGCGCTGTCCGCTTTTCACTGGAACGATCCGTTCGCGCCTTACGCGCTCGCCGGGGCCACCGTGTTTCTTCTCGGCGGATTCGCCGTCACGATGTTGAAGATCATCCCCTTGAACAAAAAGCTTCTGGCTGCCTCCCCCGATGCGGCGAGCGCTCGCGAGCATTGGCGCGAATTTCGTGTTAGATGGGCGCGCTGGAACCACTTACGTACGATCGCAACGCTACTCGCTTGCGTCTGTTACATGCTGGCGCTGAGCCAAATCGGATTTCCCTTCGAGCACTTCTAGGTCAATCCCAGGCGGGAACCGTTTCCTTGCCGGCAAGCCCGGCCATATGCGCCTCGAAGGCTTTCATGAATTCGTGCCGCGTTCCGGCGCCATGGAGCGTGGCCCCGACGCTCACCGTACAATTGAACGGCACCAGCAGCGCCGAGCCCTTCGGCAGCGCCTTGCCGAAGCCGTGCATGTAGATGGGAACGATGGGAACGTCCGGATGCGCCGCCGCCAAGAGTCCGATGCCCGTCTTGAATCGCCCCAGCGCCTCGGGCTCACCGCGCGAGCCTTCCGGAAATAGGACGAGAATATCGCCACACTCGATCGCGTCGTCGAGAACCGCAAGCGGACGTGCGCCTTTTCGCACTTGTCCGCGCTCGAGCGGTATGACCCCGATGATGTTACGCGCGAACCAGCCGCGCAGCTTTCCGGCGAGGAAGTAGTCCGCCGCAGCCACCGGGCGCAGCTTGGGCAGCAGCGAGAGCGGCATCAGCGACATCAAAGCTAAGGTATCCAGATGCGAGTTGTGATTGGCGGCAAGGATCGCGGGGCCGTCTTGTGGAAGCCGTTCGCGATGACGCACGGTCAGGCCGAGAGCGAGTAGGATTACGCCCCGCACCAGGACGGCGAAGAACAGAAAGCGCGCGAGGCGGGTCAGCGGGTTCGTGCTCACGGCGTGAAGAAATAGCGGAAGAAATGGAAGAAGGCGGGCGCGGCGAAGGTCAGGCTGTCGACCCGGTCGAGGATGCCCCCGTGGCCGGGAATCAAACCGCCCGAGTCCTTCACGCCGAGATCGCGCTTGACCGCCGAAATGTTGATGTCGCCGAGAAAGCCGGACACGCCGATGATGGACCCCGCAAGCGCCGACCACAGGTAATCCATGGGCGTGAGATAGGGGCCCAATAGCGCCGCGAGGACCGTTGTCGTCAGCACGCCGCCGACCAGCCCTTCCCAAGTCTTCTTCGGACTCACACTGGGCGTCACCTTGTGCCGGCCGAAGAGCTTTCCCCAGGTGTATTGCGCGACATCGTTGAACTGCGCGAGCACCACGACGAAGAACAGCAGGCCAACACCGCCGCCAACCGGGTTGGTCAGCTCGCCCGAGACGAGCAACATCGCGAGATGGCTCAGGCAGAAGACGGTGAGCATGAGTCCCCAGGAGAGTGTTCCGACCGCGCGCAGGAAATTCTGCGTGTCCCCGCGCAGCGCCATGAGTGCAGGGAAGAGCAGGAACATCCACACCGGCACGAACACGATGAACATATTGTACCAATCGACGGCGGCCCAAAAATATTGGACGGGCACGGCGAGATAGGCGAACAGCAAGAGTCCGCGATCGATCCGGCGTGTGGGGATGAGCGACAAATATTCCTTCAGCGCCAGGTAGGAGACGATCGCCAAGAAGACGATCGCGACAACCTGATTGGCCGCGATGGCGAAGGTGAAGGCGCCGATCATCCACCACCACGAAGCCGTACGCTCCGTGAGTTCCCTATAGCGGGCCTCATCGCGGGCCCGCAGCGCCAGCACCAGTGCGGACGCGGCAATCAGCACGGCCCAAAGGCCGAGCATTGCCACGACGACGGGCCGCGGAAGTTCGAGAGCGGCGGAAAGTGTTGCGATCATGCGTTGGCCTCAGCAATCGCTTTGCGGGCACGATTCCAGATCGTGATCGCAGACAGCACCAGCATCGCGGCGAGCAGCGCCGCCGTCCACGAACCTGGCGCCAGCCCCAAACCGAGCAGAACGGCGATCAGCCCAAACGCGAAGGCGCGATCGCTTTTGCCGAAAGGTCCGTCATACCGGCGCGAGACGCCGATCGCAGGCCCGAGCACCCCAGCGAATTCCGCGATCACGCCGAAGACCACGACCAGGACAACGAGCGACGCACTCACGCCCGAGATCAAAGCGAAGGGCAGATAGAGCGCTGCATCGGAGACGACGTCCGAGAGTTCGTTGAGAATGGCTCCACGCACGGTCTTCTGCCCATGCTCCTTCGCCATGATTCCGTCGATGGCGTTGAGTGCCATACGCACGAACAATGTGAGCGGCAGGAGAAGCAACGGCCACCGTGCGCCTGGCAGGAGGGCGATCGATGCCCCCTGCAACAGACTCATGGCAAGCGCCGCTAGGGTCACGGCGTTGGCGGTGACGCCGCCATGCACGAAGCGTCCGGCAATCGGGCGGAGCAGCGCCTGAAATCTTGGTTTGAGATCGTAGATCGTGGCCACGAGGTCCGAATACCTTCCGCTTGTCAGCGAATCCAGTCGATCGCCGAATAGAGCAACGCGGCAAGAGCTGCCGCACACGGCACGGTAATCGCCCATGTCGCAACGATACCGATGAGATGCGATCGGCGCACGAGCTTCCGGCGCCGGAGTTCGTCTTGCGAAACTGGCGGAAGCACTGCCAGACGGCGCCCCTTCTTGGTCAGGATGTAGTAGCGCCGCCTCCGGCTGTATTTCGAGGCGTATTCGCGAAAGAACCCAATGCCGAAGACGGCCCCCACCACGGTCTGTGTCGTCGACACCGGCATTCCCAGCTCCGATGCGACAAGGACGGTCGCCGCGGCGGCAAGCGCCACGCAGAATGCCCGCATGGGATTCATCTTGGTAATCTGGCCGCCGACAACGCGGATGATCCGGGGACCGAACAGGAACAGGCCGAGACTGATGCCGCTTGCGCCGAGCAGCATGACCCAGAACGGAACCTCGGCGCTGTCGATCAGGGCATCCTGCCCCGCGTTTTCGAGAATTGCCGCAAGCGGGCCCACCGCGTTCGCGACATCGTTCGATCCGTGCGCGAAGGACAGCAGGCAGGCGGCGAAAATCAGCGGGAAGCGGAACAGCTGCCGCACGTTCTGGTTCCGGTTTTCCATCCCTTCGGATCTAATGCGCACCCAGGGCCGCGCAGCGAGATACGCAAGCCCGAACACCAGAACGGCGGCAGCAGCGGCATGCAGGACTCCCACCGTCCAAATATGGGCGAAGGCATTCACCGCGATGAAGGCGGAAAACACCGCCGCCATCAAAGCCACAAAAATCGGCACCCAGCGGCGGACGGCAGCAATCTTGTCCTCTCGATAGATCAGAGAGTTCTCGACGAAGGCGAGGAGACCGGCAGCGACGAGGCCGCCGGCGACAGGCGCCATCATCCAACTGGCGAAAACTTGCGCCACCACGCCCCAGTCGATCGCATCCGAACCCAGTCCGACGAGACCGGCTCCCAGAACGCCCCCCACGATTGCGTGGGTCGTCGAGATGGGAGCGCCGAGATAGGTGGCCAAGTGAACCCAAAGTGCCGAAGCCAAGAGAGCCGACATCATCACCCAGATGAAGACGCTCGTGTTCTGCAACTGTGCCGGGTCGATAAGGCCTTGTGAGATCGTCTCGACCACATCGCCACCCGCGATCAGAGCGCCGGCGCATTCGAACACAGCCGCCAGAGCCAAGGCGCCCGTCATGGTCAGGGCGCGCGCGCCGACGGCGGGGCCGACATTGTTCGCAACGTCGTTGGCGCCGATGGTCAACGCCATATACCCGCCGATCATGCCAGCCAGGATCATCAGAAGGCTGCTTTGGCCGGCTGGAACCTGGCTGGCGGCGAGCAAACCCGTCATTGCCAAGAAGAACAAGGCCACACCGAACGCGATGCGGTTGCGGGCGGCGGCACGTGTGGCTTCTTCCAGTCTCTCGATCTTGCGAAGATCTTTGTCGAGCGGCGATTTCGGCTCTAGCGCCGTCCGGCGGAGCGACGTCGCGGAGGTCTGCGATTTGGAAACGCGATTGGCGCGATCATTCCGCGCATCGCCGCCCCGCTTCGCCATAAGCCCCGACCCCCCTGATAAACCGCAAGGTCAATGTGGACATTCAAAGGGACAGCCTCAATGGACCGGAGAGTTTTCTCTCGTCCGCGCGCTGGACCGAGAATGACCGCTACGCCGCCTGCAAGTGAAAATGACTTCGAAGCAATTCGGCAAGCTCGGCGTCGGCAATAAGCCCGGCAGCATCCTCCGGCGTCGTCCATCGGACCTTCCGCGCGCCCCTTTCGCGCCACTCCAATTGATGTGTCTTGACGTAGAGAGGGTACACGTCGACGACGCATTTCGCCCAGGAGTAGAAATGCAGACGCTTAGTGTAGGTGAACGTTCCGATAGGCCTCTTGCCGATCTTGCCATCGACGCCCGCCTCGTCGGCCGCTTCCTTGGCAGCCATCTCGTTGTCCGCCGTGCCCGGCTTGGGCCAGCCTCGCGGAATCGTCCAACGGCCGCGGCCGCGCGTGGTGATGAGAAGCACCAAAGGCCCATCCGGAGTTTCGACGATCGGCAACGCCGCGATCTGCTTCAACGGTTCGCTCATCCGTCCTCGTTCGACTTTGACGCGGCCAACAACGCTTCTACTTTGGGCAGAATGTTTTGCACGATGACGGCCACCCCTTTGTCGTTGGGATGAATCCCGTCTGTCTGCATCAGTTCCGCGTTGAGCGCGGCCCCCTCCAAGAAAAAGGGATATAGAATCAACTTATAGCGCGCCGCAAGTTCGGGATAAATCGCACTGAATGCGGTCACATAATCTTTCCCGAGATTGCGGGGTGCTTCCATGCCTGCCAGCAGCACAGGCAGGCCCTTCGCCTGCACCTTCTCGACGATCGTGGAAAGTGCCGCTTCCGTTGCCTCCGGCGGCAGGCCCTGCAACGCATCGTTGCCGCCAAGTTCGACGATGACAGCATCCGCCTCGTCCGGGAGCGCCCAATCGAGACGCCTCAACGCGGCGGCGGCAGTGTCGCCGGAGACACCCGCGTTCAGAACACGGACGTTGTGCCCGCGCTTGCGCAAGGCGTCTTCGAGTTGCACAGGAAACGATTGGCCGTTGGGAAGGCCGTATCCCGCCGTCAAACTGTCGCCCAAGGCGACAATGACGGTTTCGCCTTGTTCCGCCTGAGCGGCAAAGGGCGCGGCGGCGAGAGACAGCCCCGCGAGCGCCGCAACGGCCGTGAGCGCCGCGACAAGTCGCCCAGAAGGAACAATCCGGCGTTTCATCATTTCGACCTGTTTGCCCTTACCCTATGCGGCTACCGTGCGGAACCGGCCGAATCGGCCCCATGATCGTTCTGGCATAACCGACCCCTTACGGCCTAGGCGAACTCTTGGACCAGACCCTGAAATACCGCCCCGCTATTCAACTCGAGGACGTGCACGTCACGTTGCCCTCGCGCGCCGGCGCTGTCGCGATCCTGCGCGGGATCGATCTAGACGTATCATTGGGCGAGGCTGTGGCCGTGATCGGCCCGAGCGGTTCGGGCAAGTCCACGCTCCTGATGGTCATCGCCGGTTTGGAACGCGCGACGTCGGGGCGCATCACCGTCTCCGGAACGGATCTCGGGACCTGCGACGAGGACGGTTTGGCGGTCTTGCGCGCCTCCAAGATCGGCATCGTCTTTCAATCCTTCCATCTGGTCCCTACCATGACGGCCATCGAGAACGTGGCGCTCCCGCTGGAATTCTTGGGCCGCGCCGATGCCATGGACGTTGCGCGCGAGGCTCTCGACGACGTCGGGCTCTCCCATCGCGTGTCGCATTTTCCCGGACAGCTGTCCGGCGGCGAGCAACAGCGCGTGGCCATCGCTCGCGCGCTGTCGACAAGACCCACGCTGATTCTCGCGGACGAGCCGACAGGGAACCTCGATCTCGCGACCGGCGCGCAAGTGATGGATCTGCTCTTCACACTCAAGGAGCGAACGGGCGCCACCCTTCTGCTCATCACCCACGACAACGACTTGGCCAAACGTTGCGATCGGATCGTGAGCGTCGCGGACGGCCGTATCGTCGACGATGGCGTCGCCGCCCGCGTGGCTGCGCCGTGACAACCTCCTTGGCCATCGCGGAACCGGCGCCTGCAACACGCCTCTCCGGCCTTGCACTCACCATTGCCTTGCGCGAACTGCGAACGGGCGCCGGCGGCCTCGTCGTCTTCGTGCTCTGCATAGCTCTCGGCGTGGCGGCCGTTGCCGCGATTGGGTCGCTGGCGGCGGCGTTCAACAAGGCGCTCGCCAATCAGGGACGGCTGCTGATCGGTGGCGATTTGTCGTTCGAGGTCGTCCATCGCCAGGCGACGGCTGAGGAGGCCGCTGCCCTTCACGCGCTGGGGCAGGTTTCCGAGTCCGCGAGTTTCCGCGCCATGGCGCGGGCTTCCGATGGGAAAACCGCCCTCGTCGAAGTGAAAGCGGTGGATACGCCCTACCCGCTCTATGGCGACGTGAATGTGATCGAGCCGGAAGGAGCGGCCACTGCTTGGCGGACCCCCGGCACGGTTCTCGTGCAGCCCATCTTGCTGGAGCGCTTGGGCCTCAAGATCGGTGACACGCTCCAGATTGGCGATGCCACGGCGAGGGTTGGCGGAACGCTCGGTCAGCAGCCGGATCGTCTGGCAGACCGCCTATCCTACGGACCGAAAGTCCTGATGTCCCGCGAGACGCTGGACAAGACCGGCCTCGTGCAACCCGGCAGCCTCATACGCTGGACCTACCGCGTGAAAATGCCGGGAGACGCCGGCGCCAATCGCGACAACCTCGACACAGCCCGCAAGGCGATGGAAGCCGCGTTTCCACAGAGCGGCTTTGCCATCCGCGACTGGACCGACCCGGCCCCATCGCTCCGGCGCGACGCGGCGCGTTTCACGCAGTTCATCAGTTTCGTCGGACTGACGGCGCTGCTTCTCGGCGGCATCGGCGTCGGCAACGCCATTCAGAGCTATATGGCGAAGAAGCGCGACGTCATCGCCACCTTCAAATGCCTTGGCGCGACCAGCCGTCTCGTCCTCGACGTCTACATGATCCAGTCACTGATGCTCGCCGCGGTGGGAATCGCGATCGGTCTCGCGCTCGGTGCGCTCGCGCCGCTCGCCGTCGCCACCCTCTACGAGGATGCCTTGCCGATTACGCTCGCCGTCGAGCCGCACCCGATCCCCTTGATCGTGGCCGCTCTTGCGGGGCTTCTCACCATGGTGCTGTTCGTGTTGTGGCCGTTGGGGCGGGCAAGCCGCATCTCGCCCGCGCGCCTCATGCGCGCTGGGCTCACGGACGAGCGCGGACGCTCGGCCGCGCCTTTCGCGCTCGGCTCGGCCGCGGCGGGACTTGCGCTCTTAGTCCTCGCGGTAGCGGCCAGCGAGGAGCGCCTCGTCACGGCTGCGATCTCCGTCGGCATTCTCGCCGCGTTCGGACTTCTGCTCGGGTTCGGCGCGCTCGTACAACGCTTCGCGGCCCGGCATAGGCGCACAAAGCCTCCCGCACTCGCGCTGGCATGGGCCAGCATCGGCGCGCCGGGGTCGCTCGCCCGCGCCATCGCCGTCTCGCTCGGGCTGGGGCTCGGACTCCTCATCGCCGTAGCGTTGATTCACAATTCCCTCCTGGCCGAGATCGAAGGCCATGTGGAAGTCGATGCGCCCGCCTACTACTTCCTCGACGTGGAGCCGGACGATCTCGCCATCTTCAAAAGGACCGCAAAGGCCGCCGAGCCAAAGGCGAAAATGGACAACGCGCCCATGCTCCGTGGACGGATTGTTGAGTTGAACGGGGTGCCGGTCGACGAGGCCGAGGTCTCGCCCAATACGCGGTGGGTCATTTCGGGCGACCGTGGACTGACCTATACGGACAGCATTCCGGGCGCCTCCAAGGTGGAAGAAGGAAAATGGTGGCCCAAGGGCTATGACGGTCCGCCGCTGGTCTCGTTCGACGGCGAGCTCGCGGATGGCCTCGGCCTCAAATTGGGCGACATGGTTACCGTCAATATCCTCGGACGCAATGTCGAAGCCAAGATCGCGTCCATGCGCAAGATCGACTGGGAATCGCTTGCCATCAATTTCGTCATGGTGTTTTCGCCGAACACGCTGGAGGGCGCGCCACACCGGCTCGTCACCACGCTCGAACTGCCAAAAGGCACAACCCCGGAGACGGAAGCCAAGATCGTTCAGGCGCTGGCGGAACGCTTCCCGCTCGTGACGGCAATCAAGATCGGCGACATCGTCGATGCGGCGAAGGCAATGCTGACCAAGCTCATGGCGGCGATAAGCGCCACCGCAGGATTCACGCTGCTGATCGGCGCGGCGGTCCTGGCGGGAGCCGTTTCGGCGGGACAGCAGCGCCGGACCTACCTCGCCGTTCTGTACAAGACCCTGGGCGCCACGCGGAGGCGGATACTGTCGGCGGAACTGATCGAGTTCGGACTGCTTGGCGTGACCACGGCGCTGCTCGCCATCATCATCGCAACGATTACGGCATGGGCCTTGTGCACCTTTGCCTTCGATATCGCCTTCGTGTTCGACCCTCTCGCGGCACTGGGCACGGTCGCGATCGCGCTACTCCTGGTGCTTACGGTGGGCGCCATCACGACCTGGCGGGTTCTTTCGGTGAAGGCGGCGCCCTATCTGCGGGCCGAGTAGAGACCGCGATGCATGGCGTAAACGCCCAATTTCGATAGAGCTTTCCGATAATCCGGACACGAACGCTTCATCTTGCGGAAATAGCCTGAAACCACCATATTTTGGGCAAGTATGGCTGATGCCATAGGCAACCCAACTAACCCTACAAAGGACTCACATTAATGGCGGAACTCGACAGACGTTATGGGCAAACCGTCGGACGCGCCGACGCGGCCGTCATCGACGAGGGCCTGCGCGCCTATATGATCCGCGTCTACAATTACATGGCTTCCGGCGTGGCGATCACCGGTATCGTCGCCTACGCGGTTTACGCCATGTCTGTGGTGACGGGCGCGGACGGCACGATCACGGGCCTGACCTCGTTCGGCAACCTGATGTATGCCAGTGCTTTTAAATGGGTGGTGATCTTCGCGCCGCTCGCGATGGTGTTCTTTCTTTCTCTCCGCATCGAGAATATGAGCGTCGGCACGGCGCAGGGGCTGTTTTGGCTGTTCTCGGCGCTGATGGGTGCATCGATCTCTTCGATCTTCCTCGTCTACGCCGGCGAGAGCATCGCGCGGGTGTTCTTCATTACGGCCGCCGCCTTCGGCGCCCTGTCCCTGTGGGGCTACACCACGAAGAAGGATATCTCCGGTTGGGGCTCGTTCCTGTTCATGGGCCTGATCGGCATCATTCTCGCCTCGCTCGTGAACCTGTTTATCGGCTCCACGGCGCTGCAATTCGCCGTATCGGTGATCGGCGTGCTCGTGTTCGCCGGGCTGACCGCTTACGACACACAGCAGATCAAGGAGATGTACAGCGTACAGGATGACGGCACCGTGGCCGGCAAGAAGGCGGTGATGGGCGCCCTTCGGCTCTATCTCGACTTCATCAACCTGTTCATGATGCTGCTGCAGCTCTTCGGCGACCGCCGCTAACGGCATAGCCGCGCTCCAGTCAATCAAGGCCCTGGCGTTCGCGCCGGGGCCTTTTTTGTTCCCGCGGCCCCTTTCCGTCCAAGTCGATGCCTCGCCGAAATCTCGCGGCCGGGGCTGCTGCATGGCTTGAAAATCGGCGGATCGTTGCCAGATTCGGAGTCGCGGCGGGTTATCCCTCCCCGCCGCGAGGTTCCCCCCGTATGGAACCGGAGAAGCCCCGAGCCCCCCGTCTCCGGGGCTTCTTCTTTGTCTGCAAGAGGGCTCGTACGCGAAGTGGCTCATAGGCGCCTTGTAAGGGCCTATTGGACGCCTTAGGCCTCGACCAGCCGCAATCCCTTGTCCAGGGCGCGCAAGACGCGCCGGAGATCGTGGCCGCGCTTCAGGATCAGCCCTGTGGCCGCAACCACGCTGTAGGCACCCTGGCGACGCGCCAATTTCGGGGTTTTTTCAATCCGGTAGAGCGGCATCTCCGACGAGCGCCGGAAGACCGAGAAGACGGCCTTCTCCTTCAGCATGTCGATGGCATAGTCGCGCCATTCGCCGCTCGCGACTTTCCGCCCGTAAACATTGAGAATTTGGTTGAGTTCCACGCGGTCGAACGCAATGCCCTCGCGCCGCGCCGCCCTCTCAGACCCGTGCTGTTCGCCGCCGGCCGCGCGGACCAGCGGCAAGACTATGGGCTCCGTTTCGCTCAACACGCGCCTCCTGTGAAGGAAACGTCATGATGGCCGTGTCGCGAGCCAAGATCAAGCAAGTCGGCGTCTCCACAACAGCTTCGGTCCAGCTTGTAACAAAATGTAACATAAATCACAGTTCCGCCCCGTTTCAGTCAAGGGCGCGCCCCATAGATCACTAGAATCTTTATCGTTGCCTTTCGGCCCGGTCCACAGCGGCACTCCGGAATCTCAGCCCCCCAGCCCCCCGGGGTCTTGCATTCGGACCGGGCCAATTTATTCAAAGGCACTCTCAAAGGACCGGCGTCAGCCGGTCCTTTGTTTTTATCTCGATCGTTTGCGTTCGGCCGCGACGAGGCAAGCCTCACGGGCACTCGGTCGGATCTACTTGCTCGCGACGCGCGGCTCGTACATCGCGGCACCGAGGACGGGTCCAGCCCCTTCCACCTGCAACAGCGACACCAGACAATTGCCACCCTTCGCATGCAGATCCTTCAGCGGGAGGCGGAGCGTCGTCGGCTGTCCCTTCCACATGCCGACCGGTATGACGTCGCGTACAGGGTGGGAATAGGTGATGGTCTCGCCGCGATTTTCCCCTCGCGTGATTTCGACGGTTTCCTGATCCTTCGCCACCACGAGCCACACGGTTGCCTGACGCATGTCGGAATCCTTGGGCGCGGCACCGATATCGACCACGAGACTGTCGCCTTCAGCCCGCATCGTCATCGGGACTTTCACGTCCTTGAGGCGACGTTCGGCGGTCCTGATCGCCATCTCGATCGCCGCCTCGTTGGCACCGTTCACATGGTTGATGCCGTCCACGACAAGTTGCGGCGTGTAGACCTTGCCGTCGCCGCGCGCCATCGCGTAGTCGCGCTGCCGCTCGCTGTTCTCCGGGCTCGACAACGTGTCGTGCCAGCCGAGGTAATTCCAATAGTCCACGGAGAAGGACAGCGTGATCACGCCCTGCTTTTTCCGCATGGTGTTGAGAAGCGCATCGGCCGGCGGGCAGGACGAACAGCCCTGACTGGTGAAAAGCTCCAAAAGGACGGGCGTCTCGCCCTCCTGGCCCCGCTCTGTCGCCTGGCCGTATGGTGCGATCGCTCCGAGGCCCGCTAGAGCGAAGGCTAAGGCCCCGCAGAACCGCAAGACCGGCGATCTGGCAATGGCAATTCTCATGACACCCAGCATGCCGGAATCGAGTCGAAATTTCCGGCAAAAACGCATCGCGGCGAGTCACAACTCGGTGACCTCGAACGCCCGCAATACCACACATACGCGCCTCGCTTGGCGCAAACCAGCCCCGCCGCCTGTCGAGGCGGGGCCGATGCTCGCTAAGCGGCGTCTTTCACGAGACCTCGTAGCACGTAATGCAAGATGCCGCCGTTCCGGAAATAGTCCAGCTCGTCATAGGTATCGATCCGGACCTTCAGCGGAACTGTCCGCGTGTTGCCGTCCGGGTAGGCGATAACCGCCTCGACGATCTGGCCCGGCTGGATCTCACCGACGCCCTCGAGCGTCACGGTCTCGCTGCCGGCGAGGCCAAGAGTCTCCCACGACGCATTGTCGGTGAATGTGAGCGGCAGAACACCCATACCGATCAGATTCGACCGGTGGATGCGTTCGAAGCTCATGGCAATGACCGCGCGGACGCCAAGCAAGCACGTACCCTTCGCGGCCCAATCGCGCGATGAGCCAGTGCCGTATTCCTTGCCGGCGAAGACGACCAGCGGCACGTCTTCCTCCTTGTAGCGCATGGCCGCATCGTAGATCGCCATGCGCTCGCCTGACGGATAATGGACCGTGACGCCCCCTTCGACGCCCGGCACCATCAGGTTCTTGATGCGCGTATTGGCGAACGTACCGCGCATCATCACCTCGTGATTGCCGCGCCGCGAGCCGTAGGAATTGAAGTCGGCCGGAACGACACCATGCCCGGTGAGATAGCGGCCGGCGGGACTGTCGGCCTTGATGGCGCCCGCCGGCGAAATATGGTCCGTCGTGATCGAGTCGAGGAACAGGCCAAGGATGCGGGCCTCCTCGATATCGGTCAGTGGCGCGGGTTCCACAGTCATGCCGGCGAAATAGGGCGGCTCCTGCACATAGGTCGAGTTGGTATCCCACTTGTAGGTGAGCCCGCCCTCGACGGCGATCGCCTGCCATTCCGGATCGCCCTTGAACACATCGCCGTAGCGATCCTCGAACATGGATTTCTTGACCGCTTTGCGGACGAGCTTCGCAACGTCCTTCGACGACGGCCAAATATCCTTGAGATAGACCGGCTCGCCGTTCTTGCCGGTGCCGAGCGGCTCGCGCGTGAGGTCGATCGTCACCGAGCCCGCCAACGCATAGGCCACGACAAGCGGCGGAGAGGCGAGGTAGTTCGCCCGCACATCGTTGTTGACCCGGCCTTCGAAGTTCCGGTTCCCCGACAGGACCGAGGCTACGGCAAGACCGTTCTCGTGGATCGTGCGCGAGATTTCCTCCGGCAGCGGACCCGAGTTTCCGATGCATGTGGTGCAGCCATAGCCAACGAGATTGAAGCCCAGCGTATCGAGATATCGCTGCAGGTCCGCCTGCTCCAGATAGTCGGTGACGACCTGCGAACCCGGCGCCAGCGAGGTCTTCACCCAAGGCTTGACGCTGAGGCCCTTCTCTACGGCGTTGCGCGCCAAGACGCCGGCCCCCACCATCACGTAAGGGTTCGAGGTATTGGTGCACGACGTGATGGCGGCGATCACCACATCGCCATGGCCGAGATCGAAATTCTTGCCGTCCACGGGCACACGCTTATCCGCTTCGGCGGCCTTGCCGTATTCCTGGTCCAGCACCTTGGAGAAGGCCGGCGCCGCGTTGGAGAGCGCCACGCGATCCTGCGGCCTCTTCGGCCCGGCGATGGACGGCACAACGTCGCCCAGATTGAGCGACAGCGTGTCGGTGAACACGGGATCGGCCGTGCCATCCGTGCGGTACAGGCCTTGGGCCTCGGCATAGGCTTTCACTAGCTCAACCCGCGACGCCTTCCGCGCGGTCGCCTCGAGATAGGCGAGCGTCTCCTTGTCGACGGGGAAGAAACCGCAGGTCGCGCCGTATTCCGGAGCCATATTGGCGATCGTGGCTCGGTCCTCGAGAGGAAGATGGCCGAGACCGGAGCCGTAGAACTCAACGAACTTCCCGACGACGCCCTTTTCCCGGAGCATCTCCGTCACGGTGAGAACGAGATCGGTGGCGGTGACGCCCTCGCGCAGTTCGCCTTTGAGCTCGAACCCAACCACTTCGGGAACGAGCATGGAGATCGGCTGGCCGAGCATGGCCGCTTCGGCCTCGATCCCGCCGACGCCCCAGCCGAGCACCGAAAGACCGTTGACCATGGTCGTGTGACTATCGGTTCCCACGAGCGTGTCGGGGAAGGCGAACGTCGCGCCGTCTTCCTCCTTGGTCCAAACGGTCTGGGCCAGATATTCCAGATTGACCTGGTGGCAGATGCCGGTACCCGGCGGCACGACGCGGAAATTGTCGAACGCGCCCGCGCCCCAGCGCAGGAACGCGTAGCGCTCACCGTTCCGCTCGTATTCCTTGTCCACGTTGAACTGGAACGCCGTGCCGGACCCGAACGCATCCACCATGACCGAGTGATCGATAACGAGATCGACGGGAGCCAGCGGATTGATCTTCTTCGAATCGCCGCCGAGCTTCGCCACGGCATCGCGCATGGCGGCCAGATCCACGACAGCGGGCACGCCGGTGAAGTCCTGCATGAGCACGCGGGCGGGGCGGAAAGCGATCTCGCGATCGCTACGCCGGTTCTGGACCCATTCGGCCACGGCCCGGATATCGTCGGAGGTGACACTGCGCCCGTCTTCATGACGCAACAGGTTCTCGAGCAGCACCTTCAAGGAGAACGGCAGGCTGCCAATGCCCGAAAGCCCGGCCTTTTCCGCCGCCTTAAGGTCGAAATATTCGTATTCGTGCTTCCCCACCTTCAGAGTGCGCCGGCACTTGAAGCTGTCGAGCGAGGTCAAAACCGCCGATGTCAATGAATTCTCCTTTACGAGCCCAGGTCACGGGCAAGTCCCAGCACAAATGAGAGACCGAACCAATAGCATGCAAAGACGCAGCCAAACGCACTCCCTCCCGCGCCAAATACCGCAAAACGCGACTGCAGGACCACATTTTCGCGACAATCCCGAGTGGACGAGGCTTCTTCGTCTTTGGATACGAGCTTCCGGCCCACTATAAAGGCCCTTGCGACGACCAAACAATGACGCGATGCGACGTGTTTTCCGTCCGCGCGCCGCGCCGAATTGCCGAAACTTTGCGCAAACCCGCCGGTAGAGACTTCATGAACATCCCCTTCACCGCGACCCTCGAGGCAGAGGGGATTGCTTGCGAGCGCGGCGGACGTCGCCTGTTCGAGGATCTGTCATTCGCGCTGGGACCCGGCGAAGCCCTCCTGGTCCAGGGCCCGAACGGCACGGGCAAGACAAGCCTCATGCGTCAGATCGCGGGCCTCTTGCCGCTTGCGGCCGGGACCGTGCGCGCAACCGGAACGGACGCCGACACGCCCGCCGCGGAGCTGTGCCACTATGTGGGCCACCTCAACGCGGTGAAGACCAGCCTCAGCGTGCGCGAGAACCTGACTTTCTGGACCGGCTTTCTGGGAGGCGGGAACGTGGACGCGGCGCTCGGCACTTTCGGGCTGACGCCCATCGCGGGGATCGACGCGGGACTCCTGTCGGCCGGGCAGAAAAGGAAGCTCGCACTGTCTCGGCTCTTTGCCTGCCCGCGTCCCATTTGGCTTCTGGACGAACCCTCGGTCTCGCTCGACGTCGCATCGGTGGAGCGCCTCAGCGAGGCGATCCGCGATCACACGAAGGCCGGCGGCATCGCCATTGTCTCGACCCACGTTCCCTTGGGCGCTGACTTCACGCACACGCTCGACCTCGCCGCGCAGGATCCTCTCGAATACGGCTCCGCCGAGGTGCCCGCGCCGTGACAGCCGCCCTCGCTCTCATTCGCCGCGACATTGCCCTCGCCTTCCGGGAGGGCGGCGCGATCGGCGTCGCGCTCGGATTTTATCTGGTTGTGATTGCCATCGCCCCGTTCGGTCTCGGGCCGGATCTCAACCTGCTGTCGCGCGTGGCGCCCGGGCTTCTTTGGGTGGCCCTGCTTCTGGCCGCCCTGCTCTCGGCCGACCGCATCTTTCACAACGACTACGAGGACGGCACGCTCGACGTGCTGACGATGGGACCGTTGCCCCTGCCGGTCGTGGCAGCATCCAAATCGCTGGCTCATTGGATCACCACATGCGTGCCCTTGGCGCTGCTGGCCCCGGTACTGGGGCTCTTGCTCAATCTGCCCATTCACACCATCCCGCTGCTCGTCCTCGCTATGCTCGCGGGCACGCCCGCCGTCAGCTTCATCGCCGGAATCGGCGCCAGCCTGACCCTGGGCTTGCGCCGGAGCGGGCTTCTCCTCGCCCTGCTCGTACTGCCCCTCTACGTGCCCGTGCTGATTTTCGGCGTTTCAACGGTGTCCGCGGCGGTCACGGGGCCGGGCTCGCCCTGGCCGCCATTCCTGATGCTGTGCGCGATCAGCCTGGCCAGCATGGTGCTCGCGCCGCTCGCCGCGGCCGCCGCGCTTCGCACCGCCTTCCGTTGAGGAGACCCGTGGCCTTATTTTCGCTTCCGCCTTGCGTTTCTTCTTGCCGCTTCTTCTTTGCGCTTCCGGGCCAAAGCTACTAGATCAGCCACCATGACGTTTTCGCTGACCCATCTCGCCAACCCGACGCGCTTCTTGAACTTTGCCGGCGCGGTCATTCCGTCGCTCGCCGGGCTCGCGGTGATCCTTCTTGGCGCGGGGCTGTATCTCTCCTTCTTCGTCGCACCGCCCGACTACCAGCAGGGCGAGACAGTTCGGATCATGTTCATCCATGTGCCGTCCGCCTGGCTCGCTATGTTCGCCTATGTCCTGATCGCCATTTCGGGGCTCGGGACGCTCATCTGGCGTCATCCGCTGGCGGACGTTTCGGCCAAGGCCGCGGCGCCCATCGGCGCGACGTTCACATTTCTCGCACTCGTCACCGGATCGCTTTGGGGCAAGCCCATGTGGGGCACCTATTGGGTCTGGGACGCCCGTCTCACCTCCATGCTGGTGTTGTTCCTGCTCTATCTCGGGCTGATCGCACTGTGGCAAGCCATCGAAGAGCCGGGCCGGGCGGGCCGCGCCGCCGCGATCCTGGCGTTGGTCGGGGCTGTCAACATTCCGATCATCAAATTCTCGGTGAATTGGTGGAACACGCTCCACCAGCCCGCCAGCGTGATCCGCGCGGGCGGCCCCACCATCGACTCCTCCCTGCTCACGCCCCTCGTCGTCATGGCGTTGGGCTTTACGGTCCTCTTCATTCTGCTGCACTTGATCGCCATGCGAGCGGAGATTCTACGCCGCCGGGTTCGCGCCCTGCAGCAAACCCAGGTCGCACAGGCGGCGTTGACGGGAGCCTAGGACACCCATGCTCAACCTTGGACCTCACGCCAGCTTCATCATTGCCGCCTATGCCGTGACCTTCGTGGTCGTGGCCGCGCTAGTCGCGGTGACGATCGCCGACGACCGCAAGCAGCGGCGCCTCTTGGCCGACCTCGAAAGGCGCGGCATCACGCGGCGGTCCGCCGCCAACCCGCGTCCGGCGGCAAAGCCCAAGGTATCGCGGACAGCCTCGGAGAAAGGATCGGCGTGACCGGACAAGCCGCAAAAGACAGCCCCCCAGACGTCAAATCGAACGCCGCCACGCCAAGGCGCAGATTCGGTGTCTTGCTACCCTTTGCCGTCTTCGCCTGTCTCGCCGCGCTGTTCTTTTTTGCGCTCAAGGCCGGAGATCCGTCGAAATTGCCCTCGGCGCTGATTGGAAAGCCCGTGCCGCAGTTCGACCTGCCGCCGCTGGAGACTGCCAATAACGGAACTGGAGCGAACGTGACGTCAGCGGCGCTCGGCAAAGGCACGCCCGCGATCGTCCATTTCTTCGCGTCGTGGTGCGCCCCGTGCCGCGAGGAGCACCCGATCGTCATGGCACTCTCGGACACGCTTCGCGCCGAGAACCCGGGCGTCCCGTTTTTTGGCATCAACTACAAGGATGACACGAGCGCGGCGCGGCGCTTCATCGGCGGCTACGGCGATCCCTATACGCAAATCGGTGTCGATCGTTCAGGCCGTACGGCGATCGATTTCGGCGTATATGGCGTCCCGGAGACCTACGTGGTTGCCGGCGACGGCACGATCGCCTTCCGCCAAGCCGGCCCCCTGACCCAAGAGGTCATCGACGCGAAGATCTTGCCGCTGCTACGCGGTAAACCGGCTCCGGCGGAAGCCGGCAGTGAAGCTGATGGGAAAGCTGAGCCGTCCGGCTAGGCTTTCCCCCCCGCGCTCACGATCTGGCTCAACGTCTGCAGAAACTCGCTCCGCTTGGCCGCCGTCAATCCGGCCAGAAGCTGAGAGTCCGCCGCGGCGGCGGCCGGCTGCGCTTTGCTCAAGGCCTTGATGCCCTTCGCGCTGAGCTTGATGGCGTAGGCGCGCCCGTCTTCCTTGGAGCGGCGGCGTTGAATCAAACCCCGTCCCAAGAGCCGGGCGACGATGTCGGCCAAGGTCGAACGGTCGATACCCGTCCTCTCCACCAGTTCCGCCTGAGGCAAACCTTCCTCGAGCGACACTGCCGTGAGCACCGCGAATTGCCGCGGTGTGAGGCCACCCTTTTTCGCCTCCTCCGCAAAAATGTCCGCAGCCCGTTGGCCCGCCCTGTGCAACAGATGTGTCGCAGAGTTATCGAGCGGATTTTGCGCTTTTGTCGTCATATGGACGTTCCCCGTCTCCAATTGCGCCATCACGCGCGTGGTAACCGGCGCATGTGGTTTCACAATCAAAAAACCACACTACACCCCTGAATGCGGCAAGCGGACATCCTGTCGCCCCCGCAACGGCAAAGCTTCGAATACATGGCCCCTCACGACGGATTCGAGCGTTGAGCGCCTCATATCGGAACCGCAAACGCATCCTGCAAGAGATGAATACGATTCAGCACATGCAATCGGATGCCGCCTCAATTCTGCTGGGAGTTCTCCTCGGCGCCGTAACGCTGCATCAATGGCACCTGAGACATCGCAAAGAGGAACGTGATCGGAAGGAATCCAAAGGCTTTGAAACTTACCCACGTGTCGGTCGAAAAACTCCGCCATACGAATTCATTGAGAACCGCCATGGCTACGAAGAATACGGCCCACCGTATTGTCAGTTTACGCCAACCTTCGTCCGTTAGATTGAAAACAGGACCGAACAGGAGCGCGAGCACGGGCTTTTGCGCGACAAGACCGCCGAGAAGCAATACCGCGAACATCGTATAGACGATCGTCGGCTTCAGCTTGATAAAGGTATCGTCGTGCAGATAGAGCGTGAGACCGCCGAAGGCGAGAACGAGCACCGCGCTGACGATCGGCATTACCGGAACTTTGCGGTAGAGCCACCACGCCAACGCAAGCGCGACGATCGTCGCAACCATGAACGCGGCGGTGCCGACGAAAATTCCGTAGGCCGCGTTCACACCGAAAAAGACGAGAAGCGGCCCAAGCTCTATGAGGAGCTTCCCTGCCACCGACTGCTCCGACCCGTGCGTTTTCTTGATCTCTGTCTTGCCGATCCCGGTTTTTGGCTCAAGCGGCTGCATTGTTCTCTTGTCCAGCTCCAGCAATGGCGCGCGCGAAATCCCGCGCATCGAACGGTTCGAAATCCTCGATCCCCTCGCCAACGCCGATGGCATTGATTGGAAGACCGAATTGCTCGGCAATGGCAACGACGATGCCGCCCCGCGCCGTCCCGTCCAGCTTCGTCACCACGAGATTGGTGACACCCGCGATCTCTTGGAACGTCTGCACCTGGTTCAGCGCGTTCTGTCCCGTGGTCGCATCGAGCACGAGCAATACGGTCTGCGGCGCGCGCTCGTCGATCTTCTTTAGAACGCGAACGACCTTCGCAAGTTCGGCCATGAGGTCGCCCTTGTTGTGCAGGCGGCCCGCCGTGTCGATCAGAAGCACATCCGCGCCTGCCGCTTTCGCGCGCTCCAGCGCCTCGAAGGCCACGCCCGCCGGGTCCGCGCCCACATCCTTGGCCACCACCTCGGCACCGACACGTCCGCCCCAGATTTTCAGTTGATCGATGGCCGCGGCGCGGAATGTGTCGCCAGCCGCCAGCATCACGGTCTTGCCGTCACGCGCGAATTGGTGCGCGAGTTTGCCGATCGTGGTCGTCTTGCCCGTGCCGTTGACGCCCACTACCAAGATCACATGGGGCTTCGCGGCTTCGTCGAGCGTGAGAGGCGCAGCGACCGGATCGAGCACGCGCGCTACCTCGGTGGCCAGAACGTCGCGCACATCGTCTTCAGAAATGCCCTTCTCGTAACGACCCTTCGACAGCACCTCGCGAATCCGGTCCGCCATGGCGAAGCCGAGATCGGCCTTGATCAAGACCTCTTCGAGCTCTTCGAGCGTATCGTCGTCGAGCTTGCGCTTGGTCAGAACGCCGGTGAGGTTTTCCGTAAGGGCGGTCGACGTCCGGGACACGCCGGCCTTGAGCCGCGCGAACCATCCCTTTTTTTCCGTAGGCGTTTCGTTGCCGCTCACCGCAAGGCCTCCGCGAGCAACGCCACACCGTCATCGCCCGAAACCACACAGTCCAGGAGCGCGCCGGCACTCGCCGCGCAAGGATCGGGATGCAATGTCTCAAGCGGCGCCTTGTCGAGACGGACCGGGGTGAAATCTGCCGAGCGTCCTTGCGTCTCGTCCTCCAGCAGGACTTGGATCTGACGTCCCTTGGCCCTGCCGAGATGCGCCTTCAGCGCCGCCGCACCCTTTGCGCGCAAGGCCCGCGCACGCTCGGCGATCACAGCGCCATGAACCTGCGGCATACGCGCGGCGGGCGTGCCCTCTCGCGGCGAGAACGGAAAGACATGCAGGAACGTCAGTCCGCAATCGTCGACCAGGGACACCGAATTTTGGAACATGCCGTCCGTCTCGGTCGGGAATCCGGCAATGATGTCGGCGCCGAACACGATATCGGGGCGTACACGCCGCATCGCTTCGCAGAAGGACACGGAGTCCGCGCGGGCGTGGCGGCGCTTCATGCGCTTCAAAGTCATATCGTCACCGGCCTGAAGGGATAGATGCAGGTGCGGCATCAGCCGCTCTTCCTCTGCGATAGCCGCGATCAGGTCGGCGTCCGCCTCGACGGAATCGATCGACGACAGCCGCAGACGCGGCAGATCCGGCACAAGCTTCAACACCGTGCGCACGAGCTTGCCCAACGTCATCGCGCCGGGAAGATCCTTGCCATAGGCCGTCATATCGACGCCGGTCAGCACGATTTCGGCGTAGCCGTTCTCGACCAGACGGCGCACCTGCGCCACCACCTCGCCCGCCGGCACGGAGCGCGACGGACCTCGCCCGAACGGAATGATGCAGAAGGTGCAGCGATGATCGCAGCCGTTCTGGATCTGCACATAGGCGCGCGCACGGCCGCCGAAGCCTTCGATCAGGTGTCCCGCCGTTTCCGTTACCGACATGATGTCGTTGACGGCGACCTTTTCCGTATCGTCCGGGCTGAGGGCGCCCTTGAGCGCCCGGAACGTGGCCGCTTCGAGCTTTTCCTGGTTGCCGACGACGTGATCCACCTCGTCCATGCTGGCGAATTGTCGCGGATCGATCTGGGCGGCGCAGCCGGTTACGACGATCTTCGCGTCGGGACGGGCGCGCCGCGCCTTGCGAATGGCCTGGCGCGCCTGGCGCACGGCCTCACCGGTCACCGCGCAGGTGTTGACGATCACCGTGTCGCTAAGACCGGCAGCGTCGGCGTGCGCGCGCATGACTTCGGTCTCGTAGGCGTTGAGACGGCAGCCAAAAGTGATGAGCTCCAGATCGGACATTTCGCGGCTTCTAACAGAAATCGGACGGTGTGTCAGACACCTTGGCCTTCGGGCTCCGCCGCTGCGAACACGCCGGGCGGCAGCGTCCCTTCGAAATCGAGGGCGTATGGGCCGGTCATCAGGACATGGCCATCCCCCTCGCGCCATTCGATCACCAGATCCCCGCCCGGCAGGGAGACGGTGACCTTACGGTCCGTAAGGCCCCGCCGGACCGCCGCGACAGCGGACGCGCAGGCCGCGGTGCCGCAGGCACGGGTCAGCCCTGCGCCCCGTTCCCAGGTCCGCAAACGCAAATGACCGGGACTCAGCACTTGCGCCACGGAGATATTGGCGCGCTCGGGAAACAGCGGATGGTGCTCCAGCATCGGGCCGATCCGGTCGAGTTCGATTGCGTCCGCATCGTCGACGAAAAAGATCGCGTGCGGGTTGCCCATGCTGACCACGCCGGGCGAATGCAGCACCGGCGCATCGATGGGCCCGGCCTGGAGCTCGATCCGGCTCGTATCGTGGAATTCCTCGGCGAGCGGAATTTCGTTCCAGGCAAGACGCGGTTCGCCCATGTCGATGGTCACGATCTCTCCCGCGCCCGCGAAGGCGCCCAGCACCTGGTCCTCGGTCTCGATGGTAACGTTGGCCCGTCCGAGTTCCTGCGCGACGATGCCCGCGACGCAGCGCGCGGCGTTGCCGCAAGCAGCCACCTCGCCCCCATCCGCGTTCCAGATACGCATGAAGACATCCGCTTCGGAGGATGGATCGAGCGCGATCAGCTGATCGCAGCCGATGCCGGTCTCGCGGTCGGCAATGGCGCGCACGGTTTCGGCCGGCAGATCGAGCGCGTCCGCGCGGCGGTCGATCACGACGAAGTCGTTCCCGAGCCCGTTCATCTTCCGGAAGCTATGGCCGTTCGCGTCCATCACTCGACGTTCCTCGTTTCCGCCTCTCTATAGCGCCGTTTCCGGCGGAACGGCTAGGCCCGCGCACCGGGCTTGAGCGCCACGAATGCCACCAGGGCGGCACCCGCGAAACTGGCGCCTGCCAGGAACGTCGCCTCCGGCGACACAGCGTCCCAAAGGACACCCGCGATCACGCTGGCCACCAGTGTCGCCACCCCGACCGTAAGGCCGAATACGCCGAACGCGGTTCCACGGACATGTGCGGGTGCGGCATGGGCGACGAGCGCGGACAAGACGCCCTGTGTCAGCCCCAAATGGAGACCCCAAAGGCCGATGGCAAGGAACACGGCGAAAATCCCAAAACCTGAAGCCAGCAAGAGATCGGCAGCGATCAACGCCGCGAGACCCGCAACGAGCAGCGGACGCGCGCCGAACCGGTCCTGAAGGCGCCCTGCCGGATAGGCGGTGAGGGCGAAGACAAGGCTCATCACCGCGATCACCGCCGGTGCGAACGCGAGCGGAAGGCCTTTCCCGTAGGCCCGGATGACGAGGAACGCCTCGCTGAAGCGGGCAAGCGTAAACACCGCGCCCGCGCCGACGACGAACCAATAGAACCGGCCGAGGGCCCCGAGCTCACTGAGCTCGATCGGCACGCGCGTCGGCGCGCCCGCGCGTGCCGCCGGCGGACCTGGATCGCGCACGAACACGATCAGGATGGCGACCGAGATCAGCGCCGGGATCACGGCGAACCACAGCACGGCGCGAACGTCGTCGTCGAACAGCGCCATGAGTCCGATCGCGGCCAGAGGTCCGATCGTCGCGCCGATCGTGTCGAGCGACTGCCGCAATCCGAAGGCCGCGCCCCGCTGCTCCGGCGGCGTCACGTCGGCCACCAGCGCATCGCGCGGCGCACCGCGAATGCCCTTGCCAAGGCGGTCGAGCACGCGCGCAGCCGCCACGAGCGAGACGGTGCCCGCCAGCGGGAACAGGGGTTTCGTCAAGGCCGCTAATCCGTAGCCCGCGACCGCCAGTGCCTTGCGCCGCTGAAGAGTGTCAGACAGCCAGCCCGAGAACACTTTCACGATCTGGGCGGCAGCCTCGGCAACACCTTCCACGAGCCCGAGCACGGCGGCGCTCGCGCCGAGATTGACGACCAGGAACAGCGGTAGCAGTCCGTGAATGAGCTCTGACGAGACGTCCATGAAGAGCGAGGTGAAGCCAAGCGCCCAGACCGCGCGCGGAAGAGCCTTGCGGGATGTCGTCTCTGCGCTCACGTGGGCCCGATCTCCTGAAGCATTGCGGTGAGCGCACTTCTATGGCGTTGTTTTAGTCTCCGCACTTTCTTTATCGGTCCAAGGAGGCCCACAATGATTGCCGTCCCGAAAAACGATCCCGTCCACGCTCTCGTGCCGCACACGTTGGAGGAGCCGATTTTGGGGGCGCAGGACGGCCCCCTTGCGGGACGCAGTTTCATGGTGAAGGACCTGTTCGCCATCGAGGGCCGCAAGACGGGAAACGGCAGCCCCGAGTTCTATGCCGCCGCGACGCCGGCGACCGGAACCGCGCCTGCGATTTCCACCCTTCTGGCGGCTGGCGCTTCGCTGACAGGTGTCACGATTTGCGATGAATTCTTCTACAGCGTTGTCGGCACCAACGTCCATTACGGCCAGCCGATCAACGCGCATGCCGGACGCTACGTCACCGGCGGCTCGTCCTGCGGGTCGGCGGCCGCCCTTGCGGCGCAGATGTGCGACTTCGCGCTGGGCGCGGACACGGGCGGTTCGATCCGCGTGCCGGCCTCCTTCTGCGGCCTTTACGGCTTGCGCCCCACCCATGGGCGTATCGACATGACCGGCGCAACCCCCATGTCGCCCAGCTTCGACACGGTGGGCATCCTCGCCCGAGACGCCGAGCTGTTCCGGACCGTGGGGCGCATCCTACTTGAAGGACCCGGCGCTTCGGCCCCGATCCAACGGCTCGTCCTCGCGACGGATATCGTCGACTACTGCGAAGCCTCCGTGGACCAGCTCGTATGGCACACGCTCGACGCGCTGGCGGGCGCCCTTCCGGATGTGGAGCATGCCGAAATCGCCGGAAAGGACATCGTCGCCTGGCGCAAGGCCTTCGCGACGCTCCAAGGATTCGAGATCCAGTCCACGCTCCTGCCGTTCATCCGGTCGCACAATGTGAAGCTCGGGCCCGGCATCAAGGAGCGCTTCGAGATCGCGTCCGCGATCACGGCGGGGGAAGCCGAGGAAGCCCGCGAGACACAGCGTGTCGTTACCGCGCATCTGAAGTCGATTCTACAGCCCGGAACGGCCATCGTCCTGCCGACGACGCCCACCCAGCCGCCCGAGCGCAATATTCCCGACGGCGCGTCTTTCGCGGAATTTCGCGCGGTCACCTTGCAAAACACATGTCTTGCAGGGCTCGCCGGCCTGCCGCAGATCTCCGTCCCGGTTGGCAAGGCCTCAGGCTGTCCAGCCGGTCTTTCGTTCATTGGATGGGAGGGCGGCGACGAGACCTTGCTGGACCTCGCCGTTGGCCTGTCAGAATTGCTCTAACGGACGCCGCCCAGGCACGACGTCCCCAGGAAACGCTACCTGATGTCCGCGCTCACGCCTTATCTCTGCCTAGCAGCGGCGATCGTCTTCGAGGTGATCGGAACCTCGTCGCTTAAGGAGTCCGAAGGCCTCACGCGGCTCGTGCCGAGCCTCGTCACGGCGGTGGCCTACGCTGCCTCGTTCGCGTTCCTGGCGTTCACCCTCAAAACCATTCCTGTGGGGCTGGCCTACGCCATCTGGTCGGGCGTCGGCATTGTCCTCATCGCGACGATCGGCTGGTTCCGATTCCATCAGGCGCTGGATACACCGGCGCTGATCGGACTCGGCCTGATCGTCGCCGGGGTGATCGTGATCAATGGCTTCTCGAAATCGCTGCCCCACTAGCTTGACTTCCGCGACGCACTGACCGACATTCCGCGCGAAATTCATGGCAGCTCTTTTCCGAGCCGCCGCCCTTTTCGGGGTCTCTCTTGTGGAGAGATTAGGAAAGGGGGGTCAACACCCGTCAGCGCGATGCGCCCACGGGTGCTTTTTTCGTTGCGCTATCGGGCTTGTTTATTGCCCTACCGCGCTTCGCGCTACTTGAGGGCCTGGCCTACTTGAGCGCTCTTGGTTTTGCGCTATCGGCCTTTAGCCTGCTTGAGCGCTCTTGATTTTGCGCTATCGGGCTGTGGCCTGCTTGAGCGCGTGAGTCGTTGCCTGACGGAGGCGGACGAGTTGGTTGGAACCAGACTGCATTGCATGCTCGGCGCAATCGCCGCGCCGATGCTCGTCTGCGTGCCCACCGTTGTCCTGCCCACGGCCGCCATGGCCCAGCAGCCGAACGTGCCGGTTCTCGCGGGCGGCGAAGCGGAGTTCGACGCCTGCGGCTCCCAGGGCGTGGTGCGCGGGCTCGACCCCAAGGGCGACGGATTTCTCGCAGTCCGCTCAGGCCCCGGCTCCGGACACGCCATGCTGGACAAGATCCACAACGGCGACATCGTCAATCTCTGCGACCAGCGTGGCAGCTGGCTCGGCGTCGTCTATTCGCATGAGACCGAGGACTGCGGCGTCGGCACGCCATGGCCGCGCCGTCAGGTCTATTCCGGCCCATGCCGCTCCGGCTGGGTCTATCGCAAATTCGTAGCGGATTACGCCGGCTAATGTTCGAAACCCTCTCAGACCGCCTTTCCGGAATTTTCGACAAGCTCACGCGCCGTGGCGCGCTGAGCGAGGCCGATGTCTCCGAAGCCATGCGCGAAGTACGCCGCGCGCTCATCGAGGCGGACGTAGCCCTCGATGTGGTGCGCTCCTTCACCGACCGGGTGAAGGCCAAGGCCGTCGGTCATGACGTGGTGAAATCGGTCACGCCGGGCCAGATGGTCGTGAAGATCGTCAACGACGAACTCGTCCGCATGCTGGGCTCGGACTCCCAAAGCATCGACCTCGCCGCCGCTCCGCCCGTCGTTATGATGATGGTGGGCCTCCAAGGCTCCGGTAAGACGACGACCACGGCGAAGCTCGCCCACCGGCTCAAGACGCGGGACAAGCAGAAGGTCATGATGGCCTCGCTCGACACGCGCCGGCCGGCCGCGCAGGAACAGCTCCGCGTCCTCGGCGAGCAGGCAGATGTGGCGACGCTGCCCATCGTCGAGGGCCAGAGCCCCACGCAAATCGCCGAGCGCGCGGTCAAGGCCGCCAAGCTCGGCGGCTTCGACGTGCTGCTGCTCGATACGGCGGGGCGCACCCATATCGACGAAGAGCTGATGGCCGAGACCGCCGCCATCGAGAAGATCGCCCAGCCGCACGAAACCTTGCTCGTGGCCGATGCCCTGACCGGCCAGGACGCTGTCAATCTCGCCAAGAATTTTGGCGAGCGCGTCGTTCTGACCGGCATCGTGCTGACGCGCGTCGATGGCGACGGGCGTGGCGGCGCGGCGCTCTCCATGCGCGCGGTCTCCGGCAAGCCCATCAAGCTGATGGGTGTCGGCGAGAAGCTGGAGGCGCTGGAAGACTTCCACCCCGACCGTATCGCGGGGCGCATCCTCGGCATGGGCGACGTCGTTGGCCTCGTCGAGAAGGCGATGGAGACCGTCGAGGCCGAGAAAGCCCAGAAGATGGCCGAGCGCATGAAGAAGGGCGCGTTCGACCTCAACGATCTCTCCGAACAGCTTGGACAAATGCAGAAGCTCGGCGGCATGGGCGGCGTGCTCTCGATGCTGCCCGGCATCGGCAAGGTGAAGAAGCAGCTCGACGCCGCCAATCTCGATGACACCGTCCTCAAGCGCCAGCAAGCGATCATCGGATCGATGACGAGGTCCGAGCGCAAGAACCCGAAACTGCTGAATGCCTCGCGCAAGAAGCGCGTGGCGGCCGGTTCCGGCACCAGCGTGCAGGACATCAACAAGCTCGTGAAGATGCATCGCCAGATGGCCGACATGATGAAGGCCATGGGCAAGAAGCGCGGCGCGCTGTCGGCCCTGTTCGGCGGCGGCATGCCGCAAATGCCGGCCGATCTGCCGGAGGGCGCGAGCCTTCCCAAAGGCGCCGAGCTTCCGGCGAATTTCCCCGGCCTGCCCTCGGGCGGACTTCCCGGCCTCCCGGGTGCCGGCCTCCCCGGCGGCTTGCCGCCCGGCTTTCCAGGACTTCCCGGCCAGCGAAAGAAGAAGCGCTGACCCGGATTTGCATTCCAAGCCTTTCGACAAACACCTTAGGAGTATGAAGCAATGTCACTGAAAATCAGACTGTCGCGGGGCGGCGCCAAGAAGCGCCCGTTCTACCGCATCGTGGTCGCCGACTCGCGGAGCCCCCGCGACGGCCGCTACATCGAAAAGATCGGCACCTTCAACCCGCTGCTGCCGCGCGATTCGGCCGAGCGCATTCAACTCGATGTGGAGCGCGCCAAGCATTGGCTGTCGAACGGCGCGCTGCCGACCGACCGCGTTCACCGGTTCCTTGACGCCGAAGGCCTTCTGAAGCGCGAAGCGCGCAACAACCCGGAAAAGGGCAAGCCCGGCAAGAAGCGCATCGAGCGTGAGGAAGCCAAGCGCGCCGCCGAGGAAGAAAAAGCCGCCGCAGCCGCCGCTGCCGAGCAAGAAGCCGCCGACGCGGCCTCTGCCGCCGAGGAGGAAGCCGACGAGGCCGCCACCGACGAGACGGCAGCCGAGGAAGCTGCCGAGGCCGAGAAGGCCGAGTAGCTTTGGGCAGCAAGACGGACCGTGGCGGGAACCAAGACTTGGTTCTCGTCGGCGAGATCGGCGCGGCGCAGGGGTTGAAGGGCGAGGTTCGCTTGCGGTCTTTCACCCAAGACCCCGCCGACATCGCCGCCTACGGTCCGCTGCGGGACGAGGCGGGCATAAAGACGATCGAGATCGAACGTGTCCGCGCCACCCCGAAAGCGCTGATTGCGCGCATCAAGGGCGTCGGCACGCGCGAGGCCGCCGAGGCACTGAACCGCACCAAGCTCTACGTCGCCCGGAACGCTTTGCCCGAAGCACCCGAGGACGAGTGGTACGTCGCCGACCTGATCGGCCTCAGCGCCGTTTCGCCCGGTGGCGAGGTGCTCGGCACCGTCACGGCCGTGCATAATTTCGGCGCGAGCGACATTATCGAGGTCGCGCCCAGCGACGGCGGCACGCCTCTGCTGGTGGCGTTCACGGATGCCGCCGTGCCAAAGATCGATGTGGCCAACGGGCAACTGGTGCTGATCCCTCCGCAAGAGATCGAGGCCAAAGAAGACGCCGAAGACTCGGACGCGGAGACATCCTGCGCGGACGACTCCGAAGACTAGCGTCGTCCCGCAAAGGCGCCGAACGCGATAGAGTGCTTGCCATGCCGACCCGCTCCGTCCCGGAAAGCCCGCAAGACATCCCGCGCAACAGCGCGGAATGGCCGTTTCTGTCGCGCCTCGGGCCGCTGCGCCGTTTCATCGAATTCGGGATCGGCGCCTATCCGCGCGAGGCCCGCATCCGGCTCGCGATCGTTAATGCGATGGCGCTGCTGATCGCGGCAACGTCGATGACCTATGTGGCGACCTACGCCGCCTTCGGTGTCATGAACTATTGGCCGCTGATCGCCGTGAATATCGGCCTTGCGGTCATCGCGCTGCTCGCGCCGTTGGCCCACCGCGTCAGCGACGTCGCAGCCATGATCGTGATCTGGGTCGCCGAATACGCGGCCCTGTTCCTGTTCGTCCGGGAGCTGGGCCACAACTCCGGCATCCAGCTCAACTACATCATCGGCGCGGCCGTTGCCTTCGCCATCTGCGGCATGGGGCACATCCGGCTCGTGGTCGCCGCCGTGGTCACCGGCCTTGCGCTGCATCTCGCGGCCTGGTTCCTCTACCCGCCCGGCAACGCCCGCATCGAAGCCGATCCGGCATTGCTGAATAACCTCTACGTCTCCTCCGCCGTGACCACGTTCGGCATCGTCGCGCTGGTGGTCGGCTACGCGCTGACCAAGGCGGACCGCGCCCGCGCCGAGGCCGACCGGCTGCTCGAGAATATTCTCCCCATACCGATCATCGACCGCTTGAAGACAACGCCGGGGGCGCGCATCGCCGACACCGTGCCCGATGCCTCCGTGATGTTCACCGATCTCGTCGGCTTCACTGCGCTGTCGCAGGCGCTCGGCGCGCCGCGCACGGTGGAGATCCTCGACCGCCTCGTCACGGAATTCGACCGGCTCGCGGCGTTCCATGGCGTGGAGAAGATCAAGACCATCGGCGACGGCTATATGGCCGTGGCCGGAGTCAGCCGCCCGCAAGACGACCATTGCCGCCGCCTCGCCCGGCTGGCGCTGGCGCTGCCCGGCATCGTGGCCGAGCTGTCGGAGGCGCAAGGCGTCGACCTGCGCGTCCGCATCGGCATCGCGCGCGGCCCCGTCATGGCCGGGGTGATCGGCGCCGACAAGTTTTCCTACGACGTCTGGGGCGAGACGGTGAACCTGGCCGCGCGCCTGGAATCGCACGGTCTTCCCGGCGGCATCCAGGTGTGCCCGGACGCGTACGAGGCCTTGTGCGACGGCTTCGCACTGACCCCGCGCGGGTCCATCCCGATCAAAGGCGTCGGCACGCTCGAAACCTGGTTCCTGACCGGTGAGCGGCCGGGCGCGACGGCGAAAGCCAAGGGACAACCGGCATGACCTGGCGGGCCGCCGTCCTCACCCTCTTCCCGGAAATGTTTCCGGGGCCGCTCGGCCTCAGCCTGGCGGGCAAAGCGCTTGCGGACGGCCTCTGGAGCCTCGAGACCACCGACATCCGGGAATTCGCCACCGGCAAGCACCGCTCCGTGGACGACACACCGGCGGGCGGCGGCGCCGGCATGGTGATGCGCGCCGATATCGCCGCAGCCGCCGTGGATGCCGCGCGTGTAGCGGCGCCCGAAGGCACGCCCACGCTCTACCTGTCGCCGCGCGGAACGCCGCTCACGCAAGAGCGCGTTCAGGCGCTCGCGGAAGGCCCCGGCGTGATCCTGCTTTGCGGCCGCTTCGAAGGCGTGGATCAGCGCGTGCTGGACGCGCGGGACATCGAGGAGATCTCCATCGGCGACTACGTCCTCTCCGGCGGGGACCTCGCGGCTCTCGTGCTGATGGACGCCTGTGTACGGCTTCTTCCCGGCGTCGTCGGCAACGAAGGCACGCATTCGGAAGAGAGCTTCGCGTCCGGGCTCTTGGAATATCCCCACTACACTCGCCCCCGGGAGTGGCAAGGGCGCCCTATCCCCGACGTGCTGCTTTCAGGCGATCATGAGAAAATTGCCAAGTGGCGCCGCGAGCAGGCAGAAACACTCACAAAGGCTCGGAGACCCGATCTTTGGGAGAAGCATCGCAAGGATTGAGGAGCGACGAGCCCAGCCTCTACAACGCCGAATTGATCCGCATCATTGTCGCAGCCGGGCCAGGCACCAAGTCTTCAACCCAGGAACACATGGCCAGCGCCGACTGATCGGCAACCAAAAGACTGGGACGCAAAGGAGATTTGCCATGTTGGGACGGATTGCCTTCACCGCCGCGATGATGCTGGGCCTTGTGGCGACTGCGAACGCGCAGGATGCGGACCCTGCCGCCGGAAAAACCTATGCCGAACAGGTCTGCGCGCAGTGTCATGCGGTGCAGGCGGGCGAGGATCTTTCCTCTGCCGCAGGCGCGACGCCCTTCCAAGAGGTCGCGAACACGCCGGGCATGACCGAATACGCCCTGTCCGTTTGGCTTCAGAGCTCCCATCCCACCATGCCGAACATCGTTCTGGAGCAGGACGAGTTGCGCAACGTCATCGCCTATATCCGCAGCCTCGACCGCACGCAGTAGCCGGACGGTCTCCGGCCCGAAAACCATCGACAAGCGCGGATTCCTCGGGTAGGAAATCCCCGCGAGGCTGCCGGAAAACCATTCGGCGGCCCGTAACGTTTAGATTTATCAACAAGATCAAATCAAAAAGAATGGCGTTCGCAGTGGGGCCGGAGGCTCTCAACGCAGGCGCCCGTGAAAGGTAGTACGATGAACATTATTGCCGAGCTCGAGAAAGAGCAGGTCGCCGAACGTCTCAACACACGCAGCGTGCCCGAATTCGGCCCTGGCGACACCGTCCGCGTCAACGTGAAGGTTGTGGAAGGCGAGCGTTCGCGCATCCAGGCCTATGAAGGCGTGTGCATCGGCCGTGCCGGTGGCGGTATCCACGAGAACTTCACCGTCCGCAAGATTTCCTACGGCGAGGGCGTGGAACGCGTGTTCCCGATCCACTCGCCGCTGATCGATTCCATCGAAGTCGTCCGCCATGGCCGCGTGCGCCGGGCCAAGCTCTACTATTTGCGTGGCCGCCGCGGGAAGTCCGCCCGTATTCCGGAGCGCCGCGACACCCGCGCCGACGCCAAGGGCAAGAAGACTCACGGCTTCAAGGGCTTCACCAAGCCAAAGGGCGAGCCGGACGATCTCAAGCTCATCGCCGGGATCACCGAGGATCTCGAGAAGAAGCTGCACAAGCTCGGCGTCACCAAGTTCGATCAGATCGCCAATCTGAGCGACGACGGCATCGCCTATATCGCCGACAAGCTCTCGCTTGGCAGCCAGATCGAAGACAACGACTGGAGCTCCAAGGCGCTCGCGCTGATGGCGGAGACCACGGCCGACGAAGTTCCCGCCGGGGACGACGAAGCCGAAACGGCCGAGACCAAAGACGCGTAGCCGTCCGTGGCGATGGCCGGCCTCGTGCCGGCCACATCCCGCGTAACATAGGTCCATTCGATTGTGTGGCGGTGCGCCTCGGCCCCGACTGGCCGGCAGCTGTCACAGAGTTGGAAATTCCCGATTCAATCGCCATCTCAGGCGGTAGAAATCGAAGGCTGAGTTCAAATCGCTGAGTTCACACCCAATCGCTGAGTTCACACCCATGGCGAAACCCCGCACGCTCTACGACAAGATCTGGGACGAACATCTGGTCCACGAGGCTCCCGACGGAACCAGCCTCATCTATATCGACCGCCATCTCGTCCACGAGGTCACGAGCCCGCAGGCCTTCGAGGGCCTGCGCATGGCCGGCCGCAAGGTGCGCGCGCCCGAGAAGACGCTCGCCGTCGTCGACCACAACGTGCCGACCACGGACCGTTCCAAGGGCATCGACGATCCGGATTCGGCGACGCAGGTCGCGGCGCTGGCCAAGAACGCCGAGGATTTCGGCATCGACTACTATCACGAGCTCGACAAGCGCCAGGGCATCGTCCACGTGGTCGGCCCGGAGCAAGGCTTCACCCTGCCCGGCACCACCATCGTATGCGGCGACAGCCACACCTCGACCCATGGCGCGTTCGGCGCGCTGGCCCACGGTATCGGCACCTCCGAGGTGGAGCACGTGCTGGCGACGCAGACGCTGATCCAGCAGAAGGCCAAGAACATGCTGGTGCGCGTGGACGGCAAGCTGCCCCATCACGTCACCGCGAAAGACATCATCCTTGCCATCATCGGCGAGATCGGCACGGCCGGCGGCACCGGCCACGTCATCGAATATGCGGGCGAAGCCATCCGAGATCTGTCCATGGAAGGCCGCATGACCGTCTGCAACATGTCGATCGAGGGCGGCGCCCGCGCCGGCCTAATCGCGCCCGACCAGAAGACCTTCGACTACATCATGGGCCGCCCCCGCACGCCGAAAGGCGCCGCCTTCGAAGTGGCCAAAGCCCATTGGGAGAAGCTGTACACGGACGACGGCGCCCATTTCGACGCCGAGGTCATTCTCGATGCGGCCAACCTGCCGCCGATCGTCTCGTGGGGCACGAGCCCCGAGCAGGTCGTGTCCGTGGCTGGCCGCGTGCCCAACCCGGAAGACATCGCCGACGAAACCAAGCGCAAGGCCGCGGTCCGCGCCCTCGACTATATGGGGCTCAAGGGCGGCGAGAAGATCACCGACATCGCGCTCGACCGTATCTTCATCGGCTCCTGCACCAACGGGCGAATCGAGGATCTGCGCGCTGTGGCCGAAGTCGTCGCGGGCAAGCATGTCAACGAGAACCTCAACGCCATGATCGTGCCGGGCTCGGGCCTCGTGAAGCTGCAGGCCGAGGAAGAAGGTCTCGACAAGATCTTCACCGCCGCCGGCTTCGAATGGCGCGAGCCGGGCTGCTCCATGTGCCTGGCCATGAACCCGGACAAGCTGGCGCCGGGCGAGCGGTGTGCGTCCACCTCGAACCGCAATTTCGAGGGCCGTCAGGGCCGTCTCGGCCGGACCCACCTGGTCTCGCCGCAAATGGCGGCGGCGGCGGCCATCGCGGGTCATTTCGTCGACATCCGCGACATGCAATAGGGGGCCTCTTCGGAGACCTCCCATCCAGACGGGAAGCGGTATGACCTCCCTCGTCCAAAAGAAATTCGGTGAGGCCGCGGCCGACTACGCGGCCTGCGCCGTCCATGCCGAGGGTCCGTCGCTCGCGCGGCTGACGGAGCTGATCGCGCCGATGCAGACCTGGCGGCAGCTCGATATCGCCACGGGCGCGGGCCACACGGCGCTCGCCTTCGCGCCCAAGATCGCCAAATCGACGGCCAGCGATATCACGCCGCAAATGCTGGCCGAGGTCCGGCGGCTCGCCAAGGAGCGCGGCCTCGGCAACGTCGTCACGCGCCAGGCCAACGCCCAGGACCTGCCGTTTCCCGATACGAGCTTTCACCTCGTGACCTGCCGGCTCGCGGCGCACCATTTCCCGAAGCCGAAGGACTTCGTGCGCGAATCCGCGCGCGTGATGATCCCCGGCGGCACCTTCGCTCTCGTCGACAACGTCTCGCCCGACGATGCGGACCTGGCCGCGGCCTACAACGCCTTCGAGAAGTTGCGCGACCCGAGTCACGGCCGGGCGCTGTCGCTGCCCGAATGGTGTGCGCTGATCGATGCGGCCGGTCTCGAGCCGGTCTCGGCGGAGGTGATGGATCAGGATATCGGCTTCGATGCGTGGGTCGCGCGCATGCGCTGCGCGGACGACACGGTTGCCCGGCTCAAGGAGATGCTGGAGGCCGAGCCCTTGCGCGGCCTGCTGCGGCCCCGCGAAGAGCACGACGGCCTAACCTTCACCCTGCGCGAGGCCATCATTCTTGCCCGAAAGCCCGGCTCACTCGGCCGGACCGCACCGAAGACATAGGCGGACCATGAGCATGGACCGGCATCCGGACCTCGCCCATTTCGAGGTCATCGCCAACGACACCTTCGCGCGTCTCCCGGCCGAATTCCGGGACATGACAAGGGACGTCGTCATCCGGGTCGAGGATTTTCCGGCCAACGAAGTGCTCAGGGCGCTCAATATCGCGTCCCACTACGACCTGCTCGGCCTTTATCACGGCGTCGATCTGACCCGGCAGAGCGTGCTGGACGTCTCCCCGCTTCCGGAGATGATCTTCCTCTACCGCCGCCCGATCCTCGCCTATTGGGAAACGCATGACGACGATTTGGATGCCGTCATCGCCCATGTCCTGATCCACGAGATCGGGCACCATTTCGGCCTGTCCGACGACGACATGGAACGCATCGAGTCCGAAGCGGCCCACTGAGCCAAGCCAGTCCGGTTCCGGCGTGACAATCCGTGGTCATTGTCTAGACACCTTTCCCGCTTTACAGTGATGCGGAATGTTGAGGGACAATTCAATTTTCGGGGCACGTTCCGTCATGGGGATGCGGGTTGCGGCGTTTGCCGCCGCGCTTTTGGGCCTCGCCGGCCTGAGCGGCACGGCGGATGCGCAGGAATTTGTCTATCGCGGCAGCAGCACCGACGGCCCGTCCGTCCAGCAATATATGAAGCAGGCCGGCCCGCAGACCAAAGAGATCCCGCACGGCGCGCTCAAGATCGACGGCAACGCGGTCAATTGCGGCACGCGGCCGACGGTCCTGAACCCGGATTTCGACAGCTGGGGCGGCGCTTTTCCCGGCTTCCTCATCCTGAACACGGCGAAGATCCGTGGACTGTCCACCCAGGTGAAGCTCTATATCTACTCCCATGAATGCGGGCACCAGTTCATCGGCGCTAGCGAGACAAAGGCCGATCTCTTCGCCATCCGTCGCGGCGTGCGCTGGGGCTGGCTCGATGCCCAAGGCATGGAAGAGATCTGCACGTTCATTTCCCAGCTGAAGGGCGATGCCGTGCATCCGCCCGGACCCAAGCGTTGCACCACCATGCGGTCCTATTATCGCGAACTCGTCAACGGGTCGCAGCAGGCGGCGAGCACCGGCGCCAAGCCGCTATCGCTGGGGCCGTCCAACTAAGGACGGCCAACTTCGCGCGGCCTTGGAATATCCGAGCGATTCTCGGCCGGACGACCCCGAAGACGATCGAAAAACCCACGATGGTGAAGGGCGGCTCGGCCCTTGGCCGCAGCACCACCCCGCGATCCGGAATCAGTGTGGGACTGTGACGGTGGAAAGTCGCTCCGGAAAGCTCTATATGGCTGGCGGAATAGAGGTTCATCATGGAAAAATTCACGACACTGACGGGCATCGCCGCCCATCTGCCGATGATCAATGTCGACACGGACATGATCATTCCAAAGCAATATTTGAAGACGATCAAGCGCACCGGCCTTGGCGAGGGCCTGTTTGCCGAGCTGCGCTATGACGAGAACGGCACCAAGGACCCCGATTTCGTGCTCCACCAGGAGCCCTACACGAAGGCGCAGATCCTGATCGCCGGCGAGAATTTCGGCTGTGGCTCTTCGCGCGAGCACGCGCCCTGGGCCCTGCTCGATTTCGGCTTCCGCTGCATCATCGCGCCGTCCTTCGCGGACATCTTCTACAACAACTGCTTCAAGAACGGCATTCTGCCCATCGTCCTGCCGCAGAACGAGATCGACAAGCTGATCGACGATGCCGCGCGCGGCGACAATGCGCGCCTGACGATCGACCTCGAAGCGCAGGAGATCTCCGGCCCCGATGGCGGCAAGATCCATTTCGACGTCGATCCGCACCGCAAGCGCTGCCTGATCGAAGGCCTTGACGATATCGGCCTGACCATGGAGAAGGCCCAGCATATCGACGCCTACGAGCAGAAGACGGCCCTGGCGCGCCCTTGGGCCTAAGGCCTACTCGAACGGGATCGGATCGGTTTCCTTCTCGTCGACAACCTTGTCGCCACGGGTGACGGTCACCTTCGCGGTGTATTGCCCTTTGGGCCAGCCGCCAGCCGGCACGCCCGTCTTGCCTGCCATCAGAAGCACGTCCGCGTCGTCCTCGGTGACGTCGCGGAGATTGTGCATCAGGGACTCGCCGTCCTTTTTCAGATGAACCTCGACATGGTCGCCCTTCTTGGCATGGGCCACCCAGCCATAGGCGATGCCCGGCGAGTCGAAACGCGGTTTCGGCAGCATCATGCGCTTCATGAGATCGGTCTTGTCGACTTTGCGGTCGGTGAGACCGAGACTCAGGATCGTCGCCTCCGGCTGCGCGTCTTGCGCAAACGCCAGGCTCGCACTGACGACGAGCACGAGAAGAGCGAAGGTTACCCTTGTCAGCATGACCTACTCCCGCTACCCAAAACGCCGCCGGACTCGTTCCGGCGCGAGACGGTGGATGCTTTAGCATAGGGCGGACGGAACATCATGGCTTCATTCAAACTCTTACTTCTTCCCGGCGACGGCATTGGCACCGAGGTCATGGGCGAGGTGACGCGCCTGATCGACTGGGTGAACGGCACCGGCGCGGCATCCATCGAGACGGAGAGCGACCTTGTGGGCGGCTGCGCCTACGACGTCCATGGCGAGGCCATCTCCGAAGACGCCATGAAGACTGCCCATGCCGCGGACGCGGTGATGCTGGGCGCCGTTGGCGGCCCCAAATGGGATGCCGTTCCGTATGACAAACGGCCTGAAGCCGGCCTCCTGCGTCTGCGCAAGGACCTCCAGCTCTTCGCGAATCTGCGGCCCGCAATCTGCTATCCGGCGCTGGCCGACGCCTCCTCGCTCAAGCGCGAACTGGTGGAAGGCCTCGACATCATGATCGTGCGCGAACTGACCGGCGGCGTCTATTTCGGCGAGCCCAAGGAGATCACCGATCTTGGCAACGGCCAAAAGCGCGCCGTCGATACGCAAGTCTACGAAACCTACGAAATCGAGCGCATCGCCGACGTGGCCTTCGACATGGCCCGGAAGCGCGGAAACCTTGTTCACTCCGCCGAGAAGCGCAACGTCATGAAGACGGGCGTCTTGTGGAATGAAGTCGTCACGCAGGTGCATAAGGCCCGCTATGCCGACGTGAAGCTCGAGCACATCCTCGCCGACAACTGCGCCATGCAGCTCGTGCGCGCGCCGAAGCAGTTCGACGTGATCGTGACCGACAATCTGTTCGGCGACGTGCTGTCCGACGAAGCGGCCATGGCGACCGGGTCGCTGGGCATGCTGCCGTCCGCGTCCCTCGGCGCGGCGGACGAAAGCGGCAAGCGCCCGGCCATGTACGAGCCCGTGCACGGTTCGGCCCCAGACATCGCCGGTCAGAACAAGGCGAACCCCATCGCCACTATCGCCAGCTTCGCCATGTGTCTGCGCTACTCGTTCGACCAGGGCGCGCTTGCCGACAAGGTCGAGAAGGCCATCGCGGATGTGCTCGACCAGGGCATTCGCACCGGCGACATCGCTCAAGAGGGCTGCAAGATCGTGGGGACGCGCGAGATGGGCGATGCCGTCATCGCAGCGCTCGGCTAGAATTCGGCCTCAATATCGAATTTGAGGGTCACATCGGACGTGGCATCCGATACGCCAAACAGCGCGCCCGCCGCGAATTCCCATTTGGGCATGGCGTCCCCGAGTTCCAGATAAGCGACGGGCCCCAACCGGTGCTTCTGTTGGTCGAAAGTCCCCGCATGGGATAGGTCTTCGATCTCGCTGTAGCCCTCAATTCCGAGCGCCCACGTCTCATTGAATTCGTGCTTGACCCGCCAAGCACCCTTGAATTCCAGACTGTCGATGTCCTGATGGTCGCCGACCTGGCCCACGAAGAACGTATTCACCGTCAACGAGTCCGGTCCCCACACATATTTCCCGACGGGTCCGAACAGGATTTCGTCGGGATCCCCGCTTTGAAGCGCAAATTCGTAGAGCGTCCGAAATGCAAGGCCAAGACCGTCGCCATGTCGCTCAACGAACTCGTATTGAGCGCCGAGCTCTACCCGGTGCGCCTTGAAATCGTCGCCGATGTTCTGCCGGAAGGTCGTCTCGACTATTCCTTCCCATCGATCCGTGAAGCCATAAATCGCCTCTAGTTCGTGCGTCTGTCGCCGCCTTTCGTCCTCACCCGGTCCGAAATACACAGCGCCATGCTCTTCGAGCTTGAACTCGCCCTTTTCGACATCCGGCGACCGGACGTAGTACTGCGCGCGCGCCGGAGACGCGACAAATATCGCCGTTGAAAGAAGTATGCCGAACCAGAGGCTAATGCGCGCCCGCGCCGCGATGCCCTTTTCTCCACTCATCAACCGTGCCCCCAAAATTGCCGATTATTCCGGCACTCTAGGGAAGGCTAGGCAATGCGATAAGTGCAAAGACCTTAATATAATAGATGCATATCGTACATTAATTGTATTCGTGGCGCGCGAGTGCGACCAAAGACATCCCCGGCCAAGCGATGCCATCATCGCGTCGCTAAACCGTGCCAGTTAGGACTCATGAATCACGCCCTTCGGTGGCTTTCTCTAGGATTGATCGTGTTCGTGGCCGGAGCGCCCGCACGGGCGGCTGACGAGCCGCGAGCAAGCGCGTCGGCCGGAGCGGAGCCTAAGTCCGCCCCTCCTTCCACCATGAACGACACATCCGAGTCTGAAGGGACGGACTCCGGCGTGGCGAAACCCGAAGTCACAGGCCCGGAAGCCACAGTTCCCGACGCGCCCGATCTCGGTCCGCAAGTGAGTTCGAAAGTCGAGCTGACGCCGGAAGAGAGGGCGGAGAAAGAAGACCGCAAGGCCTGCAAGATCGAGATCTGCGACATCATCGCTACCCGCGAGCCGCTTGGCCCCGATATCGCCTGCGACATCAAGAAGACCTGGCGCGCCGGAGACCTCACCAAAATGCTCGGCGACCAGATAGGCTGGCCCTGGGGCAACGCCGTGTGCCAGTCGGCACTGAAGCTTGAGCGGGCGGCCCTCGCCGACGCCATGCGGGCGCCGAAGGCTACCATCAGAATGGAAAAGCAGACCGTTTCTTGCGCACTCCAACGGGAGGGCGGAGAGCCCTACGTGGTCGAAGTGGAGCTCTCTCCGGACGTGACCTTCGAAAACGGCAAGGCCGTCTCGGCCACGGTCAATTGGGGCGACGTCTCGGCTCCCCTGATGATTTACCCCATTCTTTATGCGGGAACCGGCCTCGACAACCAGTCGAACGTGCTGGGACCGGAGGTGGTCAAGATGGTCAATTACTTCACCACCAAAAGCTGTGCCGAAGTGAAAGGCGAGTTGCCCGGCCGGCGGGTCAACTAGGCCGGGGGCTCCCAAACCAGCGGCGTCTTTACTTTGGCCGCGCCTTCCCATACATCCGCCCAAACGGCGCCTTCGCGCGGCGATAGGTGCACGCCGTTATCAGGAGTACTGGAATGGGCTACAAAGTCGCCGTCATCGGCGCGACCGGCAATGTCGGGCGCGAGATGCTGAACATCCTCGCAGAGCGGGAATTCCCGGCCGACGAGGTCTATCCCATCGCCTCGCGCCGTTCGATCGGCACGGAAGTCTCGTACGGCGATTCGCGCTTGAAATGCCGCGACCTGGAGACTTTCGACTTCTCCGGCGTCGATTTCGCGCTGATGTCCGCCGGTTCGTCGATCTCCAAGGAATGGTCGCCCCGGATCGGCGCGACTGGCTGCGTCGTCATCGATAATTCTTCGTGCTGGCGCTACGACCCGGACGTGCCGCTGATCGTACCGGAAGTGAATCCGGACGCGATCTCCGGCTTCACCAAGAAGAACATCATCGCCAATCCGAACTGCTCGACGGCGCAGCTCGTCGTGGTCCTCAAGCCACTGCACGATGCGGCCAAGATTAGGCGCGTGGTCTGCTCGACCTATCAGTCCGTGTCCGGCGCGGGCAAGGAAGCCATGGACGAGCTGTGGAACCAGACCAAGGGCATTTTCGTCACCGATCCGCCCTCGCCCGAGAAGTTCACCAAGCAGATCGCCTTCAACGTCATTCCCCATATTGACGTGTTCCTCGACGACGGCTCGACCAAGGAAGAATGGAAGATGGTCGCCGAGACGAAGAAGATTCTCGATCCGAAGATCAAGCTGACGGCGACGTGCGTCCGCGTGCCCGTGTTCGTCGGCCATTCGGAGGCGGTGAATATCGAGTTTGAGAACCCGCTCAGCGCCGAAGAGGCGCGCGAGGTCCTGCGCGAAGCGCCGGGCGTGCTCGTGGTCGATAAGCGCGAGGACGGCGGCTACGTGACGCCGGTCGAGTGCGTCGGCGACTACGCCACGTTCGTGAGCCGCGTTCGCGACGACCAGACGATCGACAATGGCCTGACGCTTTGGT
Organism: Hyphomicrobiaceae bacterium; assembly: GCA_020637815.1. Lineage (GTDB taxonomy): Bacteria > Pseudomonadota > Alphaproteobacteria > Rhizobiales > Methyloligellaceae > Methyloceanibacter. The sequence goes on along the minus strand of JACKJS010000002.1, from coordinate 289,587 downwards.
GCGTGTCCGACAACCTGCGCAAGGGCGCGGCCTTGAACACGATCCAGATCGCCGAAACCATGATCGAACGGGACATGCTGAAGAAGGCGGCCTAGCGGGCCTCACACCTTCGGACGCGAGCGCACCAATCCTGGACGCGTTATGCGTCGGCCTGTTCGGGCAACTGCGCAAACTTGTCCGTTTTTGCATCGAGGGCGAGCACGACACCGCTGCCGATATCGAAATGCAGCGCGTGCAGCGTGAGCAGCCCTTCGGCCTCGCGTTCGCGCAATGCATCGAACGTGCGCAGATTCGCCAGAGACTGGCGGACACCCGCAAGCTCGAAGGCCGTCTCCCGGCCGAATGCCTGCTCGTCCTCATCGCGCACTTCGAGCCCATCGAGCTGCGTCAGCCAGGTCCCGATGAAGTTCGTATCGTCGGCCTTGCCCTTCAGCTTCTCGCGATAGGCGGCAATCCCGCCGCAATGCGAGTGGCCGAGCACGATGACGTTGGGGACCTTGAGCACCATGGCCGCATATTCGACGGCGGCACTGGTGCCGTGAAACCGGCCGTCCGGCTCGAAGGGCGGGACCAGGTTGGCGACGTTCCGGACGATGAAGAGATCGCCGGGACCGGCATCGAAGATCGCCGAAACATCCACACGGGAGTCGCAACAGGCAATGACAAGCGCTGTCGGCGCCTGTCCCAAGGAGGCCAGTTGTTCGTAGCGCCCCTTGTCCGCAGAATGGTTCTCCCGCCGGAAACGCCAATATCCATCAAGAAGTGTTTTCGAGAGCACGGCTGTCCCTTTGAATTATTTGCACGAGGCGCCCACGTTCAATCCACGTTGAACAACCCCTCTCCCTCCCAGTACAAATAGAAATTTCCTATCGAAGTCTCGGCTGGAAGAGTTCGAATGGCGCACGTGATTATCGTGGACAGCGCCCTTGCGATGAGCCCAAAGCGCGTTCAGACTGCCCGCCAATACGCGAAAAAGCGCGAAGCGATGGGGGAGGGCTTGAAACATGACGACCGCAACGTCCGTGGATTCCGGCGGAATATTCGGCTGGCTCGACCGGGCGCACACCGTCGCGAAACCTGGTTTCAGCCGATGGCTGGTGCCACCCGCGGCGCTTTGTGTCCATCTTTGCATCGGCCAGGTCTACGCCTTTAGCGTCTTCAATCTGCCGATGACGAAGCTGATCGGCATCACTGAATCCGCGCCCGACGACTGGAAGCTGACGCAGCTTGGTTGGATCTTCTCCCTCGCAATCGTCTTTCTCGGGCTTGCGGCCGCCTTCACCGGCACTTGGCTCGACCGCGTGGGACCCCGCCGGGCGATGTTTACCGCGGCTCTGTGCTTCGGCGGCGGCTTTTTGATTTCCGCTCTGGGCGTGCATCTGCATCAGCTTTGGCTCATCTATCTCGGCTATGGCGTGCTAGGCGGCTGCGGGCTCGGGCTCGGATATATCTCGCCGGTCAAGACGCTCATCACCTGGTTTCCGGACCGGCCCGGCATGGCGACGGGCCTTGCCATCATGGGTTTCGGCGGCGGCGCCATGATTGCCTCGCCCTTGTCGGTCTTGCTGATGCAGTACTTCGCGACCCCAACCGACAAGGGCGTCGCCGCCACTTTCGTCACGCTCGGGATCATCTATCTCGTGTTCATGATGATCGGCGCCGTGCTCGTGCGCGTTCCGCCGAACGGCTGGATGCCGGAAGGCTATGTGCCGCCCGCGCAGCCGAAAAAGCTCGTGACGACCGCCCACGTCCATGTGGACGAAGCGCTAAGGACTAAGCAGTTCTACCTCCTTTGGGGCGTTCTGTGCTTGAACGTCACGGCGGGGATCGGCGTGCTCAGTCAAGCGTCGGCCATGAGTCAGGAGATGTTTCCGGGGCAAATCACTGCGGCGGCCGCGGCCGGATTTGTCGGTCTGCTGAGCATTTTCAACATGGTCGGACGCTTCTTCTGGGCGTCGACGTCGGACTATATCGGGCGGCGCAACACCTACATGATCTTCTTCGCCCTCGGCGTGGTGCTCTATGCCCTCGTGCCCTGGACCGGACGGATCGACTCGGTCGTCCTGTTTGTCGCCTGCTATGCGGTGATCCTATCCATGTATGGCGGCGGGTTCTCCACAATCCCAGCCTATCTCAGGGACATTTTCGGAACGCGCTATGTCGGTGCGATCCACGGCCGTCTGCTGACGGCCTGGTCGGCGGCCGGCGTGTTCGGGCCCGTGCTGGTGAACTATATCCGCGAATATCAGCTCAACCACGGTGTGGCGAAAGCGGACGCCTATTCCGTCACCATGTACATCATGGCGGGGCTGTTGTTCGTGGGCTTCATCCTGAACTGGCTGATGACGCCAGTGCATGAGAAGCACCACATGACCGACGAAGAACTTAAAGCGTCGATGGAGGCATAATGAGCGAAACTACCCACCACGAGACCGTCTCGGGGGCGAACAAGATCAAGCTGGTTCTGGCCTGGACGCTGGTCGGCGTTCCGCTCCTATGGGGCATCTTCAACACGCTGGCCAAAGCGGCGCTGCTGTTTCAGTAGCCGCCGGAACCCGTCAGACAGCCCCGGGAAGATTCCCGGCGAGACCTGCCAATGAACTGTTTTTGCACAATTATTTTTGTCATGATCTGTTAATGTGCGAGTCATGCGGTTCTCATCCGCCATCGCCATTATCTACGGACGACGTTCACTGAACGAACCGAAGGAGACGACCATGAAAGAGTGGCTGAAGCCTGAGATCACCGAGTCCGAAGCGGGGATGGAAGTGACTTCCTACCTGCCTGCCGAGCTCGACCGCGCTTAATTCGCGCTGATCTAGCAAGTTTTTCGAAAATGGCGGTCCTAGCGATTTGCGGGGCCGCCATTTTTGTATGCATCGCCTTGTATGCGTTGCACCGGCTCGCGGTTCGCCCCGGTCGTTCGTAAACCGCACCGCACTTCCCGCGACAGACCGTTTGGCGTTCAGATCGTTTTCATGGATGCGTCATGCGCCGCTCATCCGAACTGCCGCACCCTAGGATCATCGTGAAACGAAAGGAGACGACCATGAAAGAATGGCTGAAGCCCGAGATCACCGAGTCCGAAGCTGGGATGGAAGTGACTTCCTACCTGCCTGCCGAGCTCGACCGCGCGTAAATTCCGCGCCGATCAATCAGGTAGATCGAGAATGGCGGTTCCCGGCATGTCGGGGCCGCCATTTTGCTTGGCATGACCTGCACACGTCACGCAGCGTTAGAAATTCGGACACGATCGCCTGATAAGACCGGTGTCCTCGTGGCGCTCATCCAGATCATGGCCCGTCACGTCCGGACCCCAGCCGATCGGCCCCCATGGAATTTCTCGTTCTTGCCGCCCTTGTTGTCCTGGCGCTGTCCCTTATCTCGGCGCGAAAACGCATAAGGGGGCTGGACCTTAGGCTGAGCGAGCTCGAGAAGCGGGTCTCGGAACTCGGAACAAGCCCGAGCGCGCAGGAAGCGCCCGCCGCGCTGACGCCCCAGGAGCCCGCGGCAGGACAGACAGCCGATGAAACGACCCGTAAGACGGCGTCGGACGACACGCCCAAGGTCACCGGAGCGGAAGACACAAGTGCGGAAGACACAGGGGCGGAAGACGCAAGGGCGGAAGACAAGGGACCGGCAGACAAAGAAGCCGAGTTCGGCAAGGCTCCTCCGCCTGACACCGCCATCGGTGCGGCAGGGGCCAGGCCTGCAAAACAGATCGGCATCGAGGAGCGCTTCGGCACTCAATGGGTCGTCTGGGTCGGCGGGATCGCACTCACCCTCGGCGGCTTCTTCCTACTACGCTATTCCATCGAACAGGGCTGGTTCGGCCCCGGTGCCCGTGTCCTTCTTGCGGCGATTCTCGCCGCCGCCCTCGCCGCCGCAGGCGAATTCCTTCGCCGCAACGAACGCGGCACCGGCTTTGCCGGCATTTCGTCGGCCCATATCCCAAGCATCCTGACGGCGGCAGGCACGGCGATCGCGTTCGCCGACGTCTACGCCGCCTATGCGCTCTACGACTTCCTCGACCCGCTCGCGGCGTTCGTTCTCTTGAGCGTAGTCGCGCTCGGAACGCTCGCTGCGGCGCTGTTGTATGGGCCGGTCTTGGCGGGCCTCGGCCTCGTCGGCGCCTATCTCACGCCGGCGATCGTGTCGACCGACGCGCCGAACTATTGGGCGCTGTACGTCTACCTCACCATCGCCACCGCGGCGACCTTGAGCCTGGCACGCATCCGGCGCTGGGCGTGGCTTGCGATCACGGCCGTCGCCGGCGCAATGCTCTGGTCCCTGGCAGGCATCACCGAAACCGGAGCCGTCCTCCCCCACGCGCTCTATCTTGCCGCTGGGTACGGCCTCGTCGCGCTCCTGATCGCGCCGAATTTCATGCTGGGGCCGATCGACGACAAGAACGAGGTCGACCCGCTCTCGTCGGCCCTCCTTTCGGCCTATCTGGCGGGCGCAACCCTTCTCATGCTCGCAACTGGATACAACGATGCGGCAACGCTGGTTTTCATCAGCGGCGTGGCGGTGACCGTGGCCATCTCCTTGCGAACGAACGCGACGCTCGGCGCGGTGCTCGCGGCGGCATTGCTCGTCATGTGGGTCGTTGCGCGATGGGCCTTCAGCATGAACACCCCAGAAATCCTGGTCCTCGCGGGTTTCCCGCGGGACGCGACTTGGCACACGGACCGTTTCCTGTTCGGGGCACCGCTTGCCGTGGCGACCGGCCTCGCGGCCCTGTTCGGCGCATCCGGCTTTCTCGCACAGCGGCGCTGCCGCCAGACCATCGTCGCGGTCCTTTGGAGCTTACCGGCTGTCGCAACGCCGCTGGTCCTGCTGGCAAGTCTTTATTGGCGGGCGGCCGCCTTCGAAACGTCTTTGCCGTTCGCCGCGGTCGCCCTAGCGCTGGCCGCGCTCTTCGTCTTCGCTACGGAGGCCATCGCAAAGCGGCCATCTTGTCCGGGACAGACCGAGGCAGGCGGGATCTTCGCGACCGGCGCGGTCGCGGCCCTCGCGCTGGCGCTCAGCCTTGCCCTCGAGAAGGGCTGGCTCACCATCGCCCTCTCCGCCATGGTGCCGGGCATCGCCTGGGTCCACACCCGGCGGCCGTGGGAAGTCCTGCGTTGGCTCGCCTCGATCGTCACCGGGCTCGTCCTATTCCGCGTCGTGCTGTTCCCGGACGTGGTCGGCGGCGACCTCGGCCGGACACCGATCGTCAACTGGCTGCTCTACGGCTATGGCGTCCCCGCCGTGGCCTTCGCAGCCGCCGGAATGATGCTGCGGCGAACGGCTGACGACTTCGCGAGCCGCTTGGCCGACACCACGGCGGTCGTCTTCATGGTTCTCCTCGTGACCCTCGAGATCCACCACTTCACCGGCGGCGGCCGGATCGACCGAATGGGTGTCACGCTGGCCGAAATCGGGCTCGACCTCACCCTGCTGCTCGTTGTGACCATCGGGCTCGTCCATCTTTCGAAAGGAAACGGGAGCCCTGTCTTCGCCTGGGCCGCGAAGGGCCTCGCGCTCGCTCTTCTCGCCTATGCCGCCATCGGCCTCGGATTGACTCACAATCCGCTCGTCACCGGCGATCCCGTCGGCGGACCGGTCTTCAACCTCGTACTGCTCGGCTACGGTTTGCCCGCGGTGATGACTGCAGGCCTCGCCTATTCGGTTCGCAATGCCTGGCGGCGCCGGTACGTCACCATGGCCGTTGTCGCCGCCTTGGTCCTGGCTCTCACCTATGTCAGTCTCGAAATCCGAACCCTGTTCCACGGTCCGGAGTTGACCGCGCACAAGACCACGAGCGCGGAACAGTACACCTACTCTGCCGTCTGGCTGCTGTTCGGCACGGCGTTGCTCCTTGCCGGCATTTGGGCAAAGTCCGCCACGTTGCGCGCCTGCTCGGCCTTCGTGGTGGGGCTGACGATCGTCAAGGTTTTCGTCATCGACATGGCGGACCTCACCGGCATCCTCCGCGCGCTGTCCTTCCTCGGCCTCGGCGCGGTACTGATCGGAATCGGCTGGTTCTATCAGCGGCTTCTATTCCCCAAGCGCCACACCGCCGGGGATGGCGAAATCCCCGATGAAGGGTGACAGGGCGGGTTTGCGAACCTATGGTCCGCTCCGCCAGGCGGTCTCTTGCTCTTGCGCCGCCTCCCCGTAACGCACGAACGACTCTCAGCCGTATGAGGTTCGACCCATGTCTTGGGCCTATTTGGTGCTCGCCGGCCTGTTCGAGATTGGCTTTGCCTCGTCGCTGAAGCTGACGAACGGATTCACCCGGCCTTGGCCGACGCTGGTTTTCGCACTTTGCATCGTTTTGAGCTTCGTCTTCCTCAATAAGGCCCTCAAGGATATTCCTGTCGGAACCGCCTATGCTATCTGGACTGGGATCGGCGCTGCCGGTACGGCCACAATCGGCATTCTTTTCTACAAGGAGCCGGCCACGGCCTTGCGGCTCTTCTTCATCGCCACACTGATCGGCTCCATCATCGGATTGAAAATCGCAACACCGACGCAATGACCAACACACACAAAATCGACCGCACGGTCACCGGAAACTATTTCGAGGATTTCAAAGTCGGGGAGGAGATCGTCCACCCGACGCCACGGACCGTCACGGTCGGCGACGTCAGCGTCTATACGGCTCTGTATAGCGGCCGCGTCGCCGTGCAGTCGTCGGACGCGTTCGCGCAGAGCATCGGCTATCCGCGCTCGCCCATCGACGACATCCTCGTGTTTCATTTCGTGATCGGAAAGACGGTGCCGGATGTCTCGCGCAACGCCATCGCCAATCTCGGTTACGCGGAGTTCCGCTTTCTCGCACCGGTCTATCCCGGCGACACGATCGCATCGACGTCGGAAGTGATCGGCGTCAAGCAGAACTCGAGCGGCAAGAACGGCACGGTCTATGTGCGCACCACGGGCCGCAACCAGAACGGCGATGCGGTTCTGTCCTTCGCGCGCTGGGTCATGGTCGTGAAGCGCGATCTCGATCTGCCCGCGCCTGAAACTGTCATTCCGGAGCTCGACAAGAGCGTCTCGCCCGACACGCTCGGCAAAGCGCTGCCGGCGCTGAAGCTCACAGTCTACGATTATGCGCTGGCCGGCTCCCCCCGCCGCTGGGAAGACTATGCGGTCGGCGACAAGATCGATCACGTGGACGGCCAGACCATCGAAGAGGCCGAACACCAGATGGCGACGCGCCTCTATCAGAACACCGCCCGCGTGCATTTCAACCAGCACCGTGAGTCCCAAGAGCGCTTCGGCCGGCGGCTCGTCTATGGGGGGCACATCATCTCGATCGCCCGCTCGCTCAGCTTTAACGGCCTCGCCAACGCCTTCCACGTGCTCGGCCTCAACGGCGCGCGTCACGCGGCGCCCTCCTTCGCGGGCGATACCATCTATGCGTGGAGCGAGGTGCTCGACAAAGCCGAACTCCCGGGCCGGTCGGACGTGGGCGCGCTGCGCCTGCGCACATTCGCGGTGAAGGACCGCAATTGCGCGGATTTCCCCGGCGTCAAGGAAGACGGCTCGCTCGAAGACGGAGTCGTGCTCGACATGGACTATTGGGTGGCGCTGCCGCGCTAGCCCCTCATGGCGAATTGCGGAACATTGTGCCGTACCGCGTTCCAGAAAGCGCGGCATACGCGTTAAGGTGTTTGGTCTATCGTCTTGCCGAACCGATTTGCGCGGCCGGACCGCATTGGAGGAGTTGTACCGATGACCCCTACACAATTTTGTTTCGCAAGTGCCCTTGCGGTCATGATCGCCTTGCCGGCGCTCGCCCAAGCGGCCGAGACGGCCAAGGCGGCTCTCAAGAACCCGGACGGCCAGGACGTGGGAACGGTCACGCTGACGGCGGTCCCCACTGGTGTTCTTCTGGACGTCGACGTGACGAATCTCCCCGAAGGCACGCACGCCTTCCACATCCACGAAACCGGCCTATGCGAAGGGCCGGACTTCAAATCGGCGGGCGGGCACTACAACCCGGAAGAAGACAAGCATGGGCTCATGAATCCCGCCGGACCTCATGCCGGCGACATGCCCAACATCCATGTCCCCGCGAACGGCCAGCTCCGCATCGAGGTGCTAAACCAGATGGTGAACCTCGATTCCCTCCTCGACGAGGAGGGAACGGCGATCGTCGTTCATGAAGGACCGGACGACTACACGTCGGATCCCGCCGGCGATGCCGGTCCGCGTCTCGCTTGCGGCGTGATCGCGAAATAGGCACGCGTTCGGTTCGAAAGCCTTAACGTAAACCTTCTGTAAAAGTTTTCGATTGCATTCTAGCCCCTGGAGTTTTTGCAACTTTGGGGGAGTTGCCCATGGCTTGGGACGGTCCGTACGACGGCACGATGGGTGGTGTGGCCTATATCGTTGGCTCGCATGTCTGGGAATCTTTGGACGGCGGACAAACATGGATCATGTCGAAATTCGCCGACGACGCAGAATCGTGCTACGAAATCGCCAAGCCCGCCTAACAGATTGATTTTTCTTTTACAATTGCGCGCGCGTCGCGCGCCTCCCGCCTCCCGACGCCTCCACCGCAAAATTGTGCGCCGCGATTGCCCCTGCCTTCTCTCTGCGTTATGAGAAGATTGAACTGGGCAACACACATAAATACCAATGACAAACAAGCTTGAGGCGGAGCGGCCTCTTTCACCGCATCTGCAGATTTACCGGCCGATGCTGACGATGATGATGTCTATTGCGCATCGCATCACCGGCGCAGGCCTGGCTATCGGTTTCGCGCTTCTCGCCTGGTGGCTGGTAGCGGTCAGCATGGGACCGGAGCACTACGAGTGCGTGCAAACTTTCTTCGGAAGTTTCATCGGCCGCGCCCTGCTCTTCGCCTTCACTTGGGCGCTGATCCACCACATGCTCGGCGGCATCCGCCACCTTATTTGGGACACGGGAACCGGGCTCGACAAGACCACGATCGAAGTCTTCGCGTGGGCAACCATCATCGGCTCGATCCTGCTCACCGTCCTGGTCTGGGTGATCGGCTACCATCAGATGGGAGGGCTCTAGCCGTGGCGACACCGCTCAAGCGCATCCGCGGCCTCGGCGCCGCCCATCACGGGACCGAAACCTTCTGGCGCCAGCGGCTGACGGCCGTGGCGAACGTGCCGCTCCTCATCTTCCTGATCTGGTTCGTCGTCAGCCATGTCGGCGCCAGCTATGACAAGGTCCGCGAGTGTCTGGCCAACCCCATCGTCGCCGTGCTGATGCTGGCCCTGATCTGGTCCGCCGCCATCCATATGCGGATCGGCCTGCGCGAGATTATCGAGGATTACGTGCACACCAAGATGTGCAAGACCGTCTCGCTCATGGCCGTGACCTTCTTCGCCGCGCTGGTCGGACTTGCCTCGACCCTCGCCATTTTGAAAATCAGTTTCGGAAGCTGACGCGGTATGCCTCAAGACGCCACGCCCAATACGCCGCACAACGCCGTCAACGTGAACGGCCGTGCCTATGAAATCACCGACCACGCCTATGACGTCATCGTCGTCGGCGCAGGCGGGTCCGGTCTTCGCGCCGTCGTCGGCGCCAGCGAGGCGGGTCTCCGCACCGCTTGTATTTCCAAGGTGTTCCCGACCCGCTCGCATACGGTCGCGGCCCAAGGCGGCATCGCCGCTGCGCTCGGCAACATGGGGCCGGACGATTGGCGCTGGCACATGTACGACACCGTGAAAGGGTCGGACTGGCTCGGCGACCAGGACTCGATCGAATATCTCTGCCGCAACGCGCCCGAGGCCGTCTACGAGCTGGAGCATTGGGGCGTTCCCTTCTCCCGCACCGATGACGGCAAGATCTTTCAGCGCGCGTTCGGCGGCATGACGACGGAATTCGGCAAGGGTCAGGCCCGGCGCACCTGCGCGGCCGCCGATCGCACCGGCCACGCGCTGCTGCACACGATGTACGGCCAGGCCCTGCGTCATTCGGCCGAGTTCTTCATCGAGTATTTCGCCATCGATCTCATCATGGACGATGAAGGCCGCTGCCGCGGTGTCGTCGCCATCAACATGGCAGACGGCTCGATCCACCGCTTCCGCGGCCATCAGACGATCCTCGCCACGGGCGGCTATGGCCGCGCCTATTTCTCCTGCACCTCGGCCCATATCTGCACCGGCGATGGCAACGGCATGGTGCTGCGCGCAGGCCTGCCGTTGCAGGACATGGAGTTCGTGCAGTTCCATCCCACCGGCGTCTATGGCGCGGGCGTGCTGATCACCGAAGGCGCACGCGGCGAAGGCGGCTTCCTGAAGAACTCCGAAGGCGAGAAATTCATGGAGCGCTACGCGCCCTCCGCCAAAGATCTCGCCTCGCGCGATGTGGTCTCCCGCGCGATCACCATCGAGATTCGCGAAGGCCGGGGGCACGGTCCCGACAAGGAATACATGCATCTGCATCTGGACCATCTGGATCCGGCCTTGATCGACGAGCGTCTGCCGGGCATTTCCGACCTCGCCCGCATTTTCGGCGGCGTCGACGCGCGGAAAGAGCCGATCAAGGTCATTCCCACCTGCCACTACAACATGGGTGGCATCCCCACCAACATGCATGGCGAGGTGATCTCGCCGAAGAACGGCGACGCCGATGCCATCGTGCCGGGCCTCATGGCTCTCGGCGAAGCCGCCTGCGTGTCGGTCCATGGCGCCAACCGTCTCGGCTCGAACTCGCTGATCGACCTGGTCGTGTTCGGCCGCGCCGCCGGGCTTCGCTGCGCCGAAATTCTGACGAAGGGCGCCGCCATTCCGGAATTGCCGAAGGGCGCGGGCGAGGAGGCCGTCGCGCGCCTCGACCGGTTCCGCTACGCCGATGGCGGCACGCCGACCGCCGAACTGCGCCTTGCCATGCAGAAGACCATGCAGCGCGACTGCTCGGTGTTCCGCACCAAGGAAGTGCTCGAAGAGGGCGTGAAGAACATCAAGAAGGTCTGGGACGACGCTGCGGACATCAAGGTCACGGACCGGTCGCTGATCTGGAACACCGACCTGATCGAGACACTCGAATTCGACAATCTCATCAGCCAAGCGGCGGTGACGGTGCAAGGGGCGTTGGCCCGCGAGGAATCCCGCGGGGCGCACGCGCGTGAGGACTTCCCCAAGCGCGACGACACCAACTGGATGAAGCACACGCTATCTTATGCGGATTACGGAAAGCACACCGTGAAGCTGGATTTCCGTCCGGTACACAAGTTCACGCTCTCGAACGAGATTGCCTATATCGAGCCGAAAGAGCGGGTTTACTAGGAACGCGAGGCAAGACGCGGATCAGACCGGGACGAACCCGGCGGGCGCAAAGGGGTTAGGTTGAGATGGTCCAATTCACACTTCCCAGGAATTCGAAGATCACGAAGGGCAAGGCGTGGAACCCGCCCGCCAAGGGCGCCGAACCCGGACGCTGGCGCGAGTACCGCATCTATCGCTTCGATCCCGAAACGGGCGAGAACCCGCGCGTGGACACCTATTGGGTGGACATGAACGACTGCGGGCCGATGATCCTGGACGCACTTCTCTGGATCAAAAACAAGATCGACCCGACGCTGACTTTCCGCCGCTCGTGCCGCGAAGGCGTGTGTGGCTCCTGCTCGATGAATATCGACGGAACCAACACGCTGGCCTGCACCATGCACGCCGAGGAAGCCAGAGGCGCGGCCATCGCCGTCTATCCGTTGCCGCACATGCCGGTGATCAAGGACCTCGTTCCGGACATGACGCAATTCTATGCGCAGCACCGGGAGATCGAGCCTTGGCTCAAGACCGACAGCCCGACGCCGCAGAAGGAATGGCGACAAAGCCACGAAGACCGCGAGAAGCTTGACGGTCTCTACGAATGCATTTTGTGCGCCTGCTGTTCGACCGCCTGCCCATCCTATTGGTGGAACGGCGACCGCTATCTCGGCCCGGCCATTCTGCTGCAGGCGAATCGCTGGGTGGAGGATTCCCGAGACGAGCGGACCGGCGAGCGTCTCGACGATCTGGAAGATCCCTTCCGGCTCTATCGCTGCCACACCATCCTGAACTGCACCAAGGCGTGCCCTAAGGGACTGAACCCCGCCGCGGCCATCGCCAATTTGAAGCGGAAGATGGTGGAGCGCACATAGAGCGGCCTTGACCGCTCCAAGCTTTCGAAAGCCCGGCCTCCGTGCCGGGCTTTTTGTTCTAGCGCTGGCAGCGCGGCAGCGAAAACACGCAAGTCGGTGGCGCTTCCTGCTTCATCTTTTCAGCTTTTTCGGGGTCCTTCTCGGCCTGCCACGCATAGGGGCTGCGGCCGTCCTTATGGGCATAGTTGACCCGGACGAGGGTCCCGCCCTCGAATGTCAGGCTCGCCGTGCAAGTTGCGTCTTTCGGCGTGCCGCCGGGTACGGGGCCCGCGCCCTTATAGTGATAGACGAACGTCTCGCCGCCCGACCCCGCCGGAATGCGCGAGCGCGGCTGACCCGCGCAGCCGATGACCTGCTGCTTGCTCATGCCGATATAGGGCTTGCCGTAGTCGACCCGCGTCAGGTCCTTGTAGGCCTGTTCGGGGCCGGAGAGACCGCCGGCGCAGGCAGTCAGAAGGCAAGCGAATCCTGCCGCTGCGAGCACCGCGCCAAAGGGGCGGACCGGCCGTTGTTCCCGTCTTGCGTGCAAACCCATTCCTTCTCATAAGCCCCCGCACGCCCTAGCGCCAGATTGCGGGCGCTTTGGGGCAAGTGCGGCTACGCTCGGCGCCTCAAACGAAACGCCGCCCCCAAGGCTATCGGAGCGGGAAACCGCTGCCCCGGGCACGCGAACGCGCTAACGTGCAAGGATGATTTCGAGAGTGACAAAGCGATTCTTGGCGGTCCTCGGCACCGCACTCGTCGTGGCACTGGGCACCTCTGCCCTCCAAGCCCGTGAGCCAAACCCACCGCCGAAAGTCGAAGCTCAGCATATCGAGACCAAACCGCTCGCCGGCGACCCAGGCAAGGAGATCGACATCCAGGTCTACACCTTCCCGCCGCGAAGCGCGGTGCCCTGGCACATTCATAAGGACGCGGTGGAGATCGAGTACGGCCTCGCCGGTACGCTCATGATCGAAGAGGAAGGCAAGCCGCCCTACCCGCTCGAGACGGGAAAGACCAACATCCTCGCCCCCAACGTGGTGCATCGCGGGTGGAACCCCAGTGCCACGGACCCGGTGAAGATTTACGTCGTGCGCATCAAGCCGGCGGGGGCACCGCTGGCGACGTTGGTCGACGTGCCCAACGATGCCTCGAATGCGCCGGCCGCAAGTGCCTATCCGGAAGACGAAAAGCCGAACGCGGCGCCTTGATCGCGTCCGTCCCTAGTTCGGCTCGCCGCTGCGCTTGAGCAGGGCATAGAGCCCCGCGGACCAGGCGAAGGCAACGACGACCCAATAGAAGATCTTGGCGGGCGTACCCAAATGCATGCCGAGCGCCGAGCCCTCGAACGTGCCAAACCCCGCAATCACCGTGTAGAAGGCGGCGAAGGCGAGGACAAAGGCCGTGGCATGGCGCGGACGGAAGAAACCGATCAGGGTTCCGGCCAGTCCCCAGCCGAAATTGACCGCGGCCTGGAGCGGGTTCAGCCGGAAACCGGGCGGGAAGCTGTTGGGATCGGTGGTGAAGCCATACACCGCGTAGGACACGAGCATGATCCCGCCGAGGGCGAGAAAATAGCTGGCGCATCGGGCCGCCCAGACCACCAGCGGCAGGGGCGGAATCCGGTCGAGCTCCTCGTCGGTTGGCATCGGCCGCTCGTCGCCCTTGCCAGGGTCCGAGCTGGTGCCGGAACCGCTCTCGGCTGGTTGGTCCCCAGTCATCGCCACTCCAGGATTCGCCTCCAAGGGCTCAGACTACAGCCTAACCGGTCTCCCCGCGAACCAAAGATGCGTCCGGACTACATCGGAACCTTGCGCCCCAGCACGATTGCATTTAACCAACAAAAGATATCGTGGCGATTGGAATAAGCAATTGCGCGGCGACTTGGTACGAATCTTTGGGAGGGAACGTCATGGCGCGGAATAAAATTGCGTTGATCGGTGCTGGCCAGATCGGAGGCACGCTTGCTCACCTTGCCGGCATACGCGAACTTGGCGAAGTCGTCCTGTTCGACGTCGTGGACGGCGTCCCGCAAGGCAAGGCGCTCGATCTTTCCCAGTCCGCACCCGTCGAGGGCTACGCCCCCAAATTCAAGGGTGCCAACGAATATGCCGACATCAAGGACGCCGACGTGGTGATCGTCACCGCGGGCGTTCCCCGCAAGCCCGGCATGAGCCGCGACGATCTCATCGAAATCAACCTCAAGGTCATGGAGCAGGTCGGCGCGGGGCTGCGCAAATATGCTCCCGAAGCCTTCGTGATCTGCGTGACCAACCCGCTCGACGCCATGGTGTGGGCGCTGCAGAAGACCTCCGGCCTACCCCGCAACAAGGTGGTCGGCATGGCTGGCGTACTGGACAGCGCCCGGTTCCGCTACTTCCTCTCCGAAGAGTTCGACGTGAGCCCGCAGGATATCCACACGATGGTCCTCGGGGGCCATGGTGACACCATGGTGCCGCTGATCCGCTACTCGTCAGTGGCGGGCATCCCGCTTGCCGATTTGGTCAAGATGCGCTGGATCACCCAGAAGCGCCTGGACGAGATCGTCCAGCGTACCCGCGACGGCGGCGCCGAGATCGTCGGCCTGTTGAAGACCGGCTCGGCCTTTTACGCGCCGGCCGCGGCGGCGCTCGACATGGCAGAGTCCTATCTCAAGGACAAGAAGCGCGTGGTTCCCGCCGCCGCCTATCTCAACGGCGAATATGGCGTAAAAGGCATTTACGCTGGCGTTCCGGTCATTATCAGCTCGAAGGGTGTCGAGCGCGTTATCGAGCTCGACCTAACATCCGCCGAGAAGGATGCTCTCATGCACTCCGTTCAGTCGGTGAAATCCCTCGTCGAGATCTGCCAGCGCATCGCCCCCAGTCTCGCGGCGTCATAGGGACCAAAGCCTTCGCGGAAGAAAGGTCCGGAGAGTTTTCGCATGAATATTCACGAGTACCAGGCCAAGGATCTCCTCAAGGCCTACGGCGCCCCTGTGGCAAACGGCGTTGTCGCCAAAAGCGCCGACGAGGCAATCGAACTCGCCAAGGAGCTCAACGGCGACATCTTCGTTGTGAAGGCCCAGATCCACGCGGGCGGCCGCGGCAAGGGTGGTGGCATCAAACTCGTGAAGACCATCGAGGAGATGCACGCCGAGGCCGACCGGATGCTCGGCAAGCCGCTGGTGACGCCACAGACCGGCCCCAAGGGCCGCGTGGTACGCAGCGTCTATGTGGTCGAGGATACGACCATCGCGCGCGAACTCTATCTGTCTCTTCTCGTGGACCGGGCCACGGGCCGCGTGGCCTTCGTCGCCTCGACCGAAGGCGGCGTGAATATCGAGGAAGTGGCGGCGGAGACGCCCGAGAAGATCACGACCATCGACGTGGACCCGGCGTCGGGCCTCAGCGGCTTCCACGGCCGGGTGATCGCCGATGCGCTAGAGCTAAGGGGCGATCTCGCCAAGCAGTGCGCCAAGCTGATCAAGACGCTCTACAACGTCTTCATCGAGAAGGACGCGAGCCTGATCGAGATCAACCCGCTTGTCGTGACCAAGGAAGATACCCTTGTCTGCCTCGACGCGAAGATCGGCTTCGAGGACAACGCGCTGTTCCGTCATCCGGATATCGAGGCGCTCCGGGACATCCACGAGGAGGACCCTGCCGAGGTCGAAGCCTCCAAGCACGACCTCTCCTACGTCAAGCTGGATGGCAATATCGGCTGCATGGTCAATGGCGCGGGCCTCGCGATGGCCACCATGGACATCATCAAGTATTACGGGGCCGAACCCGCGAACTTCCTCGACGTGGGCGGCGGCGCGACCAAGGAGAAGGTCACCGCGGCCTTTCAGCTGATCCTGTCCGATCCCAACGTGAAGGGCGTGCTCGTCAATATTTTCGGCGGCATCATGCGTTGCGACACGATTGCCGAGGGCATCATCGCCGCGGCCAAGGAGACCAACATCTCCGTGCCGCTGGTCGTGCGCCTCGAAGGCACCAACGTGGAGCGCGGTAAGGAACTCCTCGCCGAATCCGGCCTTGCCATCATTCCCGCCGACGACCTAGACGATGCGGCCAAGAAAGCGGTCGCCGCGCTCAAGGCCGCTTAGCCAGAACACGTCTAAATCCAACCGTCACAAATCCTTCCACGAACCGGCTTAACTTTGCATCATGTCAGTCCTCGTCGATAAGAACACACGCGTCATTTGCCAGGGCTTTACGGGCTCTCAAGGGACGTTCCACACCGAACAGGCGATTGCCTACGGCACCAAGATGGTCGGCGGCGTCACGCCGGGTAAGGGTGGCACCACCCATCTCGGGCTGCCCGTGTTCGACACCGTGCGCGATGCCGTGAAGCAGACGGGCGCGACCGCCTCGGCGATCTACGTGCCTCCGGCCTTCGCGGCCGATGCAATTCTCGAGGCCATCGACGCGGGCGTCGAACTCGCCGTGTGCATCACCGAGGGCGTGCCCGTGCTCGACATGGTTAAGGTCAAGCGTGCCCTGACCGGATCGAACACGCGGCTGATCGGACCGAACTGCCCTGGTATCATCACGCCAGGCGAGTGCAAGATCGGTATCATGCCGGGCCATATTCACATGCCCGGCCGCGTGGGCATCGTGTCCCGTTCCGGCACACTGACCTACGAAGCCGTGGCACAGACCACCGCCGTCGGATTCGGCCAGACGACCTGCATCGGCATCGGTGGCGATCCGGTCAACGGCACGAACTTCATCGACGCGCTTTCGCTCTTTCTCGAGGACGACGCTACCGAGGCCATCATCATGATTGGCGAAATCGGCGGCAGCGCCGAGGAAGAGGCGGCGGAGTTCCTCGTCAAGGCCGGGAACAAGAAGCCGATCGTCGGATTCGTGGCTGGCGCGACCGCACCGCCCGGACGCCGCATGGGTCACGCCGGTGCCGTTATTTCGGGCGGAAAGGGCGATGCAAAGAGCAAAATTGAGGCAATGCAGGACGCAGGCATCGTCGTGTCCCATTCGCCTGCCGCTCTTGGAACGACGCTTGCAGGAATATTCAAGTAAAGGTGCGCTGGGCGCCAAACGCTTGCCTTTATTGCCCGGCACGCCGTAGGTCCAGAAACGGACCGCCAGGTTGGTGCCATGACACGATACGAAGGAAACGAGGTTTTCGCGCACACCTCGTTCTTGGACGGCGCAAACGCCACCTATCTCGCCGAGCTCTACGCGCTGTATAACGCGGACCCCGCGTCGGTCTCGGAAGATTGGCGTAGCTTCTTCGCCAATCTCGGCGATGACGCCAAGAATGTGATCGCCAACGCCGAGGGACCGTCCTGGGGCGCGTGGAACCGGGTGCCATCGTGGAAGGCCGGCGCGGCCGCGCTTCCCGTCGCCTTCGCGCCGCCCGGCGCATTGACACAAGCCGAAGCGTTGGACGCCGCGCGCGATACGCTTGGCGCGCGCATGTTGATCCGCGCCTATCGCACGCGTGGGCATCTCATCGCAAAGCTCGACCCTCTACGCCTGACCTCGCGCGGCGCGCATCCCGAGCTCGATCCGCAGACCTACGGCTTCACGCCCGCGGACTATTCCCGGCCGATCTATATCGGCGGCGCGCTGGGCTTCGAGTTTGCCGACCTCGCGCAAGTGCTCGCGGTTCTCGACAAGACCTATGCGGGAACGATCGGCTTCGAATACATGCATATCTCCGATCCCGAGCAACGCGCTTGGATGCAGGAGCGCATTGAAGGCACCGAGATTCAGTTCACTGAGCAAGGCAAGCGCGCGATTCTAACCAAGCTGATCGAGTCCGAAGGCTCCGAACGCTTCCTCAACGTCAAATATACCGGCACCAAGCGCTTCGGCCTGGATGGCGGCGAATCCATGGCTCCGGCACTCGAACAGATCATCAAGCGCGGCGGCCAGCTCGGCGTGCGCGAGATCGTCATCGGCATGCCCCATCGCGGGCGCCTGAACGTCCTCGCCAATGTCATGGCCAAGCCTTGGCGCGCGATCTTCAACGAGTTTCGCGGCGGCTCGGCCCATCCCGACGATGTCGAGGGCTCGGGCGATGTCAAATACCATCTCGGCGCCTCGTCCGATCGGGAGTTCGACGACAACCGGGTGCATCTGTCGCTTACCGCGAACCCCTCGCATCTGGAGATCGTCGATCCGGTCGTCCTCGGCAAGGTCCGCGCGAAGCAGGACCAGCGCGGCGACACCGAACGCAAGGAGGTCATGCCGCTCCTGCTCCATGGCGATGCGGCCTTCGCCGGCCAAGGCGTCGTGGCCGAGTGTCTGGGGCTCTCGGGCCTACGCGGCCACCGCACCGGCGGCTCGATCCACTTCATCGTGAACAACCAGATCGGCTTCACGACGGCGCCGCGTTTCTCGCGCTCCTCGCCCTACCCGTCCGATGTCGCCAAGATGATCGATGCACCGATCTTCCACGTGAACGGCGACGATCCGGAAGCTGTAGTGCATGTCACCAAGATCGCCACCGAGTTCCGCCAGCGCTTCGGCAAGCCCGTGGTTATCGACATGTTCTGCTACCGCCGCCACGGCCACAACGAGGCGGACGAGCCGGCTTTCACCCAGCCGCTGATGTATCAGCGGATCGCCGAACATCCGCGTGTGGTCGAGATCTACGCCGACCGGCTGGTCAAGGAGGGCGTCCTCGCCAAGGGCGAGATCGACAAGCTTCAAGCGGATTTCCGCGACTTTCTCGAGGAAGAGTTCCTTGCCGGCGAGACCTATCGGCCGAACCGCGCCGACTGGCTCGACGGGCGCTGGTCCGGTATCGGCTTCGCCGAGGAAGGCGCACGCCGCGGACACACGGGCGTCGATCTCGATGTCTTGCGCGAAGTCGGCCTGAAGCTGACGGAAATCCCGCCGACCCTGACGCCGCACAAGACCATCGCGCGCATCATGGCGGCGCGCCGCAAGACCATCGAAGACGGCAAGGGCATCGATTGGGCGACAGCCGAGTCTCTTGCCTTCGGAACGCTGTTGGTGGAAGGCTTCAAGATCCGTCTCTCGGGCCAAGACTCCGAGCGCGGCACCTTCTCCCAACGCCACTCCGTGCTGATGGATCAGGCGAACGAGAACAAATACACGCCGCTAAAGCATCTCGGCAAAGAGCAAGGCGACTTCGAGGTCATCAACTCCATGCTCTCCGAGGAAGCCGTGCTCGGCTTCGAGTATGGCTATAGCCTCGCCGAGCCCAACGCGCTGGTGCTTTGGGAAGCGCAGTTCGGCGACTTCGCCAATGGCGCGCAGGTCGTGATCGATCAGTTCATCTCGTCGGGCGAGCGCAAGTGGCTGCGTATGTCGGGCCTCGTCCTGCTGCTACCCCACGGCTACGAAGGTCAGGGGCCGGAACATTCCTCGGCCCGGCTCGAGCGCTACCTCCAGCTCTGTGCCGAGGACAACTGGCAAGTCGTCAACTGCACGACCCCCGCCAACTATTTCCATGTGTTGCGGCGCCAGTTGCACCGGCAGTTCCGCAAACCTCTGGTGCTGATGACGCCGAAATCGCTGCTGCGGCACAAGAAGGTGAAGTCGGACATCGAGGATTTCGGGCCCGAGTCCAGCTTCCATCGCCTTCTTTGGGACGATGCCGAGCGCATGCCCGGCGAGGGCGTGACGCTCGTGCCGGACGCACAAATCCGGCGCGTCGTGATTTGTTCGGGCAAGGTCTATTACGACCTCGAGGCGGAGCGCGCCGAGCGCGGCATCTCGGACGTCTATCTCTTGCGTCTGGAGCAGCTCTACCCGTTCCCGGCCCGCGCTTTGATCCAGGAGCTCAGCCGGTTCAAGGAAGCCGAAATCGTTTGGTGTCAAGAGGAACCAAAGAACATGGGCGCCTGGAGCTTCGTCGAACCTAATATGGCTTGGGTGCTCGACCATATCGATGCCAAATTCAAGCGGCCGCGCTATGCTGGGCGACCGAGTTCCGCCGCGACCGCCACGGGGCTGATGTCGAAACATGTGCGCGAATTGAAAACCCTGCTCAACGAAGCGCTGGGTTAGGCCGCGGAGGCGCCACGCGCCTCGTTCGCGGCAAGCTTGAGAAGGACGGGCGAACACAGCGATGACGACAGAAATTCGGGTTCCGGCATTGGGAGAGTCCGTCGTCGAGGCGACGGTCGGGCAATGGCTGAAACAGGCCGGTGACGCCGTCGCCGCCGACGAGCCGCTGGTGGAGCTGGAAACCGACAAGGTGACCGTCGAAGTTCCCGCACCGTCCGCCGGCGTCCTATCGGAAATCGTCGTCAAGGCGGGCGACACGGTCGAGGTCGGCGCGCTGCTCGGTTCCATCGCCGAAGGCGAAGGCGCGGCGGCAACGCCGCGGCCGTCCGCGGAGAAGGCTGAACCTCCGGCTGCGCCGCAAGCCGCGCCGCAGACACCAGCCGCTCAACCCGCCGAGGCGCCGATCGCGCTGGTGCGCGAGCCGCATATCCGCGAAGAGATCGCACCGACCTCCATGCCGCCATCGCCGGCCGCGAAGAAACTTCTCGCAGAAACGGGATTGTCCGCCGGCGAGGTCGCCGGTTCCGGCCGCAGGGGCCAGATCCTGAAAGGCGACGTGATCTCGGCCGCCGCCCAAACTTTGCGCGAAACGCCGCGCGCGCCGAAAGCGCACGCACCGCACCGGGCGCCCGTGGCGCCAGACGACGAGGCCCGCGAAGAGCGCGTCCGCATGACGCGCCTGCGCCAAACCATCGCCAAACGCCTGAAGGATGCCCAAGACACCGCCGCGATGCTGACCACGTTCAACGACGTGGACATGAGCGCGATCATGGAACTGCGGGCGGAATATCGCGCCAATTTCGAAAAGCGCCACGGCGTGAAGCTCGGCTTCATGGGCTTCTTCGTGAAGGCTTGCGTCCAGGCGCTGAAGGACATTCCCGCCGTCAACGCGGAGATCGACGGCGACGATATCGTCTACAAGAACTACTACCATGTGGGCGTCGCGGTCGGGACCGAGCGCGGTCTTGTTGTTCCAGTCATCCGGGACGCCGACCGCATGAGCCTTGCCGATATCGAAGCCGCGATTACCGATTTCGGTATACGCGCGCGCGAGGGCAAGCTCGGATTGCAGGAGATGCAGGGCGGGACCTTCACCATCTCCAATGGCGGCATTTACGGTTCGATGCTGTCGACGCCGATCCTCAACGCGCCGCAATCGGGCATTCTCGGCATGCACCGCATCGAGGACCGGCCCGTGGTCCGCGACGGCGAGATCGTGGCGCGGCCGATGATGTATCTCGCCCTGTCCTACGACCACCGCATCGTTGACGGCAAGGAAGCTGTGACCTTCCTCGTCAACGTGAAGGACTCCCTCGAGAATCCCGCCCGTCTCATCCTCGATCTCTAGCGCCCGAACTTCGAGACTTTCCCGCGAGACCGCACGCATGAACACCACCTACGATCTGATCGTCATCGGCACTGGCCCTGGCGGCTATGTCTGCGCCATTCGCGCGGCGCAGCTCGGCATGAAAGTCGCCGTCGTCGAGAAACGCGCGACCCATGGCGGCACTTGTCTCAATGTCGGCTGCATCCCCTCGAAGGCGCTGCTGCATGCCTCCGAGGCCTATGCGGATGCGAGCAGTCATTTCGCCGCGATGGGCATTAAGGTGAGGCCGGAGCTCGACCTCGCCGCCATGCTCGCCTTCAAGGACGAAGGCGTGAAAGGGAACGTGGACGGCATCGAGTATCTGTTGAAGAAGAACAAGATCGACGCCTATCACGGGCTCGGCACGATCCTCGCCCCGCACCAGGTGCAGGTGACGCCGGAAGCGGGCGACAAGCAGGTTCTCGAAACCAAGGCCATTGTCATCGCCACGGGATCGGACATCGCCCGCATTCCCGGCATCGATATCGACGAGAAGCGGATCGTCTCGTCCACGGGCGCGCTCGCCCTGCCCGAGGTGCCCAAGAGCATGGTCGTGATCGGCGGCGGCTATATCGGCCTCGAACTCGGCTCGGTCTGGTCGCGTCTCGGCGCCAAAGTCACCGTGGTCGAGATGCTTCACACCATCACACCCGGCCTCGACGGCGAGATCGCCAAGCAGCTTCAGCGGACGCTGAAGAAGCAGGGCCTCGCCTTCAAGCTCGGCGCGAAAGTCACGAAGGTCGACACTTCGGGCAAGACCGTGAAGTTGACGGTCGAGCCCGCCGAAGGCGGCAAAGCCGAAACGCTCGAATGCGACGTGGTGCTGGTCGCCATCGGCCGCGTTCCGAACACGGACAGCTTGGGATTGGCCGATCTCGGCATCGAAACCCATAACCGCGGATGCATCCTCGTCGACCACCACTTCCAGACCAATGTGCCGGGCATCTACGCGATTGGCGATGTGATCGCCGGTCCCATGCTCGCCCACAAGGCCGAGGAGGAAGGCGTGGCCGTCGCCGAGATCCTTGCCGGTCAGGCGGGTCACGTGAATTACGACGTGATCCCGTCGGTGGTCTACACCGCGCCGGAAGTCGCGAGCGTCGGCAAAACCGAGGAACAGCTCAAGGAAGAGGGCGTCCATTACAAGGTCGGCAAGTTCCCCTTCACAGCCAATGGCCGTGCGAAGGTGAACCGCACCACGGACGGCTTCGTCAAAGTCCTGTCCGATGCCGTCACCGACCGCGTCCTCGGCGTGCACATTATCGGCCCCGATGCCGGCACGATGATCGCCGAGGCGGCGGTGCTGATGGAGTTCGGCGGCTCGGCGGAAGACCTCGCCCGCACCTGTCATGCGCACCCGACCCTGAACGAAGCGGTCAAGGAAGCGGCGCTCGCCGTCGACGGACGCCCGATCCATATGTGAGCCGGGCGTCAGTCCAGCGTACGGCGGAAGCGCAACAGCGCAATCCCCATCGCCGCGACCAGGAAGATCACCAGCGCCAAGACGTCCAGCCGCATGTCGGCGAGGCCGTTGCCCTTCAGCATGATGCCGCGCGCGATCCGCATGAAATGAGTCAGCGGCAGGATCTCCCCGATCACCTGCGCCCATTGCGGCATGCCGCGAAACGGAAACATGAAGCCCGACAGCAGGATGTTCGGCAGGAAGAAGAAGAACGTCATCTGCACCGCCTGAAGCTGGTTCTCGGCGACGGTCGAGAAGGTGTAGCCCACGGCGAGATTGGCAGCGGCGAAGAGCGTGCTGAGAAGAACGAGCAAACCGACACTGCCCCGGATCGGGACGTCGAAGAGGTACGACGCGGCGCCGATGATGATCGTCATCTGCACGAAGCCGACGAGAACGAAAGGCGCGATCTTGCCGATCATAATCTCGACCGGCCGGATCGGCATCGCCAGCAGACTCTCCATCGTGCCTCGCTCGATCTCGCGCGTCACCGCGAGCGCCGTGAACATCATCATCGTCATGGTGAGCACGACGCCGAGCAGGCCCGGCACGATGTTGTATTGCGTCAGACCTTCCGGGTTGTAGCGGCGCTGCAGCGTGAGCGTGAAGGGCGGCGCCCGCGCTTCGACGGCGGCGTCGGGCCCGCGCAATTCGCGCCGCAGTGCCGTGTCGATCAATCCTTGCATGGCGGCGATGGCCGTGCCTGTCGCCACCGGATCGGTGGCGTCGGCGATGACCAGCAATGACGGATGATCGCCGCGCCGCACATCGCGCTCGAAACTCGCCGGGATCTCCACGGCGAATTGAGCGGCGCCGGAGCGCAGCATCGCGTCGAGCTCGGCCGGATCGCGCACCTGCCGCGTGAACGCGAAATAGTCGCTGTTCTTCATGGCCGCCAGCACCGCGCGGGTCAGCGGACCGTCGTCGCGCGTCAGCACGGCGGTCGGCAAATGCTTCGGGTCGGTGTTGATGGCATAGCCGAACAGCGTCAGTTGCAGGATGGGGATGAACAGCATCGTCGCGAAGGTCATGCGGTCGCGGCGCATTTGGACGAATTCCTTCACCACCATGGCCCAGACCCGCTTCAGGAAGCCGGGGTCCCGGCTCACCGGGCGCGTTGGATTTTGGGCCGCCGCGCTCATTGGAAGTTATCCTTGACCTGGTCCATCAGCAGGATGAACACGTCCTCGAGGCTCGGCTCACCGCGCGTCCAACGATGTGCGCCGTCTTCCTTCTTGGCCTCGGCGATCGCCGCGTCGAGCCTCTTGTGATCGCGGCCCGACACATGCAATTCGTTGCCGAACGGCGCGACCATGCCGATTCCGTCGCGATGCGCGAGGCGCATCGCCAGGTCATGCAAACCGGGACCGGAGACGACCCAAGTGCGTAGACCCGATTGGGCGATGAGATCCTGCGCGGTGCCCCGCGCCAGCAAGTTCCCGAAAGCGATATAGGCCAGTTCGTGGCAGCGCTCCGCCTCGTCCATGTAATGGGTCGAGACCAGCACCGTGATCCCTTCCGCCGCGAGGCTGTGGATCTCGTCCCAGAACTCGCGCCGCGCCTTGGGATCGACACCCGCCGTCGGCTCGTCAAGCAGCAGGAGCTGGGGATTGGGGAGGATGCAGGCGCCGAGCGCGAGGCGCTGCTTCCACCCGCCCGAGAGTTCGCCGGCAAGCTGCTCGGCGCGGCCGGTCAGACCAAGACGCGCGATCGCGCCCTTCGCCGCCTCGCGCGGATTGGGAACGCCGTAGACCCGCGCCACGAACTCCAAATTTTCGCGGATTGAAAGATCCGTATAGAGACTGAATCGCTGGGTCATGTAACCCACATGACGCCGGATCTCGTCTTGCTGCGTGAGGATGTCGTATCCGAGACAGGTCCCCTCGCCCGCATCCGGCGTGAGCAAGCCGCAGAGAAGGCGCAAGGTCGTGGTCTTGCCGCTTCCGTTGGGCCCGAGGAAGCCGTAGATCTCGCCCTTCGGCACTTGCAGGCTGAGATCGTGCACGACGGTCCGGTCGCCGAATTTCTTCGTCAGCCCATGGACGTCGATGGCGATCTCCTTGGTCACGGCGAGGCCTGCGGGCTTTGGGGTAACGTCACGGACACGGGCTGTCCCGCGGTGAGTTCCGCTGTCCTCTCGTCGGGGTGCGCCTCGACGAGAAACACGAGTTTCCTCCGCTGCTCGCGCGAGAAGATCACCGGCGGGGTGAACTCCGCGTCGCGGGAGATGAAGCGGACCGTCGCCGTCAGTCCCGAAGGGCAGCCGTCGCAAGACACGGCGACGGTCTCTCCCGTGCGGAGCGCCGCGCGGTCGGTCTCCGGCACGAAGAACCGGACTTTGAGATTGCCGGGCGGCAACAGCGACACGACCGCCTGGCCTGCGTTCACCACCTCGCCGGGACGGAAATAGACTTCCTCGACGGAACCAGCCGCCGGCGCGAACACTTTGCGCTTCGCAAGGCTCTTCTGCGCTTCGTCGAGCGCGGATCGCGCTTCGGTGACCGCAGCAGCGGCGGCCTCGATCACGCCTGATCGGCCGGGCAGATTTGCAGCCTCGATGCGGCGTCTGGCTTCGTCCACGGAGGCCTCGTTGCTGTCGTGCTGAGCGATGGCGTCGTCGAGCTGTGCCTTGGAGACCCAGCCCTTGTCGTAGAGCGACCGCACGCGATCAAGGTTCAGCTGCGACTTCGTCTGCATGGCCTTGGCTTGGACCAAGGCCGACTGAAGCACTTCGATCTCGCGCGGCCGCTGCAACGCGGCCCTCGCATCGGCAAGGCGCGCCTCGGCCTCGGCCAGCCGCGCTTTCCGGGTCGCGAGTTCGGCTTCCTGTTCGGAGCTCTCGAGCGTGAAGACAAGATCGCCCTTCGCGACCGTATCGCCCTCCTGGACAGCGAGCGATTCGATGCGCCCGTTCTTTTCGGAGCCGACCAGAACGAGGTCCGCCTCCAGATAGCCCGGCACAACGCCTTGATCGCTGCCTGATCGCGTAAGCAGGACGAGCCCGGCGATAGCCCCGGCAATGACGGCGATGGCGATGAGGGCTGTCCGTCTCATGACGCCTCGCGCTCCTGTTCGGGCACCTCGATCGCGGCGATGAGGAGATCGATATGCGTCTTGAGCAGATCGTCGGTATCCAAATGGCGATGCCGTTCGAACAGCGCTTTCCAGAGCACCGACAAAAGCATCGGCGCTACCAGCAGCTGCGGATAGTCGCTAAGGTCCGTCCGCCGAAACTCCCCGCGTTCGACACCCTTGTCGATCAGTCCACTGAGCGTTTCGAGTCCCGGAGCAACGACTGTATCGAGATAGAACTGGGTCAGTTCTGGATGTTTATGACCCTCGGCCATCAGGAGCCGCACGATCAAGACACGCCTCGAGCTCACCAGGTCCTGCATAAACTGGAGGAACGGTCCTTTCAGGAATTCTTTGACCGGAAGCTCGGTCGTCTCGATCTTGCCGCGGATGGTGTTGAAATGCGCCGTCACGACGCTGCGGACGACGGCCTTGAACAGCTCTTCCTTGGTCTTGAAATAGAGATAGGGCAGTCCCTTGGAGACCTTGGCCCTGGACGCGACATCCTCGAGGCGGGCGCCCGCATAGCCGTGGGTGGCGAATTCCTCGAACGCGGCCGAGACGATCTCCTCCCTGCGGTTGTCCTTGCGGTTCCGCCGGTCTGCCCCGCCCTTCTGTGATTGAGCGTCTGCCACTGGCCCTGTCCTTTCGTCTCTGCATGTCATATAATGACTGACTAGTCAGTATTGTAGAGATGAAAGGCGCGCAATCGCAAAAAATCGTTGAGACGGCAGCATTTTGCTGAATTAGGCCCGCGGATGGGCGCTCTCGTAGGCCTTCAGGAGGTGGGCCCGGTCGACCTCGGTATAGCCTTGGGTGGTCGAAAGGCTGGCATGACCCAGGAGTTCCTGGATCGCGCGGAGATCCGCGCCGGCTCCCAGCAGATGCGTCGCGAAAGAATGCCGCAGCGCATGGGGTGTGGCCGTGTCCGGCAAGCCAAGCGCGGCGCGCGCCTTCTCCATGCGCAGCTGGATGATGCGTGGAGACAGCCGCTTGCCCCGCACGCCGATGAACAGCGGATCGTCGGGACCAAGCTGCTTGGGGCACAGCGCGAGATAGCGCTCGATCGCATCGCGCGTGACCGGAAGCACCGGCACGACGCGCGTCTTATTGCCCTTGCCCTCGACCCGCAACATGTCGCGGCCCTTGATCGGCGCATCCCGAACCTGCAGCGAGAGCGCCTCGGAAATACGCAGGCCCGATCCGTAGAGGAGCGTCAAGACGGCGGTGTCGCGAGCCAGCGTCCATTCCGGCGCGTCCGGCGCGGCGATGTCGCTCCCTTCCATGAGGGCTGCGGCTTTGGGCGCCGGAAGCGGCTTCGGCACCGAATGCGGCAGCTTCGGCATAGACACGGCACGGACAGCATCGTTCTTCCCATAGCCGCGCCGCTCAAGGAAGCGATAGAACATGCGCAGCGCACTCAACGAACGCGACAGGCTGCGGCTGCCGACGTCCTGACTGCGCCGATAGGCGAGGAAGGCGCGCACGTCGCGCGCAGAGAGCGCCAACAGCGTCTCCATCGTGGCCGCGCCGCCGAAATGGTGCGCCAGGAAGAATAGGAACTGCCCGAGATCGCGCCGGTAGGACTCGATCGTATGGGCGGCGAGGTCGCGCTCGATCGAAAGATACGCGAACCATGCCTTCGCCGCGGCGGTCACGTCCTCCGCCGTGGCGAGTCCGATCGCTTCGTCTGCCTTGTCCGCCATCGCATCCCTCGACGGTATCTCAAGCGCTAGTATGGGTATGTGAGTCGTTAAGCCCGAGCTAACCCAATCGGCTAACCCCAGCGGAAGCGCCCCGATCTTGGCCAAACCCGAACAAGAACCCTCGCTGCCGATTCCAGAGAACGCTCCGGATACAGTTCCGGTGCTGGTGCCGCTCGCGCTGCCGGCGCCGTACGACTATCTCGTGCCGGAGGGCGCGCGCGTGTCGCCCGGCACTTTCGTGGTCGTGCCGCTGGGGCCGGTGAAATATGCCGCCGCGGTGTGGCGGAGGCCAGAAGGCGCCGCGCCGCCGAAGATTCCGCGCAAGAGATTACGCGAAATTCTCGGAGTGCTGGACGGCGTGCCACCGCTTCCGCCCCTTTCCCTCGACTTCGCCGAATGGGTCGCCGACTACACGCTCACCCCGCCCGGCATGGTCCTGCGCATGATGATGAGCGCGACCGCCGCGTTCGAACCGCCGCCGCCCCGCTACGGGGTACGCCTGACGGGACCGCCCCCCGAACGCATGACACCCGCCCGGACCCGCGTGCTCGAAGCCGCGGAGAACGGGCTCATCTGGGTGAAATCCTTGCTGGCCGAAGCAGCCGGCGTCAGCCCTGGCGTGATCGACGGGCTCGTCGATGCGGGAACGCTGACCACCGAACCGCTGCCAGACACGGTCGCGCGGGAACTCGATCCATCCCGCCTCAGGGCGACTCTTTCGGAGGAGCAAACCGCGGCCGCGAATCAGCTGCTCGACAACACGCGCGGCGGCTTCGCCGTGTCGTTGCTCGACGGCGTGACCGGATCTGGCAAGACCGAGGTTTATTTCGAGGTGATCGCGCAAGCTCTTGCCGCCGGAAAACAGGCGCTCGTCATGATCCCCGAGATCGCCCTGACATCCGCCTTCCTCGCTCGCTGCGAGGAGCGCTTCGGGGCAAGGCCGGCCGAATGGCATTCCGGCCTCACCCAATCGGCGCGCGGACGCACTTGGCGCGCGGTGGCAGAGGGCAAGGCGCAGCTCGTGGTCGGCGCCCGCTCGGCGCTGTTCCTGCCTTTTCCCAATCTCGGCCTCATCGTCGTCGACGAGGAGCACGACCAGGCCTACAAGCAGGAGGATCGGGTCTCCTATCAAGCACGCGACATGGCCGTGGTTCGCGGACATCTCGGCAAATGCCCCGTCGTCCTCAGTTCCGCGACGCCCTCTATCGAAAGTCTGGTCAACGCCGAGCAAGGCCGCTACCGGCACATTCCCTTGCGCGCCCGCTACAAGGCTGCCGGACTGCCCGGCCTTGCCGCCATCGACATGCGAAAAGACGCGCCCGAGAAAGGCGCTTGGCTTTCGCCAGTTCTGGTCGACGCCATGGCGGAGACGCTGGAACGCGGTGAGCAGGCGCTGCTGTTCCTCAACCGGCGCGGCTACGCCCCGCTGACGCTTTGCCGCAAATGCGGCTACCGCTTCGAATGCCCTAATTGCTCGGCCTGGATGGTGGAGCATCGCTTCCGGCACCGGCTCGAGTGTCACCATTGCGGCAAGTTCGCGCCCATCCCGGAGGAATGCCCAAGTTGCGGAGCCGAAGAGTCGCTAGTGGCGTGCGGCCCAGGCGTGGAGCGGATCGCCGAAGAAGTCGCCGAACGCTTCCCCGAAGCCCGCCGGGCGATCCTGTCGAGCGACCTCACCCCGCGCATCGCCGATCTCCGCGAGACCTTGCGGGAGATCGAAGACCGGGAGGTGGACGTGGTGATCGGAACGCAGCTCGTCGCCAAGGGACACCATTTCCCGGGGCTCGCGCTTGTCGGCGTGGTCGACGCCGATCTCGGTCTCGCCCAAGGAGACCCGCGCGCCGCCGAGCGGACCTTCCAGCTCTTGAGTCAAGTGACGGGGCGTGCCGGCCGCGAAGCGATTCCCGGGCGCGGCCTGCTTCAGACCTATTTGCCCGAACACCCAGTCCTCCAGGCTCTCGTCGCTGGAGACCGCGACGCCTTCTACGCTCAGGAGATTGCCGCGCGCCGCGAGGCCGGCATGCCGCCTTTCGGGCGCCTCGCCTCGATCCTAATCTCGGGGACAGACCGCGCGGCGGCGGAAAATCATGCGCGGGAGGTGGCCCGCGCCGCGCCGCCCGCCGACACCATCCAGGTCCTGGGACCTGCCGAAGCCCCGCTCGCCGTTATCCGGGGCCGCTACCGCTACCGGCTGTTGGTCAAGGCGCCGCGCGAGGCCGACATCCAGGCCTATATTCGCCTCTGGATGGAAAACGCGCCGAAAGCACGCGGCAGTCTCCGTCTCTCAATCGACATCGATCCGTATAATTTCCTCTAGCGACGTCCCCAAATCGCCCACAATGGCCTCGGAATCGCGCCGCCTTATTGCACCGCGATCACCCCTATGTTACAGGCAGCCTGGGGTGTCCAAGAAGCGGTTCAGCAGCCCCTTTTGGGGCATTTTTCCGTTGACGCGGGGGCTCTATTCCCAGCATTTACCGGGCGAAGAGGGTGGGGCGGCAATTGGCTGCACCTGCTCCTAAGGGAGAGGCGTTGAGGGACGTGGCAAGCGAAGATCATACGATTTCGGGCGTTGCAGGCCGGTATGCCACGGCACTTCTCGAGCTGGCGCTCGAAGAGAAGGCCTTGGAGCGTATCGAGACGGATCTGAACCGCTTCGGCGAGGCGCTGGACGCCTCCGAAGACCTGGCCCGGCTCGTAAAGAGCCCGATGTTCTCCTCGGACGACCAGGGCCGGGCGCTCGCCGCCATTCTCGACGAAGTCAAGATCGAAGGCCTCACCAAGAATTTCCTGCTGCTGGTCGCAAGGAATCGCCGTCTGTTCGCCGTGCCTGGCATGATCAGCGCGTTTCGGGCTCTTGCCGCCGCTCATCGCGGCGAGGTCAGCGCCACGGTGACCACCGCATCGCAACTGAACGACACCCAAGTTACAGCCTTGAAGCAGGCCTTGAAGGCCGCCTTGGGCAAGGACGTCACACTCGATCAGCGTGTCGATCCGAGCCTCCTTGGCGGCCTCACGGTGAAGGTCGGCAGCCGCATGATCGACACCTCGCTTCGCACCAAACTCACCCGTCTCAAGCACGCCATGAAAGAGGTTGGCTAATGGATATCAGGGCCGCCGAGATCTCCGCGATTCTCAAAGACCAGATCAAGAATTTTGGGCAGGAAGCAGAAGTCGCCGAAGTCGGCCAGGTGCTCTCCGTCGGTGACGGCATCGCCCGCGTTTACGGCCTCGACAACGTTCAGGCCGGTGAAATGGTCGAATTTGCCGACGGTACGCGCGGCATGGCCCTCAACCTCGAAGTCGACAATGTCGGCATCGTGATTTTCGGCGACGACCGGAACATCGGCGAGGGCGATATCTGCAAGCGCACGGGCGCCATCGTGGAAGCCCCGGTCGGCAAGGGCCTTCTCGGCCGCGTGGTCGACGCCCTCGGCAATCCGATCGACGGCAAAGGCCCGATCGAGGCGGCCGAGATGCGCCGCGTGGACGTGAAGGCGCCAGGCATCATTCCCCGCCAGTCGGTGCATGAGCCCATGCAGACCGGCCTCAAGGCGGTGGATGCGCTGATCCCGGTCGGCCGCGGCCAGCGCGAGCTCATCATCGGCGACCGCCAGACCGGCAAGACCGCCATCATTCTCGACACGATCCTCAATCAGAAGTCGGTCAACGACCGCGGCGACGAATCCGAGAAGCTCTATTGCATCTACGTGGCCGTCGGCCAGAAGCGCTCGACCGTGGCGCAATTCGTGAAGGTCCTCGAGGAAAACGGCGCGCTGCCCTACTCCATCGTCGTGGCCGCCACGGCGTCCGATCCGGCCCCGATGCAGTTCCTGGCGCCGTTCACCGGCTGCACCATGGGCGAGTATTTCCGCGACAACGGCATGCACGCTCTCGTCAACTACGACGATCTTTCCAAGCAGGCCGTGGCCTACCGCCAGATGTCGCTCCTGCTTCGCCGCCCACCGGGACGCGAGGCCTATCCCGGCGACGTTTTCTATCTACATTCGCGCCTTCTGGAGCGCGCGGCCAAGCTCAATGCCGACAACGGCTCCGGTTCGCTGACGGCCCTGCCGGTCATCGAGACGCAAGCCAACGACGTGTCGGCCTATATTCCGACCAACGTGATTTCGATCACGGACGGCCAGATCTTCCTGGAAACCGACCTGTTCTATCAGGGCATCCGCCCGGCGGTGAACGTCGGCCTGTCGGTGTCCCGCGTGGGTTCGTCGGCGCAGATCAAGGCCATGAAGCAGGTCGCCGGTAAAATTAAGGGTGAGCTCGCCCAGTATCGCGAGATGGCGGCCTTCGCCCAGTTCGGCTCCGACCTCGATGCCACCACGCAGAAGCTGTTGAACCGCGGCGCGCGCCTGACGGAGCTTCTGAAGCAGCCGCAGTTCTCGCCGCTCAAGGTCGAGGAGCAGGTCGTCTCCATCTATATGGGCGTGAACGGGTATCTCGATGCGCTGGAGGTTTCCCAGATCGGCCGGTTCGAGGAAGAGTTCCTGCGCTTCATGAGTTCCGAGCATAAGGACGTTCTCGACAGCATTCGCGACGAGAAGAAGATCACCGACGAAATGGGCAACAAGCTCAAAGACGCCGCCGACAAATTCGCCAAAGCTTTTGCGTGAGTTGATCGATGGCCTCTCTAAAGGAGCTTCGGAACCGTATCGCCTCGGTCAAGGCAACCCAGAAGATCACCAAGGCCATGCAGATGGTGGCCGCGGCAAAGCTTCGGCGCGCGCAGACGGCGGCTGAGGCCGCTCGCCCCTATGCCGAGCGTATGGAGGCCGTGCTTTCGAACCTGGCCAAGGCTCTCGAGGGTCTTGAGGACGTGGGATCGCCTTTGATGGTGGGAACCGGCAAGGACGACGTCCATCTGCTGGTGGTCTGCACCGCCGAGCGCGGCCTATGCGGAGCGTTCAACTCGTCCATCGTACGCAAGGCCCGCGAGCAGGTCCTCCGGCTGACGGGCGAAGGCAAGCAGGTCAAGATCCTCTGCGTCGGCAAGAAGGGCCACGACCAGCTTCGCCGCCAGTTCAAGAGCCTGATCGTCGACACGATCGATTTCCGCGGCGTCAAACAGCTCACCTTCGAACATGCCGACCAGGTCGGTCAAAAGATCCGCGCCATGTTCGACGCGGGCGAATTCGACGTCGCGACGCTGTTCTACTCGCAGTTCAAGTCCGTCATCAGCCAGATTCCCACGGCCCAGCAGATCATCCCGGCCTCCATTCCGGTTGGCGGCGAGGACGACACGGATCTCGACGGCGGCATCTACGAATACGAGCCGGACGAGTCGGAGATTCTGGTCGATCTCCTGCCGCTCAACATCACGACTCAAGTCTTCAAGGCGCTGCTGGAGAACGCCGCGTCGGAACAAGGCGCTCGCATGAGCGCCATGGATAGCGCGACACGCAATGCCGGCGACATGATCGGCAGGCTGACGCTGAACTACAATCGGACCCGCCAGGCCCAGATCACCAAGGAGCTGATCGAGATCATCTCCGGCGCCGAGGCGCTCTAGTCACGTAAGGAACGGAACGATGGCAAACAAACCCGTGGTGGCAGAAACGAAGATGCAAGCGAAGAAGATCGCCGAAGGCAAGGGCCCCAAAGGCCATGTCCGCCAGGTAACCGGCGCCGTCGTCGATGTGCAGTTCGACGAGCACCTGCCGCAAATTCTGAACGCGCTCGAGACCGAGAACCAAGGCCAGCGTCTCGTTTTGGAAGTCGCTCAGCATCTCGGCGAGAACACTGTCCGCACCATCGCCATGGACTCCACCGAGGGTCTCGTGCGCGGTCAGCAGGTCGTCGATACCGGCGAGCCGATCGCCGTGCCGGTCGGCCAGAAGACGCTGGGCCGCATCATGAACGTCATCGGCGAGCCGGTGGACCAGCTCGGCCCGATCGAGACCTCCGACAGCCGCCCGATCCATGCCCCGGCGCCCGAATATGTCGACCAGGCGACGGAATCCGAAATTCTGGTCACGGGCATCAAGGTCGTCGACCTTCTCGCGCCGTACGCCAAGGGCGGCAAGATCGGCCTGTTCGGCGGCGCCGGCGTGGGCAAGACCGTGCTGATCATGGAGTTGATCAACAACGTCGCGAAGGCGCATGGCGGATATTCGGTGTTCGCTGGCGTTGGCGAGCGCACCCGTGAGGGCAACGACCTCTATCACGAAATGATCGAGTCGGGCGTGAACAAGGACCCGAAAGAGGGTTCGATCGAAGGGTCCAAATGCGCCCTCGTATACGGCCAGATGAACGAGCCGCCCGGAGCGCGTGCCCGCGTCGCCCTCTCCGGCCTCACCGTCGCCGAGTCGTTCCGCGATGAAGGCCAAGACGTGCTGTTCTTCGTGGACAACATTTTCCGCTTCACGCAAGCCGGTTCGGAAGTGTCGGCCCTTCTCGGTCGTATTCCTTCGGCCGTGGGATATCAGCCCACGCTGGCCACGGACATGGGGGCCCTGCAGGAGCGCATCACCACCACCCAGAAGGGCTCGATCACCTCGGTGCAGGCCATTTACGTACCGGCCGACGACCTGACCGATCCGGCGCCGGCAACCTCGTTTGCGCATCTGGACGCCACGACCGTGCTGTCTCGCACGATCGCCGAAAAAGGCATCTACCCAGCCGTGGATCCGCTCGACTCCACCTCGCGCATGCTCGACCCGCGCATCCTCGGCGAAGAGCACTATGCCGTGGCCCGCCAGGTGCAGGAAATCCTGCAGCGCTATAAGGCCCTGCAAGACATCATCGCCATTCTCGGCATGGATGAGCTTTCGGAAGAGGACAAGCTGACCGTGGCGCGCGCCCGCAAGATCGAGCGCTTCCTGTCGCAGCCGTTCCACGTGGCCGAGGTGTTCACCGGATCGCCGGGCGTGCTGGTCGACCTTGCCGACACGATCAAGGGCTTCAAGGGGCTCTGCGAAGGCGACTACGATCATCTGCCGGAGGCCGCGTTCTACATGGTCGGCACCATCGACGAGGCCATTGCCAAGGCCGAGAAGCTCGCAGCCGAGGCCGCTTAATGCCCGATCCGTTCAAATTCGAACTCGTATCGCCCGAGAAGCTTTTATTCTCGGGCGAGGTCGAGCAGGTGCTCGTGCCGGGCGCCGAGGGCGACATGACCATCATGGCCAAGCATGCCCCGCTCATCACGACGCTCCGTCCTGGGTTGCTTGAGGTCGAATTTCCCGGCGGCAAGCGTCAACGTTTCTTCGCCCGGGGCGGCTTCGCCGAGGTGGTTCCCGCCGGCTTGACGATTCTCGCGGAAACGGCCATCGACCTGGACGAAATGAGCCCGGAGCACCTCAACCAGGCGATCACCAATGCGGAAGAGGACGTGGCCGATCTGTCCGGCGAGGCGAAGGATCGGGCCCAGATGACGCTCCAGCATCTGCGCCAAGTTCAGGCCGCGCTAAACGCGTGAGCCCCAATGCCGGTCCAAGAGGCCGGCATTTTTGTTTGTCTTGCCTTATCCGAGATGCGCGAACGCATCCACGACGGTGGCATAGACATCCCGTTTGAACGGCACCACGAGTTCCGGCAAATCCGCCATCGGCACCCAACGCCAGGCGTCGAACTCCGCTTTGTGGTCAGGGCGCGGTTGGAGATCGATTTCCCGTTCGGCGCCTTCAAAACGCGCCGCGAACCACATCTGCTTCTGCCCCCTGTATTTGCCTTTCCAAGCCACCCCGACGAGTTCGGGCGGCAGATCGTAAAGAAGCCAATCCTCGGTCTGGGCGAGGAACCGCGCCTCGCGGACACCGGTCTCTTCCCAGAGCTCACGGCGCGCGGCCTCTTCGGCGTCTTCACCTTTGTCTATTCCCCCTTGGGGCATCTGCCACCACTGCCCCTCTCCTTCGGACGCGCCCTTCCGTTCCGAACGGCGTCCGACGAAGACAAGGCCTTCCATGTTCAAAAGCATCACACCCACGCAAGGGCGGTAGGGCAAGGTCACGGTATCGGTCATGGCGGTCAGACTAGATGCGGGCGATTGGAAAGACGAGACGGCGGGCGAAGGAATAGACGCGATGGAACGGAGCCGGCCGGCGGGAGATCAGCTCTGCCGCGGCGTGCGAACCGCCGCGCTGACCGGGACGAGAACCAGTCCCTTTTGTTCGAGCGTCCCGGCCCAGTCGGCAATGTGCTTGACCGTCGCGGGCGCCGCCTTGGCGACACCGATCGCCGAGCCGTTCTCTTTGGCGGCGGCCTCGAGCCTCGCCAGCTGCTGGTCCATCCGGCCGAGATCGAGGAGGATATCGGCCTTGGCGTGCTCAAGCTGCAAAGCGGTCGCGACCCTGCCAGCCACCGATGTATCGACACTGCCATCGTCGAGATAGATCAGCCCGCGGCGCTTTAGTTCCTCGAGGACCGGCGCCACGGATCCGAGTTCGGTCTCGAACTTCGCGCCCATATAGTTCGTCACGCCCACATAGCCGGTGTAGCGCGACATCGCCCATTGCAGGCGCTTCAGATTGTCTTTGGGGGAGAGGCTGGTGAGAAGAGCGTGGGGGCCGGGATCTTTGGTGGGGTAGCTCTCGGGCTCCAGGGGGACTGCGAGGTAAATCTCGTGCCCGGCCGTGCGAGCCTCTGTCACTCGCTCCTGGAGGCCGCGCCCATAGGCGCCATAGGCGAGGCTCACAGGCGGTGGAAGCCCCTTGATGATGTCGCCATCCGGAGCGCCAGGGACACCGAGACCGTTGAGCAGTACCGCGACCCGGGGAGGCCCGCCCTTGACGGCGGCATAGTCGGATGGCCGTGCGTACACATCGGCGGGGCGGCTACCGTCCTCGGCCACCTTCGGCAGCGGGCCGTAAGGCGACTCCTCGACCAAGGCCGGAAGCGGCGCCTCGGTCAACGGCGCGTTCGCCGATTTGTCGATACCGGGTACAAGGCTAGCCAGGGCCACCTGGCGGCGGGGCTGGCCCACGCTGGACGCAGCGGTCTTGCTCTCCGATTCCAGAGCGCCATTCGGCCCAGGAGCAGCGGGTGCCGGCGGCAAGGGCACTTGGCCCGGAACAACCGGCATCATGTTCGTGCCTTGGCCGGGCGGCGCGAGCTCCGGAACACCCGGTGGCCGGGGAGCCGCGGGACTCATCGCCGGGCCTGTCACAGAGAAGCCCGGCGGAAGCCCGATGGCGCCGGCGTTCCCCGCAGCAGGAGCAGCCGGCGGAGCCGTGTCGATCTGGACGACCTCAGCCGGTTCTGGTCCAGACAAGAACATGAGCAAGGTGACGCCAATCACCAAGGTCCAGAATACGATCCCCGAAGCAACGGCTAAGGCCTTCATTCCGCGGCCTTCATATTGTCGTCCTCCCCACTCCCAGGCCGAAGCCCGGCGACTGCCTTTGTTCCAAGGCTCGTATGTGCGAAGGCCGCTCCCCTACCCCTGGTCGCCCGCGCGGCTCGTTGCTTCGCGGACTGAGGTCTAGTTCGCAGCCTCCGCTTTTTGCTTCAGCTCGGTGTCCACTGACTTGATACCCCGCAAAAGGTCCAGCGCATAGTTCAACTGCGTATCCTTTTCCTTGTCCTCGGGGACATAAGAGGAACTGCCCGACTGCTCGTCCTCTTCTTTCGTCGTCTCGTTTTTGAGATGGCCGCGGAGATTCGCTTCGCCGCGCGGCTCGATGACGTCTTCCTTCTTCTTGAGTTCGTCCGGAAGCTCTTCCTCGACCACGAGCTCGGGATCGATGCCCTTGGCCTGGATCGAACGGCCAGAAGGCGTGTAGTAGCGCGCGGTGGTGAGCCGCAACGCGCCGCTGGAACCGAGCGGAATGATGGTCTGCACCGATCCCTTGCCGAACGAGCGCGTGCCGACCACCGTTGCCCGGTGATGGTCTTGAAGCGCACCGGCGACGATCTCGGACGCGGACGCCGAACCGCCATTGATCAGCACGACGATCTTCTTGCCGTCGGTGATGTCGCCCTTCCGGGCATTGGACCGCTGCGTTTCCTCAAGATTGCGGCCGCGAGTCAGGACGATCGCGCCCTGATCGAGGAATGAATCCGACACGGAGATGGCCTGATCCAGCAGGCCGCCCGGGTTGTTCCGCAGATCGATGACGTAGCCCTTGAGGTTCGCCCCCAGCTCCTTCTTGAGGTCACCAACGGCTTTCACCAGATTGTCGGTAGTTTGCTCGTTGAACGTGGTGATCCGGATGTAGCCCACATCGTCGCCCTCGGCGTTGTACTTCACCGGGTTGATGTGGATCATGTCGCGGACAACCTTGACATCGAACGGATCGTCGACGCCCTTGCGCATGACAGTCAGCGTGATCGGCGAGTTGACCGGCCCACGCATCTTCTCGACGGCTTCCTGCAACGTGAGGCCGAGGATCTGCTCCTTGTCGAGATGGGTGATCAGATCGCCGCTCATGAGGCCCGCGCGGGAGGCCGGCGTATCCTCGATCGGAGACACGACCTTGACGACACCGTTCTCCATCGTGACCTCGATGCCGAGACCGCCGAATTCACCCCGGGTCTGCACCTGCATGTCGCGGAAGTGCTTCGGGTTGAGATAGGCGGAGTGCGGGTCGAGCGCCGTCAGCATGCCGTTGATGGCGGATTCGATCAGCTTGGAGTCCGTGGGCTCTTCCACATAATCCGCCCGCACACGTTCCAAGACCTCACCGAAGAGATCGAGCTGCTTGTAAATTTCCGAATTGGCCGCCGAGGCAGACGGGCTTCGCGCCAGGCTTACCATCGTCGAGCCCGCGGCGATTACCGCCACCACTAGAAGCGCCCACAGAGCGTATTCGGACTTCCGCATCATCCTTGCACCTTCCCAGATGCCGCGGCCCACCATGGGCCGGGGTCAATTGGCCGTCCGTCCTTTCTGAATTCT
The DNA here is from genome assembly GCA_020637815.1 of Hyphomicrobiaceae bacterium. Taxonomy (GTDB): domain Bacteria; phylum Pseudomonadota; class Alphaproteobacteria; order Rhizobiales; family Methyloligellaceae; genus Methyloceanibacter. The sequence continues at coordinate 251,038 of JACKJS010000002.1, read as the reverse complement.
ACATAGAGGACGGGGCGTGAACTTTGGCCACCGCGATCACCCGGCGGCACCGCATCGCCCATTACGGCGATTGGCTCGCCAGCTAGAACGAATTGGCCGAGGCTCACGTCAATGCGGCTCATCCCCGCAAGCAAAATATGATAGCCCCCGCCAGCGTTGATGATCAAGAGTTGCCCATAGGAACGGAACGGTCCGGCGTAGACGACCCAACCGTCCGCGGGGGCCGTAACGCGCGCCTCCGCGCGGGTCTCCAGCGAAACGCCTTGAAGCGCCGCACCGGCGGCGTCCTTGTCGCCGAACCCGTGGGTGCGTTGTCCCTGTGCCGGGAATCGTAGACTGCCCTTGGCTTGATCGAACGGCACGGCCGGCTTCATTCGATCAGGGCTGGCGAACGCCACCTTCTTCGCGTCCGGCTTGAGCTCGACCACCCGTTCGTTGGCGGGTGTCGCCATGACCTCTTGCTGCAAACGTGTCCGCAGCGCCTTCTCGGCGGCGAGTTCGGCGTCGTATTGCGCGACTTCCGACTTGGCGATCTTCTCGTCGAGCTGTTCCACCAAATCGCTCAGACTTTCGACTTCGGCCGCAAGCGTCTTTGCCGACTGGTTCAGATCCGCCAGTTCCTGCTGGCCCGCGTCCTGCCGGGATTTCTTCTCGGCGATTAGGCGGTCGAGGCGTTCCTGCTCCGCCGCCAATTGATCGGCGTCGCGGCGCTGCGCATCGCGCTCGGCACGGATTCGTTCCTCCACCGCCGAGATGTCCTGAAGGCTATCGGTGAGGCTATCGGCTTGGTATTTGAGTTCCGGATAGATTTCGGCGAGCAGCATCGCGCCACGGACGACCTTCAACGCATCGTCGCGCCGGGTAACAATCGCCGGCGGCGGCGTGCGGCCAATCCTCTGCATGGCGCTCAACATCGTCACAATCGCGGCTTTCCGCTCATTGATCGAGGTCTGCATCGCGTTGACTTGGGCAGTCAGTTCGGCGAGTTCGCTTTCGGTCTCCGAAAGCTGCGCCTCGCTCTCCTGAACGCGTTTGCCCGCCTCGATCAGTTCGCTGTTGAGCCGTGCCCTTTCTTCCGCCAGGACTGCGAGATCCTTCGTGAGGCCCTCCGCCTTGACCCGGCTGGATTCCAATTCGTGTTCGGTCTCATCGAGACGCTGTTTGGCTTCGTCCCGGGAGAGATCTTCCTGGCCGTAGACATGCCCGACAGGCGCGCCCAAGAGAACCGTGACAACAAGGGCGATCCGAAAATTTCGAGTAGTGAAGGTCAATCGCTTCGAATGCGCCATTCGTCCTGGCCGTTCGGTCGATGGCACCGGAGGGAAGCGGCAGAATCAAGGCAAAAGCCTTAAGAATCCTTAACCTTTCGCCCCTCAGCCCCGGTGGTAGGGATGCCCCGCCAAAATCGTCATGGCCCGATAGAGCTGCTCGGCAAGCACGATGCGCGCGAGCCCGTGCGGCAACGTCATTGGCCCCAGCGAGAGCGACAGCACCGCGCGATCCAGCACCGCCCCGCCGAGACCGTCGGGGCCGCCGAGAACGAAGGCCAGCCCCGGAGCCGCAGCGCTGTCCCGCCGCGCGGCCAAAGTCTCGGCGAAGGCATCGCTCGACAGCCGTTCTCCGCCTGGGTCCAGACACACAACGGCGAAGTCGGATGGAAGTTTCGTCAAGAGAGCCTCCGCCTCGGCGGAACGGCGGCCCGATACGGTCGGCGCGCGCGATTCCGGCAGTTCGGCGACCGCCAGCGGCGACAACCCGAGGCTGCGGCCGAGCGCTTCGGCGCGGCCGAAATAATGGGTACAGAGCGCACGCTCTGGTCCCTGCTTGAGCTTACCGACGCCGGCGATCAGCAGACGCATGGCCGGCCTTCGCCGCGCGCGCCGGTGGCGGTCCTTGACTCAGACCACCATTCGCTCCATTGGCCGGTCGGCGGACCACATCTTTTCGAGGTTGTAGAACTCACGAACCTCGGGCCGAAAGAGATGGACAATGACCTCGCCCGCATCGATCAGCACCCAGTCGCCCTGAGGCAATCCCTCGACACGTGCACGGCCATAGCCTTCGTCTTTTAGCGCTTTAATGAGATGGTCGGCGACGGCGCCGACATGCCGCTGCGAACGACCCGAGGCGACAACCATATAGTCGCCAATCGAAGTCTTTCCCTTCAAATCGATGACCGCGATATCTTCGGCTTTGGCGCCGTCGAGCGTGTCGGTCACGATCTGCAGCAGTCGTCCCGGCTCGGCGCTGAATGACGCTAGTCCGGGTGGAGGCGTACCGTTGTGAGTACCCTCGCTAGGTGAGCGCATGTTTGCGTGGGTTTCCTTCTGCCATTGCTCGTAAGAAGTGGCTTGAGACAATGCCCGTTGCCTGGCGCGCGGGGCTCTTTCGACAAACGCCACTCCACCTCAATACATTAATATGCCGGCTCACCTGGTTTCAATAGATAGTAGAGGCCGGTTCTTCTTGGTCTTGATCTAGTAAACTAGTCCGGTTCCGCAACAATTTCGCGAAGGGCGGTCGACGAAAGCCCGGAAAGCCGGTGCGTGAGGATGGTCCAGGCCGGGGGACGGCGAAGTGCGAGGCCGCCTGCGTCGCTCTCATCGACATAGCCCCAAGCAAAGCGATGAGCCGCTTTGCTCGCGCGCGCCTTGAGCCGGTGGCCGGGACGATCCAGCACGGCGACCGGGAACAGGTCGAATATCTCGGGCCAATCTTTCCATCTGTGAATGCCGGCGAGATTGTCGGCCCCCATCAGCCACACGAAATGGACGCCCGGGAAACGCTGCTTCAGGGCCATCAGCAAATCCACCGTGTAGGGCGATCCCGTTCCTCCATCGAAGCCCGTGACGACAATCCGCGGGTGATGGGCGATGCGGCGCGCATCGCGCACGCGATCGGCCACGGGCGGCAGCCCCGAACGGTCCTTCAATGGATTGCCGGCCGTGACCAGCCACCAGACCCGGTCGAGACCGAGCCGCTTGATGGCGGCGACACTGATAGCGCGGTGGGCCCCATGCGCCGGATTGAACGAGCCGCCGAGGAGACCGATCCGCATGCCGGGCGCCGCGACGGGCGCACGAAGCTCCAGGGGCTGTGGTTGACTCAAAGCGCGCGAGACCATTCAGGAGCGGGTCTGGCCCTGCCCACGCACCACATATTTGAACGTGGTGAGTTGCTCGACGCCGACAGGCCCGCGCGCATGGAACCGCCCCGTCGCGATGCCGATTTCCGCGCCCATGCCGAACTCGCCACCATCGGCGAACTGCGTCGAGGCGTTGTGCAAAACGATCGCGCTGTCGACACGCGACAGGAACTCGGCTGCCGCCGCATCGTCACTTGTGACGATCGCATCGGTATGGTGCGAGCTATGCTCGGCGATATGATCGATCGCGTCGTCCAGATCGTCCACGACCTTCACCGCGATGATCGGCGCGAGATACTCCGTATCCCAATCTTCGTCCGTCGCGGTCTTCACACGGCTATCCGTATGCTGCGTATCGGGATCGCCCCGGACTTCACATCCGGCTTCGATCAGCGCATCCACAATGGGCGTGAGATGAGTCGGAACGGCGGCACGCGAAACGAGTAGCGTCTCGGCCGCGCCGCAGATGCCCGGCCGGCGCATCTTGGCATTGACGACCACGTCGCGCGCCATATCGAGCGGCGCGGTCTCGTCCACATAGACATGACAGTTGCCTTCGAGATGCGCGAACACCGGCACGCGCGCCTCGTTCTGGACCCGCTCGACGAGGCTCTTGCCGCCGCGCGGCACGATCACGTCGATGGCACCGTCAAGCCCGCCGAGAATGAACCCGACCGCCTGCCGGTCGACCGACGGAACGAGCTGGATGGCCTCGCCGGGAAGCCCGACGGACTTGATCGCCTCGGTCAGATGGTTGGCGATCACGAGCGAGGTCAGGAAACTGTCGGAGCCGGAGCGCAGGATCACCGCGTTGCCGGCTTTCAGACACAAGCCCGACGCGTCCGCCGTGACGTTGGGGCGGCTCTCGTAGATCATGCCGATCACGCCGAGGGGAACCCGGACCCGCGCGATCTCCAGTCCGTTCGGACGCGTCCAGGAGGCCATGGTCTTGCCGACGGGATCGGGCAGCGCCGCGACCTCGCGCAAGCCCTTCGCCATCGCCGCGACCCGGCCGCCGTCGAGACGAAGCCGGTCCAGATACGCCGCGTCGCGGCCGTTCTTTTCAGCCGCTTCCAGGTCCTTGGCATTGGCTTCGAGGATCTTCTCCGTGCCTGCTTCGAGCGCGGACGCCATGGCTTCGAGGGCCGCGTTCTTCTGCTCGGTGGACGCAACCGCCAGCTCAGCCGCCGCCGCTCGGGCAAGACGTCCCATATAGAGCATCATGGGCTCCAGACTGATGGCGGGATCTTGGGCTGGAAGAGACACGTCGTAGGCCTTTCGTTTTGTGAGCTCTTTAGGAGCCCGTTTTTCTTAGAGTCATGTCGTCGCGATGGATCAGCTCCGGACGGCCAAGATAGCCGAGTATGCCCGCGATTTCACGGCTCTTGCGCCCGACGATCGCGGCCGCGTCGGCATGGCCGTAGGCGATCAGCCCCCGGCCGATCTCCGTGCCGTCCGCGCTTCGAATGACCACGGCATCGCCCCGCTCGAAATCGCCTTCGATATGCGTGACCCCGGCGGGCAGCAAACTCTTTCCAGATCCCAGGGCCGCGGCCGCGCCTCGATCGACAAACACGGCACCGCGCGGTTCGAGCGTACCGCCAATCCAGCGCTTCCGGGCCGTCACCGGGTCGGAATGGGCAAGAAACCACGTGCAGATGCCCGCTTCGGCAAAGACGGCCAGCGGGTTCGTCACCTTGCCGCTGGCGATGACCATATTGGTCCCCGCTTGCACGGCGATCTTGGCGGCCTCGATCTTGGTGACCATACCGCCACGCGACAATTCCGACCCCACATCGCCGGCCATCGCCTCGATCTCGGCCGTGATCTCGGGAACGACATCGAGCCGTTTTGCATCGGCACCGCTGCCGGGCGGCGCCGTGTAGAGACCATCGACATCCGACAGAAGCACGAGACAGTCCGCGCTCACCATCGAGGCTACGCGCGCCGCGAGCCGGTCGTTGTCGCCATAGCGGATCTCGTTGGTCGCCACCGTGTCGTTCTCGTTCACCACCGGAACCGCGCCGCGCTTCAGCAAGGTCGAGATCGTGCTGCGCGCGTTAAGGTATCGCCGCCGCTCTTCCGTGTCGCCCAGCGTCACCAGGACCTGTGCGGCCACGAGCCCACGCGCGCGAAACGCGCTCTCATAGGCATGGGCCAAATGAATCTGACCGACGGCGGCGGAGGCCTGGCTGTCCTCCAGCTTGAGCGGGCCCTTGGGGACCCCGAGCAGGTTGCGGCCGAGCGCGATGGCACCGGACGACACGAGGATCACTTCCTTGCCGCGCTTGCGCAGTTCCGCGATGTCGTCGCAGAGCGCGTCGAGCCATGCGGCGCGCAACACGCCAGCCTCGTTGTCGACCAGCAGCGCCGAGCCGATCTTGACGACGATGCGGCGTGCCTTTGCCCATTCGGGCCTCATGGCCGCCACCCTCGCGTCTTTTGGCGAAGCGGTTCGTGTGCCTTCTCGGCGCGCATCTCCACGATCTCACGCGCAAGAGCGGCCAGGACTTCCTGCACGCCTTTGCCAGTCGCAGACGACACGATCAGGGGCGTCGCGCCCGCAGCCATTTTGAGCGCCCGCAACTTCTTCTTGAGCTCGTCCGGATCGACGGCGTCGGCCTTGGACAGCACCAAGACCTCCGGCTTGTCCTCGAGCCCCGCGCCATAGGCTTCAATCTCGCCCCGAACGATCTCGTAGGCTTCGGCAGGATCTTCCGACGTCGCATCGACGAGATGCAGCAGCACCGCCGTCCGCTCCACGTGACCGAGGAAACGGTCGCCGATCCCCGCCCCTTCATGAGCGCCTTCGATCAGACCGGGAATGTCGGCGATGACGAAGTCCAGGCCACCGAACCGGACCACACCGAGATTGGGGTGCAGCGTCGTGAAAGGATAGTCGGCGATCTTCGGCTTGGCCCGGCTGACCGTGGCCAGGAAGGTGGACTTGCCCGCGTTGGGCAAACCGACGATCCCGACATCGCCGATCAGCTTCAGGCGTAGCCAGAGATACATCTCCTCACCGGGCAGGCCGGGATTGGCCCGGCGCGGCGCCTGATTCGTCGATGTCTTGAAATGCGTGTTGCCGAACCCGCCATTGCCGCCTTCGAGCAGCACGATGCGGGTGCCGGGCTCGGTGAGATCGGCGATCAGCGTCTCGCCGTCCTCATCGAGAATTTGCGTTCCCGGCGGCACTTTCAGGACCACATCCGCGCCCTTGGCCCCGGTGCGGTTCTGACCCATGCCGTTGCCACCCTTCTTGGCCTTGAAATGCTGCTGATAGCGAAAGTCGAGAAGCGTGTTGAGATTGGCCACGCACTCGACGATCACGTCGCCGCCACGGCCGCCATCGCCCCCGTTGGGTCCGCCGAACTCGACATATTTCTCCCGCCGGAAGCTGACGCACCCGTTACCTCCGTCGCCAGAGCGGACATAGACCTTTGCGGAATCGAGAAATTGCATGGGAAGGGATTAGCATCAGGGATGCCGTGTTGCACGCTTTGCGGAGACGCGGGTCGCGCGACACCTCACGCCCGCCGGAGCGCGACGGCCGCGCGAGCGCGGTCGAGCCGGTATGTCAGACAGTGCAGCACCTCGCCACGTGCCAAACAATCACGCATCTCCTCGCCCTCACGCGAGAAACCAAGCTTGCCGAGCACACGCTGCGATCCGGGATTGTCGGCGAAGTGCCCAGCCCTGAGATAGGCGAAGCGGTGCGCATCGAAGGCATGGGCCACGAGCGCGCGGACGGCCTCGGTGGCATAGCCAGCGCCCCAATAGGGCTTCCCGAGCCAATAGCCGAGCTCGGCGTAGTCCGCATCGAACGTCATGTAGCCGGTGCAACCGATCAGGGCACCGCCCCGCTCGATCGCGAACACGACGCCTTCATCCCCGCCGCCCGCGCGTTCCAGCCAGGCCCTCGCCTCGCCCTCCTCGTACGGGTACGGAATCATGCCGGTCATGCAGGCGACATCGAATTCGCCCGCGAGCCTACTCACGCGCGCGGCGTCGGACGGCTTCGGCGGCCGTAAGGTTAGCCTTTGCGTTCTGATCTGCATGGAAGGGCAGCGTAGTGGCACGAAAGCGCCCGCACGTTGACGGACGCCTGTAATTCGGCCAGCAAACGATCGAAAGCGATCGCGCTTAAGAGGCCGCCTCCGACTTCACCGAAACGTAAGTCCGGCCCTTGGCCTTCGTGGCGAACTCGACAACACCGTCGACGAGTGCGAACAGCGTGTGATCCTTGCCGATACCGACGCCATCGCCATTGTGCCACTTGGTACCGCGCTGGCGAATGATGATGTTGCCGGCGATCACCTTCTGGCCGCCCGATTTCTTGACGCCGAGGCGCCGTCCAGCCGAATCGCGGCCGTTACGCGAGGAGCCGCCTGCCTTCTTGTGTGCCATAGTGGTGTTCCTTTAGCTCTTCGTCGCCGGGTTTTTCTCGGCGGGCGCCGCCTCGGCGGGCTTTTCGCCAGCCGTCGCCGCGGCTTCCTTGGCCGGAGCCTCGTTTGCCGGCGCCGACTCGGCACTCGCTGCTTTCGGCTTTGCCGCAGCCGCCTTCGACGGCTTCTTGCCGTCGGTCAGGATCTCGGTGATGCGCAGGGCCGTCAGGTCCTGCCGGTGGCCTCTGGTGCGGCGATAGCCCTGGCGGCGCTTCTTCTTGAAGACGATGATCTTGTCACCGCGCTTCTGCTCCAACACCTCGGCCGCCACCATGGCGCCGGAAACCGTCGGCGTGCCGGTGGTCGCGGCACCCTCGCCGCCCAGCAGCAATACTTCGGAGAGCTCGACGACGTCGCCCGGGTTTCCGGCGATCTTCTCGATCTCGATAATGTCGTTCGGCGCCACGCGATATTGCTTGCCGCCCGTGCGAATGACCGCGAACATGTCTTTAATTCCGTCTCTTGGGGCTTGATTTGCCAGCGCATTTCCGCCGCCGGCACGCCTCTAAAGGAGCGATAAGCGGCGCAATATAGTGGGCCGACCCCAGAAGTCAATTCCCAGTGGCCGGGGAATTGGCCATTTTGGCCTCGAAGTTCGGCAGCGCTCCGGGCTTGCGGCAAGCGCGCCAGCAAGCTACATCAGCCCGCTTGGAGAGGTGCCGGAGTGGTCGAACGGGGCGGTCTCGAAAACCGTTGAGCGCGTAAGCGTTCCGAGGGTTCGAATCCCTCCCTCTCCGCCAACAAGCCTATATTCACGAGCCTCCGAGCGTTGATCCTTCCGCCGCCGCGTGGTGCAATTTCGTCTAGGCATTGAGGCAAAGACCGACTAGCACGGGCCATGGCTCCGCCTCCCCTCCTTCTTCTCAAGGATGTCTCGCTCTCCTTCGGCAGCACCCCGTTGCTGTCCGACGCTGTGTTGTCGATCGGGCAAGGCGAGCGCCTTTGCTTGGTGGGCCGCAATGGCTCGGGCAAATCGACGCTCCTGAAGCTCGCCGCAGGCATGATCGAACCCGATGGGGGCAGCCGCTTCATCCAGCCCGGCGCCACCATCCGCTATTTGCCACAAGAGCCGGATCTGTCCGCCTATCCGTCCACACGAGCCTTCGTCGAGGCCGGGATTGCCCCTGGCGACGACCCCCATCGCGCGCGCTACCTGCTGGAAAGTCTCGGGCTGACCGGCGATGAGCCGCCGGCAAATTTGTCGGGCGGCGAGACGAGGCGGGCGGCATTGGCACAAGTCCTGGCGCCGGACCCCGACATTTTGCTCCTGGATGAGCCCACCAATCATCTCGACATTGCTGCGATCGAGAGATTGGAGACCGTGCTCAAGGAATCCCGTTCGGCCCTGGTGCTGATCAGCCATGACCGGCGCTTTCTGGAGACTCTTTCGCAAGAGACGGTGTGGCTCGATCGAGGCATCACCCGGCGGCTCGACAAGGGCTTCGGCGCGTTCGAGGCCTGGCGGGACGATATTCTTGAAGAAGAAGAGACAGCCCGTCACAAGCTCGACCGGATGATCGTCCGCGAGGAGCATTGGCTGCGCTACGGCGTCAGCGCCCGGCGAAAGCGCAATCAGCGCCGTCTCGAGAGCCTGTTGTCGTTGCGTGGCGCGCGCAGTCTCGCCAAGAAGAATCGCGTGCAGGGCGGCGTGAAGATGTCAGCCCACGAGGCCGAGGAGTCCGGGCGGAAAGTCATCGAAGCGCGGGGCATCGGCAAACGCTATGGCGACAGGGATCTGGTGCGCGACTTCAATGTCAAGATCGCGCGTGGCGACCGCGTCGGTCTCGTTGGGCCCAACGGAGCGGGCAAGACGACGCTCATCAATATACTCACCGGTGCGCTGGAGCCGGACGCGGGCCGCGTGAAGTTCGGCACCAATCTCGAAGTGGCCACCCTCGATCAAAAGCGCGAACACCTCGACCCCGAAAGAAGCGTCGCCGCGACCTTGACCGGCGGAAGCGGCGACACGGTGATCATCAACGGAGAAGAACGTCACATCATCAGCTACATGAAGGATTTTCTGTTTGAGCCGGAGCAGGCCCGCACGCCCATCAAGGTGCTGTCGGGCGGCGAACGCGGCAGGCTGATGCTGGCCCTGGCCCTGGCGCACCCCTCCAACGTTCTGGTTCTCGACGAGCCCACCAACGATCTCGATCTCGAGACATTGGACGTGCTGCAGGAATTGCTGGCCGACTATCCGGGAACCGTGCTGCTGGTCAGCCACGACCGCGATTTTCTCGACCGCACCGTCACCTCGATCATCGCTTCCGAAGGGGACGGGCAGTGGATCGAATATGCCGGCGGCTACACGGACATGGTGGCGCAGCGTGGGGCTGGCGGAGGCACGCCGAAAAGGGACAAACCGGCTGCGACGAGTCGCTCAAAAGTATCCTCGCCAGCAAAGCCCACGCCCGCACCCCGGAAGCGCCTAAGCCCCAAAGAGCAGCATCTGTTGAAGACGGCGCCGGAGCGGATAGACAAACTGACGGAAGAGATTCGCCGTTTGGAACAAGTCCTTGCCGATCCGCAGCTCTATACGAAAGATCGCGAGGCATTTGCGGCTGCGGCCGAGGCGTTGGGCAAGGCCCAAGACGAGCTTGCCGCCGTGGAAGAAGACTGGCTGCGGCTTGAGCTGCTCCAAGAGGAGATCGCAGCAAATGCTGGCGCAACTCTCGCGCAATGAGGTCCGGTGACTTTTGAAATGGGGGATTTTGCAAACGCCCCGGATGGCACGGCCCGATATCCAGCATCGATGCGCAACATGGCGGGGCCAAGGATCTCAACTCGTACAAGGCGGTTAGCCACTGAGCTACCCGGGCCAAAATAGGAACTTCAGAACTCGAAAGCCGTTGAGCACGTGAGCGTTCCGGTGGTCGCCCCCCTCCGCCAAACACCGCCGATCACGGCACGCCCCTAGTGTGGTTTAAAGAGCCGCCTGCCCTCCATGGCGCGTCATCTTGTGGTCGTCCTGCTTGATGGGCTTGACCTTGTGTGGTCAGGCAAACCTCTTCGCAAAGGCGACGAAGAAGCCGATCAGCGCCGTCGCCGCAGTCATGGTCCAGGCCACGGGTTCACCCAACAGCACGCCAGCGAGCGCGAGGCCGAAGAAGGGCTGGAGCAGTTGCAGTTGTCCGACGCTGGCTATTCCGCCGAGAGCGAGGCCCCGGTACCAGAAGACGAAGCCCACCAGCATCGAAAACACCGAGACGTAAGCGAGGCTGAGCCAGGCCGGAGCGGCGACGCCCTCCCATGATTCCGGCAACGTCATCACCGTCAGAACCAGCATCAGCGGCGCTGAAAACACGAGCGCCCATGAAATGACCTGCCAGCCGCCCAGACGACGCGACAGTTTTGCGCCTTCCGCATAGCCGAGGCCGCAGAGGATGATTGCCGCGATCATCAGAAAATCTGCGGTCAAGGAGCGCGATCCGTCGCTCGAAAGCGCGAAAGTGGCCACCGTCGCGCTCCCGAGGCTGGAAAACAGCCAGAACAGCGGCTTCGGCCGCTCGCCCCCGCGCAACACGCCGAAGATGGCGGTCGCCAATGGAAGCAGTCCTATGAAAACAATGGAATGTGCCGAGGTGACGTGTTGCAACGCCAGCGCCGTCAGAAGCGGGAAGCCGATCACAACGCCGAGTGCGACAATCCCCAGCGAAAGAAGGTCGTTTCGTTCCGGTCGCGTCTGACCCAACAGTATGAGAAGCGCCGACGCCAGAAGCGCGGCGATGACCGCTCGCGCCGAGGTCAGGAACATGGGCGAGAAATCCGCGACCGCCACGCGGGTGGCCGGCAGCGAGCCACTGAAGATGATGACACCAAGCAGACCGCTGCCCCAGCCCTCCAGTGATGATCTCATGTCGTCCATCGCGCCTCGCTTTCAACGCAACGGAATAGATGAAATTCGCTGGCGACTTCAGGCACAGATCAATACAATCATACAAAACCGTATTGATATAGCGAGCCATACAGTTGGGCAAAGAGGTACAGAAAGGCGAGCGAGCCGGCACCCGGACAGCAAGCGTCATGAGGGCGATCCGCGCCAAGGTCGCCAGCCGGGCACTCGCCCCCGGCGACCGGTTGCCCTCCATTCGGGCCTTTGCCAAGACCATGGGCGTTTCCCCTTCCACTGTGGTCGAGGCTTATGACCGGCTGGCGGCGGAAGGGCTGATCCGTGCGCGGCCGGGCTCCGGCTTCTTTGTCTCGGCAACGGCCTCTCCTCCATTGGCTCTGGCGCAAGACCTGCCCCAGACAGAGCGCGCCATCGATCCATTATGGGTTTCACGCCAGTCGCTTGACGCCAGTACCGCGACGCTGAAACCCGGCTGCGGCTGGCTGCCACCGGACTGGATGCCGCACAGTGAACTCCGCCGGGCGGTGCGGTCAGTCGCCCGGTCCGGGAACGCCATCCTGTCGGACTATGGCCACTCGCGCGGTTCATTGGCGCTGCGCCGAAGCCTGATGGGGCGCTTTGCCGATGAAGGCATCGAGATCGGACCTGAGCAGCTTGTATTGACCTTATCAGGAACTCAGGCCGTCGATTTGATCTGCCGGTTTCTTTTGCGCCCCGGAGACACGGTGCTGGTGGACGACCCGTGCTACTTCAATTTCCGCGCACTGCTCCGCGCCCATCAGGTGAAGACCGTCAGCGTGCCATACACGCCGACGGGGCCGGACGTGGAGGAGTTCGAGACAGTTCTCATCGCGGAACAACCCCGCCTCTACATCACCAACTCCGCGCTCCACAACCCGACCGGAGCCACGCTTTCGGCGCAAACTGCGCATCGCCTATTGAACATGGCGGCGGCACATGAACTGACCATCGTGGAGGACGACATTTTTGCCGATTTTGAGCCGGAACCGTCGGTGCGTTTGGCCGCTCTCGATGGTGTGAACCGCGTTATCCGCATCGGAAGCTTCTCCAAGACGCTTTCCGCCTCGGTGCGCTGCGGCTATATCGCCGCGCGGCCAGACTGGATTGCGGACATTGTGGACCTCCAGGTTGCGACCAGTTTCGGCGGACCGAGTCCGGTCGCGACGGAACTAATCGCCAGCGTCCTGTCGGGCGGCCGATATCGAAAACACATGGAGGAATTGCGCCGCCGTTTGGCGCAGGCTCGGCGGAAAGTGTCTGGGCAACTTCACAATATAGGGGTCGAACCCTGGCTGAGGCCACGCGGCGGATTCTATCTCTGGTGCAGGCTACCGGATGGATGCGACTCCGCCGACGTGGCACGAAGGGCTCTTCCGGAAAACGTGATCCTCGCTCCCGGCAATGTGTTCAGCGTTTCCCAATCGGCGGTGGACTTCATGCGCTTCAACGTAGCGCAATGCGACGACCCGACAATCATGGATGTGCTGCGGCGGGCGCTTGCGACCTCCTGATGCTGTATCAATCGTTTCGGCGGACTATGGCGTAGACGTCGTTCTCTAGTTTCATCGGCATCAACCCGCCATCTTGGCCGATTTTCCAACTTTGCAGCGCTAGAAACGCCGTTGGGCGGTACACCGAACTACCCGGCCGCCGCGATAGCCAAGCGATCGCGAGCCGGTCTTTCGCTGAGCTGCGCGTCTTGGCCGCACAACCGCGATATCCGCGAACCTCACGAGGCATGCATCTTGCGGTCCATCAGCTGCCAAATCATGGGAGTGAATATCAATTGCATCGCGAGCGGCATTTTGCTTCCGGGGCAAACGATGGTGTTCGACCGTGACATGAAGGACGTCGGCAGCATCGACAGGAGATATGGAAAGTCGACACCCCTCGGATCCTTGAAGCGGATAATGAGCATGCTTTCGTCAGGGCTGGGGACATCGCGCGCGACGAAAGGGTTCGACGTGTCGACGGTGGGCACGCGCTGGAAATTAATGTGGGTCTGCGAGAACTGAGGACATATGTAGTTAATGTAGTCGGGCATGCGGCGCAGGATCGCATCGACGATGGCCTCTTGCGAATAGCCCCGCACCGCTTTGTCCCGGTGCAACTTTTGAATCCATTCGAGGTTGATGACCGGGACGATCCCGATCAAGAGATCGACGTGCTGGGCGACATCGATGTCTTCGGTGACGACCGCTCCGTGCAACCCCTCATAGTAGAGCATATCCGTGTCTGACGGGATGTCCTCCCAGGGCGCGAACGTGCCGGGCTTCTGCCCATAGGGCGCGGCCTCCTCTTCGTCGTGAAGATATTTGCGCGCCTTTCCGGCTCCGCTCTGGCCATAGACGCGGAACAACGTTTCGAGTTCCTCGAACAGATTGGCCTCGGGTCCGAAATGGCTGAAATCCTTCCCGCGTCCGCTCTGCGCCTCGGCCATCTTGATTCGCATCTCATCGCGATTGTAGCGATGAAAGGCGTCGCCGTGGACAATTGCCGCCTTGACGCCCTCGCGCCGGAAGATCTGTTGAAACGTCGTCGTCACGGTCGTCGTGCCCGCGCCTGACGACCCTGTCGTGGCAATGATCGGATGTCTGGATGACATGTGTTCCCCCTTCAGCGCATCCATAATACCCAACCGGAAGATTGGGCGCGAGACGAAGCAGCTTCTCGATGAACCCCATATTCGGTGTGCCGCCCCGCAACTCATTGGTGCGGCCGGTTCGCGGGTTTGGCATCGTAGCCTGCCCGCGCCGTCTGGCGGGACTAGCCCAGGCTGCTCGCCAGTGGGCACGGCGACCTTCCGGCGCCCAGGTCCTCCACGCCCCGGAACGGCCCCAATGGATTGGCGGGAGAAAAGGATATTATGTACGGACGGCGAGAAGGAGGGCCGCCGGCACCGAGCCGACTGACGCCAGCGCCTCGAACAGTGCCGGTCTTGGCGGCGCGCACTTGAGCAGGTCCGGACGATGCCCACGGCTTGGCGACGGATGACAAATGCGGATTCGTTATTGGCTGATCGTGGTTTATGCGTTCCTCGCGGGGCTGGCACTCCTTGCAGTGCCCCTGAGCGTCATGGGCTGGATCGCCCCCGATCCGTTGTCCGTGGTGCCGGCGATGTTGCTCGGCCTTCCTTGGAGCTACGTACTGACCGGACTTGCCAAGTCTCAGTCCCCGGCACTGAACCTGTTTCCGGTCATGGTGTCCTTGGCGATCAACGCCTGTCTGATTTGGCTCGTCGGCCACTTGCTGCGCCGCCGTTAGGCCAAGGTTCGGACAGGGCTCGGAGAGATCTCAGGAGATCTCTTCGTGACAGACATTGCCGCTGCCGCGCTCGGTTGACCGGCACGAGCACTCTCGTGCTCTTCCGCGAGCGTCGAGCCTCGCGGCGCGCCCTTGACTTCCGGCAGCATTCCGCGCTTCACGGTACTGTCGTTCGCTCCGCCTCTCGCAGGCTCAACGTCTCAGGGATATTTTCATTGTGACGACGTTTGAACCCAGATCGCTGGCACGAGCCATCGTCCACAATCCTCGGCCGAGCGTTCAGGATGGGCTGCTTTTGGTCAGCGTCATGACCGTGGGAGCACTGCTGGCGCTCCAGTACAACCTCTTCTGGTTCAGCGCCGAGCTTTCCGAACCTCAACGCAAGGTATCGCTCGCCGAGGCGATGGCGCTCACGGTTCTGCTGGCGCTCTGCATCGTTGCTTTCGTTGTCCGGCGTCTGCGCGACGTCCGGCACGATCTGGCACGGCGCGTCGTGACCCGATCGCAGATGCGGCAGCTGCGTTCAATGGCTTCGCAAGATTCCCTGACGGGTCTTGCGAACCGTCGCGAATTGGATTCGGCACTGGCGTCAGCCATCGCCTCCTCGGCCAATGGCCGTACGCACGCTTTCTTCCTGATCGACCTGAACAGCTTCAAGCGCATCAACGACATCCATGGCCACGCCACGGGAGATCGAGTGCTACAGGCCGTCGCCGGGCGGTTTCAATCCGCTGCCAGGCCAAGCGATCTACTGGCGCGACTCGGCGGCGATGAGTTCGCGCTCCTATCCTACGATCTCGACCGGGACACCGCGCGCGCCATCGGTCAGCGCATTATGGCGACCTTGGATAGCGAGATTCGCGTCGGGGGAAAGTCGCACAGGACAGGTGCATCGATCGGCGTCGCGCTCATTCCCGACAATGGCACGACGCCCGACGAGGTGATCCATCACGCCGATCTCGCCATGTACCGGGCAAAAAGCGAAGATAGGACCGCGCTGGCATTCTTCGACCCGTCTACGGCGACCGGTTGAACGGCCGCGACGTCCGGCGCGCTCACCCCGAGTGTCCCGTTTCGATGGGCTTGCCCAACGGCTGAGACCGGGGATGCAGGCCGTGACCCGACCTAGAGCCCGACGTCGTGGTGGCCTAGAGCGCCCCTGCGCTTCTTGCGCCAAGCGGCCTCGATCTCTCGAGGCGCCCGACCGCCTTCGTGGCCAAACACGCCACCGATCAACTTTCGATGAGAAAATTCTCGGCCGATCCGGTGTTCACCCGTGGCAGGGCTTCGGCCTCGTCCTTGAGGTTCACCCCAGACAAGCCTCGGCGCCGCGCTTCGGTCATCAGATAGCTAAGCTTGTGGGCGGCATGCTCGTAGCTCAGTCCCGCAGGGCGCACATTGGATATGCAGTTCCGCGACTCATCGGTGAGACCTGTGCGCGGGTTCAGCGTCATATAAATGCCCATGCTATCCGGCGAGCTCAGCCCCGGCCGCTCGCCAATCAGAACGACAACCATCTTGGCGCCCAGATTTTCCGCGACCTCGTCGCCGATCGCGACGCGCGCCTCCTTCACGATGCAAAGCGGCGCAACCTGCCAGTCGCTGCCGGCTAGCGCTGGCAGCATCACATCGAGAAACTTCGTGGCGTTCTCCTCGATGGCCAGGGCGGATAGCCCATCGCCGATTACGAATGCGACGTCGTAGGGTTTCTCGGGCGCCGGCATGCTCTTGAGCAGCTTGACCGAGTCATCGTTTAGACGCCGCCCCAGGTCGGGGCGCTGCAAGTAAGTGGGCCGGCTGTCTGCGCGGCTTCCGAGCACGATCGTGGCATGCCCGCGAGAGCGAAGCGTCTCATCCAAGGCCGGAATATCGAGCGCGTGATGCACCGCATCGCGTGCCTGCGCATGCGCCAGTTGAAACTCCAAATGCGGCTTGGTCGGGAGGCTTGTGCCGGAATGACCGAGCGCGATACGCGCCGGTGTGTACTGGCGCAGCTTGCTCCAGGAGTCGATCGAGACAACGGGACGCTTGTCGTTGGACATGAAAAACCTCAGTGCAAGTGCTCAAGGGCATGCCGAAACGGCTTCGGCAGGCTCTCGGCCAGACGTATCTCCTCGTCGGCCTCGAAGATACCCGTCTCTTTCAACCAGCTTTCAAATTCCGGCGCGGGCTGCAAGCCCAGCACTTTGCGCGCGTAAAGTGCATCGTGGAACGACGTCGTCTGATAATTGAGCATGATGTCGTCGGAGCCTGGAATGCCCATGATGAAGCTGACGCCGGCAGCTGCAAGCAGCGTCAGCAGCACATCCATGTCGTTCTGGTCGGCCTCGGCGTGGTTCGTGTAACAGATATCGCAACCCATCGGCACACCGAGCAGCTTGCCGCAGAAATGATCTTCCAGGCCGGCGCGCACGATCTGTCGGCCGTCGAAGAGATATTCGGGCCCGATGAAGCCGACAACCGTATTCACGAGCAGCGGTTCGAACTTGCGGGCGACCGCGTAGGCCCGTGCCTCGAGGGTTTGCTGGTCGACGCCGTGATGCGCATTCGCCGACAGCGCGCTTCCCTGACCGGTTTCGAAATACATGACGTTTTCGCCGACCGTACCCCGCTGAAGACCGAGGGCGGCGTCGCGTCCTTCCTGCAGGACGGCGAGGTTCACGCCGAAACTGCTATTCGCAGCCTCGGTACCGGCAATCGACTGAAACACGAGGTCGATCGGCGCCCCTCGGTTGATCGCTTCGATGCTGGTCGTAACGTGTGTCAGCACGCAGGACTGAGTCGGGATGTCGTACCGGCGAATGACCTCATCCAGCATCTCCACCAAAGTGGTGACGGCGGCGATACTGTCGGTCGCAGGATTGATGCCGATCACCGCGTCTCCGCTACCGTACATCAGGCCATCGACAACGCTGGCCGCGATGCCTGTCGGATCGTCGGTCGGATGGTTGGGCTGAAGACGCGTCGAAAGACGCTTCTTCAGCCCTATCGTGTTGCGGAACTTGGTTACCACACGGCACTTCTGCGCGATCAAGATGAGATCTTGCACACGGCAGATCTTCGACACCGCGGCGACCATTTCCGGCGTGAGCCCCGGCGCGAGTGCTTTGAGCGAGGCCTCGTTCGCCGCGTCGGACAGAAGCCAGTCCCGAAAGCCGCCGACCGTGAGATGTGCGACGGGCGCGAAGGCGCGTGCGTCGTGGTCGTCGATGATAAGGCGCGTGACCTCATCGCTCTCGTAAGGCACGACCGCATCCGACAGGAATGTACTCAGCGGCGTGTCGGCCAAGACCATTTGCGCGGCAACCCGCTCCTCATCGTCGCCGGCGGCAACACCCGCCAAATAGTCGCCCGACCGCGCGGGACTCGCCTTGGCCAGCAAGTCCTTGAGCGAATCGAAGGTGTATCGGTTGCCGCCGACGTCGTGGGAATAACGCATGATGCCTATACCTCTTGCCTAACCGCTCTCGCGGAACTCAGATGATTTCGTCCTCCTCGCCCGGTGCGGTCGCCACGAGGTGATGACGACTGTAGAAGCCGAAATACGCCACGAAGATTGCGTAGACGACCGCGGCGCCGATGAGCACGCGCGGATCGACGAGGAACCCGGCGATCACGGCGGCACAGGCGAGCACCAAGGCGATGCCCGAAGTGAGCACACCGCCCGGCGTCCGGTAAGCCCGGTCGAGATGCGGCTCCCGAATGCGCAGTGCAATATGCGAAGCCATCATCATCACATAGGAGACCGTCGCGCCAAACACGGCCACGAGGATCAAGAGGTCGCCCTGTCCGGTCAGCGACAGCAGGAAGCCAATGATACCAGGCACGATGAGCGCCACATAGGGCGTCTTTCGCCCGCTGGTCAGAGACAAGAACCGCGGCAGATATCCGGCGCGCGACATCGCGAATGTGAGTCGCGAATAACCGTAGATGATGGAAAAGAAGCTGGCGATCAGGCCGGCGAGTCCCACGAAGTTCACGAACCGGCTGATCAGCGTCGGCCCGTTATAAACGGCGGGAGATTCCAACGCTGCGACAAGGGGATTGCCCGAATCCTGCAACGCCAGCGATCCGGCACCACCAGGCCCGAGCACTAGAATCAGGGCTGCGGACAAGAGAAGCACCGTCATACCGCCGATCAACCCGCGCGGCAGATCGCGCTTCGGATCCTGCGTTTCTTCGGCGGCCAGAGGCACGCCTTCGATGGCGAGGAAGAACCACATCGCGTAAGGAATGGCCGCCCAGATACCGATATAGCCGAACGGCAGGAAGGTACTGGCTCCGGCCGCGTCGGACGCGGCGATGTCGAAGAGCTTGTCGGCACTGAAATAGGGCACCATCGCGACGCAGAAAGCGATGAGCGCCACCACGGCGATGGCGGTGATGATGAAGATGAGACGGAGTGCCTCGCCTGCGCCGTAGATATGGATGCCGAGAAACACCGCGTAGAACGCGAGATAAACGGGCCAGCCGTCGATGCCGAACAGAGACCCGCAATACGAACCGATGAAGACGGCGATGGCCGCCGGTGCAATGGCATACTCCATAAGGATGGCGACGCCGCATAGGAACCCGCCCCAAGGACCGAAGGCCCGGCGGGCAAACCCATAACCGCCGCCCGCGGTCGGCGCGATGGTCGAGAGTTCGGCGAGCGAGAAACACATGCAGGTGTACATCGTCGCCATGAGTAGCGTTGCGATGAAGAGCCCGCCCCAGCCTCCTTGCCCAAGGCCGAAATTCCACCCCGCGAAATCGCCGGAGATAACATATGCCACGCCGAGCCCGACCAGCAGCATCCAGCCAGCCGCGCCGCGTTTCAATTGCCTATGTTCGAAATATCCTTTGCTAACCTTTTCGTATTCGACTCCGCTTGTGTGATGCGGTTCCATAAATTCCTCCCCCCTCGAATATATCTTCTTAGTGGAGTGGCCTACGAAGAGTATAGGCCGCACTCCTGGAAAAAGCGCCAATTATGTGCCCTACATCCGTAGTGGGAATTCCGGGATGAGGGTATTCAACTTTCGGATGGGTTGCTGTCCGGACCGCATGCCCCTGGCCATGACACGGTGCACGCCAAAATGGCGGCCGCGCTGGACCGACGCGGGCGCGAGGCAGTATCCGCCAAGCCGCGGCCGCGCAATCCGCCTTCTTGATTTCCGCCGCAACTGCGTTTCCAATTCCAGGAAGGTGCCGTCATGCCGGTAGCTCGAACGCGGCGGCCGAAGCGCACATCGCGCAAGCGTTCCTGGCGTCAGAGGGGAAGGATCCTTGGCCTTTTCGCGACCATCCTGTCCGTGGCGGCGATCGTGATTCTCGCCGGTCCCAGCCGCATGGCGATGACGGGTCCCGCTCAGAAGGGCATCGCGCCCCCGGAGGTCAGCGCCAAGTCGGTCTTCGTCCTGAACGCCGACACTGGGCGGGTTCTTTACGAAAAGAACCCGGACGAAGTGTTCCGGATCTTGAGCCTGACGAAGCTGGTCACGGCCTATATCCTGGTGGACCGCATGGGAGACCGGCTGTCCGAGACCATCAAGATCAACTGGCCCCACCTGACCGGCGGTTCTTCCGCACAACTGAAGCGGCTCGACGTGTGGACCTTGCAGGACCTGCTTTATGGGATGGTCCTGGTTTCCGGGAACGACGCGGCGCTCGCGATCGCGGACGCGGTCGGCCGCGATCTCTTGGGCGCAGATACGAAAGGCATCACCACGGCCAAGGCGACGGAGCGCTTCGTCGAGGAGATGGGCGTCGAGGCCAAGGCTCTCGGCGCCCACGATGCGACATTCGCCGACCCGTACGGCCTGTCGCCGAAAAACACCGCGACGGCCCGCGATATGGGATTGATCGCGGCTAGGATCTTCACCGATGAGCGGCTTCTGCCCGCTTGGGCCTGCACCGAACGGACACTCCACATCGAAGGGAAGCGGCCGCGTACGGTCGTGCTAAAGACGACCCTCGAAATCCTCGGCGAAGGAACCGTTATCGGCGCCAAGTCCGGGTCCTATGTCTCCGCGAACATCTACAACCTCGTGACCGCGTGGCGCGCGCCCAACGGACAAACCATCGTCGGCGTGCTGCTGGGAAGCATGAGCCACCCTGCCCGCTACGACGAGATGCGGACCATCATCAACGCCGTCCCGCGCGATTTTCCGGAACTCGGCACGCCGCTGGCCGTTAGCCCTCGGCACCCTACCAATTCGTGCGGCTAATGGCGGCGGTCAACGGCCTAATATGGATGACCTGCAACGGGTTGCATTGACCGGGCGGGCAGAGCATACCGGTCTCCCGCGCGGGGCCAATCTGGATTGGGCGGTTGGGGTATGGCATAGTGCCCGGAGCGTAAGGAGTTAGCGTCAATGGCCGAGCATAAGCTACTCGGAATTCTTCTGGCTATCGGGCTAGTTCTGGTTGCCGGCGTCTTCGCGTTGATCGACACCGAGGATACCACAACCAAGGACAAGGTTGGCACGACAGTGGCCGTGGCCCCGCCCACCGAGACGGACACGTCGGCGAACCAGAATTCCAAGCCGGTCATGGGCGTACCACTGCCCCCGGACTCGCCGCTTGCCGGCAAGGTGCTCGTTTCGAAGCAGCCCGTGCAGGTTCTCTCCGAGCCAAACCCGGCCGCGTCGCCTCTTTATAGCCTCCCAATGGGACGGCCGTTCCGTGCCGTGGCGAAGCAGGGAAACTATCTGCGCATCCAAGACGTGAACAGCGGTGCCGGCGGCTGGATCGAGGAAGCCGCGCTCGCGCCCGCGCCTGCGCAGAAACGCGCCGTCGAGGCCACGCCGGCGTCCCCGGCACCCGTCGCGTCGCCTTCGGCCGCGCCAAGCCACACGGCGCCCAAGCCGCCGGTCTCGTCGTCTTCGCCAACGTCCAGGACCACGGCGGCCGCGCCCAAGGAGACGCGCAAGCGCGCCGAACGCAATTCCGGCGGCATTTTCAGCGGCAACGGCCCGCTGAAGGGTCTGTTCGGTAGCCGTTAGCCGGCTCATCCATCCGTAGTCCATTTGGCGAGCTGGTTCCGCGGCGCGCGTCTGAGCCTCGCGAGGTTGCGCGTCAAGCGCCCGAATTGCGCATGACGGCAACGGGCGCTCGACGCATCTCGATGCGGACGCAGTGCGGTGAGCCGCGCTAGAGTGGACGGTGCTTTCCGACCGGCACACCGACGGTGAGATCGGCTTGGGCCGACTCGACTCCGAGCGCTTCCGGTGAGGGAACGGTAGTCCATCGGTTGTCGAAATGCGCGCCGAGCCAGATCAACGCGATGAGGCCGCTGAAGCCAAACAGTTCCACAAGCTGGTGACGCCGCATCAGCTCCCAAACGCAATTCGGGCGCTGCCGCCTCAAGAAGCTCTTGCGCTGGTAGAAGGGTGTTAACGGGTTGAGCATCGTCGTATACTGACTATCGGTGCCGCTGTCTATTTGCGTAGACGATCCCTGGTCTAGCAGCGCGCACCCAAAGAACCGTTCACATGGACGCCGATTCTCTTGCTCCGCTGGAGAAATTGCCGACAAGGTGAGCGAAGTATTGACGGGGAAAACGCCATGAGACTGCTTCTAGTCTCGGACCTTCATTATTCGCTGCCGCTGTTCGACTGGGTCTTGGAGGTGGCGGGGGATTTCGACGTGGTGGTCATGGCCGGCGACCACCTCGATCTTGCCTCTCTCGTTGACGGGCGTGCCCAGGCGACGGTTGTGAAGAAGTATTTCGAGCGCATCCGCGCCAAGACGCAGCTCCTGATCTGTTCGGGAAATCACGACCTGGATTCCAAAAACGAGGCTGGCGAGAAAATGGCACGCTGGCTTCTAGGCCGGCGCAACGATGGCGTCCTCTCCGACGGAGAGTCGAAAACGATCGGCGACATCCTGTTTACCGCATGCCCTTGGTGGGATGGGCCGGTATCGCAAGGCGAGATCGGCCGGCAATTGGCGGAGGCCGCGAAGCTGCGGCAAGGAAGGCGGCAAGGAGCTCGAAAAGCGGAGCATCAAGAACGCTGGATTTGGATCTATCACGCACCGCCCTCGCACTCTCCCATCGCCTGGGGTGGCGCGCGCTATTTCGGAGACGACGCGTTGCGGAACTGGATTGGCCAATACCAGCCGGACATCGTCATGTGCGGCCACGTCCACGAAGCGCCCTACGTGCAGAGCGGATCGTGGGTCGACTGCATCGGAAAGACCTGGGTGTTCAATACGGGGCACTATATGGGCGCCCCGCCCGCTCACGTCATCATCGACACCGAGGCGGGAGAAGCCGTGTGGCGGTCCGCTGCGGGCAACCAGATCATTCGTTTCGACGACGGCCTGACGCGTCCCGTCGCCACTCTGAAGGCTCTGCCGAACTGGCTTACAGACGGGGATCCTTCGCCTGCTCTGGTCCAGGGCTGAATTCGTCGTCTTGATTGTGCATGAGCGCATCAAGCACGTCGCCGACCATGCCGAGGTGGTTCGTGTGTCCTTCGAATTGCCTCTTGATGTCGGCGAGATAGGTGGTGGCGGCGTTGAGCCGTCCGGCGATCAGACGGCAGACATGAAACGCAATTTCGGGATTTGAGCGCAGGAAGTGCGCGGCATCGTCGAAGACATAGACCGTACACGGCGTCAATGCTCGGACGGTCGCGGTGTGGGGCCGGGCCAGAAGGACGGACATCTCGCCAAACAGGGCGCCCGGTTCATCGACGATCGCGACTTGCGTCTCGCCGCGCAGGACTTCCACGGTCCCGTCCTTCAGCACGAAGAGATGCCCCGAGGTCGTGCCTTCCGGCAACAAGACCTGCCCTGCCGGATATTCGGCGTCCGGCGCCCCATGGCAGACTTCGAGCAGCGAGCGCATGCGCAAAACCTATCGCGGGCCGGGCCGTTGTCAAACACTCCGGGCCCGCGGGCAAAGCGCGGCTTGGCTACTGTCCCGAAAGCCAGTTGTTCAGGAGCTGCTTGCCGATGTCTTCGGGCTTCACCTTCTTCTTTTTGTTGTTGGTCTGTTGCTGGGTTTGGGTCTGAGTCTGCGTTTGCGTCTTCTTTTGCTGCGTATTCTGCGTCGCGGGCGCCGTCGCGGTATTCGGTACCGGAGCGGCCTTCTGTTGTGGCGCCGCATTTGGCGTGGGCGCAGCTTGGGTACCGCCCAGCAATCCACCGAGGCCTTCGATCAGCTTACCCTTGTCGATCTTGCCGTCCTTGACCACGCCGTCCAGCGTGCCGGCGGTCCCGCCGAGACCGGGAAGCTTCTTCAGATCCTTGCCGAACTGCTTGTAGCGGGCGATCGCCTCCGCGGGGTTCTCGAGAATGCCCTTGATGTCGGGATAGATCTTCGGCTTCGCCCAGGGGCCGACGACCATCACCGGCACGCCGAGACCCGAGACGTCCTGCTGGCCGCCCTGCCCTTCCAGCGACGCGACGAGTTGCGGATCGACACGCAGCTTCAATGTCTTTTGCGGAAGGTTGACCGTGCCGCTACCGGTGACGCGCACCAGCGGCCCGAGCAGATGGAGGTCGTCGGTCTTGGCCTGCCCCTTGGCGATCTTAAACGTGGCTCCAAGGGAGGCGAAGTCCGTCTTCTCTTGATCGCCTCCTTGCCAGCCATTGAGAGCGCCTTGGCCGAGATTGCGGATCATCTTCGCGACGTTCACGCCGCGGATCGCACCGTTCTTGAATTCGACGCTCGCCGTTCCGCCAAGCGAGCCCACCATGGCCCGCTGACTGGCGCCGTTGGCGTTGAGATCGAATATGACGGTGCCCTTGCCGTCGATTTTCTCCATCGCGGCCACGTCCCTCAGAAGCGTGCGGCCGTCGAAGTTTGTCACGTTGAGCTTTATGTGGTGCGCCGGCGTCTTACGGCTGGCATCGACCGCCAGCGAGGCATTTCCCGTACCTTGATAGAGCCCGAACTTCGAGAGCGTCGCGTTGAGCTTGCCGCCATTGAGCGTCGCCTGCAGCATGATCGGCTGGATCTTGACCTGGTCGTAGACGAGTTGCTCGGCACGCAGGTTCAGCTTGCCGTTCACTGCCTTGAGTGCCGAAAGATCGATCTTCTCGTTGCTCCACCCGGTGCTGGCTGCTCCGCCGCTCTTCTTGGCGCCGCCGCCGCTACTCGGCTTGGCCCCGCCCTTGCCGCCGGAGGATTTGCCGCCGCCGGTCAACGCGTTGATGTCGAGCGTCTTGGCGCCGATGGCCGCGACGACGTAGGGCACCTTGTTCGTAAGATTGGCCTGCACCTGCCCCGCCAAGACCGTTCCGCGCACATTGGCCCGCAGCGGATTCACCGTAACGATATTGTCCTTGTAGACGACGTTGCCGGCAAAGGTGTCGCGCCCCATCGTTCCGGTGAGCTGGCTGAGGGTCGCGGTGCCGTCTTTGTACACCGCCGTTCCTGAGAGGGTCTTGTTTCCGGACTTCGCGCTGAACTGAGACAAGGTGAAGACATCGTTCTTGAACGAGGCCGCACCGCTCAGTTGGACAGGATCGTCCAGCGTGCCGGGCAGGTGCGCGTTGAGGCGAACGGGAACCGAGGCGCCGCCGAGGAACGGTCCGAAATTTCCGATCGCGGCGCCGAGCTTCATCGTCTTGCCGTCCACGACCGCGCTCGTATCCAGCGTCAGCGGCTCATTATATCCGGGCAGCGACGCGGTGAGGTCGAGCTTCTCGATGCGCGTTCCCGGCTTCCCACCAGAAGACGGCAACGTCACCGTCCCATTTTTGATTACGAGCTTGTCCAGCGAAACGGATTTCAACTGCTCTGCGAACTGGGCCATGCCCGATCCGCTCCCGCCGGAGGGCGCGGCCGGAGGCATCGCTTGCGGCGCTGCGCCCTGCTGCCCTGCCGGAGGCGCCATCCGAGGTGCGGGCGCTTGAGGCGCCGCACCCGTCATCGCCTCGGGGATGGCAACAACGGGGTCAACGAGGGTTACTTCCCGCACACGATAATTGCCCTGCAGCAGGCCGGCGAGCTTCAGATCGAACCGCACCTTCTTGGCCTTCGCGAATTCGGCATCGCCACTCGCAGTCGGTTGCGCGATGCCGACGTCTTCGGCGACGAGCGCGATCGAGGGAAACACCGTAAGATCCAGCGGTCCGCTGACACGGAGCCGGTAGCCCGTCATTTGCTCGACCCGTGCGAAGAGTTCGCTTCGAATGTCATCGGTCGAGATGAACATCGGGACGGCGAGGACGAGGGCCGCGATGATGACCACAATGCCCGTCAGAATCGAAAAAATAAGCCGCAAGACGCTCCTCCGCGCGTTTCGAAAGATTTTGCCAAGAGTACCGTGATTCCCCGCACTTCGGGAAAGGTCCGATAATCCTCGAAAAACCTCATCGTGAATTCAGAATCTGGCCCGGAAATACGTGCAAATGACGGCCAGAAACAATAGAGACGGTGCAAGATCGGCGGCAGTGATCCGCACCCTTGCCCTTTTGGCATGGCCCTCATACACCGAGACGGTAGGCAATTTTCCAGGAGACTTTCGATGCCGCGCCTCATTCTCCTCCGACATGGGCAAAGCCTCTGGAATCGGGACGCCATCTTCACCGGCTGGACCGACGTCGACCTATGCGACAACGGCATCAAGGAGGCCAATCGCGCCGCCGAGCTCTTGAAAGAGCACGATATCCAGTTCGATCAGTGCTTTACGTCCTATCTCCATCGCTCGATCCACACTCTTTGGATCGTTCTGGACGCGCTCGATCTGACCTGGCTGCCCGTCGAGCGGAATTGGCGCCTCAACGAACGCCACTATGGCGCGCTACAGGGCCGGAAACGGGATGAGGTCATGGAGGAAGTCGGGCGCGAACAACTGCAACTCTGGCGCCGCAGCTACACCGCCACGCCGCCGGCCCTGACGGAAGACGACCCGCGATTCCCCGGCAATCTGCGCAAATATGCCGGTGTGCCGCGGCGCCATCTGCCGCTTACGGAAAGCTTGAAAGACACCGTTTCGCGGGTCCTTCCGTTCTGGCAGGAGCGCGTGGAACCACTGATGATGCAGGGGCACACGCCTTTGATCTCCGCACATGGAAACAGCCTGCGCGGGCTCATCAAATATCTCGACGGCATCGCTGACGAGGATATTCCCAGCCTCGAGGTCCCGACCGGCAAACCGCTCGTCTACGAACTCGACGACGGCCTGCGCACGGTCCGAAGCTACTACCTCGAAGATGGGCAGGAAGCGCACAACTTGCCAAAAGCAAAGGCCGCCCCCTCGACGGCCTAGTGGCGGCGGCGGTACGACGCCTCAGCGATAAAGGCGAGGTCCGTAGGCGCCACATGCGCCTTGCAGCCGGATGTCGCCGCCGAGGGCCTGGCAGATCCGAACCTTCTTCAAGGGATCGTTCCGCACCTCCGCGTCGGAGACGCGCCACCCATAGCTCCTGGCGACACGCGCGATCTGCCGGTCCTGGCAATAGAGCGTCGATATGAGCCCGCTCTTGGTGACCTGGAAGATCCCCTTGCATTCAATCTTCGCGGCGGCGGGTGTCGCGGCGATCCCTGCAAGGAAGAGGACGCTTGCTGTCAGGATTGCAGCCGGGGCGACCCGGTTCCGGATTGGGGTTGTACGGTCGCAGCGCATCGTCGCCTCCTTTCGCGTGGACCGGCGGGATCGTTGCGCCGCTACCAATCGACGGATTGCAGAGCCGGAAAAGACCCGTCCTCGCGATAACCGTAGGCCTCACCATTCGGCCACACGGCCGCGGGGCGGCCGTCTGTCACGAGCGCCCCGTTCTCGAGCGTCAGGCGCGGCAGGGGCAGGCATACGATGCGCTCGCCGACGATCCAAAACGAACCCAGCCCCGCCATCAAGGCATCGGCGAAGGGCAGATAGGCCTCGTTGAGATCCACCAAGCCATCGCTGTCAACGCTCGCGCTCGCAACGACGTCGCGCATGACCGAGGTCACCAGCGAAGCGACATTGTAGCCACGCGTGCCGGCTTCGCCCGGAATGAGATTGCGGAGAGTGAAAGCAAAGGCTTCCAAATGGAGTGCGTCGGCAATCCGTTCCGCGGCGGTCCCTTGGGCTTCGCGATAGGCCGCCAAGACCGCTTCGTCCGAACTGAGCTCGGCCAGCGCTTGGTCTCGCATGGCCTTCGTTCTCTCGGCCCAACGGCAGGACTCCGAGCTGTCGAAATCGATCCCCGCGAGTTCTTCGTTGGCCTGCTGCGGCCCCATGGCCCACGTAAAAGTCACGTCGCGAAACCCGATCAGCCTCGCATGCCGGCCGACAGCTTCTTCAACGACCAGTGGGTCGAAATACGGCCGCTCCGGATCGATGCCATTGAGGCGCGCTATAATCTTTTCGACTTCGTCCAGCAACGCTCTACCCTCCCGCGAAGGGCCCAGTTTGGGCGCCTTCTGTATGCCGTCCAATCCAGATGTTGGATCTTTGCAGCTTATTGACGGTCAGGCCGGAACGGCGCGTAAGGTCCAGCGGCGACCTTCCCTACCCAGACTATACGCCGATGGGGGCCGCTGTGAAACGCCTTGGGGGTGCATTGCAAAATCGAGACATGGCGGACGAAAGCCGCGTCTATGCGCGATCGTCAGCCTTACGAATTGCGATGAAGGATTTGGTCATGCCGAGAAACGTCTCCTCGACGATCTCCGCATCGGGGAAGAGCGTGCGGACTTCGTCCCGATCGAGCAAGCGGATCTCCTCGAAGACCGAATCGACTTCCTCGCGCGGCGGCCGGTGAATCCAGAACCAGGCGCTGAAGAACGGGATCAAACGCCGGTAGAGCGACCGCGGCAGAAAGTGAATACCCGGCGCGATGAAATGCGGCTCGACGAAGAACCAGCGGTTCGGCGTTTGCACATAATAGTTTTTCGAAATGCGCCGCATCTCTTCGGCGAAAGCCTTCTGCCTCTCCCAATCCCCGACATGCTCGATGACGGAGTTGGAGAAGGCGATATCGAAGCTGTCGTTCTCGAAGGGCAGTTTCGTCCCATCCGCCCGGCGAAAGATGAAGCGGCCGCGCTCCTCGTCTTTGATGTTGATGTTGCAGATCGTGACTTGGGGCTTCTCGGGGATGTAGCCCCAGTTCTGCGTGGTCCCGCCGACGTCGCAAATGCGCGTCGCATCGCTCACCCGAAAGCGCTCCGCGAACGTCTTCATTCGGGACGGACGAAACCAATCTTGGAACATTATATAGACGCGACCGACATCCATCGGCGGAAGTCTCCCAAAAAGCTCTTGCGCTGACTGCATCATGTCCGGAAACGAAACGTGGATTCCTGCAACCTCGGGGATTGCAGATTTCAGGCCAAATCAGCAAAGCCACGCGGGCAAACGTTTGACCGAGATAATTGGACCTGTCCAGGGAAGCCTGAACTGTTCGCCCGCAGCCCGGTCCCTAAGTGGTGGTCGAGGAGATTCGCAATGGATCCCGCAAGCCGGCTGGGGCGAACGCCAAGAGACCCGGACTCTCCAGCCTCTCCGTGAAACCGTCGCCGCACGCCTGCGGCGTTCGGAGCGCGGTCAGTTGCTCTTCAACCCTCATCGCGACGTCCGTCCAAGACAAGATACCCTTGTTCCACGCGGTGGACCTCTTGGCCTCGAGCGCCCGGCCGATCACGGTGGCCCAATCGTCCTCGCCGTCCTGGCGATACACGATCAAGTTGGCGCGGCTGCCCGCGAGCAGATCCGGCGCGACGATCGGCAGCAGACAATAAGAATATTGGATCAGCTTGAGACTCGACTGCACGA
This sequence comes from Hyphomicrobiaceae bacterium, assembly GCA_020637815.1. Classification (GTDB taxonomy): domain Bacteria; phylum Pseudomonadota; class Alphaproteobacteria; order Rhizobiales; family Methyloligellaceae; genus Methyloceanibacter. Next base: position 221,617 of record JACKJS010000002.1, on the reverse strand, counting down.
GATAGCGTTCGCGTTTCGACATCTTGTAGGGCGCGATGCCGAAATCCGCGAACTTGATGAACGGCACCGTCTCGCCAAAGGGTCGCTCGCCATAGACTTTCACGTTCCCGGGAAACGGACCGCAGATGCCGGAGCCGAAAAGGTGGAAGCACACATCGGGTGCGCTCGCCGCCATCGCGATCACTGCATCCTTGTCGAACAACATATTGCCGACAACGACGGCGTTCCGGCTGTTTCGCGGATAAGGCGATGTCCTGCAAAGATCGAACGCGCGCTTCTCGATGCCTTGCGGCAGATAGGTCACCTTGCTCCGCGCCGGCAGGTGTCGCGCCATGCACGGCGAGGGGACGCAAACGTGATCGAACAACGGCGCGATCCGTTGCTCCACTTCGGTGAGATAGCTCGACGCGCCGATGCTATCGAGGTGGTCGCGCCGGAAATAGATCAGCAGAATTTCCGGCTTGCAGCGGCGAATGGCATCGAACAGGCAAAGGCTCGTGCCACCTTCGAGAAACACGGCATCGGCGGACCGCAATTCCTCCTTCAAGAAGTGCGGCAGGACTTGCCCATAGAGCCGAAAGAACCATCCCGTCGCCCGGTTCAGCGTTGGGTTTTGGGTGCTGAACGGATGAAACAGAGGCATGTAGCACGCCGAGCGGTAGCCGGGCGATTGCTCGACGAAGCGGTTCTTCTGCGCCGACGCAAGGGACCGGTAGAGCGCGCGGTCCTTCAGATAGGTCAGCGTACTGAAGCCGACGGAAACCGTGGAAACGGCGTGGCCGCGATCGGCCAGCGCCTGGGAAACGAAATGCACGCTAGTCTTGCGCGTCGACGGCAAGAACGCATGGGACGATATAAAGAGAATTTTCATTCGATCCCCAGTGCGACGGCCGATTGAACGGGCCGGGCTGGCGCGCGCGCCTTGAGCTGCGCATCCCAAAACTCGCCGAGATAGCAGTCGATGGGATCGGATACGAAACCGGGAAATCCTCCACCGGGGTAGAGCGTCAGCTCACCCACATAAACCGATCCTTCCGCGAGATAGAGATCGACACGAACGAAAGGAACGCCACCGGAAACCTTGCGGGCGACCTCGATCATCGCGTCCAGTTGCGCGGGCCGCGAAATAGTGTCGGGGTAGTCCGGGTAGCAGCCCCCGCCTTCCGGAATCCGCTGCCAGTCCGGCGTGAAGATGCATTCGAACGCGTCGCCGTCGCGGCGGAGCCGCAGCCTGATCAGCGCCACCTCTCCGGAGAATACGAGGAACGCGTAGTCGTCCGGTATGGCGCCGTGATTTGTCAGCATGCGTTCGATGATGATCTGCGGCACCACATCCGCGTAGGCCCATTCCCGATTGATCGCGTCGTGACGCTGCGCCAGCCAATACGGGCCCGGGTTGTTGCGTACGAGATCCTCGACATCGCGAGGCGTTCGCAGGAACAACCCGTACCCGCTGCTGTGCGTCGGCTTCACAACGGCCGGGAGCGGGATTTCGTTCCAGCCGATCTGATCGAGATCCTGCCCTACCCAGTAGGTCTCGATGACGTGCTCGGGGCCCACGCGCTCGGCGATTAGGTCCTTCGCGCGATCCTTGTCGACCATGACGGGATAGAGCGGGTTGCGGTCGGCGAGCTTCAAGACCTGCAGCTTCTCAGTAAAAAGCATCGGCGATGTCAGGTTCGGGAGGCGGCCGCTCAGCGAAAAATATTTCAAGCTGACATACGGCGAGTCCGGCAAGAACCCGATCGTGCGCCAGAAGAGATGGAGAAGCTTCTTGTGTATCCAGCTTCTGCGCGTTGATTTGACCCCCGTCTGCCTCATAGCACCCCTCACCCTATGATATGCGAGGCATCGTTGGAGTTGCCGTCGTCGTCGCTTCGCGGCTCGATACGCACGGACGCACGGCCCTTGAGCCAATCGCCGACATGCGCTCTCTCATCCGGGCGAATGAGCGACAGAAGAAACAGGGCGGCAACGTAAACTGCCGCACCGGCCAAGATCCCCAATCCCATCCCGGCAATGTTGGGCAGCCAGATGATGCAGAGCCGCGCGGCGGCCGCGCAGAGAAGCCCTGCGGCGATGAGCTTGACGAGGTCCAGGGCGGCGAAGGGAATCCCGAGATGCTTGCGGCAGTACCACATGAAGAATGCGAAGGTCGCGACACTGAGTACAGCCTTGATCCAAGCCGTTCCGAGTGCACCGTAGATCGGAACGAGCGCAAGCATCAGAACGATCGATACGAGGCCTCGAACGATCGAGATCTTCATGTGATCGCCGCTAAGACGCCGTGCCAGCATAGTGCGTCCGGCAACGAACGAGAGCGCGGCCGGGAAGGAAAACAGAATCATGATTTCCGAAATGTTAACGGCGGGTTCGAACTCCCGGCCGAACACGGACGGAACCAGGACCGGCACGATGGCCGCCCCGCCGAAGCAGACCGGCGCAAGAACGATTCCGAGCCAGCGCAGGCTGCGCTGGTACCCTTCGACGAGGCTGGCGTGGTCGTCGCTATCGTGAAGCGATCCGAGATACGGAATGAGAATGGCCAAAAGGAAAATCGCGAGCTGTAGCACGAGGCCGTTCATATTGAGGCCGATCGAATAATAGCCGACCTCCATGAAGGAAAAGCTCAGCCCGAGAATGGCCAGTTCGGCCCACGCTCCCAGCGCGACGGTGAGGCTGTATTCGATCCAGTTGTGCCGTGCATATTTCCAGAGCTCGGGCGTGAACCGCGCGCGGCGGCCGTCGTCGGCGCGCAGATAGCCACGGACCGCCAGCGCTTGCGGAAAATGGCGCAAGGCATGGCCGAGAATCGCACCCGCCGGGCCCGCGAGCACGGCGCCTCCAAAAACGGCCAAGGGCTGGATCACGCAGCCGATCAGCGTTTTCTCGGCGGCCTCGCGCATCTGGCCGAGGCCGTGCGCGGCGTTCAGCGCCATGGTCGAATAGGCATAGGAGAGGAAGAGGATCGCGGTCGCGCCCCAGATCAGCGCGCTGCTCCCGTTTCCGTCTTCGTAGAGAAAGAGCGCATAGCCGAGAATGCCGACGGCCATCAGGGTCGTGGTTACCACGAAGCGCCGCATCAGCGTTGTGAACAGCCCGCCGCCCGTCCCGTCAATGGCGACATCGCCGGCGATGAACCGCAATACGGTCTGCGACATGCCGCCATCCGAGACGGCCGTGGACAGCCACATGAAGTAAAGCGCGAAAGCAACGAGTCCCGAGCCCTCGACACCGAGAAGACGAGCCACGATTACGCTCGCGCCGAATCCGGCTGCAAGCGAAAGAAGGCCCGCCGCGGTATTCAACAGGGACGAGCCGACGACGGATTTGCCTCGATACTTCATACGGCCGCAATCGAGCATTGGGCGGCGGTGGCCGAGCCCAGGCCCCCGTGTTGGCTGGTTCCGCACCTGGGGCGGACAGAGGCAACGCATCGAGCGGCGGCCCCTGCTGGCCGGCTGGCGCGCGCGCACCGCCAAACTGCCGTTCGATAGGTCCCTAATTTTGACATGCCCATTCCGAACCCGTAACCGCGGAAGTCCCGATCCTAACCTTAAACCGGTTAAGCAGCCTTTCCCGGCAGGGTTGAAGCCCCGCCGCAAGCGTCCCCGTCTTGCAGAAACCAGACCAAAGAAGATGCGGTATAGTGTTTGCGCAGCGATTAACCTGGTATGCGCTGTGGCCATGTCAAACCGGTGCGGACGGACGGCGAGCTACCGGGGGCCGGCAAAGGATGGGTGCCAATTCAGGACGCCAGTCGTCCCGGTGTGGGGCAGCCAGATCCCGGAAGCTCGGTATCCGGCGCGATTTTGGCAGGACGGGGTCTTGAGACCACGCCGAAGCCTGGCAAGGCCTTTGCATCGGCGATGCAAGCCCGCATATGGGTGAGTCAGGAACCGAGCGACAGCGACACGATGAACGTTATGCGAGATGCGGCACCAAGACCGGACGATCGAAGCCGCACGCTTCTCGGCGTGCGCATTCGCGATCTCGGCCGCGATGGCGCCATTGCGCTGATCGACGAGACCGTGTCGCGCGGAGACACCGTCAAGGTTTGCTTTGCCAATGCTCAAACCCTGAACTTGGCATGTGGCGACGAGCGCTACCGGAACGCGCTGCGAGCCTTCGTGGTGCTCAATGACGGCCTCGGCGCGGACATCGCGAGCCGCATCAAATATGGCGTGCCGTTCCAGGAAAACCTCAACGGCACCGACTTCATGCCGGACTTCCTCGCACGCACGACGCTGGCGCTGCGTATCTACCTCGTCGGCAGCACCGACGCCGTGGCGGCGCGCGCTGCCGAGGCATTGGCCGAGGCATTTCCTCGGCACACGATCGTCGGGCACCGCAACGGGTTCTTCTCCGGCCCGCAGGACATCGAACAAACCTGCTGCGACATCCGCAAATCGGACGCGGATTGCCTCCTGGTCGGCATGGGCAATCCCTTGCAGGAGTTCTGGATCGGCGAGCATGGCGCGAATACCAGCGCTCGCCTCTTGTTCGGCGTCGGCGCCTTCTTGGACTTTCAGGCCGGCAACGTGCCTCGCGCGCCGCAATGGGTCCGTCAACTGCGCTGCGAGTGGATGTTCCGCCTTCTGCAGGAGCCGGTCCGGCTTGCCCGCAGATATCTGATCGGAAATTTCGTCTTCCTGGGAAGGGTTCTTTTCGATGCGCGCCGTTAGCATATCTTGCGTCGTGTACCGTTGCGCGCGCACCGCGGAGACCGCTTGAGATGTATGTCGTTCATGTCGTTCGCCAGTTCTATCCGGGCGTCGGAGGCCTCGAGAACCACGTGCTCGATTTGGCGCGGGCGCAGGTCGCCGCAGGCGACCGCATCCGCGTCGTGACACTGGACCGGCTGTTCAAGGACGAAGCCCAAGAACGGCTAGCGGCAACGGAAATGCTGGACGGTATCGAGATCGTGCGCATTCCCTTTTCGGGCTCGCAGCGTTACCCGCTCGCCCTCTCTGTGCTGCGCCATCTCGACGGGGCGGACATCGTCCATGTCCACGCCATCGACTTCTTCTTCGATTTCCTCGGATGGACCCGCCCCCTGCACCGCCACAAGCTCGTGGCGACAACCCATGGCGGGTTCTTCCACACGAACTATGCGGCACGGCTGAAGCGCGTCTGGTTCTCCACGATCACGCGGCTGTCGAGCATGTTCTACGACGCCATCGTCGCCTGTAGTACTTCGGACTATGAACGCTTCCGCACGGTGTGTCCGGGACGCGTGCGCTTGATCGAAGACGGCGTCAACACATCGAAGTTCCACGATGCCGCCGCCAAGCAATTCCAGAAGTCCCTGATAGCGATCGGCCGTTTCTCCCAGAACAAGCGCGTCGACCTGTTGCTGCGTTTCGCCGAAGCGCTCGCCGCAAAAGATCCCGACTGGCGGCTGACGATCGCGGGGCGTCCCGACGATCTCCGGATCGCCGACATCGATGCACTCATCCGGTCCGCGGGGCTTGAGAGTTCCGTGCGGGTCGTCGATTCTCCCTCCGACGCAGAGCTCAAGCAGCTCATGGCGGACAGCTCGTTCCTCGCAAGCGCCTCGGACTATGAAGGCTTCGGCATGACCTCCATCGAGGGAATGTCCGCCGGTCTTTTTCCGGTCCTGAGCGACATCCCGCCCTTCCGCAGCCTTGTGGCCCGGACGGGCCTCGGCCTGATCCTCGACTTCAACGATTCGGAGGCCGCGGCGAACACGTTGCTGCAACGGGCCGCCGATATGGCGTCATACTACGGCGAACAGCGCAGGGCCTGCATGACCGCGGCAGAGGCCTACGATTGGGCCCACATCTCGGCCGAGATCGGCGCGCTCTATGAAACCATCCTGGGAATTGGCATGGCGAGCTCGGACGAGGCGGCGCCTACACAACCCTTCGACGAAGCATCCGGAAGCAGGCAGGCCTCACTTGGTAAGCACTGACTTCGCATATTCGGCATCTCCCGCCGCCTCGGAAGGATCGGTTTCGCCCTGGCTTGCGGGCGCGATCGTGTTCGGCACGATCGTCTTCAACGCCGTCCTGTGCTTCATGAACACACGGGGACTTCCGGCAACGCCGGGCATCGTGATGGCATCCGAAGGGCTCTTGATCGGCGTGGCCGCCCTTGCCTGTCTGCGCCATCTGAACGGCACGCATCTGTCGGTCCTGGCATTGATCGTCCTCGGCACCGTGGTGCTGTCGCTCGTCCGCTACGTGGATAAGCCTTCCGCGGGCTTCGACCCGAAGACAACCCGCGACTTGATCATCCCCGTTGTCTTCTTCGTGCTTGGCCAGGCGATGAACAATATCCGGGCCGCGGACAAGATCGTGATTTTCAGCACGCTCGTCTTGCTCGCCTTCGCCTTGTTCGAGCAATTCGCATTGAATGCGTTTCTCAACGTCTTTCATGTCGCGAAGTACTATGTCGCGCGGGGAACGCTGTCGGCGACGGACATCGCGCTTCAGTATTCCGGCGGCCTTGCGATCAATGCGACGCGCGCCGGCGATCAAAGCCGGTCGCTGCTGCCGTTTCTCGGGACCCATCGCGTCTCGTCTCTGTTTCTGGAGCCAAGCACGCTCGGAAATTTCGGCGCCCTCGTCGCCTTGTGGGCGGTCGTCCGATCACGGATGGAAGGCCGGTTCTACGGGCTGACCCTGATCTGCGGACTGATACTCCTCGTTCTGTCCGATACGCGACTTGCGGCCCTGGTCGGCGCGCTTGGCGTCGTCATTGTGCTGTTGCCGCCGCGTCTGACGACCCCCGCAATGATTGCCGCGCCCTTCGTCGCGGTGTTGGGGCTCTGGTTCTTCAGCGCTTGGAGCGGCCCGCCCGGCCTCGAGCCGGATGTCCAAGGACTGGGTCTGAGCGAACGGCTTCTCTATTCGGGACAGGTTCTCGATACCTTCAACATCTACGACTGGTTCGGACTGTCGCTGCCACGTTCCCAGACCTTCGATGCGGGCTATGCCTATATTATCAGCCGCGCGAGCGTCTTGGGCTTCATCGCGCTCTGGCTCGTGTTCATGAAGCTCCAGGGGCGAACCAGCTATTTCAGCTCCTTCCGGAACGCGATCGCGCTGTACTTCGTCGCGCAGCTCTGCATTTCGGCATCGCCGTTCACGATCAAACTCGCCGGAATGCTTTGGTTCCTGCTCGGGGCGCTGTCCATGGCGAATGCAGCGACCGATAAGCTCCCATCCACGCCGATCCCAAATCGCCGCGCCCGCGAGACCAGCGCCGCGTGGACGGTCCCACCGCAACGCGGTGTTTGGCTGCAACTTTCATCCCCTCGTCCTTCGCTCTCATAGGCAACGGAGCCACACAACAATGTCTCTTTATGCGCTTCAGCGGCTTACCCGTCCGGGTCAATTGCGAAAGGTCCTCGTCGAACGCGGAACCGAGCCGCTTCACCTGAATTTTCTGTCCTTGTTCGTGGCGCTGTTCGGCAGCTATCGGGCGAAGGTCGATTTCGATCTCGTCGTCCGGCAGCAATATGCTTTCCCCATTCTCTATGCGGCCGATGCCGCCAAGAAGTACGGCTACAAGGCCGTGACGATCCTCGAATTCGGTGTCGCCGGCGGGGCTGGACTCTTGAACATGTGCCGGATCGCCGAGCGCACGCGAAAGGCCACCGGCATCGAATTCCGGATCTACGGCTTCGACACCGGAACAGGCATGCCCGAGCCCATCGACTATCGCGACATTCCGGAATCGTTTCAGGCGGGCGACTTCCCCATGGACCAGGATCGACTCCGCGAAGCCCTCCCCGACTTCGCCGAACTCGTGATCGGCGATATCGCCGAGACGGTTCCGGAGTTTTGCCGTTCTCTCAGCGAGGACGCGCCAATCGGCTTCGTGGCGGTCGATGTGGACTACTACTCGTCGGCCAAGAGGACCCTGGACGTGCTCTCCGCGCCGCCGCAACTCTATCTCCCGATCGTCCCGGTCTATCTCGACGATATCGGCGTCGATGGGTCGAACCCCTGGACCGGCGAGCTTCTCGCCGTGAAGGAGTTCAACGACGCGCACGAATTCCGGAAGATCGCGCCCTTCACACTGCTCCGCTCTCAACGGATATTCAAGAACACCCAGTGGATCGACCGCATGTTCGCCGCGCACATCCACGACCACGCCTACCGCTCGAGCTCCTACAAGGGCGAGTCTCAGCGGCTCTTGCCGAACGAGTACATCAATTGGCATGGCTCGAAGCCGAAAGGTCCCACAAAAGTCGTTGGCGATGAGAGTACCGAGCGCCAAGCCGAACGAGTCAGAAGCGCTTAAGGCAGCGAGCCCGGCGGAGCCCCGGCGATGACGCCCCGCCTGTCGTTGGCCGTTCTAGGAGCCGGACTCTTGGCGTGGCTCGGCGCGGCTATATCGTGTCAGGCCGCCACTACGCTCCATGACGGCGGCGTGCGGCCCATTCCGGGGATCAATCTGACGAGCGGCGCCTTCGCACCGGAGGGAACGCGCCGCGAGTTCGACTACACCTACCCGACCACCGGCGACATCGACTACTTCACCAGCAAGGGCTTCAAGATTCTACGCATCTCCGTTCTCGCCAAGCGGCTAGTGCAGCCGGACGGCGCAGGCGGATTCGAGCCGGCGGACGACATGGCGATCGTCACCAATCTCATCGACTACGCCGCGATCAAGGACGCATCGGTCCTGCTCGACATCCACGACTATGGGCGCAGCATCTCTGGCAGGCTGATCGGCCGCGACACCGGCGCCACGGAGGAGTTCGCGGCAAGTTGGCGGGCCATCGCCAAAGCGCTCGCGAAACGGCCCAATGTCATTTTCGGACTCATGAACGAGCCCCACGACCAGACTGCGGCGGAGTGGCTGGAGGGCGCCAACGCCGCCGCCAAGGCTATCCGCGGTGAAGGCGCCTACCAGCTGATCCTCGTGCCCGGATCGTATTGGGACTCCGCGTGGCTGTGGACGACGACGGACAATAAGGACGTGATGCTGGACTTCGACGACCCGGCCAAGAATTTCGCCATCGAGGTTCACCAATATCTGGACCCGGACGGCTCGGGCACGCATCCCGAGGTCGTGCCGGACTCAGGCATTAACAGGCTGACCGCTTTCACGACGTGGGCACGCGAACATGGCGTGCGTGCCTTTCTCGGTGAGTTCGGCTGGGCTGCCACGAAACCGGCGCTCAAGGAGGGCCGCGACATGCTCTGCCTCATGAGCCGGAATGAAGACGTTTGGCTGGGATGGGCGTATTTCGCCGCGGGACCGTGGTGGGGCGACTACATGTTCTCCGTCCAGCCGGAGCAGGGCGTGGACAAGCCGCAAATGGCTGTCCTGCAGCAGTTCATGCAGGCGATGCCTCCCCCGGACTGCGCACCCGAAGACCGCATCTTGGAAGACCGCTCTTAGACGTCCGCTTCCAAGGGACGGCTCCGTGGCCCCTGCCGGTGAGCGGCTTCCACCTGCCGCACGAAGCTATCGAGGGAGTCGGCCATCGCTTCGGGTGAGTAGTCACGCGACCGCGCAAGCGCGCCCTGCTGAAGGCGGCGGAGCAGAGGCCGGTCGCGTTCCAGATGCCGCAGACAATCGGCCAGCTCACGATGGTCGCCGGCCGTAAAGATGAGTCCGCTTTTGCCAGGCTCCACGATTTCGGGCAGCGCGCCGGACCGGGAGACGATGACGGGAATCCCATAGGACAGGGCCTCGACGGCCACATTCCCGAATGGCTCCTCCCAAATCGACGGAACCACGACGACATCGACTTGCGGATAGAATGTCTCTCGCTGGGTCCAGCCGAGAAACGTTGCCACGGACTCCGGGAACCGCGCGCTCACTTCCTCGAGGAAATCCGGATCGCCGTCCCCGGCGATGATGTACTCGAACGGGGCGTCCTTGCCGAGTTCGGTTGCCGCGTCGGCCAGCGTCATGATGCCCTTGACCGGCGCGACCATCCCGATGAAGCCGACGCGGATCGGTCCCGAATCCGCCACGGCGCGCTCCGGCACATGCGCAGGCTGTTCAACCGCGCCGGAAATGACACCGCCGGTCGCGTTGCGGAAATAGCCGTATTTTTGGTGCTTGGCGAGCGTGTGCGCCGCCTCGGACGTAACCGCATCGACGGCCTGACTGCAGAGCTTCTTTCCCACCGATGTGAGGCGGCATTGCCAGCAGGGCGTCTTGCAATTGCCCTTCCTGGAGAACGTGGTGCCCCGCCAGCACATCAGGAAATAGCTGTGGATCATATGGACGACAGGACGGCCCAAGGATTTCGCGGCAACCCAGGTCGCGACATTGACGTTCTCGGCGCTAATCGTCATGACGACATCGGGCTGAAAGTCCGAAATCTCCCGGCGCATCCGAAAATAGGCGCGCGGATTGAAGTTCTCGAGAACGTGCCAAACCAGCTTCGTGATCGCGGGCCGCTCGACCCAGTAATTCCAGTAGACGTTGAGGCTGGGAACGGTCTTGACCTCGACACCGTCGCGCACCTCGAACGTCTCGTTGTCGGCGACCGTAATGACGCGAACGGTATGGCCCCTCGCCACGAGCGCTTTGGCCACGGCCTCGGACGCTTTTGGGCCACCCCCTTTTCCGTACGGGGGATACGCAGCTGCGGCGCAGAGAATACGCATCTTAGCCAGACCTACCTCATTCTCCAAGGGGCGACCTGCGGCGACGGATTCGAACGAGCGTTAGCAGGCACTGTCCCAATACACCATGTCAAAACACGCCAACTCAGATAGCGAAAATAGTTGCACGACCAGCTCCGAAGCCTCTCACGATCGGGCCGTGCCCAGCATGAGCGCGCGTGACCGGAGTCATCTCCGATGCCCGGTGCGATTCCCGAAACCTAGCCAATCTTGTCCAGCCCAATCTTCGTCGCCCACCGGGCGACAGGCGACGGGAAAATAATCCGGCTGACCGACCGCAGGCGCCACGTGGTCAGGAAATCGGCAAGCGAACACCGCCCGAGCAGACCGCGCCAACTCCAGAGCGTGCGGACAGCATCCGGCAAACGGCCACCGCCGCGGCGATAGATGACGAGATTGACCGCCGCCATATAGGCCACGTAGCGCGTCAGCAGCCGCTGGATGCGCGCCCGGAGTGCAGGGTCCGGAATCTTCTCTTCCGCGACGTCCGAGAGCTCGTCCATCACGGCACACAGATCCGAGAGCCGCTGATCGGCCGTGAATCCCTCCGTCACGCTTTCGCGTAGCACCATATAGGTTGCGCACGGTTCGTTGACCAACCCCGCACGTCCCTCGAGCAGGAACGGAATCCATGTCGCTTCGTCGCTCGCGCACGGATGCGGATTGTAACCTCCGTTGCGGCGCAAGATATCGGTCCGGACGAGACTGCTCAGAAGCTGCGCCGAAATACGCCCATGGAGATATTCCTGCAGAATATCCGTCCCTTGCCAAACTCCGGTCGAGAGTTTCTTGCTGAGCCGCGCCGGCACGACACGGCGGTCGTTGTCGGAAAACTCATTGACGATAAGGACGTCGTAGGCGGCAAGAACGATCGGCAGGTTCGGCTCGATCTCGATCAAGCGGACACATTTCTCGACGAACTGCGGACGATAGAAATTGTCATCGGCCGCGAGTACGAAATAGTCCCCGCGCGCCTCGTCGATACATTTGTTGAAATTCCCGATGGCGCCGACATTTGTCTGGCTCGTAACGACGCGCAGACGTTTGTCGTCGATCGCCGAGAGTCGCTTCAGCGTTTCATCGCTGGATGCGTTGTCCGAAACGAGGATCTCGATATTCGGATAGGTTTGCTCCATCACGCTGCGAACACATTGCTCGACCAGGTCCGCGCGGTTGAAGGTTGGAATCGCGACGGTGACGAGAGGCCGCGCCGCGCCGGCCGCGCGGCACTCCTCGGACGATTTCGACCGGATACGCGCAGCAGCGCTCCGCTCGTCCTGGCGGACGGCGTTCACGTTAGGGCGATCCCCAAACAATGGTGACAAATCCGCGCCCTCGCGCAGATCAAAGCTCGCCATCGACCACTCCCCATCCTTTGGCATGGCCGCCCGCGCGATTGAACGCTCCCGCGCGGCGGACGGCATCGTGGCCACCGCCGTGCTGCGTCCGGCGCTAAGCGTTCGCCATCTCCAAATCATTCGTAACGTCCGAGCCGGATGCGGGCCCCGCGCCGGCCTGCGGCGCGGGTACGCACTCCACAACCAATTTCCGCGCCGTAAAGGCTTCGGCGAAGCGTTCCGGCGCACGACACTCCATGCCTCTGATCCGCGCGAGACCCCGGAAGGTGTCCGCGTCGAACCAATCCTTCGACCGCTGCGTGCCGAAACACCGTTCCAGAATATCGAGCTTGCGGCACATGACCTCTTCGGTCATCGCGACATAGACATTGGGACGCCCCAGATCGCCGTCCCATTTCGGAATTTCGTATTCGAGCACCGCGTGATCCCGGAACGCGGTCCATGTGAGACGCGAGATCTCGCGATGGTCTTGGTGTGCATCGTCGCCGCGATGTGTAAACACGATATCGGGCTTCGTCCGGCGCGCAATATCCTCGATCCAGTCCTTGATCGCGTCGCTCTGCGCGGGGAAGTAGCCGTCGCGGAACTCGGCAAATTCGATCGTCCGCGATGCCGCACCCTCGAGGATCGCGGCCGCTCCCGCGGCAGCCTCGTCCCGCCGCGGCCCGATTGCACTGAGGACACACCAATGCGCATCGAGCTCAACGCCCGCGGCGATCCAACCGAGCAGCGTTCCGCCGGCGCCAATCTCGATGTCGTCCGAATGCGCACCAATGCAGAGGACCTTGAGCGGCTTGTCACGCATCACCAAGGAAAGCGGGTGCATCGCATCTACTCCGCGACCATGCGGCAGGCCAACGTCTCGCGGCGATCCCAAGGCATCCGCCCCTGTTCCACCATCTCCTCCAGCAACTGCCTGTCGCGCAGCGTATCCATGGCGCGCCAGAAGCCGTGATGCTTGAAGGCAAGAAGCTGATCGTTTTCGATAAGCCTAGCGAAAGGTTCGACCACCAGTTCCTCGCCGGGGCGCATGTAGTCGAAAATCTCGCGCCGGAAGATGAAGAAGCCGCCGTTGATCCAGAGGTCGGATGTCGCGGCCGGGGTCATCTTGCGCACGCGATTATCGTCGCCGATATCGGCGAGGTGGAACGTGACCGACGGCGGAACCGCGAGGAAACAGGCGATCTTTCCGCTCGCTTTGAACTCGGCGACCATCCAATCGAGATCGACCTCGGCGAGCCCGTCGCTGTAATTGGCGAGGAACATTTCCTCGTCCTGCACCTGATGCCGCACGGCCCAGAGGCGCTCGCCGACATTTCGCCAAATGCCCGTGTCGATCATGGCTACGCGCCAATCGTCCATCGGCGCATTGATGAGTTCCACGTCGGCCCCATTGTTGGAAACGACGCAGTCCGTGAAAATCTCGCGTCTGTAGCCGAGGAAGAATTCCTTCACGACGTTCGCCTTGTGGCCGAGGCAAAGCGTGAAGTCGCGATGTCCGAAGGAGCTATACCATTGCATGATGTGCCACAGGATCGGCTGGCCGCCGATCGGGATCATGGGCTTGGGAATCGCCTCGGAGTATTCCCGGATTCGCGTTCCCAATCCGCCGCAAAACAGCACCACTTTCATCTGTCCGGACTCCTGGTCGCCAAGGCGTTGACGTAAGAATGCCACTTCACGGGGACAAGTGCACGTCCGGTGCCAATGCGCCGTCCGCACGTTTTTGCGTAGGCGGTCTCTACCACGAAGGGTCTGAACAGGGCGTTTCCGAACGTGCGACGCAAATCGGCGAAATTCCTGTGTCACGGTGGGACAAATCGGCAGAGAATCACGCTTTCGGTGCCAATTTTGATCTGGCCCAAACCGTGCAAGCGCTCGGAACGGTCTTTGATACCGTAACGAAGCCGCGATGGACCCCGTTTCGTTGGTATTCTGATTAAATTTTCGTAAGCGGAGCAGGAGCCAGATGCGATTTACCGAAACCGAACTTGCAGGCGCCTACATCGTCGATTTGGAGCGTTTCGAAGACGAGCGCGGCTTCTTTGCCCGCACGTTCTGCGCAGACGAATTCACCGCACATGGCCTAAAGCCCGTCGTGGCGCAAACAAATCTGTCGTTTACCAAGAAGGCCGGCACGCTGCGCGGCATGCATTTTCAGTACCCGCCGGCCGGTGAGACCAAACTCGTTCGCTGCTTGCGCGGCGCGGTCTTGGACGTCATCGTCGACCTGCGCCCCGAGAGCCCCACGTTCCTGAAGCACACAGCCGTCGAGCTTAATGAAGACACCTTGCGCGCGATCTACGTCCCGGAACGCTTCGCCCATGGGCACCAATCTCTGACGAACGGTACACTACTTAGTTATCATATGGGGGCAGTCTACGACCCCGCCAGCGAGGGTGGTCTACGCTACGACGATGCGGCTCTCGGAATATCCTGGCCAAGGCCCGCTACGGAGGTTTCACGGAAGGATTCGTCCTTCGCACCCTATGTCTCGATCGAAGAAGCGCTCAGGACGCGAATGGCCGTTACACCGGGCTCCGGCAGCGCCGCTTCACGCGCACCATGACAACCGTACAACGAGTGGAATACAACGATGACGCGGAGCTCCGCCTCTGACCTCACCACACCGGCTCCCCGCTGCCGCATCTGCGAGAGCTCCTTGCGGCATAGCTTCGTGGACCTTGGCATGTCGCCTCTCTGCGAAAGCTTCGTTCCGCCGGACCGGATCGATGCGATGGAGCCGTTCTATCCGCTGCATGTGATGGTCTGCGACAACTGCTTCCTGGTGCAACTGCGCGAGTATGTCAGCCCGGAAAACATCTTCGACGACTACGCCTATTTTTCCTCCTATTCGACTTCGTGGGTCGCGCACGCGAAGGCCTATTGTGAGATGATCGCATCGCGGCTCGGGCTTGGTGCCGATAGCTTGGTCGTGGAGCTCGCAAGCAATGACGGCTACCTGCTGCAGCATTTCGGACCGCTCGGCGTACCCGTTCTCGGCATCGAGCCATCCGGCAATGTCGCGGCCGTCGCTATCGAAAAGGGCATTCCGACCACGGTCGACTTTTTTGGACGGCGCCTGGCGCGGCAACTCGTCGAGGACGGAAAGGCCGCCGATCTGATTGTCGGAAACAACGTGCTCGCGCACGTTCCAGACATCAATGACTTCGTCGGCGGCATCAAGCTTCTGCTCAAGCCGGAAGGGATCGCCACGCTCGAGTTTCCTCATCTGGAACGCCTGATGGCGGAGAACCAGTTCGACACCATCTACCACGAGCACTTTTCCTATCTGTCCGCGGTCGTGATCGACCGTCTTGCGAAGATGCACGGGCTCGCCTTTGTCGACGTGGAGGAACTGCCGAGCCACGGCGGGTCCTTGCGGATTTACTTGGCGCATGAAGGCTCGTCGCACGCTGTCAACCCGCGCGTTGCTGCGCTGATCGCGCGCGAGGAACGGCTCGGCTTCCGCACCATCGAGGGCTATGCGGGATTCTCGGAGAAGGTGGAGCGGACCAAGCGCGAGCTGCTGTCGTTCCTCATTGCCGCGAAGAACGACGGCAAGCGCATCTGCGGATACGGCGCGCCCGGCAAGGGCAACACGCTACTGAACTATTGCGGCATCGGCCCGGACTTTCTCGACTTCACCGTCGACCGCAATCCCTACAAACATGGGCGATTCACGCCGGGCACGCATATTCCCATCCGCCCCGTCGAGGCCATCGACGAGGCAAAGCCCGATCTCATCCTGATCTTGCCGTGGAATTTGACCAAGGAGATCGTCCATCAGATGCGGCACGTGGCGGACTGGGACGCGAAATTCGTCATCCCCATCCCGGCCGCCCGTGTCATCGATCCCGCGGATTTGATTCCCGGGGTAACGGCACGTGCACGTGCCACCGTCAACTCATGACACGCATGACGAAGCCAGAAGACATGTCGCAGGACGCAGTAGCAGGGGCTCAGCCGTGTCTTGCCGGCATCGATCCAGGCAAGGAGATCTACGCGCTCGCATCCGAGCTCTACCCGGTCTGCCGCAGCATCACCGGCGACGGCGTGCGGACGACGCTCGACATCCTCGAACGGCATATCCCGCTAGAGCGCCACGAGCTGCCGACCGGCACCAAGGTCTTGGATTGGGAAGTTCCACGCGAGTGGAATATCGCCGATGCCTATATCAAGGACGCGGATGGCAACCGGCAGGTCGATTTCCGGCAATCCAATCTTCACGTTCTCAACTACAGCACGCCCATCCATCGCCGCATGGATCTAGACGCGCTCCGGCCGCATATCTTCACGCTGCCGGATCAGCCTGAGCTGATCCCTTATCGCACGTCGTACTACGCCGACGCGTGGGGCTTCTGCATGTCGCAGAACCAGCTCGCCGTGCTCGACTCCATTGGCGGCGAATTCGAAGTCTGTATCGACTCGACCCTCGAAGACGGCGCACTGACCTGGGGCGAGTATCTGCACAGGGGCGAGATCGCCGACGAGATCTTGCTGTCGACGCATATATGCCACCCGTCGCTTGCCAACGACAATTGCTCGGGGCTAGCGCTTCAGACGATCCTTGCGAAGCTGCTATCGGGACGGACGACGCGCTACAGTTACCGTTTTCTGTTCGTGCCCGGCACGATCGGCGCAATCGCTTGGCTTTCGCAGAACGATGCGACCGTGCAGCACATCAAGCATGGCTTGGTGCTGTCCTGCGTCGGCGACCCGGGCGGGCCCACCTACAAGAAGAGCCGCCGCGGCAATGCGCCGATCGACCGGGCCATGGGCCAAGTGCTCTGCCGCCCCGGCCTCAAGCCGAAGGTCATCGACTTCTTTCCTTACGGTTACGACGAGCGGCAATATTGTTCGCCCGGTTTCGATCTGCCCGTCGGCCTGTTTCAGCGGAGCCAATTCGGAACGTTTCCCGAGTACCACACCTCCGCGGACAATCTGTCGTTCATCTCGGCCGCCGCTCTCGGCGAGTCGTTCCGCTGGATCGCCGAGGCCCTCGACATCCTCGAGCGCGAGCGGACGTATCTGAACCTCAATCCCAAGGGCGAGCCGCAACTCGGGCGGCGCGGCCTCTATGCGAGCGTCGGCGGTGACAAGGATGCCGCCCAACACAACATGGCGATGCTCTGGGTACTGAATTTGTCGGACGGGTCGCACTCGCTGCTCGACATCGCGGAGCGGTCCAAGCTTCCCTTCGACACGATCGCGGCGGCGGCCGATGCACTTCACGACCACGGGCTTCTGGCCGATACGGGCGCAGGCGGGTGCGGGGCGGAGTAGCGCCGAGTGTTGCGATTTGGCACGGACCGGCTGGCACCGGCCGTGCACACATACCACATATCGTCCGAACGAACGAAGCCGGAAGGAGAATATCATGCGCGTGTTGGTGACCGGAAACCAGGGCTATATCGGGCAAGTCATGGTACCGATGCTGATCGATGCGGGCCACGACGTGGTCGGCTGCGACACGGACCTTTACCGGCGCTGCACGTTTGCCGAAGGGGGTGAAATCCGGCCGGTTGAAACGCTCGACATCGATGTGCGCGACGTCAAGCAATCCGACCTCGACGGCTTCGATGCCGTCATCCATTTGGCTGGCCTGTCGAACGATCCCTTGAGCGATCTCGATCCAGACCTGACCTACGACATCAATCACCACGCCAGCGTGCGGCTCGCCGAGCACGCCAAGAAGGCGGGCGTCTCGCGCTTCTTGTTCGCGTCCTCGTGCAGCAATTACGGTCTCGCCAAGGACGGCATGATCGACGAGACCGGCGAGCTGAAGCCGCTCACCGCCTACGGCATCTCCAAGGTTCGCACGGAGCAGGACGTGTCGAAGCTTGCCGGCGACAATTTCTGCCCAACCTTCATGCGGCCCGCGACAGCCTATGGCGTTTCGCCCCGCCTGCGCTTCGATATTGTTCTCAACAATCTCGTGGCCTGGGCCGTGACCAAGGGGAGCATCTATCTCAAGTCCGACGGCACGCCTTGGCGCCCCATCGTTCATATCGCGGATATTTCGCGCGCCTTCATCGCCGCGCTCGAAGCCCCCGAGGACGCCGTCTTCAACGAGGCCTTCAACGTCGGCCGGACCGAGCACAACTACCGCATTCGCGACATCGCCGAGATCGTGGCCGAGGTGGTGCCCGATTGCCGCCTCGAATTCGCGCCGGACGCGGGGCCGGACACCCGCTCCTACCGCGTGAACTTCGACAAGATCGCGGAGCGTCTCCCCAAATTCGTGCCGCAATGGGACGCGCGCAAAGGCGCCGAGGAACTCTATGAGGTCTACCGGAAGGCCGATATTACCTGGGAAGAGTTCGAAGGTCCGCGCTATCAGCGGATCGCGCATATCCGCAAATTGCTCGCCGACGGCCTTCTCAACGCCGACCTCCGGAACGCCAGAGCCGCCGCCGCATAAGCATCCAGCCGACTTGTTGCGTCGGACTGGTTCACAACGGCACACGCGCCCGATGGGCGCACCAACGTGAAACAGGCTGCAATTGCAATCGCATAGCGCTGCCCCATATACCTCTCCAGAGCATCGAATGCCGGTCGGAACGTCGTGTGGTTAACCCTTCATTGACCAACGATCACGCTGTAAAATCAGCGCCTTAAAGGCGTCCGTAAGCTTTTGGACCGATACTGCCGCCGGCGAACGCGGAACGATTTCGCCGCGAACGCCAGGATGCTCAGTGCATGGATTTTGCATTGGGATGTCTGGAGACGCTCTTGGGGCGTCGGAGGCACGCCGCCTCGTAGTATGGACATTTCGACCCATGGAACATGAGCCTCTGACGGTTTCGACTCTCCAACTCGGCGACTTGGCGGGAATCTTGCGGCGCCGGATCAAGCTGATCGCGGTGACGACCCTCGCCGTGCTCGCATTGGCGGTGACCTATCTCCTGCTGGCGACACCCCAATACACCGCCTTCACCGAAATCCTGATCGATCCCCGGAAGAAGAACACCGTGGAGAACGAGGTCATTCCATCTGGCCTCGGCACCACGGCGAGCGACAATTTCGCACTGGTCGATAGCCAGGTCCGGGTGATCACTTCCGATGCGGTGCTTCGCCCGGTGGTGAAATCCCAGGATCTTGTCGCGGATCCCGAGTTCAACGGCACCGAGCGCAGTATCCCCACGCGGGTGGTGCTATTCGTCCTGAGCCTGCTGAGCAGCTCGTCCGGCACACCGGCAAGCCCCGAGGACTTTGCCCTCAAGGAGCTCCGCAAGAACATCGAAGTCTCGCGCGACAATCAGACCTACGTCATCCAGATCGCCGTGACGACGCGGAGCCCGACGAAATCGGCCGACATCGCCCGGGCAATCGCCGCGTCCTATCTCAAGGACCAGTCCAGCGAAAAGATCGAGACAACGAAGAGCGTGAGCGCGCAGATCGACGGCCAATTGGCGACCTTGCGCGAACGTCTGCTGAAGGCCGAAAGCGAGGTGCAGAAATTCCGCGCCACGCACAACCTGCAGCTCTCGGAAAACAATGTCCTGATCGACACGCGCCAGCTGCAGCAGCTGAACGAGAAGCTGACGGAAGCCCAGACGGCGCAGGCGCAAACCCAGGCGAAATACGATCAAGTCCGGCAGTTGCTCCGCAACGGCATCGATCCGGAAGTTACCGCCGAGGCGATCAACTCCTCGACCATTACGGGCTTGCGGGACCAATACGCGACCGCCGCGCGCCGCGAGGCCATTCTCAGCGCGAGCCTCTTGCCGTCGCATCCAACGATGGTTCAGGCGCGCTCGGAAGTGCAGCGTCTGCGCGGGCTGATCCGGGCGGAGGTCGAGCGTATTGCCAAGGCCATCAAGCTCGAGAACGACGCGGCCAAGGAACGGCTGCGCGCCGCCGAGAAGGCTCTCGCCTCGTCGCGTCAGGAAGCCAATACCAATGACAGCGCCTATATCAAGCTGCGCGAATTGGAGCGCGAGGCGGAGACGACCCGCACGGTCTACGAGAGCTTCCTGTCGCGCGTGAAGCAGATGAACGAGGCCGAACGCGTCTACACCCCTGACGCACGGGTGATCACGCCCGCGGCGGTTCCGCAGGAACCGAGCTGGCCAAAGAAGCTTCTCACTCTTGCGTTGGCGCTGGTGTTTGGCCCCATTCTCGGCGCGGCGCTCGCGATCGGACGCGAGTTGTTCGGCGGGCGTACCCATTCGGAGACCGAACTCCTCACCACGACGGGCTTGCAGCCCCTGATCTCGATCCCGCGGCTTCAGCCCCGGCGAAGCCTTCCCGGTATGAAGCGCCGTTTCCAGCCGAGCCAGCCCAATCTCTACGACATCGCGCTTGAAACGCTGGACGGGGGTCCGGATTCCCGATTCCGGGCTGCGATTTTCAGCCTCCTCGGCGATGTCATGGATCTTCGCGGGTCCGGCCAACCGCGGATCGTGATGCTGACCTCTGCCTTGCCGCGGGAAGGCAAGACCGCCGTCGCGCTCAGCCTCGCTGTCGCGGCGGCATCGTCCGGTATCCGCACCCTGCTGATCGACGCCAGCAGCTCGAACCCGATGCTGACCCAAATGCTGGGCCGGGGCGAAGCAGGTCCCCGCTACCGCGACCAGGTTGTGACCGACGCACAGCTTGGACTCTCGTTCCTTTCCCTCGAAGACGGCGGCCAAAATACGGGCGGCCGCGTGCGGACCGGGGAACTGCAAACCCTCGCGCACAATTTCGAGCTGACGATCGTCGATGGCGGGCTTCTGAAGGGCGAACCGAACACGGCGCCGCTGATGTCGATCTCGGAGGCCGTACTGCTGGTCTCGCAGCCATCCTCCATGTCGCCGAAGGCTGCCGCCAGCGCCGCCTCCGATCTCCTGGACATGGCCCATGGCCGTCACTGCGCCGCTGTCCTCACTATGGCGAACGCCTAGCGCTTTCCGAGGCACGGCTCCCGGATGGGGATCAGCGCACGCAAGCAGCTGATATCCGCACGACTCTCCGTGCCGATGGGCGGTCCGCTGCTAGGCTCGCCTTGCCGGCCTCCCCTGCCGATGCCCGATAGGCCTCAGCGAAGGTCCGGACACTCCACATAAGCGTGGCACGAGCCTGGCACGCCGATCTGTACGCCAACGGTCTTGCACGGCGGTTCGTCCGCAGGTACCGGGCTCGATGCTTGACCGTCTCTAGGAATTCTTGGCGTGAAGATGCTTGGCGTGAGGAAGCTTAGCGTGGTCGCTGAACGGTAAGAGGCCCGGGCGTCGAATGCACCCGAGCCGCCAACGGCCGAGAGGAACCTGTCTAAAGAGCGTTGCGATACGCCTTGGGCGACAGAACCGTCAGCATCAGAATGTACATGTCGAGCACGAGCGACCAATTGTCGATGTAGTACAGGTCGTGATCCACGCGGGCCTCGACCTTCTCGACGGTATCGGTCGGTCCGCGATAACCGTTCACCTGAGCCCAGCCGGTGATGCCCGGCTTGATGTTATGCCGGCGGGCATAGGACGCCACACGCAGTTCGAAGTCCCGATCGTGCGTGAGGGCGTGCGGCCGCGGCCCGACCAGAGACATATCGCCCCGCACGACGTTTACGAGCTGCGGCAGCTCGTCGATGTTCCAGCGCCTCAGATGGCGTCCCAGCCGCGTGATGCGGGGATCGCCTTTGACCGCTTGGGTGACGGCGTTGCCGTCTTCCGTCACGGACATGGTGCGAAACTTGTAGATCTCGAATTCCCGCTGATTGAAGCCCAAGCGGCGCTGCCGGAACAGAACTGGCCCTGGCGAATCGAGCTTGATCGCAAGCGCGACCAGGAGGAGCAATGGAAATGTCAGTATAAGGACGGATGTCGCGCCGACAAAGTCGATCAGCCGCTTCACCGCGATCTCGACCGTCGTCAGCGGCGGGCGAACGAGATTGAGCGTCGTCGCCGATCCGAGCTGGGACATGGGAACTTGGAAGAACCGGTCGAAGATGGCCTCGGGTCCGAGACGGACCTTGACCGGTGCGGTCATGAGCATGTCGGCACAGGCGTTGATCGCCCCGGTGCAAGACCACGGGAGCAGAAGCACAACCTCGTTGACCCCGGAAACGCGCACAAGCTCGATCACCCGCCGGACGCCTTCTTTCAAGGCGGCACGGCCCGCCAGCGTATCGTCGAGAGCCTGTTTCGGCCAGGTCACGACATCGCTGACGATCAGACCGAATTGGGACGGCGCATGCTTCAGCTTGAACTCGTCGATCTTGTCTTCCGTGCCGATCAGAAGCACCCGGTGAACGGCAAGCGCACCGGAGCTATAGCCTTCACGGACGAGCCGTTTCCAAGCCAGCTGCCAAATCACGAGCGCCGGCAACCCGACGAAATAGAAGAGCAGAATGACGCCGCGCGAATAGTCGTGCGAAATCTTGGCGAGGAAGGCGAACGCGATGACGCCGAGAAAGGCCGCGTTCCAGAGATAGAACTGAAAACGCAGCGACCCCCGGGGCCGCGTGGACCCAAAGGCCAAAGGCTGTTGCAAGAGCAGCCGGAAAGCGGCAACCGCAACCCCGATCTGTACATATTCGACGACCGGCCCCGGCGAGCCGTAGACGAGCCCGTGATAGGATAATCCCGAAAGGATCGCCAGGCCGACGATCACCAAGGCATCCGCCAAAGGCCAAACCACTTTCAAAGTCCGGCCAAGTAGCAGCGGCAGGCGGTGCGAAGGCCCCGTCTTAAACGTCGCCATATTCGCGGTGTCAGTCATCGGCAGAACCCCTAACGGCACGTCGCCAAACCTAGGATACCCAACCACCCCAGGTTTCAGCACTGCTGGGAGGTGGGCTCTGCCTCAAAGGGATGCAAGGTGCATGCCTTGCCTTGGCAGATCGAACCCGCGAGCGGCCATTTCTCAGAGCCACAACAACTATCTGATGTATATGGAATTTCTTTCGAAGCCTCTAAGCCCTGGCTTCCCGACGGACCACACTTAATTAACGGTAAGGAGTCCCGCTTTGAGCCGCATGTTGGACCGGGTGGACCGCTTTTGGACGAGAGCGAACAATCGAGAATGTGCGGCGTATTTTGGCTTTGGAGAGCGGCGGGACGGCCGCTGAAGGACCAAACCGTATACGGTGGACATTCCGCTGTCGTCTGACGTGGGGCTTCCGCCCGTTTTGGCACGGGTCCTCAGCATTTATTAACCATGCAAGGGGTAGGTTCGGGACCGTAGAGACGTCCTGGAGCCGCTTCATGACCACGTGCCGTATCACGGTCAGCGCCAAAATCCTCATCCTGTTGCTTGCCGTCCTCACGAGCGGCCTGTCGGGCTGCAAGGGAAGCGCCATTCCGGGCCTCACCACGCCAGATTTCGCCCTGTCCACCCCCGCGCCCTTGCCCGGACCCGGCCAGGCCTATCCGCCCGGCGCCGGCCGCGCCCCGCCCGGCGTCCCCGTCGTGCCCTTCGCCACCTACTCGCTGGACTCCGGCGACCGGGTCCGCGTCATCGTGTTCGGCCAGCAGAACCTCTCGAACGTCTACACCGTCAGCGCCTCGGGCACCGTCGCCATCCCGCTGATCGGACAGGTGCGCGCCCGCGGCCTCACCACGGGCGAACTCTCCAACCAGATCGCCCGCAAGCTCAGGGCCCAATATATCAAGGACCCCAAGGTCACCGCCGAGGTGGTCACCTACAGGCCCTTCTACATCCTCGGCGAGGTCACGCGGCCCGGGCAGTATCCTTATGCCCACGCCCTCACCGTCGAAGAGGCCGTCGCCATCGCGGAAGGCTATACCCCCCGCGCCAAGAAACGCATGGTCCGGATCACCCGCCGCTTCGACGGCGTCATGTCCACCGTCATGGTCCCAACCGACTATCCCATCCAGCCAGGCGATACTATTTACGTCCTCCAACGCCTGTTCTAGGCGGGCTCGGGGCAAGCACGGCTGCGGGGTAGCGCCGGTAACGAAAGATAGAAGTTTGCCGGATAGCGTTCGCCCATCGCGGCGAACCCATCGAACTACCGCGCCGCGCCAGGACGTAGAGGCGACAGCGCATGCCGACCAAGCTTTCCAATTCGCACAGCCTACTGAGCTTTGACCGTTCGGACGAGCTCAACACCAAACTTGCCCATGTCATCCCCGGCGGCAGTCACACCTACGCGAAGGGTATCGATCAATTCCCCGAGCACATGGCTCCAGTGATCGTGCGCGGCTCGGGCGCCCATGTCTGGGACGCCGACGGCAACGAATTTATCGAATACGGATCTGGCCTGCGCGCCGTGACGCTTGGCCACGCCTTTCCCGCCGTGATCGAGGCCGCGCGAGAGCAGCTTCCTCTGGGATCCAATTTCATTCGTCCCGCGCAGATCGAACTCGACTGCGCGGAACAATTCCTCCGCCTCGTTCCGACCGCGGACATGGTGAAGTTCTGCAAGGATGGCTCCCATGCGGTGAGCGGCGCCGTGCGCCTCGCCCGCGCGGTAACCGGCCGGAAGATGATCGCGATTTGCGGAGACCAGCCGTTCTTCTCGACCGACGATTGGTTTATCGGCACAACGCCGATGCACAATGGAATTCCGGAGGGGACCCGAAGCCTCGTTCTCAAGTTCCCCTACAACGATCTTGCGAGCCTCGAGGCGCTCTTCGACGCCTACCCCGGTCAAATCGCGGCCGTCGTTCTCGAAGCCGAGAAGGAGACGCCCCCGCTTCCCGAATTTCTGCCGGGCTTACGCGCGCTGTGCGACCGGCACGGCACGGTCTTCGTTCTCGACGAGATGATTACCGGCTTCCGCTGGCACAATGGCGGCGCGCAGGCCTTTCACAAGGTCCAGCCCGACTTGTCGTGTTTCGGCAAGGGCCTCGGCAACGGCTTCTCCGTTTCGGCCCTTGCGGGACGGCGCGAGCTGATGCGGCTCGGCGGCATGGATCACGACCGGGAGCGCGTGTTCCTGCTCTCGACGACCCATGGCGGGGAGACCCATGCTTTGGCGGCCGCGATGGCAACCATGCGCGTGTTCGAGACCGAACCCGTGATCGAAACGCTCTGGTCCCGGGGCACGCGCCTATCGGAGGGCCTGCGTCAGGCCGCGAGCCTGCATGGCGTCACGGAACAAGTTCCGATCCTTGGGCGTCCCTGTTGTTTGGTTTTTGGATCGCGCGACCGGGCCGGCCAGCCCTCTCAACCGCTCCGGACCTTGATGCTTCAAGAACTCCTGAGGCGGGGCATCCTCGCCTCGTCCCTGGTGGTCAACTATTCGCATTCGGAGGCCGATATCGACCGGACGATCGACGCCTTCGACGAGGCGTTCGCCGTCTACCGCCGGGCGCTCGACGACGGTCTCGAACACTACCTCGCGGGCCGTCCGGTCAAGCCCGTCTTCCGGACTTTCGCCTAGCTGTCCGCGTTCGACATCCGCCATCGGACCATACGTTTTCGACCGGATCGCAGCCGGCGATCAATGATACGACGGTCCATGGTTTCGATGCTGAACGTGATACTCGTGCGTCCATTTCACGGCCGCAAACACGAGAGCCGTCGACCATCCGAACATTAGCAGTCCATTCGCAGCCTCGAACGACGAAAGCAGCCGCCACTCTTCGTCGAGGGTGATATCGCCAAAGCCCAGCGTGGTGAACGTCACCGTCGAGAAGTAAACGGCCTTCTCGAGCGACTGTAATGCGCCAAGCAGCCGATAAAGAGCCGCCCATATCCATACTTCGATGATCGTGGCGAGGAACAGCCAAAGGACGAAGCCGGAAAGCCGGACCGTCGGCAAAAATAGCGAGCGCGCCGGATGCCGGGACGTGCGAAGCTGCATGTATTCGACACCGAGCATCGTGAAGATGCCCTGGACGAGCGTCGTCGTGACGATCATGGCGCTGCCGAGACCGATCTGAAGGAGCATCTCTTACGTCCGCTGCGGCTCGGACTTCGACGGCGAAGTCGGGGTCTCGTCCGTCTTGGCTTTCACGGATTCTCGTAGCCGTTGGAATTCCACGTAGAGAAACGGAATGAAGCTGACGCCAATGACGGTGGCGAACAGCATCCCGCCAAAGACGGTAACGCCGACGGAGACGCGCGAGGCTGCCCCGGCACCCGTCGCCAAAACTAGCGGCAACACACCCAAGACAAATGATAGGGCCGTCATTAGGACGGCACGGAAGCGCAACGAGGCGGCCTCCTCGGCGGCCTGCACAATGGGCTCGCCGGCCTCCCGTTTCTCCTTCGCGAACTCGACGATGAGGATCGCGTTCTTCGCCGCGAGCCCCACCAGCAGAATGAGCCCCACCTGACCGTAGGTATTGAGGGCGATGCCCGTGAGACGCAATGCGAGAAGCGCGCCGAGGACGGCGAACACGACCGTGAGCATGACCGACATTGGGATGGTCCAGCTCTCGTATTGCGCCACCAAGAAGAGGTAGGCGAATACGATCGAAAGCAAGAAGACGGCATTGCCCGCGGCCCCGGCCTTGACCTCCTCGTAGGACATACCGGTCCACTGATACGTGTACCCGTCAGGCAGGTTCTCTTTCGCAAGTGTGTCCATCGCGGCAAGCGCTTGGCCCGAGCTGTAGCCTGACGCGGCATTGCCGTTGATGGTGGCCGAATTGAACATGTTGTAGCGCTGGATGGTGTCCGGGCCGAGTGTCGGCTCTAGCGTCACAAGCGATCGCACCGGAACCATGGCATTGGTCTTGGAGCGCGCGTAGAGATCGCCCACGTCGGTCGGCTTCTCCCGCTTGTCGGCCTCGGCCTGGAGATAGACCTTGTAGACCCGTCCGAACTTGTTGAAGTCGTTGACGTAGTAGGTGCCGATATTGGCGTTCAGCACCGTGAACAGGTCTTCGACGCTCACGCCCTTGGTTTCCGTGAGCTTGCGGTTGAGATCAACGAAGAACTGAGGCGAGTTCGCCGTGAAGGTGCTGAAGACGCCGGTCAGCGTCGGATCCCCATTGGCTGTGTAGATAAGCCCGTTGAGTACCGAAGCGAGATCTCCGATGGGCCGGTTCTGAGTATCCTGGAGAACAAATTCGAATCCGCCCGTGTTGCCGAGTCCCGGAATGGCCGGAGGCACGAAGGGAATGATCGTGGCCTGGGGTATGGCCGCGAATTTCGGGCCGATGGATTGCATGATGCCGCGCAGGCTGAGTTCCTTCGTTGTACGTTCGTCCCAAGGTTTGAGAACGGCGATCAGAAACGCCGAATTCGGCATCACGGTGCTTTGTAGGATGGAGTAACCGCCGACGGAGATAATGTTCTCAACGCCGGGGTTGTCTTCGAGAATCTTCTCAACCTGCTTCATCACCTCTGCCGTACGCGGCAGGGCGGCCCCGTCCGGCAGGCTCACATTCACATAGACCGTGCCCTGATCTTCTTGCGGAATGAAGCCCGTCGCGGTCGTCATGCCGAGATAGGCGGTCGCACCGATCATCGCGGCGATCAACCCAATCCCGACGATCGTCCGCCGTATCAAGTGACGCACGACGGAGTTGTAACCGCTGCGGGTCTTTTCCAGCCCCGTCTCGAACCACGCCAGGGGCCCCCACGATGCTTTTTTCGGAGGCTTCAGAATTGCCGCGCAGAGCGCGGGGCTCAGCGTAAGCGCGTTGATTGACGACAGCAGCACGGAGATCGAGATCGTCGCAGCGAACTGGACGAACAGACGCCCGGTGATGCCGGGCGTAAACGCGGACGGCACGAACACGGCCAGCAACACGAGTGTCGTCGCGATCACAGGCGCCGTGACCTCCTTCATCGCGATCTTTGTCGCTTCTCTCGGCTCGAGACCCTCGGCGAGATGCCGTTGCACATTTTCGACCACGACGATGGCGTCATCGACGACGAGACCGATGGCGAGAACCAAACCGAACAGGCTGATTGTATTGATGGTGAAGCCCATCGCCAGCAGTGCCGCGAGCGTGCCAATCAGCGAGACAGGGATTGCGATGGCGGGGATGAGCGTCGAACGCCAATCCTGCAGGAAGATAAAGACGACAAGGATCACCAGGACCAGCGCCTGGAACAACGTGATTACGACCTCCTTGATCGATGTCTTCACGAAGAGCGTGGTGTCGTAGGTGACTTGGTAAGCGACATCGTCAGGGAACCGCTGCGCCAGAACCTCCATCTCGGCGCGAATCTGGTCCGCGACGTCGAGCGCGTTGGCATCGGAGAGCTGATACACCGCAAGGAGCGCGGCGGGCTTGCCGTTGAGTTCTCCGAACCAACCATAGTTGGCGGCGCCCAATTCCACGCGCGCCACGTCCTTGAGGGTCACCACGGTGCCGTCGGGCTTCGCCACGAGGATGATGTCCTCGAACTCGGAAACCTTGTCGAGGCGCCCTTGCGCCGTGAGCGTGTATTGGAATTGCTGCGTTGGCGAGGTCGGCGCCGCGCCGACAGCTCCGGGCGCCGCCTGGATATTCTGACTGCGAATTGCGGCGATCACATCGGTCGCGGTCAATCCGAGGCTCGTCATGCGATCGGGTTGCAGCCAAACCCGCATACTGTAGTCGCGCGCGCCGAGATTCGAGACCTGCGCGACCCCGGGCGTCCGCGCCAGCGTATCGAGAACGTTGATGCTCGCGTAGTTCGAAAGAAAGATGCTGTCGTATGTGCCCTTTGGGGAATAGAGCGAAACCACCATCAGCATCGTGGTGGACGTCTTCTGCGTCGTGACGCCCTGGCGCTGAACTTCCTCGGGTAACTGCGGCATGGCCTGAGCAACCCGGTTTTGAACGTTGACCTGATTGATGTCGGGGTCCGTATCGATCCCAAACGTGACCGTGAGCGTGTAGCTGCCGTCGTTCGTGCTTTGGGATGACATGTAGCTCATCCCCTCGACGCCGTTGACCTGCTCTTCGATCACGGCCGCCACGGATTCGGTGACAACGCCCGCATTGGCGCCGGGATAATTCGCTGTCACTTGCACCTGGGGCGGCGAGATCTCGGGGAACTGCGCGATGGGCAGCACCATCAGAGCCAACAGGCCAACAAGAGTCGTCACAATCGCGATGACAAACGCGAATTTCGGGCGGTCTATGAAGAAGGCGCTGATCACGATCTACTACTTCGCCTCCGCATCGTCGCCGGCCTTCCCGTCTTTGCCGGCATTCGACTCGGTGTCGGACTTGGAATTGGGCACGGTTTCCTTGTCCGCCCCGTCCGCCGGACCTTCGTCCTGCACCTTGCCGTGATCTTCGGCTTCGGGCTTGCCGGCCTGCGTGGCAGGCGCCGAAGGTGTCGCAGACTTTGCATCCTGCGCCTTACCGGTCCCGGCCTCCGTCCCGCTGGCGTCGCTCGCGGCTCCCCCGGCAGGCGTGTCATCGACATTCTCGGCCGACCCCGACGGGTTCTGAAAGGTCACATTGACCTTCGCGCCCGGTTTGACCTTCTGGATGCCCTCGACGACGATGGTCTGGCCGGGGACCAAACCTTCCGTGACGACGATCCCGGTTCCGACACGCTGAGCGGTCTTGATCGCCCGCGACTGCACTTGGTCGTTGCCGTCGACGACGAGAACGAAGGGACCAGACTGATTCTGCTGAACTGCGGCCTGCGGAACCACGACCTGCTTCTCGGGCTTGGCGTCGGTCAGAAGGACGGTGACATACTGCCCAGGCAGCAAGAGACGGTCTGGGTTTGGGAACTTCAGACGGATGGCAATGGTGCCCGTCGCCGGGTCGACCTCGTTGTTGACGACATAGACCTTGCCTTCATGCGGATAGAGCTTGCCGTCGGCGAGTCTGATCCGCGGTGTGAACACCTTCGCCGTCCCTGCCTGCTTAGCCTCCATGTAATTCAGGTACACGCGCTCGCCGACGGAGAAATCGACCTCGATGGGGTCCAGCGCGAGCACGGTGACGAGCACGCCGCTTTCCGGCCCGATAATGTTGCCGACATCGACCGTCGAGATGCCTGCCCGGCCTGCGAGCGGCGAGGTGATGGTGGCGTAACCAAGGTTCAGTTTGGCGTTGGCGACGTCCGCCTTGCCGGCGCTCACTTCTGCGTCAGCCTGCTTGGCCTGGGACAATGCGACGTCGTACTGCGCTTCGCTGACGCCAGGGCTTTTCTTGTCGACCAAGGCCTGGTAGCGCGAAAGGGTGAGGTTCTTCTCGGTGGAGCTGGCTTGCGCCTTGGCGAGGGTCGCGTTAGCGGCCAAAAGGTTGGCTTCGAACTCCGAAGGGTCGATCTTGTAGAGGACCTCCCCCTCCTTCACTTGATGTCCCTCAACGAATGGCCGCTCGAGAAGCGTGCCCTTGACCCGCGCTTGAATGTCGACGCTCTGAGAGGAACGGGTCTGGCCCACGAAGGTTGTCTCATCGCTGACATCCCTCTCGGTGACCACCTCGGCGACTACGCCGGGGAGCGGCTTATTTTCCTCGGACGCCTTGTCACCGCCGTCGGAGCAGGCCGTTGCAACAAGGGATAGCGCGCAGACGACACCAACCTTCCAAAGACCCACAGCACTGTCCGGCTGAGCCATTGCACCCCTCTCGCACGACTTTTCCCGCAAACGCGCCGTGATGCTACAGCAGGGAATCAGGAGGGAAAACCCCAAGCACCGCAATCCGATTCCCGGCGGAGTTTCACAATCCCGTGGAGACTTGAACGGAGCCCTTATAAGGCCGACATTCGGCCAGCCGGTCGCGCAAGAGTGCAGACCGGCAACGAATTCAGTTCCGATTCCAGAGAGGCAGGCCCCATGACGTCAGCAGTCCGGAACGCTCCGGCGGAAAAGAGAAGGTCATGGGTTCGTCCTGCGCTTCTGCCCGCGCTCCTCATCGCACTCGGTGCGGCCGGGACTGCGTTGGCCCCGGCTTTTGCGCGTGATGGCGTCACCGGTTGCAGCATCGCCGAGGTCGAAACCGACAAAGGCAAGGTTTGGCGCCACACGATCGACGTCCTGGTGCCGGAGGGCGGCTACTGCCGCGTCTATATCGGCGAGGACAAGGACCGGAAGAGCTGGCGCTATTGCTGGCTCAAACGCGCTTCGGACAATCCGGTCTCGGAGACCTGCGACGACCCGCTCGACGACAAGGACTTCGACGATTGGAAGGCGAAGGCCGTGTGCGGTGGCCAGAGCTTCATGGCCTATTGCCGCCGCGAGACGCCGTTGCAGCCGTCGGTACGCTGAACCCCACGCGGCACCGAGACCGGCGCTTCTCATCGCTAAGGTTTCGGAACTTCGGATACAGTGCCGCAAGCACCCCGAAATCGTCAGCCCACATGACCCAGGAGAAGTCTGTCTCACAGATGACGCGTTTGTGCACGCTCCGCGCTCCGGTTCGTCTCAAGAGGAGCGCGGGTGTGTCGGGGCGACCCCGCGATTCGGCGGCTTGAAACGCGAATCACGAGCGGAACCTCGCCTTAGCCGCGGTTCCGGCAGACTGACGGCTTGGCCTGACACTTGCCGCCATCGCCGCCTTGCTTGGCCTGGCTTCGGTTCTTCGTGTTGCCACCCTTCGTCGCGCCGCTGCCCTTCTTGGCACCGCCGCCGTTCTGCTGAGCGTTCATGGCATGGCTCTTCTTGCCGCTCCCACCCTGCCCGGCCTGCTGTTGAGGGCGCCTCTCGTGGCCACGATAGTCGCGCGAGGGCCCACTCGGCCGCGCCTGCGCGGCCTTAGCCGGGTTCTTCGCCGCATTCGGTTTGGACCTGAGACCGGGGCCGCTTTGCGAACGGGACGACTGCGCCTGCTTGGCTTGCGGCGGCTTGGTTTGCGGCTTCATGGCGCGCTGATTTTTTGCATCAGGCTTTTTGGCTTGAGGCTGTTTGGCCTGAGACATCTTGGCCTGAGGCTTCTTGGGCTGCTGCTCCTTGGCTTGCGTCTCCGGGCCGTTCTGTTTCCTGGCCTGAGGTTTCGGACTGCTCGGCTTGTTGGCCTGAGGATTCGGTCCACTCTGCCGCTTGGACTGGGACTGGTTGGACTGTGGCTTTTTCGCCTGAGTCTGGTTGGCCGGCATTTTGGCACCGGATTGCTTCTTGTTCTCAGGGTTGACGCCATGGCGTCCATTGCCGTCGGGCTTGTAGGCCTTGTCCCCGCGGGCCTCCGGGTTTCCGTTGGGACGATTGCGCAGTTCGGACCGCGCGTTTGACCCGCGTCCGCTCTGCTGCGCATCCCATCCATCAGGATTGCGGCTGGCGGAACGCCGGTCGTAACGGCCGTCATGCGCACCGTCGCGGGCGCCGCCATCGCGAGCACCGTTGCCTCGGCCGCCCCGATCGCCGTCGCCGGGCCCTCGGCCAGGTCCACGATTGGCCTGATCTGGGTGCGCATTCTTCGGCTGACCCTGATTGGCGGTGGCAGACTTCGTGCGCGCCGGTTTGGAACCTCCCGGCTTGGCTTTCGCCGCGTCCTGCTTGGGTTTGCCGCCCTGGTGCGGCCGGCCGGCCGGGGGCCGCCGCCGTTCCTCATCGAGCAGCTTCTTCTGAACGTAGGATGGCTTGACCGCTGCGGCCCGTTCGAAGGGCGTCAACGCTCCTTGCGTGGCCGGTGCATTTGCCCGCGCCTGATTGGCGGTGCCCTTCCGGTGTGGCGGCTTCTGCGCGATCGTCCTGGGCGCGCGGCGCGGCGCGGCGTTCTTCTTCACGTGCGGCGCGTAGACATAGAGGTCTCTGTTCGCTCTGCCGTTCGTGTCACGATGCCTGTTGCGGCCGCCATTGTCCCAATCGGATGACCGGTGCACGCGGTACGGGTCCAGGCGCCGGTGCGTAACCCTTGACCAGTGGTCGCGCGGCATGCCCGCGTTGTATACGCCGCCGTGCCGGTACTCAGGCCGGTAGACATATTTTGTGCTGCTGAACACGAGCGAGAAACTCGTGAGCGGAACCGCGTAGCTCCGCACGGCTGGCTCCGCGAGATAGCGGGGCCGCACGAATGTCCACGCATCGGGAGCCGGCCCGTAGGACGGGCCAGCGTAGCCGCGCGGGCCGTAATAGCCCCTGCCATAGCCGTATCCGCCGGCGGGCAGCACCGGAGCCTCCGGAGCCCAACCCACATAGTCGTCGCTGTAACGCCACTGCACCCAGGCCGGAGCCCAAACGTCACCCGGCACCCAGTACCAGGCATATTCCGGATCGTAGCCCCAGCGGCCGTAATGATAGACCGCCCAGGCGAAGGGCTCCGGCGAATCCCAGTACCAGCCGTGCTCGTCCGTGTAGATCCAGTTTCCGACCGTGAACGGACGCCAGTCCTCCGCCACTGAGCGCGGATACCAGACATAGCCGTAGCGCGGGTCGGACACCCAATCGCCGAAGGGGGCGAGCGCATCGTAGAACCGGTCGACCTCGATATCGCCCGCGGCGTAAGGCGAAACGCCGCCGCCCGCCGTGGCCTTTTGGGGAGAGAGCGTGGCCGCCGCAACCGATGCGATCGCGAGCATCCCCGCCAAAAACAAGCGCTTCATCTGAACCTCCAATGGCCTGCCGCTCGGCTCGGAAGGCCAACTCGCCCGAGAGATTGGAGGGTCTGACCTGAACCCCGTCTGAACGCGAAGACCGAGGTGGAAACGCGCTGCGATCGCCAAGGTTGCGTCGTCTTGATGCGTCCCCTTGCCGTGAGCCTGCGACTTGGTTAGGGAAATCGCGGCCCGAAACGCTCAACGACCAGAGCCCGGTCCCAAAGCGCTAGAAAACGAGAACAGAAGGAAGATCCATGTCGGGCGTCCCCTTTGTCGATTTGAAGACGCAATATGCGCGGCTCAAGCCGCAGATCGCCGAGGCGATCCAAGAAGTCCTCGACGATGGACGCTACATCCTTGGTCCCGCCGTCACGAAGCTCGAAACCGAACTCGCCGGCTATTGCGGTGTCCGCCATGCGATTTCCTGCTCAAGCGGCACCGATGCGATCATCATGCCGTTCCTCGCCTACGGCATCGGGCCAGGCGACGCGGTCTTCGTTCCCTCCTTCACCTTCACCGCCAGCGCCGAAGCGATCATCCTTGTCGGCGCCTCGCCCGTCTTCGTCGACGTGGAAGACGACAGCTTCAATCTCGATCTCGCCGATCTTGAAGCGAAGATCGCCTCGACACGCGCCGGTGGGACGCTGACGCCGAAAGCCATCCTCGCGGTGGATCTGTTCGGCTTACCGGCCGATTGGAACGAGCTGAACGCGCTCGCGGCGCGTGAGAACCTGAACCTCATTTCCGATGCCGCGCAGTCCTTCGGCGGAGCCTACGAGGGCAAGCGCGTCGGCGCCCTTGCGCCGGTGAGCTGCACGAGCTTTTTTCCGGCCAAGCCGCTCGGTTGCTACGGCGACGGTGGCGCGATCATGACCGACGACGACGATCTAGCCGCGCTGCTGACATCGATCCGCGTCCACGGTCAAGGCGCCGACCGCTACGACATCGCCCGAATCGGCATCAACGGACGTCTCGACAGCATCCAGGCGGCGATCCTCTCGGTGAAGCTGCCGATCCTGGACGACGAACTTGCCGCCCGCGACCATCTGGCCGGCATCTACGACGAGGAACTGAGGGACGCCGTGACGGTGCCGAAACGCATTCCGGGGCGGCAATCGGCCTGGGCGCAATATACGATCAAGACCGACCGTCGCGCCGATATCCAAGCGGCGCTCAACGAGGCCGAGATCCCCTCAGCGATCTACTACCCGAAGCCCATGCACCTTCAGGCACCTTATCTCGCTTATGGCGGCGGCGAAGGCTCGCTGCCCGTGAGCGAGAGGATCTGCCATCAGGTGATGAGCCTGCCCATGCATCCTTATTTGCCGGACGACGACGCGCGCCGCATTGCCGACGTCATCCGGAAGTCCCTCCGCTGATACGACGGTGTCGCGACGCCGTGCCATCGGCTCGACGCCACTCGTTCATGTGATATTCATTCGTCATCGTGTTAGCTGGGGTTCGGTGTCCAAGGAGCAAATCGACGGATATGCCGTGAACAGACGTCTTCGCATTGCTGCGCTTCTCTCGCTTCTCCTCGTCATCCTTCCGTTGGGACAGGCGCATGCGGCACGCTACAAGGTCTGCAACTCCGTCCCCACGTCGGACTTGACCGTCAACGTCAAGGCATTCGGTGCGAAAGGCGACGGGCGAACCGACGATACCAAAGCCATTCAGCGGGCCATCAACAAGGTGGCCGGCACTGGGGGAACGGTCTATGTCCCGCCGGGCACCTATCGCGTTCACGCCGTCAGCGGCAACCGGCTGACCCTCAGGAGCAACATGACGTTCAAGATGACGAACGACACCGTCTTGAAGATGTTTCCCACCGACAAGAAGAACTACTCCGTCCTTAGAATCCTGAACGCCCACGACGTCACCGTGAAGGGCGGCACGCTCGTAGGCGATCGGAACAACCACAAGGGCCGCGGCGGCGAATGGGGCATGGGCATCTTCATCCTGGAGGGTTCCAAGCGCATCACTATCTCGAACGTGCGCGCCAAAAACATGTGGGGCGACGGCTTTCACGTCACGGATGCCGAAGACGTCGCGCTTTGTCGCATCCAGGCAGAAGGGAACCGGCGCCAAGGACTTTCCATCATCAAGGGCAATCGCATTCTCGTCACCCGGTCAGTCTTCCGGGACACGCATGGGACGCGTCCGGGCGCGGGCATCGACCTGGAGCCGGACCGGCCCGATCAGACCATCTCGAACGTGCGCATCGAACGCTCCAAATTCATCAATAACGAGGGCGGTGGAGTCATGATCGCTGGAAAAAAGGCGCAGGTTTCACGCGTCCAGATCCAGAACAACGAATTCGACGGTGCGCGGCCCCTCTTGATCGAATATGCGCCGCGTGTCGCCGAGAGCCAGATTTGCGGCAACCGGTACAAGCCGTTCCAGCGTATCGACAAGAAAATGTTCGAGAAGGTGTCGCGGCCCCGGCACACGATCGGTATGCAAATGCCGTGCGACGGCAGGGCTCAGAAACGGCTCTGGTAGCGTCCTCGCGCGGCCAAAATGCAAGACAGGCTGGACAAGATTGAGACTGTTGTCGTCGGCGCCGGCGTCGTCGGCCTTGCCATTGCGCGGTCCTTGGCGCTGCAGGGGCGCGAGGTGCTCGTGCTCGAGAGCGAAGCCGGGATCGGCCAGGGCACGTCGTCGCGCAACAGCGAGGTTCTCCATGCTGGCCTCTACTACCCGCAAGGCAGCCTGAAATCCCGGTTCTGCGTCGAGGGGCGCCGCGCGCTCTATGCGTATTGCGCCGAACGCGGCGTGCCCCACCGCCGTTGCGGCAAGCTGGTCGTCGCCACATCGGAGGAAGAGGTGGAGTCTCTCGAGGCTCTGTTCGCGCGCGCCCGCGCCAATGACGTCGAAGACATCGCTCTCGTCGAAGGCACCGATCTGGCCGAGCTCGAACCCAACTTGCATGGTATCCGCGCGCTGCACTCGAGCAGCACGGGCATCGTCGATGGGCACGCGCTGATGTTGGCCTATCAGGGCGATGCGGAGAACGCAGGTGCGTTGGTTCAGTGCCGGACGCCCCTTCTCGGCGGAAGCCTCGACGACAACTCCATCCGCCTCCGCATCGGTGGAGACGACCCCACCGAGATCGAAACGAAACTGCTCGTCAATGCCGCGGGGCTTGGGGCCTGGGATGTCTCACGGCGTTTGGACGGTCTCGACCCGAAGACCGTGCCGCCACGTTATCTGGCGCGAGGCTGCTACTTCTCCATGAGTGGCCACGCGCCCTTCCGGCACCTGATCTATCCCGTGCCACCGGCAGGCGGTCTTGGAATCCATCTCACCTTCGACCTCGGAGGACAGGCGCGGTTCGGCCCGGATGTCGAGTGGATCGACAGCATCGACTATACCGTCGATCCCGCTCGCGGCGACGCTTTCTACGCGGCGATCCGGCGCTATTGGCCGGAACTTCCGGATGGTGCGCTTGCGCCTGACTATGCCGGAATCAGACCGCGTACGACGGGCCCCGGCGAAGCGACGGGAGATTTCGTGATCCAAGGACCCGCCGCGACCGGGCACCCCTCCTACATCGCACTTTACGGCATCGATTCGCCGGGGCTCACGTCGTCCTTGGCCATTGGAAGCTACACCGCAGGTCTCGCCGGCTGACGGGGTCCGCCGCGACGCGCCCGCAAAGCCCGGACCGCCCAAAGCGTTTCTCAACAACGGCTCTCGCCGAACGCCGACGCCTCGCGTTACGCTGCGCGGAACGCTACAAAACCATTCTCATATCGAGGAGGAGATTCGGATGGCCAACCCCACGCTTCGCGAGCTCACGGGCATGAACCCCGACCCGGCGCCGATCGCCGACAGCGCGCTCGTGCTGATCGACTGCCAGCAGACCTATCGCGAGGGCATCATGCAGCTCGAGAATGTGGAGCCGGCTCTGCACGAAGCGGCGGCGTTGCTTCGCAGGTTCCGCGATGCCGGACGCCCCGTCATCCACATTGTGCACGACGCGGGTCCCGGAACGCCCTACGACGTCACCGCGCCGATCGGCCAGATCGCCGACATGGTGGCGCCGGTCGAAGGCGAGACGGTCATCGTCAAGAAATACCCCTCGGCCTTCGAGCAGACCGAGCTCGATGCGGAACTCAAGAAGCGCGGCATCGAGAACGTCGTCTATGTCGGCTTCATGACCCATATGTGCGTGAACTCGACCACGCGTGCCTCATTCAACCACGGCTACGCCAACACCGTGGTTGCCGGCGCCACCGCGACGCGCGCGATCCCGAACCCCGCGACGGGCGCCGAGGTACCCGCGGCGCAGTTGCAGGACGCGAGCCTCTCAGCCCTCGGCGACATGTTCGCCGTCGTGGTGCCGAAAGGCACAGACGTACCGGACTGACATTCGGCGCCCTTCAGACCAGCTCGCGGAGGCGCCTCCAGAACGCGCGCTGTATCCCTAAGAGTTCATACGCCCTGGTCCGCATCGGCGCATGGAGTCCATCCGCGTTGTCCCACGCCTCAAGTGCGGCAGCGCGGATCTGTTCCGCAGGCGCCGCCGCCGCGAGGTCGACGACACGGCAGCCGTTGCGGAAGATGCTCGCAAGACCACCGAACTTTCGCCGGTAGTGATCCGAAGCCGCCAAGGCCACCACGGGAATGCCCATAGCCATCGCAAAGACAGCGGCGTGATACGCACCCGTCACGACGATCCGGCAGCGGCCGACCCGTTCAAGGAGAGCCGCAGTCGTCGCGGGGTCCGGGCGTGAATCCACGTCCACGTCGAGCCCATCGAGTGCCTGGCGTATGGAGGCGCTGTCGGACGGGCCGACGAGATTGATCGGCAACGGGATCACACTGGCTCCGGCGCCTCCCGCAACGTCTGCGACCGCGGCTCCGACGGCCTTGGCACGCGCTCCATCGACATTCGCATAAGCGTGTACGCGGAGGCCGAACCCAATCGCGTTGCGCTCCTGCATCCGGCCCGCTATCGCGATCTCGATGGAGTCGTCGCCCGTTGCGACCACGCGATCCCGGGGCACGCCGAACGCCTTGAGGATCTCCGGCGAAGTCGTGTCGTCGCGGCATCCGATCAAGCGCACATTCGGCAGAACGGCGCGGGCCTTCTCTGCTGCGGCGCCGGTCATGTGCTCGAAACCCGGAGACATGATCGCCGTCGGGCGTCCGAGAGCTTGCGCGCCAGCGAGCGTATCCAGGAGGCCGCGCGCGTGGTCCGCGAAGGCGTCGGTGAAATAGCCACCTCCCGACAGCAGCACCAAATCGGACTGCCACAAGGTCTGGAAGTAGGCTTCAAGCTGAGGCGCATCGACAAACGCGCGCAAGCGGGGCGGCAGCAGCCGGCGATCGATCCGCCGCGCCATGGCGATCGCCGTTCTCCGGAGCGGCCAAGCCCCGTCGACCGGCCAGCGAGACGTCCCGCCCGGCGCGAACCAGTCCCGTGCATGGACAGCGTCCGACGACAATGGCCGCAACGGAGAGCAGTGCTCGCGAATCCGATCGGGTGCGGCCGTCAGGATGTGCAGCTCCGCGCCTGAAAAGATCTCCGATAAGCGCTTTGCGGCCGCTTGGTAGAGCGCGACGTCACCGAGATTGAACCATCGCACGAAGTAGTTCGAACAATCGATGAGAACGATCATCCATCACGCTCATGTTCATGCCATGCTTGAGTTACGCAGATTTGAGCCGATCGCGCCAAGACATTTAAACAACCCCGACCGAGCCGGCTCGCTTCCGGCGCCGTGTCATCGCTTCTCGGCGTCTCCCGACAGCTTACGCAGCTTTTGCACGCGCTTTGCGAGCTGACCGTAGGCGTTCTGCGCCCGGCGCGCGCGGGCGCGCGCGGCGCGGAGGACCTGACGTGCTACGACGACCAGAGCCAGAAGAAGACAGACGAGCCCTGCTAGCGCCCAAACCGCCAACGCCTGCGGCAGAAACAAGACGGTGACAGCAAAAAGTAGAACGAGAAGCAACGCGATCCAAAACAGGCCGACCCTGGCTCTGCCACCAAATACCGCATGCGTGACCCTGCCGATCATCGCGGCCGGCCACGGCGCCGTTTGCGCTCCGCGCTCCCGTTCATATGCGTCGATGGACTTAATGATCCCGTCGATATCCAAACGCAACTTGGAACGAGCCTTGGTCAGCCTTTGGTTTTCTGCCTCCGAGATTCGCAGCTGGTCCCGGACGGCTCGTAATTGGCTGTTGAGACTCTTAACTCGCCAAGTTTGCGTCGCTCCAACCGTAGCCAGAGATTCCCTCAGCCGACGGAGCAGATTCTCCATTGGCGCATCATCGGCGCTTAGGAGTTCCACCGGGACACTATCCCGGCGAAGCCGCGCATAGGTGGCGCTAGCGAGTGAGATCACGTCATCGTGCTTGGCCAGAAGCTCCGTCAATTCCTTCGGCGCCCTGCCCTCTGCATCGAGACGCGTCACGCAAGTCCTGAAGTAGTTGCCGTTCCGCAGATGGTCGTCCGCCGACCAGGCCCGCTCGTGCCAAAGGTGAAGCACGAACGGCGTCTCCAGCCGCTGCAATGCAATCCCGCGCGCGGCGAGCTCGCAAGGAAACCAATAGTCCCACCATGTATCGCCTAGGCGAAAGAAGGAGTCCGTGACATCCGCGACGCTGGCAGGGTCGAAAAAGAAGGCATCGAAGCCCCCGCAATTTCCAAGAACGGGCAAATCGGTCTCCGGGTCGATGTCGATCCGTTCGCTGAAGAGCAAAGTCGAGTCGACATGTGCGGATAGTTTCGATGCGAGATCCGGTGTCCGGACAAACTTGCAGTCGGCGTTGACGAGGCCGCACATGCGCGTCCCGTTCGCTGACGCGAACGCGAGTAGATCCCGGATACGCGGGCGCACACCGGAGTCGATGATCTCGACCGAGATGGGAAGTCCCGATCGCCGCAACGTCTCGGCCTCTTCTTTTGCATTGAAGCTGACGACCGAAAATCCCGCGTTGATCCAAGACTCGACGCAGGAACGCTGGTAGTCCGTGCCCACGTCTCGTCCGTGCCGCCGCCGGTCAAGACGTGGCGGGATCGACGTAAGCAGAATGAATTCTGAACCCATCTATCACACACTGGTTTCCGGCCGTCGGAGAGAGGAGATCGGACTCCAAACGAGACAGCCACTCTATTGCCGCCTCATTCCCTCAGTCCAGACAGGACTCGACCGGTTCCAAGTCGATCGACGTGCGGGGCCGATTGGCCCGGATAGCCCCGTCTCTCGGGTACATGCCGAAGTCCGGTCATCGGCACTGCGCCCGTGCCTGGCTCAAGGTGCTGCCGCGTTCCGAATCTATTCGTCGTCGCTCGTGGCCGCGTCCCACTCGGTCGTGGCATCACGCACCATCTCCTGGAAGCGTCCATCCGTGGTCATCTCCGCGATGCCCTCTCCGAACTTTGACACGAGCGTCCGGCAGGGCGACGTCTTCGAGAACGCCACGAACAACTCGGCGGACAGCAACTCGGGTTCGAGCGCGACGATCTCATTTTCGAGGCCTAGGCGCTCCACTTCGGCCGTGCCCGGATAGTAGCCAGCGATGACGTAGTCGACCTTCCCGTCCGTGAGTTCGGCGAGAGCGGCATCGACCCCATCCGTGCGAACCATGGTCAGCTGATCCTCGACAAAGCGGTCGAACTCCGCGCCGAAGCTTTCTCCCTTGTTCGCCGCGCCCTTCTTGCCGACGAGGTCTTCCTGACCGCGAAATTCGAAGGACTTGCCCGCCACCACGAACACCACGACCGTGTCGTACGCGAACGCGGGCTCCGCGTAGTCGAGATATTTCTCCCGCTCGTCGTTGCGGTAGACCCCGACGATCATGTCCGCCTTGCCCTCGCGCGCCGCTTCCTGCGCCTCGGACCAGGAGCCCAAATATCTGGAGACAAGCGGAACCCCGAGATCTTCGGCGATCGCCGCGACGAGAGCGGGCGCGGCCCCGTCGATGCGGTCGCCCGCGCGGTAGGCCATCGCCGGATAGTCCGGATGGCCGGTCATCACGATTTTCTCGCAGGCGTCTTCGGCGCGCGCCGCTGAAGGGACCGCAATCATTGCGGCCAACAGAAACAGGCAGGCACTTCGTTTCATCATCCCAATCCTTGCAGCTCAGCCCCGTTTTTGTTGCACGACCACATAGCATGCCCAGCGCCGTGTTGCCCCTCGCTATCGGACCTCCGCAGCCAGAGAGCATGAGGTCATTGGAAAAGCGGACAAAGCCAAGTGGGGGAGTAGCGCGGAGGCGGACCCGAGCTGCATCCTCTCTGACTTATCGCGAGGGTGCTAATCATTCCGCTGCGCAGTGAATCGAGGTCATGGAATCGATCGTCGCCGACGGCCATGACAGACACAAGAGCAAGGAGACGACCTTGGCACTGCAAGAAACGTTTGACCTCGGTCCAAAAATTCCGGCACGCTCTATCCTCAGCCAGATGAACTTTACGGACATGAAGTGATCAACCATCTCTCAAAAGGGATAGACAGACTCTGCTATATACCGAGCAAGAGACTCTGCTTCGTTTCCAATCCGAAGGCAGGATGCTCAAGTATAAAGGGTTCCCTGTGGCTCGCGGAAGCTCCAGAGACCTACGATGGGGCCCCGCACGCGCCGAACGCGCCATTTAAGGTTACCTTAGACGATCTCATCGCAGACCGCGAAAATCTATGCGGAAGCTCCTTCTTCACTGTCGTGAGGAATCCATATGTCCGTATCCTGTCTGCCTACCTTGAAAAGATACAAGACCGTAATGATCAAAACGTGCGGCTTCAGTTTTTGGCGAGGTACGGCCTATCCAACGATCGAGACGTATCGTTCGAGGATTTTCTCGACATCATCGCGACCGATTCTCCGGACCAGGTTGACCCGCACTTTGCTTCGCAGCACATCAATACATTGAGCTCCGTTATTACGCCGGCATTCGTCGGACATCTCGAACGATTTGACCGCGTTGCTGAATTCCTATCGGCCTTTGGCATTGCGTTGAGGCGACACGCACCTCATGCAACAGGAGCGCACGATCGCGTCTCTCAATTCTTCACAAGGACAACGCTTTCGAGCGTAGAGAAACTTTATGAGCAGGACTTTGAGCTATTCGGCTATGAACGTGACATCAATCGACTGGCTCCGATTGCTGATTGGACCCGTCAGCAAGACGTTTCAAAGCTCCATAGTTTCCTGGTCGAAATAGAACTCCGAAATGAGAACCGCGACCTCCGTAAATCGCGCGACGAACTGCTCAAAGAGCGCGAGAATCTTCAAAACGAGCGAAATGAATATCGCAAGCTAGCCGCTCGCCTCCAAGCTCAACTCTCCGCGACACACTCCTCAACATCCTGGCGCGTAACGGCGCCGCTACGCGCAGCGGCCGCTCTCACCAAGTCGTCCCGCGAAAGCGATTGACCAATGCCACGCAAGTGACCCTGGATGCGAAACCATCGGATCGTGTCCTGCGGCCCAGCGTGCGCCACTTGGCCATTCCGTGGTCGAGAAATGAAGCGGAGGAACAGACGTCGCCAGTACCTTGGCGATCTTGACATCCCCAAGCAACTTAGCCCGTCTCATGTGACGGCCATCGTAGGGCAACCCAAACTGTTGCGTGAAGGCAGCAGCCCTACAGACACTAAGTCCCCAGCCCCCTCAAGGTCTTTACGACGTCCCAAAGCCTGTTGGAATGCGAGCCCTTGAACAGGATCACGTCACCGTTCTCGACATCGTCCTGGATGACCTCGCGCAACTCGTCCGTAGTCTCGCAGCGTTGCCCCCTGAGTGGGGCCGGCAGGGCATCCCAAAGCTTCGCCATGAGCTCACCCATGACATGGACCCGATCGATCCCCGCACGCGCGATCGGGACGGCCAGTTGCACGTGATAGGCCGTTTCCTCCGAGCCGAGTTCCAGCATATCGGCGAGCACCAAAACTCGTCTCCCTTTCCTTTTCACCGGCTGACTTCCGATCAGTTGGAACGCCGCCATCATCGATGCGGGGTTGGCGTTGTGCGAGTCGTCGATCAGCGTTACGCGCTTGCCAGAAACGCTCGCCGCGTAGGAGACGCCACGCTGAACAAGAGGACGCGTCTCGGCCATTCGCGCCGCGCCCTTCCGATAATCCAAGCCCATCATTTTCAAAGCTGCCAACACGGCAAGGCTGTTTACAGCCATGTGCCTACCGTCCGTTCCAA
The DNA here is from genome assembly GCA_020637815.1 of Hyphomicrobiaceae bacterium. Lineage (GTDB taxonomy): Bacteria > Pseudomonadota > Alphaproteobacteria > Rhizobiales > Methyloligellaceae > Methyloceanibacter. The sequence continues at coordinate 178,134 of JACKJS010000002.1, read as the reverse complement.
GGCGATACCGTACGCGATCGCCGAGAACATCCGCGTCCACACGACGCTTTTTGCTGTCGAAGCCGAGTAATCGCACATCGGCGTCATCATGGTCGCCGTAAGTGACCAACGTGTCCGTGTGACTTCGGGCCACTGCTTGGACATCATCGTAGAAGGGAATATCGCGGTTGAGGATCGCCACGCCGTCTCGGCTCAGACCGGTGAATATGCTTGCCTTCAGCTGAGCCAACCGCGGCAGCGGGCCTGCATAGGTCAAATGCGCCGGCGAAATGGCCGTAAGAACGGCCAGGTGTGGGCGGACGACACTGCTCGCATGGCGTAGCCCTTCGCCAACGCTCATCTCGATCACGGCATAGTGCTCGGCATCGAGATTCACGATCTGCGCGACGGCGCCTGCCGCCGTGTTGGCACCGGGCCTCAGCCGATTCCCGGTCCCCCACTGTTCGAGCGCATGGGACAGGAGATGGCATGTGCTGGATTTGCCGACACTTCCGGTGACCGCGCAAATTGTTCCCGCGTAGCGATCGCGCGCCGCGCCCGCAAGCGCCGCAACGGCCTCGTCGATCGAGGGAACGACAAGTTGGCGGGCGCTACTGGCCTGAACGTGTTCGGTTACGAGCAGAACGCACGTCGCAAGCTCGGCAGGATCGATCTGCGCAACGTCGATGCCGTGCCGGAATGGCTGACCTTTCGGGATGACAAGCGATCCCGGCACCCAGTCCTTCTCGAAGCAGAGGGCTCGCGGCCGCCAATCGGGTGCCGGAGGGTCGATCCAAATTCCCCGCGTCAGCCTCGCCAGGTCTACAGAGTTCAACCAAGACAGGCTCATCCGAAACTGCACCGTCGCAATGGGACCAAAGGTGGCGACTCGTACCATGTCTCCCCGAAAACGGGCAATTGCGGCCAATACTGCCGGCACAGTACAAGCTAAAATGGTAGAGCCGTGAACTGGCTCGGTCGTTTGCGCTAGGGTCGGCTCATGGATTCCGAAATGCGTCTCTCTATCCGCCAGGTTCAAGGCGGTGCGTCCACTGAACGCTTCGTCACCTTGAAAGCGGATGCAAACGAGGTCCTTGTCGACGCCTGGATCGCGTTCTTGGACGAGCCGGACCTTCCGGAGCCGGAGAGCTTGGACGGAGCGCTTCTACTCGTCGTCTTTCGTTGCATGGAACGCGGTGGGCGGCTTTTTGTCGAAGGTCCCCTTTCGAAGTCCCTTGTCCGGTCCATCCGTCACTTCCAGGAGGCCTGGGCACGGTGGCGCCCAGACCGGTATCGGCATGTCGAGATCGTCGCGGATTCCGTTGCCGAAGCATCGCACGCGCACGATAGAGCCATCGCGGCGTTCTCTGGCGGAGTCGATTCAACGTTCTTGGCTTTGCAACACACCTCCGGCGAGTTGGGTGCCGCGAAGTATCCGCTCACCGACGTCATGTTTGCTCACGGACTCGATATCCCCAGCGCGAACACCGAGGCCTTCGCGAAAGCTGTCGACCGACATCGGGAGTTCCTCGGTTCGGTGACCTTGAGACCGCGCCTTCTCAGGACCAACGTGCGAGACTTCTACCCGTCGAACTACGAGGACGCACACGGCGCTCTCATCTGCGGGCTGCTCCACCAATATAGTCATGCGTTCGGCTTTGGCCTGATATCGAGTTCGAACGCCTACGAAAACTTGCGCCTGACCTGGGGATCGAATCCCGTAATCGATCCGTTGATGGGAACGGCGTGCTTTTCGATCGTGCACGACGGTGCCGGCTATAATCGTATCGAAAAAGTCGAGCGAGTCGCCGTCAACGAAGTGGCGACAAAGGGTCTACGGGTCTGCTGGCGAGACACGAGTTATACGAAGAACTGCGGCATCTGCGAAAAGTGTATCCTGACCCAGTTGGAATTCCTCGCTTTGGGTCACGCTAATCCTCCCTGCTTCGACCGGCCGCTTGATACCCGCTTGATCGATACGGTCACGCCGGCGAGCCTTAGCCGCCTGCGCGGATATGAGTGGGTGCTTGAGGCGTCGAAGGCATTCGATGCCCAGCCTTGGCGTATGGCTCTCGAAAAGCGCGTTCGCAAGCTCCGAAACAAGGAGGCCGCCAAGAATCTGCGAGCCTCGCTTGGACGTCTGATGGGGCGTCCAGGCTAGCGCGCCGAGGCGAATGCAATCACATTCCGCCTCCCAAGCCTGCCATTCGGCCGCCAGCCGCTAGGTCGCAGAGTTCACCAAACGATTTGTGCGATCCGTCGGACCGTATCGGCCGTCCCAAAGGCTTGGCGCTACGGCACGGGAAATATCGACGAACGCGAATTTGGGAAAATGCGTCAAGCTGAGTTCGTATACGGCCCGGTTCTTGTAATAGGAATTGCTGTAAAGCCTGACCTCCTTGCCCAGAAGAGCAGCAGCAATCGCGACATGCAAACGGTCGGTATGCACGCTCGAGAAGCGCTTGATTGCCTCCAAGAAAAAATATGCGGAGACCCTGCGCTGGTCGAATGGCTGAGGGCCTTTCCGTAGGGCGAAGAGCCTGGAAATATCGTTCTGCTCGTCACCAATGCGCATCGGGTGCCGCTCGCGGTCGCCGCGCCAAACATCGAGCCTGGCCTCTCCGTGGGTCGCTCGGCAGAACTGGCGAAAGCGACGCCGAAGATATAAGAACGTTCGTGGCGCGCCCCAAAACGATGGCTCTATGACCCCCGTCGACAGATTGCCAAAATCGAGCTCTAGCGCCAGATCATCGGCCAACAACAATTCAGCGCCCGAAGCATGCTTCTGGCAATGACTTGCGGAAATCAGCTCTCTGCAAACAATTGTCGTGTTCGACCCAAGTTGACCGAGGACGTCCTCGTTTCCGTATACCGTGTGCGGCAGTACGATGAGCCGGTCAGCTGTCTCATGATGCCGCAAGATGAAATCGCGCGCCTTGTGGTAGCTCGGAACAAAATTTCCTCCTCCCCCGTAGCAAACGATTTTTCCATCGCTATTGAACGAGGTGGGGTCGGAAATGACCCTGGCATCGATACCATGGGCTCTAAACAGGAGATCCGTTGCTACCGCTATAAGATGATCGCCAGCATTTCCTGGATTCGGATACCAATGGAGCGGCCGATTTCCGATCTTTGATTTGAGCCAGGCTCCACAGTCGATCTTCTGCATGTCCATCCGCCAGGCGCCGAAGGCAAACGGATTGCCTTGCTCACATCCTATCGCTGCATCGGGAAATGGAGCGTGTCGCTCATACCGTACAAACAGCTAAAGCACGTCCTCGAACTTCACAAGCGCGAGGATGGTTCCGTCAAGTGCTCCTGCCAATGTGGAAAAGCACCTTGAAGTCCGACACATCCGGTGGACCTGTCTCACCGCATCCGGGCGAGGGTGGGTGCATGTTCCGAGCCCCCGCCGGCAACGGAATTGTGCTGGCGAGACCTTTGACTGAAGACGGCTTGCGCCTGCCGGAGGCGGACGCCCCCTTTTTTGCCGCGCCTCCGCGACCGGGCGCACGGCTGGGGCTCCCTTCTTCAAAACACTATTAGAAAAACACCCGAAAGCTGGTACAGCCAACCCACGCAATCCATGATCTCCGTTCAAACGATCGAGCCTGCCGGCTCACATCCAAAAGACATCCTTGGATCCGAGCATGAGCCAACCGAAAGTTTCCGTTGTCGTTCCGATCTACAACGTTGAGTCTTGGTTGGACGACTGCCTGCTGTCCCTTCGAGCCCAAACCTATCCGAATTTGGAAATCCTCGTCGTCAACGACGGCAGCACCGACACGAGTCCCGAACGCGCGCGCCTCCACGCGGAGCTCGACGACCGCATCAGGATCATCGACCAAGCGAACGCCGGGCTTGGAGGCGCCCGAAACACCGGAATCGACCATGTGTCCGGGCCGCTACTGATCTTCGTCGACAGTGACGACTTCGTCACGACGGACTTTGTGGAGAAGCTCGTCGCGGCCCAACGCTCGACCGGCGCCGACATCGTATCCTGCCGGCATGCAAAGATCTCGGAGGACGCCCTATTTCTCTCGAACCAGAAATATCCAAGCTTCGCGGACGATCGGTTCAAATCGTTGAGCAGTTACTGCAAGATCTTGGGCAGCTACACTACGGCCGTCGCTTGGGGAAGGCTCATTAAGACGGAAACCATCGTCAATTCGGACATCCGGTTCCCACCGAGAATCCCTCACGAAGACCTTTTTTTTACGTATAAAATAGTCCGAGATGCGGCCTACGAAGAGATCGATCACACGCTCTACTTTTGGCGGCAGCGAAATGGATCTCTAAGCAGGAGTGTAAGGAAGGATCATCTCGACGTTCCTTGGCATCTCCGGGACGACACTGCTGAGTTTCTTGGTTCTCGAGAGGCCAACCAAGAGGAATACGTTCTTGCCGCGCGGCGCAATTTATTGATCCTGCACCACATATGGGATCGTGCATCGGAGGCCGGAGGCTCATTGTTTTCGGATTTTCTTGAGGACCTGAGCTCCCATCGGGAAGGGGTCTTGGAGGACCTTCATTTGGCCTCGACACACCTCTCCGACCTATGCGGACCATCGGGATCCGCGTCATTGAACACTTGGAAGCACCGCTTGGCCAAGCATGGAATTTCTGCGGGCAAGCGCTAACATCGGTTGTCGTCGGACGACCCTCCTGGCAGACAAGCCGCGCCCAATCGCATCGATTGGACAAATAGCCCACGCTGAGGATTTAATGGTATTGCGAAATCTCAAGTCTAGAGCGTCCAACTGTTCCGCTGGAGCAGTTTTCGTTGCGGGCGTTTTATTCGCGGCCACGATGATATTCCTTGGAATTATTTTGGCGGAATTCTTGGGTGCCTTGGACGTCCCGTCGTTCGCCGTAGCCTTGTCTTATGCGATTTTGTCGATCGTGGTCATCGCACTTTGCCTCGTGTACACACGGCTCTTGGAAGCAAAGCGATTGCCCAATCAAGACGAGCAGGATGTGGCGAGTCATTTGCGGGATTTGCAGGGTCGGGTTTCCAGCCTAGAGGAGAAAACGCTCGGCGGCGCGCACGTGCTGTCGGAGAGAATGCTGCAGATACGTCAGGCGATTGATGATCTTCGCACTCCGAAACGGTAACGCATCGCGTGGAGAGTTGGACCGCAGCGCGGTCGGGATCGTGACGTGTCGGAGTTTCCTGACACGTCTCATAGCTCCAATCGTCGTGTACAGACACACAATGCGCGATACGGCTTCACACACGGCGCGGGGGATCAAGCGCACGTCAGCGCCCAGCGAAAACGCACCGCCTTCGCAAGGCTGTGGAATCTTCAGGTCACATATCTAAGATAGAAAGATATTCCGGAAAGCAACTTCCATAACGCTATGCCTTCAATATCGATTATTACGCCAAGCTATAATCAGGTCGCATTCGTCGAGAAGATGCTCAAGAGCATCATCGACCAATCCGTGGCTCCGCTTGAGCACATCATTTTCGATGGAGGGTCGACCGACGGCACGCTCGATATCTTAAGTAGCTTCGCCCAGCAGCACTCGTTCGCCCATTTGCACGTCGGTGAGGATCAAGGGCAGATCGATGCAATCAATCGCGGTTTCGCGCTGGCCACCGGCGACGTGGTGACCTGGCTCAACACGGACGACTGGTACGCAGCTCCGGACGTTGTGGCGAACGTACTGGAGGCTTTTGAGACCAACCCTCAAATCGATATCGTCTACGGCCGCGGAAACTTTGTCGACGAGCACGGCGCACTCCTCCGCGAGGCCTATATCAATACCCAGAGCCACCGGCTTCGGGAGAGATTCATCGTCTCCAACGGCATTCTGCAGCCGTCCCTGTTCATGCGCCGCAGCTTTGCCGCCGAGCTTGGGCCCTTGAATGAGCGATTTGGCTATTGCTTCGACTTCGAATACTGGATCCGGGCCGCTAAGCGCGGAGCGAATTTTTTCTTCCTGGATCAAGTCTTGTCCGAGGCAACTCTTCACCGGGACTCGAAGACAATGGGACAGCGCGCCGAGTCCCTCAAGCAAACTGCGGACATGCTCAAGGATCAGTACGGCTTCGTCTGCACGGAGTGGCTGAGGCGCATCGCCGATTCCCAAGCAACCGGCGCCGACGGGATCGTCTCGCAAAGCTCTGATCTCAAGCATCGCTACGCCGAGCGGGTCGGCGAACTCTTTCACGAGTTCAATGGCGGCCCCTCGGAAATCGCGGCCATGCTGGAGTTCGCAGGCACTCCCGAGTGCGCGGAGACACTTGCCGACCTCAAGAATTATTTCCGGCGCTACGACGCATTTTTCGTGGTTCCCGCCGATTCCGCAGCCCTCGAGTCAAGCCTAGCGGCGCTGTTTGCGCTTCAAAAGAGCAGCTCGAAGTCGTTCGCGGTCTTCATCCCCGCCTGCGGCACATCCCATGCCGATGGCCCCTTGGCGGCGGACCTTGACAATGTTTATGCGCTGCGCGCTCCCGTCGCCGCCGGCAATCTTTCGGATTCGATCGAGCTGGAGTCGGGCCTCAAGAAGATCTACTTCGCAAAATGCTTGGGGGAAATTCTCTATGGTGGCGCACCGGTCTTGTGGATCGAGCCTCTGACAAAATCGAATATGGATCTGGCCTCGGCGCTGGACCTCCTCAACGCCAAGGAAGCCCTGACCCTGGGCGTCGACTGTCAGCTGCATTGCTCGCTTGAGGATTTCGGCGCAGGGCCCACCGATCAGGGCGGCGCAGCCGAGGGAACGGCGAGCGCTCCCGCCGCGCCGGCGGCCTACGCGACCCTCGGCGGATTCAAGGTCGGCGGTATATTGCACCCGCTCATCGATCAAGCCTACGCGGCATCGTGGCGTGGGGCTCCCTTATCCGGAAAGACCGAGCTAGCACCCATTCAGCCCAGTTCGGCCGATGTGACATGCGATCACGATAGGCGGAGCCGCGCGGGGGTGCTATGGCGGCGGCTTACCGGCGTATTCGGCAAGTTCGATGGCTGAGTGGAACGCGAACTTTTTGGGCTGCCGCAGCAATGACCCGGAGCGGGATTTAGACCGAGCGAACTGAACACATGCAGCACACGAGTATGGATAAGGAGCACGGTCTCCGGTCCTCAAAGACATTGCGTCAGCTCCCCAGAGCCGTCGTACTCGGAAACGGACCTTCGATGAAGGGCTTCGATTTCGACCGGTTTCAGGGCTTCGACGTCTTCGGAATGAATGCCGCATACCGGTACTGGGACAGCATCGGGTGGTACCCCCAGTATTATGCGTGTTTGGACACGGTCGTCGGCGTCAGCCACAAGGACGAAATCGCGCGGCTGATCGCGGAATCCGACGAGAACGGAATCCGGCTGTTTCTCTTGCGGGAGAACCTCATCGAGCAGTTCGGCGACATCCCGAACCTCGACCGCGTTCGCAACTTCGACACCCTCATGACGGAGCGCGACGTCCTGGGCGCGCCGACGGTCTCCACCGGATCCCATTGTGCCGCATGGGCCGAATGCCTCGGCTACAGAGAGATTTATCTCCTGGGGATCGACTGCAATTATGTCGAGATCATTCCCGAAGCCAAAAGGGGCGGCGGGACCGAGCTTGAGATCGTCAAGGCGCCTGAGGAGAACCCCAACTACTTCTTCGCCGACTATCAGAAGCCGGGCGACAAGTTCAACATTCCCAATCCGAACCGCGCCATCCATCTTCACAGCTGGCGCGAGGTTGCCGTCCGGCTCGATCCCTCGACAAGAATTTTGAATGCCAACCCCGTTTCCAAGGTCGATGCCTTCGACTTCTGTTCGTTTAATGATGTCGAGAACGGGGGCGATCTGAAAGTCGTATCGCGTACCGAGGTGCTCGAAGCAGGCACCGTGCCGGACGAACCCAGCCTGACTCAGAAATTTGGACCTGGGGCTGGGGTCCAGTTCGACGAGAGTAGGTTCGTCCATGCTCTGATCACGCCCAAAACTCCTGCCGGCGTCCTCATCGATGTCGGCCTGCAGCTCGAGGCCTTCGCACCCTTTGCCCGCCAAGGCTGGACCGTGTTCTCCTTGCCGGGGCGCCTCGGCGACAGGAGCAAACTCCAGGGCGCGGATGACCATGGAACCAACGTCCACATCTTCCGCGAGATGGTCGCCCAGGAAACGGATTGGGACGTGCCGATTTCCGAGCTGGCCGACGCGTACGGCAAACGCGGCGATGAGCCTGCGGCCGATACCGTCGACACGGTGAGTCTAAGCGATGTCGTCGTCCTGAACGGGCTCACCCGGGTCGACGTGCTCGCCATCGCGGCCGACGGAGCGGAGTTGACGATCCTGCAGGGACTCGATTTCAACGAGACCAAGCCCGCGGCGATACTCCTCGATTACGACAACGCAAAAAGCAGGAACTTCCACAACACGTCCGATGAATTGGTTAGGTTTCTCGGTCGGAACGGATACCGCACCTATGTGAGCGAGTGGCATTCGACCTCCTCGCCTGACGCCCAGCCGAGTTGGCACGGCCTCAGTGAGTATCCTTGCGACATCCCCTTCGATAGTCGCGGCAAGCTCGTTGCGGTTCAGGCGCGGCCGACTGCAGACGATTTGGAGCGCGCCGTGGCCGCCGCCGTCGGCGCCCTCGATGGCTCCAGCGAGGAGAGTGGGAAGACCGTCCCCCTGGTGCAGGCGGAAGAGAGCACTCAAGCGGCGACTGACGCCGATCAAGATTCAGGCTATGTGCGGTTCGTCAAGGCCGTCAAGGCGAGGACCCCATTTCTTTACGAAATCGCCCATGTCACCCTCTGGGGCCTGCGCGCCCTCAAGAAACAGATTTTTGGCCTGGGGGGACTTGCGTTGTTTGTCATCGCATTTCCACTCGTACTGGCGGCAGCCCGGGTGGCCCCGGAATACGATTGGGCCTTCTTCGGTCTGAGCGGCCTTGCTCTCTTGTCCCTGATCTGCGTCCTCGGTGCCGTCGGCGTAAGGCGTAGGCGGCGAGGTCTGTTCCAGAGACTGTCGCAGCTCGAAGGGGAGCTGCGCAAAATCAACTGGCAGCTCAGAGAGACCGCGATTTCCAATCGGCGCCTGGAACGACAATTCGAGTTGTCTCAGCGCAAGGCGGGAAACAAGAACTCCATTCTGACGCGCTTATGAGCCACGCGCGCTGAATGTTCAAAGCGTCGGACTTGACACTGTGGCGTTGGCTTCCTGTCCGCCCGAGTTTGGGCCTGTAAGGCCGTCGGGGGCCGGCGCGATCGCAACACGAGCGCTTACGGGTTCGTCAGGGCCCTGTTCTAAGGAGGCGCTGTATGAATCGACGAGGCGACGTTGCTTTCGGTCGCACGGCATCTTCCGAGCCAGAGCGGCCAACTTTGACGTCCGAAACGTCGGAATCCGGCTGGATAGACTGAGCTTTAAGGCATTCCCGATGTCGTTCTGGGGGCCTCGACTTCAGATCGGGAGACGGGTTCGGAACAGGCGTCTGCTGGACCGAATTTCTGTCGTCTCCGCTTGGCTTAGGTTGGTAGCTATGCGGTTTCGAGAGCACCGCCTCCAAAGCTTCCGGATCGAACGGTTCGCCGAGGAAGTCGAAAAGCCCCGCACAGTACGTTGAATCGTCGATGAGACGATCGTAGTCGAAGATGAAGCAGTTCGGGTGCGCTTCCGCATACGCGTCAAATCTCGCTACCGTAGCAATCAGAAGCTTTCGCACGGCTTCAGGCGGCTGATCCGCCCACCAAGCACTCCGCACCACATCGTCAATGCGGCGAACATTGAAAACCAACGCAGCGCCAGGAAACTCGGTTTGTAAGAATTGCAAATAGCTTGAGAACTGGGAATCGTCGATGATGTTGGGCGTATACCTGATCTCCTTGAAGCCCGTGCACCGCGTATCAGAGCCTGGACGCAAACAGGTTTGGAGGAAGGTATCGGTGAGCGTGCGCCTGAAATGCTTGGGATCGAGGAGGTCCGCCCCAAACCACGCGTGAGCGGTGTCTGTCTTTTTCCGGCCATGATCCCAGTGCGCCTCGGCATGCATGCAGCTCGCATTGAACAATTGAAAGAGTGTCGAATTATTCTCGCCCCTAATGCAATATCCCGGGATCGAGTTCAAAATGCCCTGGAGCAGCGTCGATCCCGAACGGCCAAACGTGATCACGAAAAGGAATGGAAATCTCGCACACCTAGGCTGGCGCAAATAATTGTCTATCGTCATCAAGCCCCCCCAACCTTTGCCGCACAGAAGTGGACGGGCGTGCCCCGCACCCGCGGCTCAGAGCCTCTACCGACCGTCTGGGAACTTCCCCGTTCCTTCTTCTTGTGACGTCAGTCTGTACATTGAGTTCGATCAAAAAAACGGCACCAGTCCAACAAGGACTTTGGACCGTCCTCGTCTGATCCATCAGACCCCATCATGCCTTGAGTATGACTCAAGGCGAGATCGCCCGACAACCCCGCGTACTAACCGCGATGGTGCATGTCGATACTAACCGAGTGCCTGACCTCGTCCGACACCCCGATAGGAGAAACCGGCCTCCACGGCGACTTTGGGTGCATAAACATTGCGAAGGTCGACAAGAACGTCTCCCTTCATCGCCGAACGCAACTTTTTGAGATCAAGCGCGCGGAATTCGTTCCATTCCGTCAACACCAAGACGATATCCGCGCCGGCGGCTGCCTCCATCGGATCCGCGAACCACGTCACGCCAGGCAGAAGCTCCTCGGCGTTGGCGCGCCCTTGCGGATCGCATGCGTGAACGGTCGCACCACGCGCTTGCAGCATGGGAAGGATCACGAGGCTCGGAGCCTCGCGCATATCGTCCGTATTGGGCTTGAAGGTGACGCCAAGCACCGCGATCGTCCTTCCACGGACAGACCCGCCGGCAGCGCTCTCGACCCGTGCGCCCATGGCGATCTTGCGCTCGAGATTGGCCTTCTCCACCTGCTCGATGAGAGAGACCGGTGACTTCGCCTCGCGCGCGGTCCTCACGAGCGCGCTCACATCCTTCGGAAAGCACGATCCGCCATATCCCGGTCCCGGATGCAGGAATTTCGGTCCGATGCGACCGTCGGCGCCCACGGCGCTGGCGACCTCGCTGACATCGGCGCCAACCGTTTCGCACAGATCGGCAATTTCGTTGATGAAGGTGATCTTCATCGCCAGGAACGCGTTCGCGGCGTACTTCGCAAGCTCGGCCGACTCGCGGCTGACGAACATCACAGGCGCATTGCGCAAGGACAGCGGTTCGTAGAGGCGGGCCATGACGGCGCGGCCATGATCGTCGTCGCATCCCACGAGCACGCGGTCTGGGTGAGTGAAATCGCGGATCGCGGAACCCTCACGCAAGAACTCGGGATTGGAGCAGACGGCGAAGTCGGCATCCGGCCGGAGCTGCTTGAGCCGCCGTTCGATTTCCTTGCCGGTCCCGACCGGGACGGTGGATTTTGTTGTAATCACAGCGTCGGGGCGCGCGTGCGGCGCGAGCTCTTCGACCGCCTCGAACACGTATGTCAGATCCGCATAGCCGTCACCGCGGCGCACGGGCGTGCCCACCGCCAGAAGAATGACATCCGCGTCGCTCACGGCATCGGGCAAGGAGCCCGTGAATTCGATCCGCCCTGCGGCCACATTGCGCGCCACAAGATCGTCGAGCCCGGGCTCATAGATCGGGATCTCGCCCCGGTTGAGCTGCGCGAGGCGCTCCGGGTCCTTATCGACGCAGGTAACATACCAGCCAAAATCGGAAAAACAGGCCGCGGAGACGAGCCCCACATATCCCGCGCCAATCATGCAGATTTTCACGCAGACAACTCCTTCGTCCAAACGATGGTCGTTAATAGAGTTCCGGACTGGCGAAAACAATACCGCCGGCAGGGCGTCCTCGTGACACTTTGGTGACGCAGATCCTCGAGAACGGAGGCGCCCCGGCTCGGCTCTCGCCACGTTCCTGGACGGAGCCGCGCCCATCGGTCGCAAGCCAAGATTCGGAGGCCGGGCGCGGTACAGTCCGCATACCTTGACCCGATGGGGTGGCGGACTGTAGCACTTTCGGGACCGGACTCGCGAGCAAAGGGATGGCCGAGTTGACAATCACCGCCGAACCGCTTTGCCGCGCCGGGCGGAAGCGCCGGCTTGTCGACATGGTGCTGTTCTTCAATGAGATCGACCTCCTGGAGATCCGTCTCCAAGAGTTGAGCGACGTGGTCGACACCTTCGTGATCGTGGAATCGGATCGCACCTTTGCGGGACGGGCAAAGCCCTTTTTCGTCGAGCGGTTTCAGGGACGCTTCGCCGAATGGGCAAGCAAGATTGTCTATCATCAGGCCCACTTCAACATTGCATTCGCGCCCAAGCAATCTGAGCGCTTTGCAAACGAGGCCCTCCACCGGGACGAGTTCACGACACTCGCGACCAAGTTGGACCTTGCCCCCGACGACATCGTGGTGATTGCGGACGTCGACGAAGTTTGGCACCCCCGTTGCGCGGATGTGCTTCCTGAGATGCTTCGGGACGCAGACCTCGTCAGTTTCGTCCTGAAGAATTATCGCGGATACACCAACAACATTGGCAACTACGCCCTGAACGGCCAGCCATGGCGAGGGCCCGTGGCCTGTTTCGCCGGGCTTTTGGGAACGGAACGGCCAGACCGAATTCGGAGATACAGTCGAAGTCCCGAGGAGCCTTGCGGCTACACCGTCTCGACACTTACCGATGCTGGCTGGCACTTCTCGTCCATGGGCGGCGCCGAAGCCTTCTGGATCAAATCGCAGAATTTCAGCCACACGACCGATCCCTATCGGGTCGTCGAAGTCGATGCCCGCGAACAAGAAGTCCGCGTGTTCACGGGGCCGATGTCCCGCGAGGATTGCGCCGCCGCGCAGAGGCTATACCTCGATCATGCCCCGGACGCCTTCGAATACTCGCCACTCTCCTATGCCGGATTTGAGATTGAGCAGGACATTCCGGCGGCGATGCGCGCCAACAAGGAGCACTATCGCCGGTTCTTCTTCTTCAGCGACTGCGTCTGAGGCCCCGCCATCGCCTCGGTTATCGAGAAGGGGCGGCGCGACCCTTGACCAGGCTTCGCTTCGGGCCCCAGTTAGGCTATCGACTATTGCCGAACGGCGGGGAAGCTGTGCCCCAAAGAGATGGCTTCGCGGGGAGAAGACATGACTATCCTGGTGACCGGTGCCGCCGGCTTTATCGGCTTCCACACCGCACGCGCGCTGCTCGAACGGGGCGATGAGGTCGTCGGTTTCGACAATATCAACGACTACTACGATGTTGCCCTTAAGGAGGCGCGGCTGGCGGAACTCGCGCCTTACGAGCGCTTCACCTTCGTCAGAGGCGACCTCGCCGACAAGCCTTCGGTTGATGGGCTATTCGCCAAACACAGACCCGAACGCGTCGTTCACCTCGCAGCCCAGGCCGGCGTGCGACACTCCCTGACGCACCCGGAAGAGTATGTGGCGTCGAATCTGGTCGGCTTCGCCAACATCCTGGAGGCCTGCCGGCACGGCGGCGTGGAGCACCTCGTCTATGCGTCGTCGAGCTCCGTGTACGGCGCCAACACACGCACGCCCTTCAGCGTCCATGACAACGTGGACCACCCCTTGAGCCTCTACGCCGCGTCGAAGAAGTCGAACGAGTTGATGGCGCACGTCTATGCGCATCTTTACCGCATCCCCGTCACGGGCCTTCGGTTCTTCACCGTCTACGGTCCGTGGGGCCGGCCGGACATGGCCCTGTTCACCTTCGTGAAGAAGATCCTGGCGGGCCAACCGATCGATGTGTTCAACCAGGGCCACCACGCCCGCGATTTCACCTATATTGACGACATCGTGGAAGCTGTGGTGCGCGTCACTGATCGCATCCCGGGACCCAATACCGATTGGACGGGCGAAATGCCCGATCCCAGCACTTCGTCGGCACCGTACCGCCTTTACAATATCGGCAACAGCCAGCCCGTGCAGCTGATGGACTTCATCGCCGCGGTCGAAAAGGCCTTGGGTCGCGAGGCGGAGAAGAATTTCCTGCCTATGCAGCCGGGAGACGTCCTGGAAACTTATGCGGATGTCACCGACCTCGCCACCGATGTGGCGTTCTCACCAAGCACGCCGATTAAGGAAGGTGTCCAGCGCTTTGTGGATTGGTACCGCGCGTACTACGAGGCGTGAGAGTGGCTATGGGTGATTGATCTTACGTCAGGTTCGTCTCACCGGTCTGACAGACCCAACTCAAGCGGACGTCAACGCCTCTTCACGGCTCCTCAAATCGGCAATCTCCGACGGCGTGAGAAAGCGGCGATGATCGCCTGGATAGGGGGAGCGCACGTGCTGGAGTTTGTGGCTATTCCTTTTGATGTATTCGAGTGGATTGGCGAAGAACTCGGAGGATCCGGACGGCGCATCGTATTCGGGTCTCAAATCCGCAAGAACTGATCCGATGCTCGGCACGTATGGTTCCAAGAACGCCTCGATGCGACGCGCCCATTGGTCGTAGTCCAGGACCATTTCCTCGTAGTCCAGGCAAACATAGTTTCGAGGCACAAGCCGTTCTTTCATCAAGCGGAGCTTCTTGAGTTTCTCGATAATGGACTCCTCGCCGAAGTCGCTGCGGCCTTCAAATTCCATCAGGGCGTATTCATAGACGCTGATTCGCCCAGCTTGCAGATCTTTCCTCATTTGGCCAAATCCATCCGCCGGCAGATGGATCCATCCGTGCGAAAAATATTGGGAGACCACAAGATCAAGCGTATCTCGCACCTGGCAGACAGCAAGATACGAAGCGTCTTCAATCAGAAATTCTGGGGTTGCAAACCTGTAGTCCTGATCGGGATCGCCGGACGCGCCTGCGATGACGGAGAAGTTTCGGACAGGTCCTCGTAGGCAAATTCCATCCACGTTGAGGGTGCAGCCATTCGCGAGAGCCGTGTGATTTGGGGGCCGATTGTTTTGTGAGAAATGCGGAAGTCCCGTTCGCAACGCGACCCCGTGGAGAATCTTGTAGGCAAACATCGAAGCGGCTTTATGGGGGAAATGAAAAGCAATGATTGTTGGCATGCTCACCTGCGCGGGCTGATGGTGCTCGCGTCTGCTTGTCTTGGACTTAAGCGGCCCCGAGTTGGATAGTTCCGGTCTTGTTATCACCAATGGAGTGGCTTGGCGTAAGGCTGGGTCGTCCGAATGCGCCGTTGGCTGGCCCTGGTTCCCCAACATTGAGATATCGGCCGAAGGCAAATGCCGCTGCCAAGTTCACTCCGTGCGTCTTGCTGTCACCCTACTGAACACGCGCGCTGGTCGTCCATACGGCGGCAGGCTATAGAGGCCTGACGCATGTGGTTGGAATACGCTTCCCAGCCGATCAACGAGCTTCGAAGTCTCAATGTCCGAGCCCTCATTCGATGCCGTCTTGGAACGGAAATTGGACCGGGCACGCGTGCGGGACAACGTAGTGGTCTGTGTTTTCGCGAATCGCGACTACAGGATGCTCCTGAGGCATTGGTTGGTGACGGCCGCGCATGCCGGCTGCCGCAAGCCGATCGTATTCTGCCTGGATCGAGAAGCCAAAGAACTCTGCCAAGAAGCTGGAGTGGAGCACCATCTCTTCCCGTTCACTGGAGACCGGCTGGGCTTTTGGCGGCATCGTGTGGCGATTCTGCGCAAAATTCTGGATCTGGGATATTCCCCGTTGGTGTCCGATATCGATGCCATCTGGCTGCGCGATCCCGTCCCCTACATCGCCGGCCAACCGCAAGACGCGATATTCTCGCCCGGGAGCATCTTCCCCGAAGAGGCGCATTCCGTCTGGGGCAACGTGCTCTGTGCGGGGCTTTGCCTTCTGCGCCCAACTCCCGCCGTTTTGACATTCTTGGATCAGGTCTGGCCGCATTTGCGGACACAGGACGATCAGGCGGCAATCAATCGCCAGCTTCTGACGCTCGGCCTGGAATTCGAACCTGCCGACCTCTACCCAATGCCCTTTCGCGGCAGAGACGTGCTTCAGTCTCGGGACACAAGGACGGGAACCGTCGGCGACCTGTCGGTCGCTCTGTTGCCGAACCGACTGTTCCAGAGGCTACCGGAACCCGGTGAGCCGGAACCGCTGGTGATACACCCGGTGTCGCCGAAGGTAGAGGACACCAAAATCGCGCATTTCCGGGAAATCGGCCTCTGGTTCGAGGACTTGATGAGCGAGGCCGCGCCCCGGTGAGCGGTGTCGGCGCGCGTTCTAAGGGTAGCCGTGCCAGTCGACTCCTCCCGTTGGATCGGATGGTACTGGACCTCTCCTGAAGGGCGTCGGTTAGGGCCGCCAAGACCGGGTCATTCAGGTTGTCAACGCCCGCCGGGATCGGCTAAATCTCGGAATGCCTTCCAAAATTCGGCAGAATACCGTCTGCTTGAAGGGAAACCCATGAGAATTCTTGTACTTGGCGGCGATGGCTTTTGCGGCTGGCCCACGGCGCTGCACCTATCGAATTTGGGCCACGACGTGACCATCGTCGACAACCTGTCGCGGCGGCATATCGATATCGAGCTTGAAGCCGAGTCGCTGACCCCGATCCGGCCGATTCACGAACGCATCCGGGCCTGGAAGGACGTTTCGGGCCGCGATATCGATCTCCACACGTTCACGATCGGCGAGCACTATCACCGCCTGCTGTCGCTCATCGAGGAGCAAAAACCCGACAGCATCGTGCATTTCGCCGAACAGCGCGCTGCGCCTTATTCGATGAAGTCGTCGGCGCACAAGCGCTATACGGTCAACAACAATCTCAACGCGACGAACGATGTCTGCGCGGCCATCGTCGAGTCCGGCATCGACGTCCATCTCGTCCATCTCGGCACAATGGGCGTCTACGGCTACGGCACCGCCGGGATGCAAATCCCGGAAGGCTATCTGCCTATCCGCGTGGAGACGCCGGACGGGGATTTGATCGATCAGGAGATCCTGTATCCGGCCAATCCGGGCTCGATCTATCACATGACGAAGACGCAGGATCAGCTGTTCTTCCACTTCTACAACAAGAACGACAAGCTAAAGATCACCGACCTCCATCAGGGCATCGTCTGGGGGACGCAAACGGCGGAGACCAAGCTGGACGAACGGCTCATCAACCGTTTCGACTACGACGGAGACTATGGAACGGTCCTCAACCGGTTCCTCGCTCAGGCCGCCGTCAACTATCCGCTGACGGTGCACGGGACCGGCGGACAGACGCGCGCCTTCATTCACATCCAGGACACCGTCCGGTGCATCCAGCTGGCGATCGAGAACCCACCGCAGACGGGGGAGCGCGTCAACATCCTCAATCAGATGACCGAGACGCACCGTGTGCGCGACCTCGCCAAGATGGTCGCCGAGCTCTCGGGCGCCCAAATTGAGTTCGTCGCCAACCCCCGCAACGAGGCCGACGAGAACGAACTGCACGTGGCCAACGATCGTTTTCTCGCCATGGGCCTCGATCCGATCACACTGGCAGCGGGCCTCATGGAAGAGGTGCGCGACATCGCCCAGAAATATGCCCCTCGGTGCGACTTGGCGAAGATCCCGTGCGTCTCTGCATGGAACGCGGAGGCCCAGGCGCGGCTCGGAGGCTCGGCCTGACATTCCGTGCTGAGCCAGCGCCGCGCACACGGCCGGGGCGCCGCAAACTGGAAGCTCCGTGCGGCCGGTCGAAGGGCGACATCGTGTAAATGACCGCGCCTCAGTCCGCCATATCAGGAGATCGACAAAGGCGGGACCGTAGCAAACGCGCCCGAATGGACAACGGACGATGGCATTAGACAACGCGCTTGCTGGAAAGACGCTTGTCTATCTTGCAGGCTATGGACGAAGCGGCTCCACCTTGCTCGGCCGTATCATGTCCTTACAAGGAACCGCGCTCGATTTGGGCGAGGTCGTCATGGCGCCACGTTTCCTCGACAGGCCCAAGCATTACTGCGCATGCGGAGAACGGCTCAAGGATTGCCGAATCTGGAGCACCTTGCCCGAAGCCGCGGAAGCAACTGCCCCGCAAACGCAAGTCTCCGAAGCCATGTGGCCATGCTGGAGTCGATCGCCAGGATGACTGATTACGCATTCATCATCGACTCGTCCAAGACGGCACGCTTGAACGCAATCCGGCCATTCTACTTGAAACGTCATCTCTCGTTTCCGATCCAGCTCGTGCACCTGGTGCGCGACCCGCGGGCTTGCGTCTGGTCTGTGATCCGCTGGCGCATGCGGGGCGATCGCCATCTAGGCCGAACCGCGCAACTTGGCCTTGCGGCGATGGCCGCGTTCCGTTGGATCGGCGCGAATCTCGCGGCGGAATTCTATCGCCTGTGCCATCCCGAGGCGTCGGTCAGGGTGAACTACGACGCGCTGCTCCAGCATGGCGTACCAGAGTCCATACAGCCGTTTGCCCCCGAAGGACCGCTCGAAAACATCGTCATCGAGCGCAACGAGAATTGCCATTCCATGGGCGGAAACGAGATGCGCAATCAAGCGCAAGTCGCCGTAAAGCGGGACGAAACATGGAAGGCCGAGATCCCCACGAGCATCACAGTGGTGGTGACGTCTCTAACCTGGCCGCTCATGCTCCGATATGGCTTCTATTGAGAAATCACGGCCCAGGCGTGGTATCTGTGGTTCGCGGCATTGTGCCTTGGAACGCATCTGGTCGAGCAAATAGAGCCGTTGTGTCTGCTCCCTCACCTCGGACAGTTCTTCGGCAAGTTTGCCTGTGCGCCTGTTACTCGCGTCAATTCGCGCCAAGATCGCGCTGTAGCGGCGCCGCGCATCTTCGTCCCGCTGCCTCAAGTGACCGCGGAGAGCGGCGAACGACCGACCTTATGGTAAAAATTGTCAATTGCCGTCTCGAGATCGAAGCCTTCAGCGTGTCCGAACTGCCTAATCCACGAATTTATTGCCGCATAGGGAACAGCAATTTCGTGCGCCCAACCTTGTTCAAGGCAATTTCGAATTGCCTGAGTATTCTCACGCGCAATGACCGGCAAACGAATATCTGAAGCGATCTCCTTGGCTCGATTGTCGACCGCTAGAACTAACGCACGTCGTCCCGATTGAAGAGCCCTTATTCCGCCATGGAGACGTGTGCCAATGTAGTCGCACTTCGTTTTGGCAAGAAATTCCGTATAGGCTTCCAATGTGGGCGCAATGAATTGGACTGACTCTGGTGCGATGCGGCGCACATAAGCATAGTCCTCAGCACCCTGCAGCCAACAGTAAACTTCATCGTAGTGGTGCATCAGAAGCTGAACTAGATTGCGATCAGCCGTCAGATTTTTGTTATAATCTGTTACCGTGAAGACAGCGGCCGGACTCTTCTCTGTTGGTATGCGGGACTGATGATGGGCTGTCAGCCACCAAGTTGTTGGGCAGCAGGTATTGGCCACATTCCGGATGCCTGCGGTCGCCAATTGCTTCTTGGTGTATTCGTCTCGCACGCTGTGCAGTGCCATTCCAGAAAGAATTCGTCGATACAGAAGCCGAGAGTATGGGTTCGGTTCCTGCTGGTACTGCCACCAGCCAACTCCAAGAAGAATTAGATCACTGAGCAAGAACGCATCCAACCCTTGCAATTTCCATTGCTTGTAATCGTCAACGTGGGATGCAAGCAGATTTGTGCCACAAACGAACTTGTACTCCGACTTCTCCATGAGCTTTAGTGCTTCGGTTCCGGTGTACTCATGGGTCGGCACATTGACGAAGCTGCATTTCGGAAAAATCAGACGAAGAAGCGACCGTATGGATTCCATGATTATTTGGTCGCCAAGATTGCGAGAGGAAACCGCAGTATCGAAGAGAAGGATCTGCTTGTAATCGAGCTTGCGCGGCGCGTGGCCTGCGTCCTCAAGTGAAGCTTGCAGCATGCCGGAGCCGCACCAAATCGAGCTCGGCGTCAGCGTGGCGTCAGGTTCGCTGGTGAACGTCGCACTTTCCCCAACCAAGTCGGATGACACTTTTATCGCTGATTGTGCGTTCGTCACGACCTCAACTAGACGCTTTTGAAAGGCCTCCAGGTTGTGGTCTTGTTGATAGGCAGCCAATGCTTCCCGTCTGCTCTGGTAGGACTCTGAATTGGGACACGGTAGATCTTGCAAGATGTTAGCAAGCGCTGTCGTATCCCCAAAATCGTAGACGAATCCTAGTTCGTATTCTTTAACCCGATGGCCAATACACCCGTGGGCCGTCGAAATGATTGGTTTGCCGAACGCGGCGGCATAGGCGAAGACTCCTGACGAGCCTTCAAAGGAAGTGTCGTATGGCAAGAGGATATAGTCCGCATCTCGGTAGGTGCGACGTATCTCATCCTCGGAGACATAGTCATCACGCCAGACGACGGGCTCTGGCGTCACAGCCACCAGTGCCTCGCGGAGGTCGGACTGAGATGTTTCAAGTGGTCCTGTTACATAGATGCGCGTGTTGCCGTTGCGATCAAGTCCGTCCGCTGCCGCAATGATGTCTCGAAGGCCCTTCCGATCACTCTGCCTTCCAATGGCTGTAACACGGATACGAGAGTCGTTGGCATCGTAAAGCCTGCTTGGCTCTTGATCGGATTGCGCCCACGCAATCTCCTCCTCAGATAGCGGAGCTGGGTCTGGCATCACCACCACTTGGCGGCGAAGCCAAGGCCACAAGGCCGAGTTCAGCCGATCATCAAGAAAGAGCATTCGGGCAGCAGGCATCTGCTCTAGAAAGTCCGTTATCGTCTTTCGAAGCTTCAGGTAATTCGGCTTGTCGCTAGTCAGCAGATGCCTAGCGTCGTAGTTCACCATGCTGATGCTGAAATTGCATTCTGCAGTGGCCAACCTTTCAGGGAGCATGTTGAGCAACGACGGAAACATTTCGTTTAGTCCGGAAAAGTGGACGTGTACGCCGTCTGTTACATCGGTGTCGTCAGCCGCTTCTGCAATGACTGCATTGATCAGTTCACTGACCTTATTTGGCTCGATCAGCCCGTACCAAAATCCGGGGGGCAACTCGATTGCCGGTCGAATGTCGCGATCACTCTTGAAATATGTTGGAAAATCGGCGGACCCGAATTCTTTGCGGGTCACAATCACCGGCGACATGCCAGCACGCGCGAACGTGTCGTAGGCCATAGATGAGTAGTAGAGACGACTTCCCCGGAAAATCGGATCGACGATGATGACTTTGATCATTGGCTCAGGATTAACCTCTTCAGTCTGCGGCGCGCTCGGCCCGCCAATGACCTCAGCTTTCCCATGATGCGGGCGCGTAGCGATGGAGGAGCCGATTGCTTTGTACGCTGTTTAGCTTTGCGCGCTGTCACCAATTGCCGCTGCAACCACGTCATGTTCCGTTCCAGGTTGTCGTAGGTACTGAACAGCGGAGCCAATGCCTCCACAACGGAGCTTGCATTGAGGATCGTCGGACTCATATTGAGACGCGCGAAAGTGGCCTCACCCATCCGGTTCTTTTGGGACGTAGCCGTGACAATCGACAGTTCGTCCTCGCTTAGCGGCTTATGGAAGCCTTCAGACTTCTCGGCATAGATGGAAATCATCTGACGCGCGATATTCTCCGGTCTGTGCGCTTCTGCAACCGTTTCCCTGCATCTCGCTCTTGCCGAAGTTGACCCCACGTACCTATCGATTCCTGCGATAATGGCGTCTGCAAGTTGAGAGACATTACCGACGTCGGCAAGGAGACCGGTTGAGTTATTGTCAACAAGGTCGACGATCCCGCCTGTCGAGAACCCAATCACCGGTGTGCCACACGCTAGTGATTCGACGATGGTGTTTGGATAGTTATCCTCTCGCGACGGGACAACCAGGAGATCCGCAGAGGAATAGATTTGCGCTAGGCTTTGTTCGTGCTTCACCTCATCGACGCTGATCATTGAGATGCCGGGCACGCTGGGTGTGTCACCTCGCCAGCAGCCGAAGGCTATGAGCCGCAAGGGACGGTGAGTTCGCGCGTTCGCGAGCTTCAGCGCATCGATAAGTTCAGAGAATCCCTTACGGGGTTCGGTGATTGAATCTGCACCAAAGAGGATTGCGACCTCATCCTGCTGCAATCCCATTTCCGCGCGCATCTGCGCGCGGGACTCGCCCGAGAGCGGGGAGTATACGTCTACATCGATTGGGTTTCTCACGACCCTTATATCTGCATTGCGAAACACGATGCTGCGTTTGGCACAGTCCGCCATCCACCTGCTTGGCGCGATGACCGTCGTGGCGTCCTTAAAGACGGCCGCTTTCTCGGTGTGAGCTAGCGCAACGAGCCCTCCAACATCCGTCCTCAATTGAGGACAAGTGACGCAACCGTCCTCGTAGTTCGTGCAGTTGGCAGCGTAGTGGCACCCACCGGTCATCCACCACTGATCATGCAACGTGACAAATATTGGTTTTCCCGTAGCGCGAAGGTACTTGACTACGGCTGGCGATAGAAATCCTTTGCACCAGTGGAGATGGTGGACGCGCGCGATTGTCGAAACAGGCGCCTCTGTAACGTCAAGCCCAAATGGTTCGATCGAAAACAGAGTAGAACTCAACTCAGTTCGATTCTCGGTGACCAGGGCCCGGTACGCCATAGTGGACCAGAATTTTTTGAGCGTTGCGATGCGCCTTGATACTTCGGTTTCACGCTCTAGAAGTCTTACGCATGAAGGGTCAGTCGATGGATCGCTGAGGCACAAATGATAGGCGTGCATCCCATTGGCCCGTAGAGCCGAATGCAGGCGAAATGCTGCTTTGGCCGCACCACCGGAGTGTCGCCTGGTATTATACGTTGCGACGATCATATCTCAGGCTGTCTCGACAACCCTGTCCATTTCGGATGCGAACCTTTCCTCGCGTTTGCCGCCACCGACCGCTCACAATGAACAGTGCGAACGGGACGTCGCACAAAATGTATGTTGAACCATTTGTCTTTCGGTGCGCGGTGCATTGGCAGAGGCATCGCCCATCAACTGATACGTGTGGGACCCTAATATAGGATAGGACTCGTCTATACAACTTGTTGTTGGATAACTTTTAGTTGTTTTCGTAACCTATTTCTTTTCGAGCAGGTGCCTGCACGGGCCGAGACCACGAGGCTGCACCGCCCGGTGCTGTGTCGCCCTGATCGACCGGGTGCGCGGAGCGTCGTCAGCATTACTAGGCCGCGTCGACAATATCCGCGCCGGCGAATAGTCGTTTTGCTGCGGCTGTGTCAGGAGTTCGTTGCGGGTACGACAGCATCTGCTAAGCATCCCCTCTAGGCCCGTTCATGGCTGGACTAATGGCTCCCCAAAGCGTGCGGCCAGAGTAGAAACGGCCCACCGGGAAAGTTGGGCCCCAGAGACCAAGATGATTGTTTGGCTTGCTTCCTATCCGCGCAGCGGCAACACTTTCTGCCGCTCAATTCTGAACCACTATTTCGGCAAGCAGAGCTGTTCGATCTATGGCGACCCAAACGACATTGGCGCCAACGCCGAGCTCGGCGCTCTCGTCGGACATAAGGCTGGCGCCTGGGATGGTCTCGATCTTGACGAGTTCAGGAGCTCAAGCGAGCACTTCTACATCAAGACCCACGAACTGCCCGACGCAACGTTCTCCGACAAAGACCTTGTGTTCTATATCATCCGTGATGGACGGGACGCCTGTGTGTCCTATCTTCGATATTCACGTAAAGTGGCCGGCCATGACGATTTGCCGCTACAGGATGTGCTGAGGGGGGCGGTCCAATTCGGCCTATGGGGCAACCACGTCCTGCGTTGGCATCAGGCCGGTCACCCGCGGATACACCAGTTCAGATTCGAAGACATCACCGCTCAGCCCGAGGCCTTCGCCGACGAGCTTTCGGATATCCTGTCTTTGAAGCGCTCAAAGAAACCCTTTCCCGAATTCGCAAAATTTCAGAAGGCCGCTCCCTCATTCTTCGGTTCGGGCGAGACTGGCACACACAAGACTATTTTTTCCGCCGCGGATGCAGCTTTGTTCAAGATGTACAATGGAACCGCGATGCGGTTGGCCCGCTACGCCGCTGGCGGCCTCGCCGAGGGTGAGCTCAAGGCCTATGACGTTTTTTGCCAGCATCTGAGCATCGTTTTGCAGCTTGAGCGCACCGTCTCCCAAAGCCAGCAAGAGATCGCGACCTTGCGGTCCGCGCGCACGGAGCTCCAACGTGAGCTGGCCGGTGCGGCCACCAAGATCGAGTTCCTCGAACAGCAATGCGACACACTGGCCTGCAACTACGAAGCGCTCCTCGACAGACATAATACCGTCCGTCGGTACACAGGCCTAGCTGCATTCCAGCGTGTCCTGGCGCAATTCCGCAGCAGGCCATAGCAGCCGGCGCAGACAACTGAGCCTCGCTGCTAGTCGTCGCGGGACGATGCGCCCTGAGACTTCGTCCCTGTCTCGGCTGACTTTCGCAAATTCGATTCCGATTGGCGAACCTCGTCGAGCTCCTCCGCGAGCTCTCGCATACGAACATTGGCCGTTTCGATCTTGTCCAACAGGGATTGATGGCGACGCTGCGCATCCGCGGTACGCTGATGCAGAAGTTCGGAAATCGCCGCTGCAACGAGCGCCCCGATCAAGCCCAAGGCCGCCAATCCGCTAAGACCTATCATGACCCAGCGCCATGTTGGGGTTTGCGCAAGGATTGCGGCAACCATCGGCGCGACAATGCAAAGGATCGCGATACCTCCGAGGCCAAACCGTTTTCGCCAAAGGAGTCGAGCGGAGCGCTTGGCGAACCGCGCGGCCTGAAACAGCAGGTTGCTTCGCGCTTTCGTCGCCTCTGCGAACCGGACTGCCGTAGTGGTCTTGCGCTGCGGGACGCTCGCCCGTGCCGCTACCGGTGCGCCAGGGGGTAGAGCGGCCCGCGACGACAAATGCTTCTGGAATGCCGACGTGAGCGCATGCATCCCTGGATCGTCGAGAAACGCGAGCAGATTGCCCCAAGCGTCGGGAGTCTTCAGTGCGCTCGGATATTGTGTGAGCCGGCACCAGTCGTGTGAGATTCCGTAGCGAATGATGGGATGCCACTCGCTGATATAGACTGTGTACCCCCTTTCTACGAGGTAGTTGGCCATATCGGCATAGGTGTGCCCAAGTGGGACCGTTTTCGCATCCTCGAACTCACACTCGATAACCCGTGGCTTGATCGTGTCCCAGGGGACGCCTTTGAGCACCGCAAAGTCCAAGCCTTCCACATCGATTTTCAGAAAATCGATCTTGTTCAAGCCGTGCTGGCGCGCGACTTCGTCAACCGTCGTTACATCGACAGTGCTGGCGACCTCGTGCGAATCCCGAAAGGCATGGAGCGTGCCGATACCGGTACTCTCCTCCGAGACGAAGAACGACCTCCCCGTCTCCACGGACTCGGCCACAGCGCGCGAATCGATGACGATTCGCGGATTTTCGCAGAACTTCTTTGTGAGCTGGGCGCGGTTCTCGTCGTTTGGCTCGAAGCAATAGATGCTCCAATCGAGCGCGTCGAAGAATTTGGCGCTCGTGCCGGTATGCGCGCCAACGTCGAACATGACATGAGACTTGCCGCGCGCGTCCGCGAATAATTCGGCGACAACTTTCGTCTCGTCGACCCCCATCTTCACGCTGCGAGGATAGTGGAGCCCGCCGGTAGGCTCTTCGGGCTTTGTATCCAGCTGCGCTGCGTTTGCCATGGCTTTCATGAAGTCCGTTCTTATCCTCTCGAGATCGAACTGTTCGAAGGCGACCTCTCGTCCCCGCGCGGCCAATTGCTGCCGCCGCTGACCGTCCAGGAGCTCCAGCAGTCCGGCCTTCACATGTTCAAGATCAAGCTTGCTGATGACAAGCGCACAATTCTGAGCAGCCGCATAGGAGACCGTCGCCGCCGCCTCCGGCCCGTAAACGACGACCGGTGCGCCGCTGGCGAGACACTCGGGCAGCTTGTTGGCCATGGACAAGCCAATGTAACGCAAGCTGTTATCGTCGAAATTGTAGGCGATCAGAAGTGCGCCCGCAGAACTTAGCCAGTTGCGGTACTCGGCGGTTGGAAGCCGGTCAATCTCGAAAGACGTCCGCGTTAAGCCCTTGTACCGGGCGCCTTGCTTCAGCTTCCACTGTTCCTGGGTTCGTATTTCGAAACGAATGGGATGACCCTCGGAGGCGAGACTTTCGATCGCCTCGGCAACGCGCAGAACGCTGCGGCCACCCATGTCGTCGGCAAGCCCCCCGGCGTAGCGAACAACCAGTTCGGATGCCGTGGTGCCTTCGAGCGCCGGCCAATCCGCTGAATCCACGCCGTTGGCGAATGGCACGAAGTCGTGGCCGTAACGCGTCTTGTAAGCGTCCGACATTTTTTGACAAATCGACAGACGTAAAGCCGACCTGTTGAGAAGCCAAAGCCAATCCTCGTTGAACGCGGAAAATCGGCTGGGATCGTCGATTTCCAGACGGGCGGGCCAATCGTCCATGATCCAGGTGACAAGCGGGATGGATGGACGCGATGCAATGACGCCCATTGCAAAGTCATGCAGCGTCGGCGCATTGGGGACTGGACGGTACAGGATGAGCTCTGGATCGAACTCGTCGATACGCCGCTTGAGTGCGTCGGCATTCGAAGAAACACTGTATTCCGTCTTTTCGATATCCAGACCACGCTGCGCGCCGAGCCAGCCGCCACCGATGTTGAATATCTGCAGATACCAGTCGTCGGGCCACTGCGAGAAAATGTTCGCCTTCAACTCCCCGGTGGCGGTTCCGTCGCCGCGGGCAGTCATGTCCAGCACGAGGATGCGGGGCACGACGACGCGCTCGGCCAGCGCCTTTTCGTTCTCAGCGGCTACCGCCTCGGGCGACCGGGCATCGGCAAACAGATCCGCGTAAGCGCGGCGCTCGAAGACCTCCAGCTTGCCGCCCAGAGTTGCGTTGTAGATCCGCTGGCCGGTGCCGTCGACGACGCGGCGGGCCTCTTGATAGGCCTCGACCATCTTGCCGACTTGCGGGTCGTGCCAGCGGAAGCCCTTGCCGAAATAGTCCGGATGAAAATGGTTCGGAT
The DNA here is from genome assembly GCA_020637815.1 of Hyphomicrobiaceae bacterium. GTDB lineage: Bacteria > Pseudomonadota > Alphaproteobacteria > Rhizobiales > Methyloligellaceae > Methyloceanibacter. The sequence goes on along the minus strand of JACKJS010000002.1, from coordinate 151,197 downwards.
CGTCCGACTTCATGTCGAGAACGCCGACCGCGTACGAATCCGCTTGCTCGACATCCTTCGGAAGATCGTAGCTGGCATCGACGCCAATCAGATAGATCTCCTCGAAGCCGAGATAGAACGCCAGTTGCATACAGGTGAACGTCACCGTGCAGCCGGTATAGGTCGCCTCCGCGGCGTCGGTCGAGAAGTCGAAGCCATGCGGGAAGCTCTTCCGCGGCAGATGGTTGAAGAAGATCGTGTCGCTGCCCTCATCGAGGCAATAGCCAAGATAGGCGGGGAAGAGCTTCGTCGATCCCTTGAACGCATTGATCGAACGCCGCCGGTCCTCCGCGACGAGATGGTCTTCGACCACGTAGAAGGTGGGACGCCAATCGAGCTCCGCCGCCTTGAGGAAGAAGCCGTTGACCGCGAACGTGACCTCGTCCTTCAAAACGGACAGGTCGGTCCGGTTCAGGCTCGGTCCGTTCCCGATAATGAAGCAGCGTTTGCTCCCCTTGTATCTCTCGCGCAGCGCTCTCAGTGCCGGTCGATAGACCGAATCCAAACGGTCCCGATAAATGCCCCGGACGATACGGATTCCGGCCAGGCGTTCGTCCGGCGAGAATTTGTTCGTGGGTAGAAAGATGTCCGAGCGCGTCGGCAACGACGCGACGATCTTGCGATACTCGCGCTCCCGCGAATCGTCCTCGGGATTGGCGTTGTTCATGCGGGATACTCTGGCGCCGGCGCGGTGGGAATCAAGAATGCGGTGGGCCATTTCGGCCGCTGGGATTGGTCGGAAAGACGGTTCAAGCCAAGCACACCATTAGTCGTTGACGGTAGAAGCCACACCGGGGCCGAGCCCGTCAATGCCTTCGACATCCGCCTACGACGGATGTCCCATGTGAGACGCGGAACTGGTCATTTGCTAGCTATGACCGCCGCCGCTCCGGCAGAGTATCGAGCTCGCTCAACGAGCGGCGTTGATCCAGCGCCACCACAAAGCAGGAGCCGCAAAAGTTTATCTACTAGTGGTTGTAGTCTGTAACCTAGTCTGACATACCTTTTGAAGCTATTCCGAGCAGCCGTCATGTTCGATCATCGGTCCGCGGACCGGGTCGTTCAGGCTCACTGCCGATGAGAAGCGCCTCAAGGTCCATCGTCCTCTTTCGGAACAAATAGAAGCTGTTGGCGAGCCCAAATCAAGATCGCGAGGGCAGTGGCGGCTCTCCTGTCGCTGCCGAACAAAATCGGGCATCGGCAATCAACGCGGGGGCCCCTGCGCTTGCTATCTGGACGCGGTATCCATCATGAGCATGCTTGAAGGTGTGGCTAACACAAACGGTGTTCGTCCCTCGCTTCGCGTCGACCTGAACAGACGGCGATGCCTCGAACTCAGTGTCGCCGTGGCGACCAAGTCGAACTAGAAGCCGCGCATCATTGCAAAGATCCACGTCCACGCAGGCCTCTACGACGTCACCCGCCGTAACGGGCGTCTGGGAAATCAGGGCGATATAGGCATCGGTCGTTGACCCATGCACAATGTACGCAGAAGGCTGGATCGTCACCGTCGAAGACGCGAAGATCGTTCCTGCAGCGCGTGATCGGCACAGAATGTCCTCGTCGGTCGTTACGGTGTTGGAGACACGCCACCTCTCATTGGAAAGGTCGTAGCGGAAATAGTTCGGCTGGGGCAAAGGCCGATCCGGGTCGAGTGCGATGGGCTCAGCCGAATCGACCTCCAGGTAATAGTCGCTTAGATCCTCCGACAGCTGACCCGGGTGCCTGCGGTGAAATCCGGTCAACGTCTCCAAAGTGTTGAACGCCGCAAACTGCGCGAACCTTCTCCAGAGATCCCAATCGCCGGCCAGCCTAAGCCTGCTGCTCAAACCGCCGGCGCATTTCCATAGATCTGGCGTCCAGAAGACCCCTTCCTGCTGAACGAATCGCGCATAGCGGCCATCGCATAGACCCTGTGCGATGAGAGCTGTTGGATAGAGATACGGCGGGTGCACGGACAGCACCGTCCCATGCACGTCTATTTGCACCATGCGGCCGCCCAGCCATTTGACATCTTGGAATTGACGCACCACCGCGAGGGCGGCGTTTATCGCGCCAGACGCCAGCAGATCATCTGAGTTGATCCATGTCATGAGCGCGGCTTCGTCGACGGGAAGAACGGAAAATCCCTTGTTGACGGCGTCATACATGCCGTCGTCCGGCCCGGACGACATCGTCATCGCGATCGACTTACAGTGGATGTTCCAGCCGCTGGCCAAGCGGTCTATGTGATCCTGTACGATGGCGCAGGTATCGTCCGACGACCCCCCATCTTGAACATGATAAAGGATGTCGAAATCGCCCGACTGTGAGGTAACAGAATTGATCGTCTGCGAGATGACGCGTGCCGAATTGAGGCTCGGTGTAACGATGCATACGACTGTCATCTGCGATTACGCAAGGCGCCATTCAGCAAGCTTAGTTTTCTCTGGTCTGACGAAGTACAGGTCGAGTTGCCACAGGGCATTGTCGTACGGCCGCCACTTCGGTTCTGCTATGTCAATGCAGCGCAGTGATGACGGTGTCTAGCGTCACTATTGGAACCTGGATCGCGTGTTCCGCTAATTTGTCGATCAGCGCCCCACCATAAGGGTTGGCAGGGTCAAAATGAAAATATGCTTCTCCGTCCACGTCGCCCGCAGCGGCATTCAGCACCTCGACCTGCCCACCTAGTCTAGCTGCTGTTTGCTGCAAGTGTGGGGCCCATACACGCGCGGCCTCGAAGAAAAAATCGACGACTCTGGCCAATGTTTCCTAACCTTACTTTCCCATCCCCCTCGCGCGACTCCGATATCGAAGAAACGATCAAGCGTCACGCGCCAAGCAGCCATGCGCTCTAGAACGGAGTTATGGTCGGCGGGCGGATCAAGGAGCATCGTGTCGACCAGTTCGTTATTTCTCGAGAACGAGAAGGTGGACTTCTACGTGCACCCGACATTATGCGTTGCCAAAAACGCCGACAAGACACAACCGCATACGAGGCGATCTATCGGGTCTTAGGGCGATCAGGAACTGGCCTAGGCGGCAAGTCGGTCCGTTAGTAGGCCGCAAGACTTAACGACAAAAGCGGACCAAGATCGTTCTTTTTGAACGGCTTGAACGGCGTCGATTGAAGCAGCATGAATTCGTCGTTGTCTGACTAGCTGAGCGTGCTTTGCCGCCCATACAAACCAAGACGACTTCGGACCTGCGGGAGCGAGCACCTGGTCTCCGTTATTGAGGCGCAAGTCTCAGGCTCTGAGCGTAGCAGAGTGGCCGCTGACGCGTCATTGTCCGCAACAATACAAGATCGACGCTGGAAACGACGCAAGCGCGGGCGAATGCCACCGCCGCGACGGCGCAATGCACTATTCGATGCGGCCTTCATTGGATGTAGAGGTTGGATCGTCAGCAGCCATCGGGCAAAACAGTCATTCGTATTCTGCCACAAAGCAGGGTAAGTCCCGCGATCGAGGAACTGGACGGGGGATCGATGTGGGTTATAGCCAACGGTGCGCCAAAGACAGGCAGCACGTGGCCGGTTCAGCTATTGAACGCAACGGGCCGTTCTCAACGGGTTCCCGGCGCCTTACAGACGCCCAATTGGCAAAACTCATCCGTGCGGGAAGACATTCCCAGGGAGGCCGTCGACCGCCTTGCAACGTCGTCGACAGCATATTTGAGCAAACAGCACTGGCACGACGAGAAGTAAGAATATCTCGGAATCCCAGGTGTCAAAATGCTCAATTCTATTCGTGATCTTCGAGATACGTTCGTCTCACGGTACTACCACGACGTCCGGCCGAGAAAATTTGCCGACTCCATAGAAAAATATTTGTAGAGAAATTCTGTCGGTATCAGAAATATTGGATTGACGCCTCTGATATATGTGCAGAGCAATACTATATTTTATCTTTTGAAAAACTGTCTTTTGATTACGAATCGGCAACGAAAGATTTGCTAGAATACTGTACCGTCAACCTCCCCGACGAAAAGTTTGAAGCAGTTGCCAAGAGCGGCAGTTTTTCTCAGCGCGATTCCGGGCCTGGCAAATTTTTTGGAAAGGGCAAGGTGCACGCCTTTTCCGACGACTTGACCGAGCGTGCCGCCGCTTACTTGCTTGAACTCGCCGCTGTCGAAGATCTTCGAGACACGAAGGTGCAGATGGCAACGTTTGACCCAAGCCTTGCACACTATCTGGAGATGACCGACGTGGGTCTCTGAGGCCTTCGGCAATCCACCTCGGGGACGACCACGCCCCATGATCGATCGGTCGGAATCCATCGCCGCCAATGCGTCATCCACGACTCGAGATGTTACCCAGGGTCAGCCCCCTCGCGTCTGCGGACTTTGGAGACCGTCTGTCGTTCGAACTCAGTCGGGTTTCCGCCAGACGGCTTTCAAGCTCACTACCTGGGCGATCTCGCGCAGCGGTCGGAGTTTCGGCGCAAGGCTGTTCCAAAGATGCATCACGCTGTCAGCTTGGCTGACATAACTTCCGCGAAAGTACGGGTCCTCGATGGGCGCAGGATCCTCCACCAGTTCAAGGCCTGCGGACTTGGCGGATTCCAGATAAGTCTTCAGACGACTGCGAACGGACGCTTGGTGCGGATGATCGCAATCGTCCTTATCCAACAAATAGACGTCAATGGCGTGAGCAACGAAGCCACCCGGCTTCAACACACGCCTGCAATCCTCGAACACCTTCGGTAGCATGTCTCCAGGCACATGCTCCATGACCGAAACAGAAACAACGTAATCAAAATAGTCATCACTTAATTCAGGCGAGAAATCTCCTAATTGACCGACAACGTTGCGAACATTTTCAATTTTTATTTCACGCACCGGCCCGTTATTTTTTCCCTCAAACGAATCTATGTTCCAGCATTCATTATCATCACACAAGAGTCTTAGTATTCTTGAATTTCCACCGCCCATTTCCAGGATTTTCAATCCTAGTTTGTCCCTGAGCAGAGAAAGAATAAAAGCGTCCTCCGCACCCTTGAGCCCTTTTGGCTCGTTCAGGGGGATACCACTCTCCCCCCAGCGGAAATAGGCTTCCTTTTTAAGGAATTCGAACATCGGCAATACTTTCTATCTTGCTCGCAAAACATATCAATTAGTCAGTAGCCTCCAATTGGCTTTAAATCGTTTGCGGACAAGTCGTTCGAATCCATCGTCCTGCGGCATCTGCAGGACTCGGCCACCAAACACCGGCATCAATCACAAGAATGATCCAACCTGAGTCCCAGCCACTTTGGATCCATTAGCGCAGGCCGAACAGTTCTTTGTGACTGGAGAACTTATTCAATCGTAGCGGCGTGGCTGAACCAACCACCATGTGCAGGCACTCGCCTGGCCTACTTTCGAAGATGGCGCCGGGTGAGTTCGTCGAGTTCCGCATCGGTCCAAAAGTGTCTGGCGAATTTCGAGGTATAGGCCCGCTGGACATACTGTTCCGATAGCACCAGCTGATTTTTGAAGGCTGCATAAGTCTCCGAGTACACCTTGTCCTTGGCGGCATTTTGTATCGTCAGCGGAATCTGCTTCTGCACAAAGTCGGAAACTTCTGCCTGCTGCCGCTCGAGGTCCGTATCGGAGCGCATCAGGAGGAACTCGAACCTGCCATGCGTATAATGGCCGACCCTTGCGTCCCGATCGAAAGTCTCGGCATAGACATCAAAGCCCGTTGCCTGCTTCAATTCACTATCGAACCACTCCAGAGGGACATCGTGGGGGTATATCTCTTCGAACGCCTGAATGAGATGTTCGACGGGAGAGTCATGCTGCTGCTGAAAGGTTTTCAGATTTTGAAAAAAAGCGGAGATGTTCCGAGCAATCGGTTCGCGAACCATTGTGATGACTTTCACTGGCTGCGCGTCACTGGAAATGATCTCCAATGCCCTCTTTGAAGACGCCGTGTGGGATATGTCTTCTTTGGCCGGCGGAGTCCGCGCTCCAGCCCTCCGTTGCCAGAGCAGCTGGCCGAGACCCGTTTGTTGGGCAGAAGAGACCCCGGCCGCCAGAAGCGCCCTCACTCCTTTTCCCCGCGACGCCCTTGCGACATCGGCCGCCGACGCTGGCGTGCCAGCGGCAGCAGATTGTTTTGCGCGAATGTAGTGCAGATGAAGCGCTGGGATGTCGGCGCCCCGAAGCGCGGCCGAGATCGTACTCGTACCGACCTTTCCCATCGTCCAAACAAAAATTGGGAGTGGCTCTGCCATTCCACTGTCCTCCAAGCAACCCATGTGCCGCCCCTGCAGCGGCGTTGTGGACCTGAGCGTCGACGTCAAAACACCGAGATCAGCGACCTCAATCAAACCCAGCCGCCATCGACGACGAATGTCTGCTGCGTACACATCGCACTATCGTCAGACGCCAGAAAGAGAGCCATGCGCGCGATATCGTCCGGCATGACGCGGCGCGGCAAACATTGCGCGCGATCGATCTCGCGATGCGCCTCGTCGTCAACCCAATGGCTGAGCTGGCGCGCGGTCATGGTCCAACCGGGAAGCAGTGCGTTCACGCGGATGTTCTTCGGCCCCAACAAGCGCGCCAGCGTCCGCACGAGGCCGTGAATGCCGGCCTTGGCGGTGGTGTAGCCGATCATGCCTGTGGTGTTGTTCAGCCACGAGATCGAGCCGAGGCAGATGATGGATCCGCCGCCGGCGGCCTCGATGGCGGGATAGGCGGTTTGCGCCGCGAAGAACTGGTGCTTGAGGTTGACCGCAAGGCAATCGTCCCAAAGCTCTGGCGTCAGATCGTCGAGACCGTGCCGCGTATCGTTGGCCGCGTTCGCGATGAGAACCTGAAGACCGCCCAGAAGACCAATAGCGTCGAGGATCGCCGTCTTCAGCGCCGCCGCGTCGCTCACATCGCAGGCGAGAAAGTGGACGCCACTTCCCAACTCCGCGGCGAGCGCAGCGCCTGACTCCATGTCCCGGTCCAGAAAGGCAACTTTGGCGCCCTGGTCCACAAAGGCCTCGACCATGGCGCGGCCAATACCTGTCGCTCCCCCGGTGATGATGACGCAGCGATGTCCGAGGCTCGGATAGGACGCAAGCTGATCGTTTCTAGCCAATCAAGCAACTCTGTTCGGCGTGAAATCGATGGCCTTCAGGCCAAGCACATGAAGCAGAATATCTGTCGTCATCGCGTTAACTCGGGCAACGGCCTCGATCGTGTTCGAGCCGTTATGTGTGCTGAACACAACCGAGTCGAACGCATGCAAAGGGCTCTCCTTCGGCAACGGCTCCGTCTCGAACACGTCGAGCCCCGCGCCGGCGACCTTGCCGCTCTCCAAGGCGCGGCACAGCGCGGCCTCGTCGATCAGCGGCCCCCGCGATACGTTCACGATGTAGACGCCATCCTTCATCTTCGCGAAGGTCTCGTCGCGCAAGAGGTGGCGGCTCTCAGGCGTCAGTTCGCAGGCAACCAGGATCACATCGCTCTGCGCGAACAGCGTGTCCAGATCGACTTGGGTCACGCCGAGATCGGCTAGCGCCTTGGCGTCGATCTTCCGCACGTCGTACCCGATCGTATTCATGCCGAAGGCGCTCGTGCGGCGGGCAATCCCTTGACCGATCGAACCGAGCCCGATCACCCCGGCCGTCATCCCAGCGAGTGTCCGTCCGGGCACCTTGTGCCAGCCACCCTGCTTGACCGAACTATGCATCAGATGGGTTTCGCGCAGCACGTTGAGCAGAAGGCTGAGAGCGAGATCGGCGACCTCGTTCGCAAACGTGCCAGGTGTGTTGTAGACCGGAATTCCGAGCTCGGCCGCCTTGGCCTTGTCGATGGAGTCGGTGCCGATACCCCATTTGATGACGGCTTTCAGGCCCGCGGCCTTGCCGGCCTCGAGCACGCTCGCATCGATCTCGTCGTCGCCGGCGATCACAGCGTCGACACCGGCAATAGCCGCGCGCATGCCGGCCGCATCGAGCTGTTGTCCCGCGATCTTCGGGAGGATCGGTTCGACGCCGGCTGCCTCGTAAGCGGGGCGGAAGTCCTCGAAGAACCGCTGCAAATGGTGACAGGTTACAAGCGCCTTGGGCATCGCCTACACACCGCGCGTCTGCTTGAAGATCAGATCCGCGACGCGGAAGTCGATTTCCTCGTCGATATCCTGCGCCTCGAGCCGGTCCATCTCGAACATGAAGGGCCGGTTGCCGATGCGGCTGTGCCGCTCCTTCATGAGATCGCCGGGAAAGATAAAGATGCACGAATTCTCTTCGTAGATCGGCGGCAAGTCCTGGGTGCGCAGCAGGATGTTGGGATTGTGGTTCACCGCCCGCGCCAGGCTATCCCACAGGCGCGTCTGCAGCCGTGTCACGGAAAACAGGGAGTCGTAGATTGGATAATTCTCGAAGAACGCGTCGACTGCCTTCTGCATCGTCTCTTTGGTGAGAAGCGGATTGGTGGAGTGCGTCTGTAGGTAAAACTCCGACGGAACCTCGCTAATATCGTGCAGCAGAACATCGTTCATCGGCGTCATGCCACCGAGGAGATGCTGTGGGCGATCCAAGACGACGACATCCGGAAACTGCTCCGTGCACTGCTCTTTGATGAGCTCGCTATCCGTATCGATGACGATCTTGTCGATCTGTGGGCACGACAGCATGACGTCCACCATATGATGAAACAGCGGACGGCCGTCGCCGAACGGACGATAGTTTTTCCCCGGCACGCGCTCGGAACTATGCCGCATGGGCATGAGCGCGACCAGACGATGTCTTGAACTCATCGATCTCCTCTTACAATACGAAGGCTGGGTGCCGCCGCCTCGCCACTCTCTCCTTGAGCGTCCGCGTGCGGCTCTCCGGAGGGGTCGCCATCATCGAGAAGCCGCTGGTAATCGATGGGACGGCGCTCGGAGGCGCCATGGCTGCGGTGATGGTGCGGGCGGGTCGGATAGTAGAACCGGGCTCGAAGCTCGGCGGAAACGTCCGATGGGCCATTGAAGCCACGCCAGGTTCCAAGCAGCTGATTGTAACGGAACTTGCAGATCGATCCGAACTCCCGGCGCAGCACGCCTTGCTGCAATGCGTGCAGACCATCGGAGAAGACATGTTGCGCGAGGAGCCAGCAGAAATCGAGCCGGGAGAACTTCGCGTGCTCGTCGATGGCCCGCATGGCAATCGCCTCGCGGCGGTAGCGGTTCTGAACCTGATCCCAGGTCTCGTCGTGCAGATGCACGATTTCCGCCTCCGCCGTGTAGGCCAGAAGATGTCCCCGCGCCTGCACCGTCTTGGCCCATGCGAGGTCCTCGAGACCGGTCAGCGTCTCGTCGTAGGGAACGGTCTCCCAGATGGAACGGCGGATCGCGGCGTTGGCGTTGTTGCAGAAATGGTGCTTCTGCGGAAAGACGGAATGCGGCGGGAACCAACGGGCGAAGATCTGTCCCTCGGAGAACTTGTTGACGTCGCCGCCCCGCTGGCGCCCGTAGGTGAGCGCGACGCGCTCGTCGTCGAAAGGCGCGATCAGCGTCTCGAGCCAATCGTCATAGAGCGGATAGACGTGGGCGCTGACGAACACGCAAATATCGCCAACGGCTTCTTGGCAGCCTACATTGAGGGCGCGGCCGAACGTGAATTGATGCTTGTCGATGGGGACGACCCGGCAGCCATAGCGGCGGCCGATTTCGACGGTCCGATCGGTGGAACCGGAATCCACGAGGATGATTTCGTCAGGCTTCCGGTGCTGCGCCTGCAGACCGACAAGGAGCTTCTCGAAATGCTCCTCCTCGTTGTACGCCCGCACCACGATCGAAACGCGCATCAAACTCTTCCCCCGGTTCGATGCCTTAGACCGACCAATCCGCCAGGCACCGGCCCCATGTAGGCCGCATCGCACCGCATGGGTCAAGGGCCAAAATCCGCCGAGGCGCTCCGGAGGAACCCACCTCAAGCCGTTGTTTGGATTGAAATCGCGGGCCTGGAGCGTTCCGGGGCGAAATGCTAGGGAAGCCGGGCGCGGCCATGCGGGCCGCGCTGGCCCTATCCACCCCGAAAGTCCTGGAAATGAGCGCTGCCAGCACCGAGACCCATGCGATCAAGGCGGATGCCGCCTGTCTCTGGCCAGCAGGCGCAATCCTTGGCGAAGGGCCCGTTTGGCACCGTGGCGAGGGTAAGCTCTACTGGACCGACATCAAGGGCAGCCGTCTCCTTGCCTATCGTCCCGAGAACGACGTCAGGGAGGAATGGCGCCTCCCGTGCCGCATCGGTTCGATCGGAGTCCCGGCCCCAGATTGGACGCCACCGCCGGAGCTTGCAGGCACGCCGCTCCTGGCGTGTGGCGACGCCGGGCTCATGTGGCTCGGCCTTCGTGGGCCGGATGTCGCGACGATCCCCATCGCCGACCCGGAAGCGCATTTGCCGGAAAACCGCTTCAACGACGGGAAAATCGGCCCAGACGGCCGCTACTGGGCCGGCACCATGCATGACCCCGAGACAGACGCCACCGGCAATCTCTACGCTTTTACGCCGGATGGCGAGACAGCCCTACTCGACACCGGTTACCGCGTGACGAACGGACCTGCCTTCAGCCCCGATGGCCGGACGGTCTATCACAACGACTCGGCCCTTCAGACCATCTACGCCTTCGACCTGAACCCCGACGGCACGCTCCGGAACAAGCGCGTCTTCCACCAATTCGGACCCGAAGAGGGCTATCCGGACGGCATGACCACCGACTGCGCGGGAAATCTGTGGGTGGCCATGTGGGACGGCGCGCGCGTCGAGAAGATCTCGCCCCAAGGGGTGCGCCTTGGCCACGTCACAGTTCCGACGCCGCACGTGACTTCCTGCGCCTTTCAAGGCGACGACGAGACCGTGCTCTATGTCACGAGCGCGAAGATCGGGCTTGAGGCCCCGGACTCTTTCGCCGGGGCCCTGTTCCGGATCCGCCTCGGCTAGACGCCATGGTGCCTGGCGGTGCGCACCAACTCTGTGGTGACAAATCGCGCCAGAACCGCCAAAAACACCGCCATGACACCAGGAACGACACTCGTGATCGTCGGCAACGGGCCCTCCTTGCGGGGCTTTGACTTTGCGCGGATCGCAAATGTGGACTGTATCGGGATGAACGCGGCCTACCGCTTCTGGCACGAGACGGGCTGGTATCCGCGCTATTACATCTGCCTCGATCTGGTCGTCGGGCTCTCGCACAAGGACGCCATCGCCGACCTGATCCGGACGTCGAAGTCCAACGGGATCGAGTTGTTCTTCCTCCGGCAGAATCTCATCCAGGCGCTGCCAGAGGACGTCCAGACTTCGGAGTCGGTCGTCGATTTCGATGCGTGGGTGAAGAACGCGCCCGTCCTTGCCATCAATCCGCTCACGACCGGCAGTCACTCGGCGCTCATCGGCGCCCTCCTCGGCTACGACCGCCTGATTCTGCTGGGCATCGATTGCGACTACGTGGAACAGGTGAGCGGAGCGAAGCTTGACGGACGAGCGCTCGAGATCGCCACGACGCCGGAGAGCAACCCCAACTATTTTTTCGACGGCTATCAAGTCGCCGGCGACAGATACAACGTCCCCAATCCGCAGCCGGACCTTCACATCCGAAGCTGGCGCGCGGTGGCCCCCTATCTCAAGGACACCGGCGTCCGGGTCTGGAACTGCAACCCCGTCTCGCTGGTGGACGCGTTCGACTTCCGCCGCTTTGAGGACATCGAAGACACGCTTGGCGAGCGGCTGCCACGGCCAGCGGCGCCGGGCCTGCCGCATGGCAGGAAGACAGGGCCGGCGCACGTTGGTGCGGCGACAGACCTCGGACGTGCCGGGCGTGGGCTTAGGCCTTGGCGGCAGGCCATTGCCGCAGGAATAGGACTCTTGCTTCTCGTCTTGCCATTTGTGTTGTCGACCGTCTTCGCCGCACCCGCTTGGGTCCTCGTGACAGCGAACACATTCCTTATCGTTGTCCTACTGGCCGGACTGGGGTTCGAACTCAGGCGGGCCATCAGGTTTGCCACAGGGAACACGTCCGACATTCGAGACGAAGGCGCGACGCCGGACATGCGGGCATCGGCCGCCTTCTCCAAGGCGTCGGTTCTCGCGAAGGAACTGAGATCGCTAGAAGAGCGCCTGGATACGCAGGACATTTGCGAAGATAGCGATGACCGGCCCGAAAACGGCCGGGTCAATCGGGACTAACCCGCGGACGCCCCCCGCTGGCGGCCATCAAGCTTTGCGGGAGCGTCTTGTTCGCCGTGGTCCTTGTAGACCGCAAGGGCCTCGTCCAGTTCTCCGCAATACAAGACCTTGCCTTTGGACAGTACGAGACCGTGCGTACAGAGGTTGCGCATGAGGTTCTCGTTGTGCGTGGCAATGACCAGACCCCGGCTCTTCTCGACGAGAGCGTTCATCCGGTCCTGCACCTTCGTGCTGAACCGTGCGTCCCCCGCACCCAGCCATTCATCCAGCAACAGGATGTCCGGCTCTACCATCGTCGAAATGCTCACCGCCAAGCGCAGACGCATGCCGCTCGAATAGGTGTTGAATGGCTTCTCGATCGCGTCGTCGAGTTCGGTAAATTCGACAATGCCCGGAATGAGCTCTTTGATCTCGTCGAAGTTCAAGCCCATCTGCAGACCGCGCATGTAGATGTTCTCCAGCCCCGTCGCGTCCTGCAGCATTCCCATCGACACATCGAACAAGCCTTTGGCGCTGCCGCGAACCGTCAGCTTCCCGCCGCTTGGCGTATAGATGCCCGCTAGGACACGCAGCAACGTACTCTTACCGGCGCCGTTCGAGCCGATGAGCCCAAGCCGCTCTCCGTGATGGACCTTGAAGGATACGTCTTCCAACAGCGTCGCAACGGCGCGCTTCGTGCGCCCGAAATACAGATCGGTCAAAAGCCGTAGAGGACTGATCTTGATGGAGCGGTCGTTCGCTTTGAAGATCGGAATCCTCAGAGCCAAATTCTTGGCCTCAACCAAGGGCACGGGCTGCGCGACAACGGCATCGGTGGTTGTCCCAGAAGTGGTTTTCGGAGCGAGTTCCGTCACCGCCATCGCCTCATACCCACAACGGCACGAGCCGCGCGAAGCGCTTATGCATCTCGTTCGCCAAAATAAAGCCGCCGATCGTCATGGTGAGGACGACGATCCAACTCGTCATCGAGATCGACATCCCAAGAAGCGGCGCCCGAACAATTTCGAGGAAGTGGTAAAATGGATTTATGAGCAGGTAAATGCCCATGGCTTGGCCACGGGTTGACGTCGCCATCCAAATAATCGGTGTCGCCAGGAACGCAACGCGCATCACCGCCGCGATGATCTGGTTGAGGTCGCGATACCGCGCGCCGATGATTCCAAAGACTATGGAAAGCCAGAACCCGTTGGCGACCAGAATCGCAATGCCAATCAGGCTAACGAACGCGTACCAAGATAGCTGATGACTGTATACAATAAACACAACAACAGCAATTAAGAGCTGATGTACAAATTGTAGGACTATCGAGATAATATCCACAACAGTAATTTCAATAAGCGTCATCGAACCTTGAAGAATCTGCGCACGATTACGCTGATATACCGTCGTACTCTTCGTCACGAAGCCGCCAATCAGCGTCCAGAGAATGACACCGATGGCCAAATGCGGAATGAAAATATCCGTCTCGACGCCATTAACGTGTGAATAGAGGCCGCCCAGAATCACGATGAACAACGCAGGTCCGGCCAGGAGCCAGAACGGTCCAAGCGTCGTCTTCCGGTAGGTGACGACAAAATTGAACCAGGCAACGTAGAGCCACCGGTGCCAGCGTTTGAAATCCAAAGCGTGCTCGAGGATCACGGAAATGCCTCTGCCCCCGATCACGACAAGGGGCCCCAAACGAAAAAACTCTCACGGGCCAAGCGCATAAGTGGCTTGCAGCAGGAGGTCAAGGCCGCATAGGGCGCCCGCGCCTGCAAGCCACCCCAACACTGTGTCGCAGTTAGGACGGACCGGCCGGTCCACGATTTATAGCAAATCCGCAGTCTTGGCGATGACGCAACAGGCCTCCTCGACGCCTGTTGCCGGCACTGGCGGCCTTGGCGGAGCGCTCAAGACCTCCTCCAGCGCCCGGCCAATCTCCCGGGCGTCAAGTCCACCGTCGGTCAATGCGAAGCGGGCGTTCCGTTCGGCCCAGGCGATGAGATATGGCGACTCTGGCCAGTCGTCGCGCGGCGCGCTGATGAGAGCCGTGCCGTTGCACGCCGCTTCCACGAAGGTCGAGTAACCGACCTTGGTAATCACCGCATCCGACGACGCCAAAAGGTCGACGAAGGGAATCCCGAGGGAACCCGCACAGGTGACGGCTCCCGCCGGGCCGGACACGCCCGCGCCCGCAAGCCAATGCACCCCCGGCACGGAGGGGAGCGTGAGCTCCGCCCCGCCGGGGATTCCGCCGAGACTGACGAGCACGATTTTTTCCTGCTCGGGAATGTGCGCAGCGGCCGCGACTTCACCACGGCGTGCCCGTCCGATGCGGGCGAGCGGCCCGATCGGGCGCCGGTTCGGAAGTCGCTCCATCGGCATATGCGGCTCGACCTGCAGGAACAAGTCGGCGGCGGCGTAGGTGGTGTCGATGGTGTCCAGCACCGTCGAGGTGCCCTGGTCCGACCCGCAATAAGCCCGCACGATGTCGCCCCAGTTCAGCGAACACAGCGCGACAGCGGGAATGCCGAGCTGCTTGGCGGCACCGAGAGAGAGGTAGCAAACGTCCGAGACCAGGATCGCCGGGCCGAAGCCCGCAAGACGCTCCGCCTCGCGCGCAACGTGCTCCTCCCAGTGCTCGCAAACCTGCCGGTGGGCCTCGGCGCTTCTGACCGCATCGACGGAAGTCGGCCCATGCATGACCATGGTCGCCTCGTGGGGCGGCGGCGCCAAAACCACATCGCAGTCCAAGAAATCGCGCAAGAGGGGCGCCGGGTGTGCGCTCCGCAAGACGATTCGGCTCTGCGGATATTGTTGGCGCAGTGCCTGGATCACGGGCGCGACTTGCCCGAGATGGCCGAACCCATGACCGGACACATCGAAGACGACTGTTGTAGGTATGCTCGCCATTGTCTCAGGTCCGGCAACCCTGCGGCCGGGATTCCGGCCGGTCTGTGACTACGCGGTTCATCTCGGCCGAGGGATAGGCCGCAGAAGACCCGATGACAATGGCTCGGAAGTTTGGCGGCTGACGCCGCCGCGCCGGCTCGGTCAACGACTCCGGTCGGGGTACAATCCGGACGATGCCGCCAACCCGCTCCGAGGCATCCGCATTGAACGCACCCCCCGGCTCTGCTAGGCAGCTGTGGCTCACGCGGCGCCCGCCCGAATAGAATGCGTGGCGCCCTGGCGCCGGTTGACGGTCTATGCGACCAAGCACTATCGCCGAGGCGCCGAACTGGCCGCGAAACCACCGCTTGGGTGTCCGATCTCCGTGCCGAAGGTCCACGTCATCATCCCGACCCACAACCGACAGGCCCTCGTGGACGCGTGCCTGGCGCGGATATTCGCGCAAACGGCCATCGACACGATGACGATTACGGTCGTGGACGACGGCAGCACCGACGGAACGGCCGGAATGCTGGCGGAGAAATTTCCGGCGGTCCGAGTCCTGCAAGGCGACGGCACGCTGTGGTGGACTGGCGCTGTCGCGAAAGCTCTGGACACGCTGCGGCCGGATTTCGAGCGCGGAGACTTCTTCCTTCTCGTCAACGACGACACGCTGCTTTGCTCGGGCGCCGCCGCGGCGCTTGCGCATGTGTCGGAGGTCAACGGGCGCGCGGGCGTCGCGCCGGTCGCCGTCGATGCCGCGAGCGGGCGCGCGATCTCAACCGGCTGGGCGCCGGGATCCGGCCCCATCCTGAACGACCTCGATAGGCTGCATGCCGCCATGGCGGAGCAGAACGGGCTGTTCGAGGTGAAGACTCTGTTCGGCCGCTGCTCGCTGTTCCCGGTGGAGATCCTCGACCGCGCCGGGAACTACGACGCGGCTGCCTTCCCGCATTATTATGGCGATGCCGATTTCTGTTTGCGCGCCGGCAAGGGCGGGTTCCGCTTCTTCGTGACGGACGCGACCGAGATCGAGGTCGTGGAAGAGCAAGCGGCGACCGGGGTTCACTTCACCTTCCGCCAGGGTCCGCAGGGCTTGGCGGCAGTCCTTGAGAATATGACCTCGATCCGGTCGATCGAGAACGTACCGATCACCTGGCGCTACATGCGGCGGCATTTTCGAGGCCGCGCCGGCGCCAACACCGCCTCCATCGCCTGGCGCAGCCTTCGCCAATGGCGGCCGATCTACAACGCCCTCGGCTTGGCCCCCTTGCCGCAACGCGGCACGCCGGCGCAGCCTCAAGCGGCGGCGTCCCGGCCCCAACAGACTGCAACGCCGTTCAAGCGGCTGGTCCGCGCCATACGCAAACTTTTGGCGCCCCTCTTCGAAGTCCTGTTCTTCCTCTGCTATTACATCGCACGCGCGGCCTACCGTCTTGTACGCTGGGCACGGCGGACGTGACCTCAATTCTCCACAGCCGACAGGTGTTGATCGCAGCATGAAACGAGTTCTAGTGACAGGCGGGCTTGGTTTTATCGGAACGAGCCTAGTGCCGAAGCTGCAACGGAAGTTCGGCGCCGAGATCCGCATCTTCGACAACATGTCGAATCCGAGCGGCGATCTCGCCATCACGGACGGGATCGAAATCGTCGAAGGCGATGTGCGCGATGCCGGTGCGGTCCACGAGGCGGTCAGAAGCATGGACGCCGTCGTTCATCTCGCCGCGCATACGCGCGTGATCGACTCCATCGAGGATCCGCAGCTCAATTTCGACATCAACACCACCGGCACTTTCAACGTGCTGGAGGCGATGCGTCAGGAAGACGTGCCCTCGCTCGTGAACGCCTCCACAGGCGGTGCCATTCTCGGCGAGGTGCCCCCGCCCATCAACGAGGACATCGCCGCAAAGCCCGCCTCCCCGTATGGCGCCTCAAAGCTCGCCGGCGAAGGCTATTGCTGGGCCTATGCGCAGTCCTACGGGCTGAAGGCCGCGAGCTTGCGCTTCTCGAACATTTACGGGCCGAACTCGCGGCGCAAGAGCTCGGTCGTCGCCGCCTTCATCAAGAACATTCGCGAGACCGGCGCCGTGACCGTCTACGGCGACGGCAGCCAGACCCGCGACTACCTCTTCGTCGACGATCTCACCGACGGGATCGTCCGCGCCATCGAGGCCGGCGCCGCCGGGACCTATCAGCTCGGCTTCGGCAAGCCGACATCCGTGAATGCTCTGATCGACATCATCCGCGATGCGACGGGTACGGAGTTCAGCGTGACGTACGAGCCGGCGCGCGCGGGTGAGATCCTTCACACCTATTGCGATATCGCCAAGGCGCGCGGCGCCATCGGCTACGATCCCACGACCGAACTCGACGAAGGCGTACGCCGCACCTGGGACTGGTTCGAGACCTCGGGTCATGCCTGAGCAAGCCGCCACAGATAGGCCCTTGCGCGTCGTCCACCTCTGCTATTCCGACAGCATGGGCGGCGCGGCCATCGGCGCGCGCCGCTCTCATCAAGCCATGCTCTCGCAAGGGATCGAGTCCCGTCTCGTGGTCGTGCACAAGGGCACCGACGATCCGCGCGTTATCGCGTTGCCAAGGCGGGGGCTCCGGCGTCTGCTCGCGCGCCGCGGCGCCTGGCTCATCAACAAGCTTCGGCGCTCCGACAACCCGGTCGTCCGGACGTTCAATATCGTGCCCATGGGCACCGCCGCGTTTCTGAACCGGATGGATGCCGACATCATCCAAATGCATTGGATCGGCGAGGACACGATTTCGATCGGCGAGCTCGCCAGACTCAACAAACCCGTCGTGTGGAAGCTGCCCGATATCTGGGGTTTCGCCGGGACCGAGCACTATCTCCTTCCCGGCGACCCCGAGCGCTACCGGGAAGGCTATTTGGCCACCAACCGCCCGGCCCACGAGTCTGGCCCGGACTTCGACCGCTTGGTATGGACCTACAAGCGGCGATGCTGGCACGACACCGAACTCAACATTGTCGGCCCGAGCAAGTGGATCAGCGACTGCGCGAAGGACAGCCAGCTGTTCGGGCGCTATCGCGTCCGTCACATCCTCAATCCAGTCGACACTGAGCTCTACGCGCCGAAGGACAAGCGCGCGGCACGCGATGCCTTTGGGTTGCCTCAAGACAAATGCGTGATCATGTTCGGCGCCATGAACTCGACCAGCGACCGGCGTAAGGGCTTCCATCATCTGCAAGCGGCGCTCGGCCATCTTTCCGAACATCTCGATCCGTCCGAGACGGTGTTCGCGATCCTCGGAGCGACCGGACCAGCGGATCGGACCATCGCCGGGTTCGCGTGCCGCTATCTCGGCACGATCCACGACGAGGAAAAGCTGGCTGCGGCCTACAGCGCAGCGGACGTGTTCGTGCTCCCGACCGAGGCGGACAATCTCCCCAATACGATCAAGGAGGCGGGCTGCTGCGGGGTGGCTTGCGTCGGTTTCGATGTCGGCGGTATGCCCGACATGATCGATCATCTGGAGACCGGCTATCTCGCACAGCCTTTCGATGTCGAGGATCTCGCCAAGGGCATCGCCTGGGCGGCCGGGCACGCCGGACCCGAACTGAGCGCCGAGATCCGCAAACGCGCGGTCGCCCGTCACGCTCAGGCCACGGCCGTTCGGAACTATGTGGACTTCTACCGGGAGATCCTCGCCATGCGGACGACCGGCACCGAACGGTAGAGAGCGCGCACAGGCACGGTAAAGTGCACCCTGGCGAAGCATGGGAAGACCTGCGAGAAACAGGACATTGCCGCCGAAAGAGAACTGTCGATGAACCAGACTACGGCACATACGTCCGGGACGGCGCCCGTCGCGCTCTTCGTCTACAACCGGGCGGACCACGCGCAGGCGACGCTGGAGGCGCTGCGCGGCAACGCGCTCGCGTCCGAGACCGATCTCTACGTGTTCAGCGACGGACCGAAATCGGACGCGGACCGCGCCGGTGTGGACGCCGTCCGTAAGCTCCTTAGCGGCATTGAGGGGTTCCGCTCAGTCAACGTGACGGCACGGCCCGAGAATATCGGCCTGGCGCAATCCATCATCGGAGGCGTCACCGAGATCGTCGAGCGCCACGGCCGCGTGATCGTCATCGAGGACGATCTCGTCACGCACCCCGCCACGCTCACCTATTTCAACCGCATGCTCGACCGCTTCGAGACCCACGCGGGCGTGTTTTCCATCGGCGCCTATTCGCATCCCGCGTCCATCATGCCCGTACCGGACGACTACGGCTACGACGTCTACGCGATCCCGCGCATGCAGTGCTGGGGCTGGGCCACCTGGCGCGACCGCTGGGCCAAGGCAGACTTCGCGGTCCCTGAGTTCGAAGACTTCAATGCTTCGGCAAGCGCGACGGCAGCCTACGCGCATTGGATCGGCGCGGACAGCCTCGCGACCCTGCGCGCCTGCATGCGCGGCGAAAAGGACGTCTGGGCCTGCCGCTGGGTCTACACCCATTTCAAGCATCACGCCGTCTGCATCTGCCCGACGCAGTCGCTTGTGGACAACACCGGGCTCGATGGCTCAGGCAGCAATTGCGGCGTGCGGCCGGACTTCAAGCACACGCTGGAGACGCTGAAGATCGAGGACTGGCGAACGCCGGAGCTGGCCTTTGTCGATCCGCGCATCTTCGAAGCCTTCATGGCGGTCATGGACCCGCGGCGGAAGCGCGAGCGGACACACGGACCTGCACATCACGGGCTCGATCCCGCGCCGCAGCCGAGCATGGCCGCGCGCGCCGCCTATTGGGCGCGCCGCCCGCGTCAGCTCCTTCGCCGCGTCCGTGAACGGACGGGTTTTGCGGGCGGGGCGCACGGCCCAAACCCCTCGGAGGTCGAGGCCCGGCATCGTGCCCTTGCCGCCTCGCCGAGCAGCCCGCTGATTCGGCTGGGTACGGACTATGGCGGCTGGTGGGTTCCCGAGAAGAGCTTGAGCGCGGACGACGTCGTCGTCTCGGCCGGTGCCGGCGAGGACATCTCCTTCGACGTGGAACTCGCCAAGCGCTTCGGCTGCCGGCTGATCGTGCTCGACCCCACGCCGCGCGCCGTGTCGCATTTCGAGGCCACCAAAGAGGCAATTGCCGCGGGCCGTCCCGCGCCGATCAACAACTCCAAGACGGAGTTCTACGAGGCGCAGAGCCAGGACCTCGAGCGTATCGCCTTCCGTCCCTGGGGTCTCTGGAACGAGACCGAGACGTTGACATTCCACCCCCCGGCGAACGCAGACAGCGTGTCGCATTCAGCCGTCAATCTTCAGAACACGGACGGTGGTTTCGATGCGGAGTGCGTGACCATCGAAGAACTCATGCGGCGCGAGGGCATCGAGAACATCCGTGTGCTGAAAATGGATATCGAAGGTGCCGAATTCGCCGTGATAGACCGGCTCGTGAACAGCGCCTTACGTCCAAGGATTTTGCTGGTGGAATTTCATCCCGGCGACAGCAATACCGAACGTCTCGGCAAGGTCCGCACGCTCGCTACTTTGCGGAAGCTCCATGACGAAGGTTACCGGCTCGTCCGCTATCGTGGCTGGGACTATGCGCTGGAATATCAGGGTACGGAGGAGCTGAACCGCCCGCGCGCCTAGGTTCTGTTGTAGATATCCTCGAGCCGCACGATGTCGTCCTCGCCGAGATAGCTCCCGGTCTGGACCTCGATGAGTTCCAGATCGATCTTGCCCGGATTGACGAGCCGGTGCGTGCATCCGATCGGTAGATAGATTGACTCGTTCTCGTGAACGAGGATCACCTCGTCGTCCCGGGTCACCTCGGCGGTACCCTTGACGACGATCCAATGTTCGGCGCGGTGGAAATGCTTTTGGAGCGACAGGCTCGCGCGCGGCTTCACCAGAATCCTTTTGACCTGGTGGCGCGCGCCCTGATCGACGCCCTGATAATAGCCCCATGGGCGATAGACGCGTTTGTGCTCGACCACCTCGCGGCGTTCGTGCCGCCGGAGCTCATCGACCAGCGCCTTCACCTTGTCGGCTTCCTTGCTGTTCAACACCAACACGGCATCGGCAGTCGTCACCACGACGACATCCTCGAGCCCCACGACCGCCGTCAGCATCTCGGGCGAGCGGATATGCACATTGGCACAATTCAGCACCACGCCGTCGCCGCGAATGGAATTTCCCGCCGCGTCGGTCTCCGCGAAGCTCAACGCCGAACTCCACGTGCCGAGATCGTTCCAGCCCATGTCGGCCTCGACAACGGCGGCGCGGTCGGTCCGCTCCATGACGGCGTAGTCGATGGATTTCTTGGTGGCCTGTCCGAAACTCGCCTCGTCGAGCACGAGAAAATCCAGATCGGTCTCGGCCTTGGCGACGGCCTCCGCAACCGCAGACGCCATCTCCGGCTCGAAACGCTCGATCTCGCCGCGCATGGTCTCGGCCGGGAAGACGAAATTGCCCGAGTTCCAAAGATAGCCTTCTGCGATATAGCGCTCGGCGGTATCCGCGTCCGGCTTCTCGACGAAAGCCTCGATCTTGCGCGCCGCTGTCCCCCCGACGGGAGCGCCGGGACGGATATAGCCGAAATTGGTGGCCGGATGGGTCGGCTTGATGCCGAAGCTGACGATGTTGCCCTTGGCCGCGGTCTGAATGGCGGTCTTGCAGTTGTCGATGAACTCGGCGGGCTTTTGGTAGATGTGATCCGCCGCGAACATGGCGACGACGGTGTCGGGCCCAGCCTTGGCGGCCAGTTCCGCCGCAGCGGCGACTGCGGGGCCGGAATCGCGCCGCTCAGGTTCCAGCACGATGGTCGCCGCGACGCCGAGTTCGGCCAGTTGCTCGGCGACGAGGAACCGGTAGGCGCGATTGGTGATCACAACCGGCTTTTCGAACACGGACGGATCGGAGATCATCGCGATGATGCGCTGGAATGTCGACTGCTCGCCGACAAGCGGAATGAACTGCTTCGGCAGCGTCTCACGCGACTCCGGCCAGACACGGGTTCCCGCCCCGCCACACATGATCACCGGAATGCAGAGCGGTCCCATCCGTCGAAAGCCTCGCTTCGTCTGGCTCGCCGGCGCGCGGCGAGCGCGTTAACCATTTGGCGCATAAAGGCGTCTCGTACCGTCCGTGAGGCCCCTCGCGATCGCGCCTCAGTCATCCCTGCCCACATGGCGGTTGTCAATGACGGTGTCGCGGTAACCCTGACGCGGCGAAGACGGGCCCGCAGCGGATGCATCTGGGGACCTTTCATGTTCCATGATCGGTTGGCCCTGCGAAAAAAGAGGTGCTATGGAACCCGCGCACGAGATGAGAGGATCGATGGCTTCCCAGTTCGACATTTCAGGCAAACGCATCTTCGTCGCCGGCCACAAAGGGCTGGTAGGCCAGGCCCTGGTGCGCCGGCTCGCCGAGGAGCCCGTCGAAATCGTCACCGCCGGCCGTGCCGAAGTCGATTTGCGCGACCAGGGCGCCACCAAGGCCTATCTCAAGAGGACGGCGCCCGACATCGTGATCGTAGCGGCGGCAAAGGTCGGCGGCATCCTGGCCAACGCCACCTATCCCGTGGAATTCCTCAACGACAATCTGCTGATCGAGTCGAACCTCATCGCCGGCTCCCACGAGGCGGAGATCGGCCGTCTGCTGTTTCTCGGTTCGTCCTGCATCTATCCGCGCGAAGCGCCGCAGCCGATGCGCGAAGATGCGCTGCTGACGGGCCCGCTCGAGCCCACCAACAAATGGTACGCGATTGCCAAGATAGCCGGGATCATGCTGTGTCAGGCCTATCGCGAGCAGTATGGCCGCGCCTATATCTCCGCGATGCCGACCAACCTCTACGGGCCGGGCGACAATTTCGACCTCAACAACAGCCACGTCATCCCTGCGCTAATGCGCAAGGTCGATGCCGCCGCGCGCGATGGCGCCGATAGTGTCGAGATTTGGGGAACGGGCACGCCCTTGCGCGAATTCATGCATGTGGATGATCTCGCCGACGCGCTCGTGTTCCTGCTCAAGGAATACGACGAGGCCGAGCACATTAATGTCGGCACGGGCGAGGAGGTGACCATCGCCGAACTCGCGCAACGCATGATGGGCGCGGTGGGTTATCGGGGCGAGCTCCGCTTCGACAGCTCGAAGCCGGACGGGACGCCACGCAAGGTGATGGATTGCTCACGCTTGGCCGCGCTCGGATGGCGGCCCAAATACGACCTCGCCGCAGGCCTCAAGCAGACCTACGACTGGTACCAGAGCGAACTCGGCAACGGGCATTTGCGGCTGGGCGCCGTGTAACCAAAGCGCCTTGGCGTGCCCTACTCTCCCATCGCGCGGCGCTGGAACGTATTGGCGCCCCTGAAGCTGCGCAGATCGGTATCGACCATCTCGGCCACGAGTTGGCGGAACGGGGTGGTGTGCTCCCACCCGAGAACGCGCTTGGCCTTGCTCGGATCGCCCAGCAGCTGATCGACCTCCGTCGGCCGGAAATAGCGCGTATCGATGCGCACCAGGACGCGGCCATCGCGCGGATCGATCCCCTCTTCGTCGACGCCTTCGCCGCGCCACTCGATCGGCACGCCGAGCTGTCCGAACGCCAGCTCCACGAATTCGCGGACCGAGTGCATCTCGCCGGTGGCCAGCACATAATCGTCCGGCGTCTCCTGCTGGAGGATGCGCCACATGCCTTCCACATAGTCGCGCGCGTGACCCCAGTCGCGCTTGGCATCGAGATTGCCGAGCCAGAGACAGTCCTGTGCGCCGGCCTCGATCGCGGCGACGGCGCGCGTGATCTTGCGAGTCACGAAGGTCTCGCCACGAATGGGGCTCTCGTGATTGAACAGAATGCCGTTCGAGGCGTGCATCCCGTAGGCTTCGCGGTAGTTCACCGTGATCCAATAGGCATAGAGCTTGGCGGCGGCATAGGGCGAGCGTGGATAGAACGGCGTCGTCTCGCGCTGCGGCACTTCCTGCACCTTGCCGTAGAGTTCGGACGTGGACGCCTGGTAGAATCGGGCGCGGTCGCCCATCCCGAGGATACGGATGGCTTCGAGAAAGCGCAGCGTTCCGACGGCATCGGCATTGGCGGTGTATTCCGGCGTATCGAAGCTCACCTGCACATGGCTCTGCGCCGCCAGATTGTAGATTTCATCCGGCTGGACCTCCTGCACCAGGCGAATCAGATTCGTGGCATCGGTGAGATCGCCATAATGCATGACAAAGCGCGGGTCGCTCTCATGCGGGTCCTCGTAAAGATGATCCACGCGCTCGGTGTTGAACGAGGAGGACCGCCGCTTGATGCCATGGACGCGGTACCCCTTCGAAAGCAACAATTCGGCGAGGTAGGCGCCATCCTGGCCGGTGACACCGCTAATCAACGCAACTTTCTCGGACAATCCCAATCTCCTGACGGCTTGGCCCAACGGACGGCAGGCTACGGCGAAATCTATCGTACTGGGCCCTGTCCTACCCGGAGCATCGCCCAAAAGGCAATGACTTCATGACTGGCCCGATCAAAGCCACATGCGGCTTCTAGCTGCGGTCTGGAGCCCGCGGCGTCCCGCTGTCTACGTTCAAGCCGGACGATTGCCAGTCGCCGAAAGACCCGCCTCCGGCATCTTAAAGACACGGATCACCTAACTGGTTCGCGTCTTCTAGGACGATGCCAGGTAGTTCGTGAGTTTTCCGATTGATCCTCTTATCGCGGCATCTTTCTTGGATTCGTCCGCTGAAACCGGAGGATATGGCTTGGCCGTTGTACCCGAGACGCCTTCGTACAAAGGCATGATCGGAAGCAGGAACCGTTCAATTTTTTCCCTCAACACCACATCCTTGAAACAATGCTCCAAATAATGACGCTCACGGTCTCTCACGTTGAGATGTGCTGTCGAAAATTTTCTGAGATAGAGCCGCTTATCGACAATATAAAACATCGTGTCGATTTCTTTTAGTCCAATCCTGTCGGGATTGCTGTCGTCCCAAACGCGGCAGTTAAAAAGGCAACTTCCATTCCAGAACTTAAACAGTGCTGCAAAATTGGTAACGAACACTTTCGACGTGCACTTAGCGAAAAACGGCGCTTCGCGAAGCAATGTCGAGTTGCCAAGGGCGTAGTTTACGATCTCGCCTTCCCCCCAACCCTTGCCAAACTGGGAGACCGCGTCCTGATCGTTTTCGAAGAACAGACATTCTATCTCCGCCTCCGGAAAGCGCGTCTTGATCCGTTCGGAAAAGTCGAAGCTTGACCCATCGCACAGTACGACGTTCAGCCCGCGATCCATCGCAAGCCACTTCTCCAACGCTTCCAGCGTGAGCGAAATTCTCTCTTCGCAATCCGTTAGTTCCACGAAAGGCGCGTACGCATGCACGCTCGACGTAATCAACAAGGGCGGCATGCGCGAAGAACGCCGAGGCCAGATCCTGTTGAAGATTGCCTTCAGTCCCGTCAACCCTTGGTCTCCATGTCCGCCAATGGTTGAGCCAGGACGCGCTCGAGGCTCTTGCGCCAAGACGGCAGCGCCAACCCATACGCACCGGCGACCTTGCCGCAACCGAGCCGCGAATCCGGCGGCCGGAGAGCCGCAGCGCGATACTCGGCCGTCGCTATGGGAAGGATCCGCAGCCGCCGGTCCACGCCGGCCCCTGCGAGGTCGACGATTCCGTTCGCGAAATCGAACCAAGTCGCAGCCTCAGCACCAGCCAAGTGAAATACACCGAAAGTGCCGCCGCCCTCGCGAAGCTGGAACGCGATGGTTCTAATGGCGGCAGCCACGTCGTGCGCCGCCGTTGGACAACCTCTTTGATCGGCGACAACGGAAATCTCTTCCCGGGTTTGGGCCAAGCGAAGCATGGTCTTCATGAAATTGGTTCCGAACGGACTGTAGAGCCACGATGTGCGCAGGATGACGTACCGGTGCGTAATGTCGCGCAAGGCCGTTTCGCCCGCAGCCTTGGACGCACCATACGTGTTGACCGGCGAAATTAAATCGTCCTCGACATAGGGCTCGCCCTTCATGCCGTCAAAAACATAGTCCGTCGAAAGATGAATGATGGGAATGTCTCTCTCGGCGCATAGCCGCGCGAGCGTGGCCGGTCCCTGTGCATTGACGGCAAAGGCCGCATCGGGCTCCGCCTCGGCGCGATCCACTGAGGTATAGGCCGCTGCGTTGACGACGAGATCGGGGCGGCGACCGTCGAGTACAACGCGAAGCGAGTCCGCATCGGTAATGTCTAGGCCTTCGCGCCGGCCAAGACACAGAAACGGCATCTCGTCATCCGAAATTGCACGAAGCGACGCGGCGATCTGGCCTGTCCGCCCTATGACGAGGACCGGTGGCTGGGGCGCCTTTTCACGATCGGCGGCCATATCTACAAAATCCGCGTCTGCTTCGCGTGCAAGCCGAGTCGGCGTCCGTCATAGACATCGTCGCGTAAAGGGCGCCACCAGGCCTCGTTTGTAAGATACCACTCGACCGTGCGGCGCAGCCCCGATTCGAAGGTTTCACGTGCTCGCCAACCGAGCTCGCCCTCGATCTTGCCGGGATTCGAGGCATAGCGAAAATCGTGCCCCGGCCGGTCCTCGACAAACGCAATCAAATCCCGCCGGCAGCGGCCGCTAGGATTGAGCTCATCGACGAGATCGCAAATCAATCCGACTACTTCGATATTGGTCCGTTCGTTCCGGGCGCCGACATTGTATTTCTCGCCGGCACGACCATTCGCGAGCACGGCGTGGAGCGCACGGACCTGATCGTCGACATAGATCCAATCGCGAACGTTCTCACCCCGGCCATAGATTCGCAGGGGCTGCTCCTCCAGCGCGTTGATCGTCATGAGCGGGATCAACTTCTCTGGAAATTGACACGGCCCGTAAGTGTTGGACGCGTTGGCCGTGACGGTGGGGAGACCGTAAGTTCTCGACCAAGCCGCCACGAGGTGGTCGGACGAGGCCTTGCTTGCGGCGTAGGGCGAGTTGGGTCTGTAAGCGCACGTTTCCGTAAACATGCCCTCGGCACCGAGAGCGCCATAAACTTCGTCGGTGGATACGTGCAAAAACCGGAAGCTGCTTTGCGCGCTGCCGGGGAGTCCTTCCCAATAGCGCCGGCTCGCCTCGAGCAACGTGTAGGTGCCAACGACGTTCGTCTGAACGAAGCCCGCAGGTGCCTGGATCGAGCGGTCGACATGCGTTTCCGCGGCTAGATGCATCACGGCGCAGGGCTGTTCATCGGCAAAGACGCGCTCGAGCGCCACCTCGTCACAAATGTCGAGCTGCCTGAACTTGTATCTCGGGTGATCGGAGATGGCGGCCAACGAGTCGAGATTGGCCGCATAGGTCAGCTTATCGACATTCACCACCGCAAAATCGGTCTCGGCGACGAGATAGCGGCACACCGCCGAACCGATGAAGCCTGCTCCGCCGCTGACGATGATAGCGTTCATGCACGCGCCTTGCGCTTCGTGAGCCGTTGGCCGGTTCTTTACCGACTAGAAGACTAGCGGACAATCCCGCAGCAACGGCAAGTGTTTGTCGCGATGGGAAAGAATTGGCGGCTTCTCCATGTGTGGCCAGGAGATCGCAAGATCGGGATCGGACCAAAGAACCCCGCGATCATGGTCAGGCGCGTAGTAATCGCTCACCTTGTAAGAAACCTCTGCATGACGGCTGAGCGTCATGAATCCATGCGCGAAGCCTGCTGGAATATAAAGAGCAAGCCCGTTGTCGGCGGAAAGCTCTATGGCGACATGCTTGCCGAAGCTCGGTGAGGCCTTCCGAATATCGACCGCGACATCCAGGACCGCCCCTCGCAGAACCCGTACGAGCTTCGCTTGCTGATGTGGAGGAACTTGGTAGTGCAGCCCCCGCACGGTACCTTCGTGCACCGAATAGGATTGGTTATCTTGAACGAACGCGTCGTGTATGCCGTTGTCGATAAAAAGATCCCTGCGATAGGTCTCCGAAAATGAGCCCCGGTGGTCCACGGTAGCCCGCAGCCGAACGATCTTCACGTCGGGTATATCTGTCTCGGCGAACTCCACGGTCTCGATCCCTGACCTCTACAATGCGTGGCCGCGCCCGGGTCGGAAGCGATCGACGGGCCGCGCCGTACACTATCACGATGCATCGCCGAGGATCGGATCGCTAGGGGTTCCGCAACAGCGCGCGAATCCGGCGTCCGAGAATGACGCGGAACGGCCAGTTCCCAGACGGCACGATCTGGAAGGACCGCAGGAGTTCCCGACCGGTCCCGTACCACTGCCTCTGCCCTGCAAATACCGCGGCCCGGTTGAAGGCAATGCCTGACAGCAGTGCCCGATGGAGTTCGGGGTCACGCGCATGAAGCAAACGTCCATGCTTCGCCAGCATGCGGTCGAGGCCGACATGCCATTCGGGCCGGCTGACGTTGGAGCCGAGATGGATCGACGCGAGCGCTTCGTTTAGAAAGCCCACGCGGCCCGGGTTCGCGGACACGAGGCGCAGCATCAGGTCCCAATCCTCGAAACGCGCGAAATCCGGATCGTAGCCGCCACAGCTCATCAGTGCATCGCGCCGTGCGACGAGCGTCGAGCCGGGGCTCGTGTAGCAGCCCCACGCCGCGTCGCGCTCCGAAAGCGTCTCTCCATAGGGCCGCCAGGCTTCTCGCGCCACGCCGGACGAGATCGTCTCGAAGCCCGTGCAACTCGCCACGAGACCGAGCCGGGCCATGAAGGCGAGCTGCTTCTCCTGCTTCTCCGCATGCCAAAGATCGTCGCTGTCGAGAAATGCGACCAGATCTCCGGTCGCCGCTTCCAAGCCCGTGTTGCGCGCCGCCGAAGGACCCCGATTGGTCTCGTGCCGGATCAGCCGCACCCGCGCACCGAACGGCGCGAGCGCTTCGGCAAGATTGTCCGTCGACGCATCGTCGACCACGAGGATTTCGCTTGGCGGAGAGGTTTGCGCGAGAACGCTCTCCACCGCCTGGACGATACAATGGCTGCGGTTGTATGCGGGGACGATCGCCGTTACCCGCGGTGCGCCGGACTTGGGTGCGGACATGGTCAAGCCCCCAATAGCCGAAGACGCCGGACTGCCCACGCGCCGACGGCGCCGGCGGCATCGAGCGGCCACGATCCGTTCAACGCGGTCCCGCGCCGCAGGCACGCGCGCAGCGCAGCGAAATCTCCCCGGCGTGCGCCGTCGGCCATGCAGGTGAGCATGCACTGCGCATGAAGCCGCTTGAGGCTGCGGGCGGCGGATGCGGGCACCGGCGGTGTCCGGCTCAGCCACGCCTCGGTCATGGCGATCGTCTCCTCGGCGATGCGGCGGCGCGATTCGATCCCGCCGATCGTCAGCGATCCGCTGTGCGATCCGTATTCGTAGACGATCTCCGGAATGGAAGCGGCCTTCTCACCGGCGAGCGCTGCGCGCAGCAGGAAGTCGCGGTCCGCGACGATCTTGTAGCGCGTGTCGAACGTGCCGACATTGTCGAAAAGCGCGCGGCGGAAGAACCTGGCATTGACGACCGGCACGCCGAGCAGAAGGTCTGCCGGATCGAGGTTTCGATTCTCGGCAGCGTCATACCGCCGGATGATCGTGCCTGCATTCCCATCGCGCTCGACGATTACCGCGCCGCCGCATGCCATCGCCGCGGACGGACGGTCCAAGAGCACGGCCACGGCGTTCCCAACCGCGTCCAGCCGATAGGCATCGTCGGAATTGAGAAGCCCGACGACGGCCCCGCGTGCCCGCGCGACGCCTTTGTTGAGCGCATCGTAAAGACCCTCGTCCGGCTCCGAGAGCACCGCGACATGCGGGTAGCGCGCAAGGGTCTCGAGCGTTCCGTCGGTGGAACCGCCATCCATCACGAGATGCTCGATCTCGCCGCCGTAGTCCTGATCGCGCACGCTTTCGATCGCGGCGGCGATCATGCCCGCGCGGTTCAAACAAGGCGTGACGATCGTGACCAGGGGCTGCGATCCCATTGCACCTTCCTTCATGCCACAGATCGCGTTGGGCGCGGTGCACTCATGCGCCCGCCAGCGCAGCCGGAGCTTGTTCGCGCCGCCAAGCTTCGAACATCAGCACGTTCCATAGGAAGTGCTGCCAATTGCGCCGTCCGGACAGATGCTCGTCCCACTTCACTTGGATCGGCACGGGATCGAGAAAGCCCGCCTGCACCATGGCCGCCGGATCGAGAAGATCGTCGGCCCAGCCTCTTAGCGGACCCCGCAGCCAGGCATCGATCGGGACGCCGAACCCCATTTTTGGCCGCTCCACCAGCGCCTTCGGCACATATTTGTAGAGAAGCTGCCGCAGGAGCCACTTGCCCTGTCCACCGCGGATCTTGAGAGCGTCAGGCAGGCGCCAGGCAAATTCGACGACCCGGTGATCCAAGAGTGGCACGCGCGCTTCCAGCGACACCGCCATGGAGGCTCGGTCCACCTTGGTCAAGATATCGTCCGGCAGGTAGGTCACCGTGTCCGCATATTGCATCCACGCCAGCCCGTCGCGAAAGCGGCTGCGAATATCGGCCGCGAAGGGCGCAGGCTCGGGACGCCGCGCGCCCTCCACCAGGCGCCACGCATCGGCCCAAGGGGACACCAGGACCCGGTAATAGTCGCTTGTGTCGGCACCCAGCACCGCAGCGAGTTTGTGCAGCTTGTCACCCGCCTGCCGGGGCCGGGCCCTCGCTGGCAAGACGCCCAAAACGCTGTCCCACTGCCTGGGCGATAGCAACGAAATCGCCTGCGACGCGGCACCCGAAAGTGGAACGGGGAGCCGCCACAGCGCCCGCGCCGCGCGATGACCCTGCACATAGCGGTTGTATCCAGCGAACAGCTCGTCGCCGCCGTCGCCCGACAGCGCCACGGTTACGTGTTTGCGCGTCATCTCCGACACGAGCAACGTGGGGATCTGCGAGACATCCCCAAAGGGCTCGTCATAGATCTGCGGCAGCCGCGGCACGACGCTTTGGGCTTCGGCGGCCGTGACATAGAGCTCCGTGTGGTCGGTGCCGAGATGGTTCGCCACCGCCTTCGCCGCATCGGCTTCGTTGTAGCCTTGCTCGTGAAAGCCGATCGAGAAGCTTTTGACCGGTATCGCGGAGTTGGCCTGCATCACGGCCGTGACCGTAGAAGAATCGATGCCGCCGGAGAGGAACACTCCGAGCGGCACGTCGGCCACCATCCGGCGTGTCACGGCATCGGTCAGAAGTGTTTCCAGATTTGCGCAAGCCTCGGACGCGTCGGCCTCGAGCGGCACGGCCCGCCCTCGCAAGGCGACGTCGAGCGCCGACCAGTAACGGTCTGCCCGTGCGGCCCCGTCCGCGCGGATTTCCACCATCGCGCCGGGTTCCAGCTTCTCGATGCCGCGATAGATGCACCCGGGAGCCGGCACATAGCCCGTGCAGAGATAGGCGGCGAGCGCATCGCGGTCGATCTCCGGCGGAAAGCCGGGAAGGGCAGCGAACGCCTTCAGCTCGGACGCGAAGGCCACGCGGCCGTCGATCCGTCCCCAATAGAGCGGCTTGATGCCCAAACGGTCGCGCACGAGCGTCAGCAGGCGCTCCTTGCGGTCGAACACCGCGAAAGCGAACATACCGATCAGCCGATTGACCGTGTCGGCAACGCCCCATGCCGCGAACCCCTCCACGATCACCTCCGTATCGGAGTGACCCCGGAAGCGATGGCCCTGCCGCTCCAGCTCGGCGCGCAGCTCACCGGCGTTATAGACCTCGCCGTTATAGGACAGCACGTAGCGGCCAGAGGCCGAATGCATGGGCTGGGCGCCGGCGGAGCTGAGATCGATGATCGACAGCCGGGCATGCCCCAATGCAAGTCCCGCTTCCGGATCGGCCCAAATGCCGTGCCCATCGGGACCGCGATGGCGCAGCGCGTCCACCATGCGCCTTGCGAGGGCCTCGAGCGCATCACCGCCAGCGCGCCGTTCAGGATCGAGAAGTCCTGCGATGCCGCACATTTAGGGATGCCCCACCGCGGGTCGGAGAGAAGTAGAAATCATGTCTTCAAGAAGACGGCACCGGGGCGTCCGTGTTGTCAAGACAAGGGCAGAAAAGCCACGTGTTACAGGCAGTCTCCTAATCGGCATTCTCTCGCTGGGCCCTGAGTACTTGGGCGGCTTCGTTGAGATCCGTCATCCGGCGCTCCGGATCGGCGGCCACCATACTGCGCACGAGTTCGCCGATGGCGCGCGGCATCCCATCCTCGGCGTCCCGCTTCCAGAGCCGGCCGAGATTCGCGCGGGTCGGCACGCGTCCGCCCCAGATCTCCGCGATCATCTGACCGAGGGCGTGGATGTCGGCGCGCGCATCGGACGCCTCGTTCGCGACCTGCTCCGGGGCCACATAGGGCGGCGTTCCCGAAAACCCATTGACTCCGGCCACCGGCGCCAAGCCGAGATCGACCAAGATGGGCCGCTCACGCCC
This sequence comes from Hyphomicrobiaceae bacterium, assembly GCA_020637815.1. Classification (GTDB taxonomy): domain Bacteria; phylum Pseudomonadota; class Alphaproteobacteria; order Rhizobiales; family Methyloligellaceae; genus Methyloceanibacter. Next base: position 118,757 of record JACKJS010000002.1, on the reverse strand, counting down.
CTGATCGTCCTGCGGCACGACGACATGCTCGGGGCTCAAATCGCGATGCGCCAGCTCGCGCGCATGCAATACGCCAAGAGCGCCCGCCGTCGAGGCCAGGAGATCGAGCATTCGCAACGGATCGGCGCCAGCGGCATGGAGATCGCGAAGCGTGGGACCGGCCGGCCGGGACTGCACTGTGTAGAGCATCCCGTCTTCCGCAAGACGCATGTCGCGAACCTTGGCCAGGCGCGGATCGCCCAACGTCGCGGCTGTCGTGTAGGCGCGCCGCTGCTTGCTGAGCGCGGCCTCGCGATGCCCCGGCGGGAGACCACCGAGATCGAGCGTTCTGAGCGACACCAAATCGCCGCTGGCGACATCGACCGCAAGTGCGCTTTCTCCAGCGCTTCCCCTGCCGAGTGCCTTCAGCTTGACGAAACGCCGGTCCCGTTCTTCGTTCTGGCCAATCAGACTCTTCGTTCCGGCGAGATCCACCAGCCGCTCCGAGCCGGCACGGCGCAAGAGTTCGGTTCTCAATTCCCCGGCAACGTCGAGCTTCGCGCGCATCGCGGCCTGCAACGCGCGTCCAAGCGCTTCGAGCGCATTCGCGGTCGCCCCACGCTTCCGTTGCGCACTCGCCAGCGCCCTGCACGCCACGACGATTCGCTCCGGCTGATTCTGCTCCGTATACTGTGCAGCAAGATGCTCAAGGCTCTCGATCGCGGATTCGCCGGCCCGGACCTCTTGAAACTCGGTCACAGCCTCGACGAACGCAGCATGCTCCGGCGCGGTGCCGTCTTCCGGAAGGAAATTCTCGGCGACAAGAAGCGCGCCCTCCGCCTCATCGTGGCGGCCAAGCCCAGCAGCCGCACGTGCCGCCTCGAGCTGCGTGAGAAAACGCAGCCGTCTGTGTTCTTCCTTCAAAGTCGCGTGCGTTTCCTTGACGTGATGTCGGATCTCGTCGTGCCGGCCGAGTGCGTTCAGCGCTTGAATCAAGCCGATGCGAGCGCTTTGCGCGGCATGCTCCGGAACCTTGAGCGTATCGTTGCCTTTGAGCAGAAAGTCGAACAGGAGAGCGCCGTTTTCGAACCGCCGCGCGTCCAATTCGCCGTGTCCAACGTCCGCGATGAGTTTGACTACATCGTCCCGGGAGCCGCCGATCGAGGTGAAGGTCCATGCGGCAATCAATTCGCCTGCCGCAAGGCGATCCTCTCCGCGCGCGGCATATAGAGCAGACAAGGCCCGCGCGATGTTGCCGAGTTCCCCGTAATTTGGCGGCGACAGCGACGCGGCGAGCGCGCGCGCCTCGCGCAGTTCCTTGATCGCGTCGGCCTCGCGGTCCAATCGGCTGTACACCACGCCGAGCATGCGATGCACACGCGGGCGCTGCACGGAGTCCCTCGGGAAGCCAAGGAGGAGCGTCGCAAGCTCGGACAAAAGCGCATCGGGCGCCGTCAGCTGACGCTCCACAACGTCTTCCATCGCTTCAAGCACCGCAATCAGATCTTTTGGCTTCGCAGTCATTCGGCTCAGAACCCCGGTTGATGCCGTGGAGGGACGATCGTCCGTCGTCCCTCAAACTATCTGTTTATCAGACGGCTTGGACCCTCAAAGCCCGTTTTTTCAAGTTCGTTGTTCGCGCGCCGCTGTTGAGCTAGGGTCGCGCCGCGCGAGAGACGCTCACGGAACGGCTCGCGAGGACCCGCAGAACTGAAGTGAGTTTCTTTCATGCCTTTATCCTTCGGCAGTTTCGGCAAAGCCGTCGCGATCCTCGTGATCGCGGCATTCGTGCTCTGGCTGATCTTCACCTACATGTTCGCCAGCGAGGAAGCGGCCGATGAAGCCGAAGACGTTGGTTCGGTTCAAACCCTGACCCTTCCCGTATCTTAGCGGCGCTCGCCGGTCCCGGCGGCGGTTCGGTGCAGGAGCAGTAAGGCATCGGTCCGTAGTCCGCCAATGCGTGAGAGGACCACGGAGCACGCCCCAAGCCAGACGGCCGTCGTAAGCGCCACCGCAAGCGCCGCGCCCGCGACGCCATGGGCCGGTACGAGTGTCAGATTGGCCAGGACCAGCACGGCGAGCGAGACGACTGCCATAGTGGCGTTTTGGCGCTGAGCCCCGAGCACGGTGAGCAAGGGCACGTTGGGCCCGAACAACACGCGCAGCAGCTGGCACGCGAGCAGGATTAGCAGCGGCACCTTCGCGCCCGCGAACTCCGGACCGAACAGCGACAGAATGACATCGCCCCACAGCGCGACGATGCACAGCGCGCCAAGCGTTACCGCCAGCGGAAACCCGAACGTCTTGAAAACGATTCCCCGTATGGCGTGGTGCTCTTTTCGCGCATGGGCCTCCGCGAGATCGGGAACAACGACCTGATGGGCGACCTGCACCGCGAACCCGACCAGCAACGCCAGTTTGAGGCAAAGGCCGAAGATGGCCGTCTCCGCGCTCGGAAGCAGCGGCGTGACCAGAAGAATGTCCAGATCGGCGAAGAAAAACGTGAAGAGCGCCACCAGGACGAGGGGTGGCGCCTCGCGCCGCCAGATCCGGACATAGCGGCGCGGCGCCGCCTCCGCAGGCAGTCGAGCGGCAAGCCCGTCCTTCGACAACAACCCGAATTGGACCAGGGCGAGCCCGCCGAAGATGATCGTGAGCACCCCAGCGGCAAGAGCGGCCGTCAACGGAACGCCCAGAACGACGAGCAGCGCGAGAGCCCCGAGCAGGAGGAAGGGACGTATGCACGTGTCCGGCAAATAGGCGAGCGCGAAGCGGCGCAACGATGCCGCAAGAGCCCCGTTCAACCGCAGCGCTGCGTTGGCCGGAATGGCCAGCGCGGCTGCGGCCGTCGCAAGCCGAACCTCCGTCGAGAGCCCCGGCCAGAGCCAGGCGAAGGCCAGAACGCCAGCCGTGGCGATGGCGGCATAGAGGGTTACGGTCTTCCGGGCAAAGGCCACGAATGCGGCGACGAGTCCGTCCCGGCCCTTTTCCAGGAAGCGCGACACGAAGCGCGGCGCGATGGCCGGATAACCTTGCGCCGCGATCAGGCCGGTCACCGCGGCAAGGCTGGTAACGGAATAGAACACGCCGAGCGCGGAGGCCTGTAGCGTGCGGGCAAGCAGGATCTGAGTCGCAAATCCGGCGGCGGCACCTGCGACCCGCGCGAGCGACAGGAGCGAGGACGTCGAAAGGAAGCGCCGTGCAAGCGGCCGCATGAACGCAGCCCAGCCGCTCTCGTGCCCGGCCTCTTCGCTGGCCGCCGGCCTCTCGGCAGTGCCCTGCATAGGGCGCTCCTTGCACGTCGCACTCACGCGACGCGACGCGGCCTTGGGTCCGGCGTGCCGGAGCCGGATTCGTGATCCGTCGGCCAGTCAGCTGGATCGAGGTTTGGGTCGATCGTCCAGCGGCCGACGTGACCGGGCTCCGTCGCATACCAGGGCAGCAAGGACAGGAAGTCGTCGCGCGGCATCGGCGTGAAGCCGGTCGCGGCCAGATGCGGCGTCATCCATTTCGCATCGTAGAGCCGGTAACCCCAGGCCGCGAGGTGCCGCTGTAAATAGGCGACCGCGACCTTCGATGCATCGCGCGTGCGGCAGAATTTCGATTCGCCGAAATAGACCTGACCGATAGCGAGGCCGAATAGGCCGCCGACGAGATTTCCGTTCCGGTCCCACACCTCGACGGAGTGGGCGTAACCGGCTTCATGGGCATCATGGAACGCCCGCATGATTTTCGGCGTGATCCAGGTGAGCGGCGTCTTGCCGGCCCGCGGCCGCGCGCACGCTTCCATCACGCCCGCGAAATCGGTGTCCATCGTGACCGTAAAGCCATGCCGCCGGATCAGCCGCCGCACGGTGCGGCCGACATGCGCGCGCGCGGGGTCTTGCACCGCGCGGAAGGCCGGGCACCACCACTTCATCGGCCCGAGATGGCAGACCGGGAACAAGCCGCGCGTGTAGTTGTGTAGCAGAGCTGGGACCGTGAGGTCGTCGCTGATCCCCGCAAAGCCCCAATCGGTGTAGTAGGTAGGAAGGTCGGGCAACTGGTCCCGCACCGATTTAGGGCTGAGATAGTAGATGAACGTCATTCGCCAGATTTCCGGCAACAGCGCGATTCGCTGGGGCTTCAGCGCATACGCTGCGCCTAGAACGAGCCGGCGCAAATATTGGTCCCAGCTTTCGCGAAATCGCGGCGAAGCGTCCCGGCGCCCGTTGAGGGCCGCAAGGGCGCCCGAATTGTTCCATAGCCCCGGATGCTTGGTTACAGACATGCGGAAGTCCCATCCCAATTGAGACCGGAACCGCGAAAACCGTGTGCCGGTCGGTCTGGCTTACCCTTTTACGGGAGAAGTCCTTAACAACCGGGTTAGACGCAATACAGATAACATTCTGTTATTATTAACGAAACCTGCATCTGAACGTTAAAAGGATCGGAGATTTCATGGAGTATCGGGAGCTGGGACGCACCGGCGTAAAGGTCAGCGCGCTGACGCTGGGCACCATGACCTACGGCGAGCAAAACACCGAGGCCGAGGGCCACGCGCAGATGGACTACGCCGTCGACCGCGGCATCAACATCTTCGATGCGGCCGAGATCTACCCGATCCCGCCAAAAGCTCAGACACAAGGCGCGACGGAATCGGTCATCGGAACCTGGCTTGCCTCCCGCAAAAGCAGGGACAAGGTGATGATCGCGACGAAAGTCGCGGGCCGGAGCACCGTGATCGATTGGCTCCGCGACGAACCCATGCTGTCGCGGCAAAGTCCCGCGCAGATGCGCGATGCGATCGACAAGAGTCTTCGCCGCCTTCGGACCGACTACGTGGACCTCTATCAGCTCCACTGGCCGGACCGGCCCATGCGGGTGTTCGAAGGCCTCGAATACGAACGTCTTCCTGGCGACGCCCACGCGCTCCACGAGATTCTCGAAACGCTCGGCGAATTCGTCGCGAGCGGCAAGGTGCGCTTCATTGGCCTCTCCAACGAAACGCCGTGGGGCGTGATGAGCTTTCTGAGGCTGGCGCAGGAGCACGGCCTGCCGCGCGCCGTCTCCATCCAGAACAGCTTCAACCTCGTCAATCGCACCTACGAAGTCGGATTGTCCGAGATTACCTACGAGGAGCAGGTCAGCCTGCTTGCCTATTCTCCGCTCGGCCAGGGCTATTTGACCGGCAAGTACGAAGACGGCGCGCTGCCGCCGGGAGCCCGCAAGACTCTGTTCAACCGGCTTGGCCGCTACGAGAAGGGGAACGGACCTCGGGCTATCTCGGCCTATGTCGCGCTCGCCCAGAAACACGGGCTCGATCCCGCCCAGATGGCGATCTCCTACGCCGTGTCCCGGCCCTTCATGACGTCCGTCATCATCGGGGCGACCACAATGGAACAGTTGAAAACGGACATCGACGCCGCGACCCTCGTGCTACCGGAAACGGTTCTTGAGGACATCGACCAGATCCACCTTGACTACGCTAACCCTTGCCCCTGAGACTCTGAGTCGCAACAACATGTTGATTCGGCTATGCCCAGGCTATTCACCGCAATAGAGATTCCGAGGAGCATCGCCGACCGTCTCTCGATGCTTCGCGCGGGGCTTCATGGCGCCCGTTGGATCGACCCCGAGAACTACCACCTCACTTTGCGCTTCGCCGGAGACGTCGACGGGGCCACGGCCAGGGACTTTACGAATGCGCTCGGCGAGGTTCTCGTCTCGCCCTTCGAACTCAAGCTGAACGGCCTGGACAGTTTCGGCGGCAATAAGCCGAGGACGATTTTTGCAGGCGTCGCGCCGTCGCCCGAGCTTCAAGCGCTGCAGCACGCTCATGAGGGCGCCGCGCGTGTGGCGGGCCTTCCGCCTGAGCGGCGCAACTTCAAGCCGCACGTCACGATCGCTCGTCTGCGGGGCACGCGGCCGGACGCGGTCGCTGGTTATCTGCAGAATGCCGGCCTGATTTCCGAGAGCTTCACCGTCACGCGCTTCGTGCTCTACTCGTCGCGCGACTCGGTCGGCGGCGGGCCCTATGTCGTCGAGGCAGCCTACGACCTCGAAGACGACGAGAATGACTATTTCGGCGGATACGAATTCGATCGGCCGCACGCCTATTGGATCGACCGTTAGCCCTTTTCCGTCGCCTCGCGTTCGCGTGCGAGCTCGGCCAGCAACCCTTTCGCGGCAGCTTCGATCAGATCGAGCGCGCGGTCGAAGCCCTCTTCTCCGCCATAATAGGGATCGGGCACGTCGTCTTCGTCCAGATGCGGCGCGAAGTCGAGGAAGCGGCGGATCTTGTGGCGGGCGGCATGGGGCGCGATCTCGTTGAGGTCCGAAATGTTCGATCCATCCATGGCGAGGATCAGATCGAAATCCTCGAAATCCTCGAGTTCCACCTTGCGCGCCGATTGGCCCGAAATGTCCACGCCGCGCGAAAGCGCCGCCTTCTGAGCACGGTGGTCGGGCGCCTGCCCCTTGTGCCAATCGCCCATGCCGGCCGAATCGATCTCGAAGAGATGGGCTTGACCCGCGTCCTCGGCCACGCGCCGGAACACACCCTCCGCCATTGGCGAGCGGCAGATATTTCCGAGACAGGCAAAGAGAAGCCTGTGCCGCGCCGCGCCGGGTTTGCGGGTCTCATGCGTAGCCATGGCGCTCCATTGCATGGGAGGCGGAGGCGCGCAAGCAGCCTCTCGCCCTTGAGACAAGGGCTCCGGCACCCCATTTGGAGAAAGAATTGTGTCCCTTAACGCCAAATGGAGAGGTGGCTGAGATGACGGCATTCGACGACGCGGCCGATCTTCGTGAGGCAGCCATGGGACGGGAGATGTCGATGGATACGCTCTCGGAACGGGAACAAAAGGTTCGCCGGGACTTTTGGACCAAGCTCAAACGCGTGGCCGGCAACGTTCCGTTCGTCGAGGATATTGTCGCGGCCTATTACTGCGCGATGGATCCGGCCACACCCATGCGTGTGCGGGGCATGCTGCTTGCGGCGCTCGCCTATTTCATCATGCCTGTCGATCTCATTCCCGACATTGTCGCGGGACTTGGCTTCGCCGACGACATGGCGCTTCTGACCGCCGTGGTCGGTCTGGTGTCGTCCAGCATCACGCCGGTCCACCGGGCAGCGGCGGCGAGGGCCCTCGACAAGGAGCTGCCCGCGCAGAGCTAGCTGGCGCGCTCGCACAATTCGCCTACCCCGCCTATTCTTGCGGGCGCACGATCACCTTTCCGTTGGCCTTGCGCCCTTGGATGAGCCTAAGCGCCTGCGCGGTCTCGGCGAGCGGAAACGTTCCATGGATGTGAGGTGCGAGCTTCCCATCCCGGCACCAATTCAAGACCTGTAGCGTGTTGGCGCGATGGGCCTCCGGTTCGCGATCGACAAAGGCCGTCCAAAACACACCGAGCACGTCGCAGCCTTTGAGCAGCACGAGATTCAGCGGGATTCGCGGAATGTCGCCGGACGCAAATCCGATGACGAGATAGCGGCCTTTCCACCCGAGCGCCCGCAAGGACGGCTCGGCCGAATCCCCACCGACGCAGTCGTAGAGCACGTCGAGCCCGTGCGGTGCGGTGCGTGCCTTCAGTGCCGCCTTGAGATCGTCCTGCATGTAGTCGATGCCCTCATCCGCCCCGTACTGCTTGGCGAGCGCGACTTTCTCGGCGGACGAGGCGACGGCAATCACGCGCGCGCCCATCAGCTTGGCGATCTCGACCGCCGCGAGCCCCGCGCCGCCCGCAGCCCCGAGCACCGCCACGGTTTCGCCGGGCCGCAGATTCGCCCGGTCCTTGAGGCCGTGCATCGCGGTTCCGTAGGTGATCGACACACCCGCCGCCACGTCGTCGCTAACGCCGTCGGGAATCGGAATGGCACTGGAAGCTTTGATCGCAAGACGTTCCCGGCAGCCATTACCGCCGACATAGGCCATGACGCGCTGACCGACGCTGACGCCGGTGACGCCGGTGACGCCGTCGCCCAGAGCCTCCACCACGCCCGCGATCTCACCGCCGGGCGAGGACGGCAGCCGCGGCGTAAACTGATATTTGTCCCGCAGCACCAGCGTGTCGAAGAAGTTCAGGCCGACGGCCGTGACCTTGACGAGCACTTCCCCTTCTGCCGGCGCCGGATCGGCGACCGCCTCGAGGCGCAGCGCGTCAATTCCGGCGAACTCGTTGAACTGGACAGCACGCATGGGGCCGCTCCCGGTAGTCGTTTCACGAATCGGCGGACCTTATCCGATGCCACCGCAGGCTGCTCCGCCTTATCGCCCTACCTATTGCCGCAGGCGCCCATCAGGCGAAAGACATATGCCAATGTCCTGGCGGAACAGACTTTTGCCGCGCGCACCCCTGTGGCAAACAGAACCGGTGACATCTCCCGCCCAAAATATGCGCGGCTATTTCGGCGTGGGCGCCGAAGGCATCTCGAAGTCGGTCAATCTCGGCGGCCTGTTGCGATCGGCCAACGCCTTCGGCGCGAGCTTTGCCTTTACGATCGGGGCCGACGACCGGGCCCTCGAAATGCGCTCCGATACCTCCAAGGCGGACAATCACCTGCCCATCTTCCATTGGCGGAGCGTCGACGCCCTGCAACTCCCCAAGGGCTGCAGCCTCGTCGGAATCGAAATTCTCGACGGCGCCACCGATTTGCCGAGTTTTCCGCATCCATTGCGCTGCGCCTACGTGCTTGGACCTGAACGGGGCGTACTGAGCAAAGAGATGATCGCGCGCTGCGACCATCTGATTCGCATTCCGACGAATTTTTCGCTGAATGTCGCGACAGCAGGCGCCATCGTGATGTATGACCGGGTTCGGACATTGGGGCGATTTGCCCCCCGCCCTGTAAGCCAGGGGAGCGAAGCCGTCGAACTCGCGCCCCACATACAGGGCCAACCGAAGCGCCGCCGGAGGCAGGGTTGACCTCGGGGGCTGAACTAGGGAAGACTGCAACTCATTCATGCGTAAGGTCTACTCACGACACGGGGACGGGGACTGGGAGATGCGCCGAGCCGTTCTAACGGCTTGCGTGATGGTGGCGTTCAGTGCGACGTCCGCCTTTGCGCAGGAAGTGAAGCTTTTGCAAAAGTTCAGCGATTGGGCTGCCTATGTCTCGCAAGGCAGTCCAAAGGTTTGCTTCGCGGTTTCGCAGCCGCGCAGTTCCTTGCCGAAAAACGTCCGGCGCGGTCCGATCTACTTCTATGTATCGAACTATCCAGCCGACAAGATCACCAGCGAGATCAGCGTGAAGATGGGCTATCCCTTCCCGCCCGGCGGCAAGGTGACGTTGACAATCGACAAGACCGAGTTCGAACTCTTCACCAAAGACGAAGGCGCCTTCGTCGAGAAGCCGGAAGACGAGGCCAAGCTTGTCGAGGCCCTGAAGTCCGGGAGCACAATGCTGATCAAGGGCCGCTCGGCGCGTGGCACCAGTACCACCGATACCTACTCCTTGAGCGGGACGACCGACGCTCTGGACCGTATCGCCAAGGAATGCGCCGGGGACGCCGGTTAGGGTCCTTCGCCGGGCGCTTTCCCTGACCCCGAGCTTTCGCGAGAGATCGCAAGCCCTTGGCATTTTTGGCCTGCCTCGTGATATGACGGGCCGACCATGCAACGAACCATGACAACGACGGCGCTCATCGATCAGGCGCCCCCCACGGACCAGGCCGCCGCGCGCGCTAGCCTTGCGGGGCTCGGGCGCGAGGCCCTATGGGAGCGGCTTGCCTCGATTGGCGTTCCCGAGCGGCAGCTACGCATGCGGGTGAGCCAGCTTTGGGGCTGGATCTATGTCCGGGGCGCCAACTCGTTCGACCTCATGACCGATGTGGCCAAGGACCTGCGTCAGACGCTCGCCGCACGGTTTTCGCTCGACCGCCCCGAGATCGTCTCCGAGCAGGTCTCTGTCGACGGAACCCGGAAATGGCTCTTGCGCCTTGCGGACGGCAAGGACGTGGAGACGGTCTACATCCCGGAAGAGGATCGGGGCACGCTGTGCATCTCGAGCCAAGTCGGTTGCACGCTCAATTGCACCTTCTGCCATACGGGCACGCAGCGCCTCGTCCGGAACCTCACCGCGAGCGAGATCGTCGGACAGATCATGCTGGCCCGCGACCGTATCGGCGATTGGCCTGGTGCCGTGCCGGAGGACCCGACGGGCCTGCCCTCCGGCGCGCGCAAGATCACCAATGTGGTTCTCATGGGCATGGGCGAGCCGCTATATAATTTCGACAACGTGCGCGACGCGTGCGCCATCGCCGCCGACGGCGCGGGGCTATCCATCTCGAAACGGCGCATCACCCTGTCCACCTCCGGCATCGTGCCGGAGATTCCGCGCTGGGGGGACGAGGCCGGCACGATGCTCGCGATCTCGCTGCATGCCGTCCGCGACGAGCTGCGCGACGAGCTGGTGCCGATCAACAAGAAATGGCCGATCCGTGAGTTGCTGGATGCCTGCCGCGCCTATCCGGGCCTGTCCAATGCGAAGCGCATCACCTTCGAATATGTGATGCTCAAGGGCGTCAACGACTCCATCGCCGATGCCAAAGCCCTCGTGAAACTGCTCGCCAAGATCCCGGCAAAGATCAATCTCATTCCGTTCAATCCCTGGCCGGGCGCGCCTTACGAGTGCTCTGACTGGGAGCAGATCGAAAAATTCGCCGAGGTCGTGAACCGCGCCGGCTATGCCAGCCCCGTGCGCAGCCCCCGCGGCCGCGACATCATGGCCGCCTGCGGCCAGCTCAAAAGCGCCAGCCTGAAGCAGCGCACCTCCGAGCGGCTCGGCGGAGCCCCTGCTTGAGCGGGCTGCACGACCTTCCAGCGGATCTCCCGCAACCGGTCGACGATGGCGCCTGCAACCACCTGCCAGGCATGGCAATGCCGTGCGTCGTACTCCGTTCGACGCAAGGGCGCAGCGTCGACCTCGCCCAGCTCAGGCCCGGCCGCGCGGTCATCTACTGCTACCCGCGCACGGGCGTGCCGGGCGAACCACTACCGACGGGGTGGGACGACATCCCCGGCGCGAGAGGCTGCACGCCGCAATCCTGCGCCTTTCGGGATCATGCCGCGGATCTTGCCCGCTTCGGCGCGTGCGTCTTTGGCCTGAGTACTCAAGACGCCGCCTACCAGCGCGAGATGGCCGAGCGTCTGCATCTGCCATTCGAGGTCCTGAGCGATGCGGACTGCGACTTCGCCGATGCCGTGCGTCTTCCCACCTTCGAGGTGGACGGCATGCGCCTCATCAAGAGGCTAACGCTGGTCGTTCGGGACGGCATGATCGAGCACGTATTCTACCCGGTGTTTCCGCCATCGCGGAATGCGGCCGACGTTGTCGCCTGGCTTGCCGCGAAGTCCTAGCTGCTATTTCTTCGCCCAGCGGAGCGCCATCTCCAGCCGGTCGTTGCCCCAGAACATTTCATCGCCGGCGATGAACGTCGGCGCGCCGAAAATGCCGCGCGCCTTCGCCTCACCCGTCTGGGCGAACAGAGCCTCTTTGGTCTCGTCCGAATTCGCCGCCGCCATGGCCGCATCCGCATCCACGCCGAGCGCGCCGAGAATCGCGCGCAGCGTCTCGCCGTCGGAGATATCCCGCTGCTCGGCGTAGTTCGCGCGATAGACTGCGCGCGTGAAGGCGGGCGTCCAGCCGTCACGCTCGCCCACCAACGCAAGACGTGCGGCCTTCACCCCGTTTTGCGGAAAACGAACGGGCGGCAGCTTGAGGGGGATCCCGTCCTCGGCGCAGACGCGTTCGAAATCGCGCCACATATAGCGCCCCTTGGCGGGGTAGATGTTGAACGGCGAATCGTTCCAGCCGAGTTCCTTGAAGATCGGGCCGAGAAGGAACGGCCGCCACCGCAACGAGACGCCTTCCGCCTCGGCGGCGCGCTCGATCCGCATGGCTGTCGGATACGAATAGGTGCTCGCGAACTCGTACCAGAACTCGATGGCCGTCATGATCGCTCCCTCCCGTCTTCGATCGTCCTCTATAGTCCGGCCAATATCGAAGGTCAGCAGGACTTATGGGAAAGGCGTGCGCTGATGGGGCGGTTACTTTGGCGCAGCCTTGTCGTTCTGGCAGCGTTCGCCGTCGCCGCATGTATCGCGCTGGCGGTGCTGTTCTCCTTGGGCGGGATATGGGCTGGCGAAGAGCTCCAAGCGCTTGCCGCCAACGATCCCATGTTCCGGGATTTCGTGCTTCAGAACCCCGCCGTCCAGGATCCCGCCTTCCGCCGCAGCATCGCCATGGTCTTTGGCGCAGTCGTCTTCATCGCGACCGTCGTGCCGGCCCTGACGGCGCTGCCCGCGTTGGCCGCAGCCGTCATCGGCGAAGTCCTTCATGTCCGGTCGTGGATGTACTACGTCCTTGCAGGCGGCGCATCGCTCACCGCGATTCCGCTCCTGGCCGGCGCCGCGCTCGAAGGGCCGGCGCAATCGATTCCCGCAAGTGAATACATGACGATCTTTGCAACCGCAGGCTTCGCCGGCGGATTTATCTACTGGCTTCTGGCAGGTCGCGGAGCTTGACCGGCATACGCGCCTTGTCGTGGGCCACGGCCTCCAGCCATGGCTCCGGCTTGAAGTGCGTCACGGTCTGCTGCCAGGACAACGGGACCTGACCGCCAATACGCCGCCGCCAAGCGAAGCCCAGCTTCCGCCGCAGCGCCTCTCGCACGATTGCTTGCTCGGAGTTCTTGACCATCTTATCGTTCGCCATCGGCGTACTCCTTCGGGCTTTCCGAAGAATCAACTCAACGCCAGTCTCCGCGGTTCCAAGCCCCTACGCAACAATCATAAAAACGTCATTCGCCGGAGGACTCGGTTCACTGCGAAGGCCGTTATTGGCATTGTGAGCGCGCTGCGCCATAAAGCCTTGATTTCGGTCATACGAACTGTGCCGGACAGAACAGTGTCCCGGCACGCACCCGGCTTTTAGGAGACACGCGTGGCGCGGCGTTGGCTGTTCGCAACTCTGGCACTCGGACTTTTTTTGGGGTTGGTCTTCGCCCTCTTTCCGGAGATCGACCTCAAGGTCGCGGCGCTGTTTTTCGACGGCAAGACATCCAAGTTTCCAATCTCCCGCGACGAGTCGTGGAACACCGTTCGGAATCTCGCCTATTGGGTGCCCTATCTGCTGGTCGCCCCGTCGGTGTTCGTGCTCATCCGCAAGCTCGTCTTTCCGCGCACAAAGATGATCATCGCGCCGTCCGTGGCGTTGTTCCTCGTCGGTTCGTTCATCGCCGGTCCGGGTGTTCTCACCAATCTCGTGCTGAAAGACAATTGGGGCCGGCCGCGCCCTAACCAAGTCGAGGAATTCGGCGGAAAGGCCGGTTTCGAGCCGTGGTGGCGTCCGGGCGGAGCCTGCGAGCGCAACTGTTCGTTCGTGTCCGGCGAAGGGAGCCTCGCCTTTTGGACCGTGGCTCCGGCCATGCTTGCGCCACCGCCTGCCCGGCCCTTCGCCATGGGCGCTGCCGTGCTTTATGGCGCCTCGGTCGGGGGACTGCGTGTCGCCTTTGGACGTCATTTCCTGAGCGACGTGCTGTTCGCCGGCGTCTTCACAATCGTCACGACGCTGCTGTTCTACGCCCTGCTGCTCGCGCCGAGCCGCCGGAACGATGCGCGGCTCGAGCTGCAGATCGAACGCTTCGCGTTCACGATCCATCGGGGCCTCGCATTCGTTCTCGGGGGAATCGGAACGGGGCTTGCCCGCCTCGGCGCTGCGCTGCGTCACTCGGGCGAAGCGCTGCAACGGCGCTCCGGACCCGACTAAGGATTTTCGTGGCTCCGCTTTGGGCCGGTCGTCCCGGCACCGTGATGGACAACGGCGGCCTCTTGCGCACCGGCTTTGCGCGCCTATAGTCCCTGCGAAATCAACTCGCGCGCCGCGCCGGCGACTTACCAGGACATCGAATGAGCGACATCAAAAAGGTCGTGCTCGCCTATTCCGGCGGTCTCGACACCTCCATCATCCTCAAATGGCTTCAAGAGACCTATGGTTGCGAAGTCGTGACCTTCACGGCCGATCTCGGCCAGGGCGAAGAGTTGGAGCCCGCGCGCAAAAAGGCCGAAATGCTCGGCATCAAGGAGATCTACATCGAGGATCTCCGCGAGGAGTTCGTGCGCGACTACGTTTTCCCGATGTTCCGGGCCAACGCACTCTACGAGGGCGTTTATCTCCTCGGCACCTCGATCGCGCGGCCCTTGATCGCGAAACGTCAGATCGAGATCGCGCGCGAGACCGGCGCCGATGCCGTCTGCCACGGCGCGACTGGCAAGGGCAACGACCAGGTGCGGTTCGAGCTCGGCTACTACGCACTGAACCCCGACATCAAGGTTATCGCGCCCTGGCGCGAATGGGACTTCCACTCCCGCTCCGATCTGATCGAGTTCGCCGAGAAACATCAAATTCCCGTGGCCAAGGACAAGCGCGGCGAAGCGCCCTTCTCGGTCGATGCGAACCTCTTGCACTCCTCGTCCGAAGGAAAAGTGCTGGAAGACCCGAATGTCGAGCCGCCGGCATACGTGTTCCAGCGCACCGTCGCGCCGGAGGATGCGCCCAATGCGCCGACGATCGTTACGATCGGCTTCAAGAACGGCGATCCCGTCAGCATCGACGGCATGGCGCTGTCTCCGGCCGCGCTTCTCACAAAGCTCAATCAGCTGGGCCACGACAACGGCATCGGCCGCGTCGATCTCGTCGAGAACCGTTTCGTCGGCATGAAATCGCGCGGCATCTACGAGACGCCGGGGGGCACAATCCTGCTCGCGGCGCACCGCGCCATGGAATCCCTCACGCTCGACCGCGAAGCGATGCACCTTAAGGACCAGCTCATGCCGCGCTACGCGGAGCTGGTCTATTACGGTTTCTGGTTCGCCCCCGAACGCGAAATGCTGCAAGCCCTGATCGACAAGAGCCAAGAGCATGTCGAAGGCGAGGTCACGCTCAAGCTCTATAAGGGCAATGTCATCGTGATCGGACGCAAGAGCGCCAAGTCGCTCTATTCGGACGCGATCGTGACCTTCGAGGACGACGAAGGCGCCTACGACCAGAAGGACGCCGAAGGGTTCATCAAGCTGAATGCGCTCCGTCTGCGCACGCTCCGCAAACTCCGGGGATAACGGCTAAACTTTCGCACTGGCTGCACAATGAGGACATCATGACCTGGCCCAACCGACGGCTTCTCGACCTGTTCGGTATCGACATCCCGATAGTCCAAGCGCCCATGGCGAACTCGACAGGGATCGAGGTGGCTCTCGGCGTCGCCGAGGCCGGCGGTTTGGGTGCGCTGCCCTGCGCGGTTTTGGGACCTGAGGAGATCGCGGCGGGCATCGCCGAATTTCGCGCCAAAACCAAGGCGCCGCTGAATACAAATTTCTTCTGTCACACACCCGAACCCGACGATCCGGACCGCGACAGGGCGTGGCTAGACCATCTCCGTCCGTATTTCGATGACGCCGGCGTCAATCCTCCGAACTTGCCGCTCCCGGCCGGGCACGCGCCGTTCGGGGAAGACGAATGTGCCGTGATTGAATCCGTCAAACCGGAAATCGTGAGCTTTCACTTCGGCGTTCCGCCCGAACCGCTTCTGTCCCGGGTCAAAAGCGCCGGATGCAAGGTTCTGTGCTCGGCAACGTCGCTCCGGGAAGCGCAGTATCTGGCCGCCAAGGGGGTCGATGCGATCATCGCGCAAGGCGCGGAGGCCGGAGGCCATCGCGGCATGTTTCTCGAAACCGAGGTCAGCTCTCAGGTCGGGACCTTCGCACTGGTTCGCAGCATCTGCGCAACACTCGACGTGCCGGTGATCGCCGCGGGCGGCATCGCCGACGGCCCGGCCATCGCGGCCTGCTTCGCCCTGGGTGCGGGCGCCGTGCAAGTCGGCACGGCTTACCTGCTGACGGACGAGGCCTGGACGCCGCCGCTCCACCGCGCGGCCCTTGCCGATCCTGGACGCGAGACCGCCATCACCAATGTGCTCACGGGCCGCCCCGCCCGGGGCGTCGTCAATCGCTTCATGCGCGAGCAAGGGCCGATGAACGCAGCCGCGCCGCGCTTCCCGCGCGCGCGTCCGGCGATCGCACCGCTGCGAACCAAGGCGGAAGCGGACGGCTCGAGCGACTTCTCCCCGCTCTGGTCCGGCCAAGCAGCGAAGCTGCCGGGCGCGATGAGCGCCAGTGCTTTGACGCGCTGGCTCGCCCACGACGCCCGCGCCGCACTGGCGAGAGCGTAGCGTCTGCTGCGCTCTAGAAGGTTTGGCTGTAGCCGACGCGGCCACCGAGCGTGAAGTACTCGTCGAACTCGGTGGCGACGTTGCCGGATACCGAGAACACACCCTTCTCGTTCAGCTGGTAGCGCGCGCCGGCCATGATCTCGGCCCAGCCGTCGAGAGTGCCCGCGGTGTCCGTGGACAGCTCGAAGATGTCGAGCACGGCGCCCCGGACCACCGGGTCGTCCCGGTCGAGCACTTGCGCCCAGGCCAGCGACGTGAACAGCCGGATCGAGTCGGTCAGATCCGTCTCTTCCAAGATGCCGATACGGCCCACGGTCGTGTTGGTGCTGATATCCTGGAACGTGGTGGGGAACGGTCCGCCGGTCTCGCGATAGCCATTGAGCCGCGCGTCCGTGTAGGTCACTTCCGCGAATGGCGTCAGCAGCGTGGTGTCTGTCGCGCGGCAAGCTTCGGTGAGGGCTACTGCTCCTCTTCCGGCATGATGACCGCATCGCCCGGCATTTCTTCGAACACGCTTTCCTTCACGCCGAAATTCGTGGCGAGTAAGAGGTCGGGCGTTCCCGCCATCCAGGCGGTGATGGAAACCGATTCGTAGGTACCGTTGTTGAGCACGACGAGAAGCTCAAGGTCCTCGTCGCCCGTGTTTTCGATGTAGTGGCCGAAGCCCTGCGGCACGTACCCTACGTCGCCCGCCGCGAACGCATCGGTCCGCGCCCGGCCGCCCGAGCCGAACACGGTCATACTGCCTGTGCCGGTGAGATAATACTGCCACTCCACAGCGTTGGGATGCCAGTGCAGCTCGCGCATGCCGCCCGGCGCGATGGTGAGAAGCGCGCCCGTCATCGTACTCGAGATCGGAAACTCCACCTCCGAGGCGATCCGCATCTCGCCGCCGGGAAACGGCTCCGGGGCCTGGGCCAACAGGCGATAGCGGTGCGTCAACGGCGGTGCGTTGAGCGAGCCCGGCTCTGGATCGGCCGCGAGCGGCGGCGGGACGGGCCCTTTGGCGATGTAGACTTCGTGGTCGGGAAAATTCGCGAAGGCCGATTCCGGCAGGCCAAAATTCTTGGCAAGCACGGCATGGGGCGTATGCCCCAGCCAATCGGTGATGGAGAACGTGCCGAATTCGGAGAAATAGCCGTTGTCGAACACCAAGATAAAGGTGCACCCGCCAGCAAGCCCCTGGATCGAATGGCCGTGGCCGCGCGGAAAATACCAGACATCGCCGGGGCCGAAATCGACGACCTCGCTTTGGTTGTCGGGATCGATCGTGGTGACGCGGGCGTGGCCCTCGATCATGTAGGCCCACTCGGCGGCGTTGGCGTGCCAATGAAGCTCGCGCACCGCGCCCGGCTCGAGCGTCATGTAGACCCCGGCAAGCGCCTCGGACACCGGGAACTGGCTGGCATTCGCCTCCTTCGCCGTGCCGCCCGCAAACTGTTTCGCCGGCGCTTGACCCAAGGCATAGCGGAAGGACGGCAGTTCGGACCCGGACAGGGCGGCGGGTGTCGGCCCGTAAGGCGGTTGGGGCGTTTCGCTCATGGCTGAGACCTTGATGGCTTCGAAGATTTGCGCGGCGGAAGTTTGCGGCACGCCCGCCCGCCCGTGCAACGAATATCCTCACCCCGCGACGGCCCCATGAACCCATAACCACGGCGCCGTTGCGATTGGCGCGAAAATCCCTATATTGCGCCGCAACAACAGCCCGTCGGCACATGTGCCCACGACCGGCCGAAAGACCACTCCGAACATGAAGCTACGCAACATCGCCATCATCGCGCATGTCGATCATGGCAAGACGACCCTGGTAGACCGGCTCCTACAGCAATCCGGCGCCGTTCGCGACAATCAGCGCGTGGACGAACGGGCCATGGATTCAAACGACCTGGAGCGCGAGCGCGGGATCACCATCCTCGCGAAGGCGACGTCGATCGTCTGGAACGACACACGCATCAACGTGGTCGACACGCCGGGCCACGCGGATTTCGGCGGCGAGGTCGAGCGCATCCTCAACATGGTCGACGGCGCGCTGGTCTTGGTGGACGCGGCCGAGGGCCCGCTGCCGCAAACGAAATTCGTCGTGTCCAAGGCCCTGAAGATGGGCCTCAAGCCCATTGTCGTCGTCAACAAGGTCGATAGACCCGATGCGCGGCCCGACGACGTCTTGAACGAGATCTTCGATTTGTTCGCCGCGCTCGATGCGAACGACGAGCAGCTCGACTTCCCCGTTCTGTACGGCTCAGCCAAGGAAGGCTGGATGGCCGCGAGCCCTGACGGCCCCAAGGATCAGGGCATGACGCCCCTCTTCGAGTTGGTGCTGCGCCATGTCGCCCCGCCAAAGGTCGAGGACGGCCCCTTCCGGATGCTCGGGACCATTCTCGAAGCCAATCCCTATCTCGGCCGTATCGTCACGGGGCGCATCACGTCCGGTGCGATCAAGCCGAATGAGATGGTTAAAGTGCTGGACCACGAGGGAAATCTGGTCGAGCAGGGCCGCGTCTCCAAAGTGCTCGCCTTCCGAGGGCTTGAGCGCGCGGCGTTGGACGAGGCCAGTGCCGGCGACATTGTCTCGATCGCGGGTCTGCCCAACGCGACGGTCGCGCATACGATCTGCGCATCATCGGTCGAGGCGCCGCTTCCCGCCCAGCCCATCGATCCGCCAACGCTGTCCATGACGTTCCGCGTCAACGACTCCCCGCTGGCGGGCACGGAAGGCACCAAGGTCACGGGACGGATGATCCGCGACAGGCTCCTGCAAGAAGCGGAAGGAAACGTCGCGCTAAAGGTCAACGAATCCGACGAACGCGATTCGATGATCGTCGCCGGGCGCGGCGAGTTGCAACTCGGAATCTTGATCGAAACCATGCGCCGCGAGGGATTCGAGCTCTCCGTTTCGCGGCCGAGCGTTCTGATGCAGCGCAACGAGGCCGGGCAGCTTCTGGAGCCCATCGAAGAGGTCGTCATCGACCTCGACGAAGAGCACCAAGGCGCCGTCGTTCAGAAGCTGTCGGAACGCAAGGCGGACCTCATCGAGATGAGGCCGTCGGGCGGCGGGCGCGTACGCCTCATCTTCCACGCTCCCACACGCGGTCTGATCGGATATCAGGGCGAGCTGCTGACCGACACGCGTGGTACGGGAATCATCAATCGCCTCTTCCATGGCTACGCGCCGCACAAAGGGCTCATCCAAGGCCGGCGCAACGGCGTCTTGATCTCGACGGACCAGGGCGAGGCCGTCGCCTACGCCCTCTGGAACCTGGAGGACCGTGGACCGATGATGATCGAACCGGGAGCACGGGTATATCAAGGCATGATCGTCGGCGAGCACACCCGCGGCAACGACCTCGAGGTCAATGTGCTGAAGGGCAAGAAGCTGACCAATATTCGCACCACGTCGAAGGACGAGGCGGTGCGCCTCACGCCGCCCATCCGCATGGTCTTGGAAAAGGCGCTGTCCTACATCGAGGAGGACGAGCTGGTTGAGGTCACGCCCGAGTCGATCCGCCTGCGCAAGCGCCACCTCGATCCAAACGAGCGCAAAAAGGCCGTGCGCCAGCGCGAAGCGGAAAACGCAGCCTGAGCGGCGCTGGCACACGCGGAACCTTGAACTGCAAGATATTCCCGAGAACTTCGGGGCTTTCTGCTCGGAAATCCTGGCACTACTTGCCGCACGGGCTCTGGCACTGTGGCACGCGCAAGCTCGCCTTAACGACCGGTAGGCGGGCCAACCTCGCGCATCTGACCAAACCAGGAGTGTCTTCCGATGATCAAAACTGTTTCCCTCGCCGCCGCCTTGGCGCTCGCGGCGACGACCTTCGCCTATGCCGACGACGATGACGACGACAAGGACCTTCCGGCGGGCGTCGTGGAGAAGGTCGAAGAAGTCCTGAGCACGTTGAACTGCGAGGGCTACGAGGACATCGAAGTCGAGGACAACGGGACCATCGAGATTGAAGACGCCAAGTGCAAGGCCGGCGTCATGGACATCAAACTCGACAAGGACGGCAAGGTGATCGTGATGTCAGCCTACTAGGCAAGTCGGCGTTCGCGCCGGTGCCAGAGTGGCGGGGCAGGCCGGTTGCGGTCTGCCCCTTTTTCATGGGCTCGCTGCCTCGAAACATGGGATAATGCAAACGAGGTCTTTGCCCGGCCGAGGCAAACTAGTTTAGGCTTTTCCTATGTCCGTCGATGTCGCTCATGTGAGGCCGGCACGGCCAAAAGACGCGAACGCTCTCGCAAACACTTACGAGGAAGCGTGGCGGGGCGCTTATCAGGGCATCATCCCTCATCTGCATCTGGAACGCATGATCGCGCGTCATGGCCCGCGCTGGTGGGATCAGGTCTTGCAGCGGCGGGCTTCCGTTCTTGTTCTCGACTTTGGCGGCGAGGTTGCGGGATATGTGACGTTCGGCCGTTCCCGCATAGGCCGCGGCCCTTTCGCGGGCGAGATCTTCGAACTCTATCTTCATCCCACTTATCAAGGGCTTGGACTTGGCTCCAAGCTCTTCAACGGCGCCCGGCAGAAGCTTCGCGAAATGCGCTTGAACGGGCTGTTGGTCTGGGCCCTCGCCGACAACGAGACCGCTTGCGACTTCTATCTCCGTCTGGGCGGGAAGCCCATCGCCGAAGGCCTCGAGCGCTTTGATGAAACGGGCTTGCGCAAGATCGCATTTGCGTGGCGCTGACCGGATTCGGACAGATTTAGTACCAATTAACCCTATGCATTCGGGCGGCCTTAACGACCTACCGCCTATCGTAGTCCGTTGGCGAGGAGACGGTAGGAACGGAATAGATGTCAGAGTTCGACACGCGTGACCGCTGGGTCATGCTCGGTTTGGTGGTCTTGGGCTTGTTCACTGTGGTTGCCGCCGTTCTGTCAGGCCGATCCACCATCAACTACGCTCTCGAAGTTGAAGCTGGCAATGCCGCGCAAGTCTGGAGCGTCGAGACCGACAAGAACCTGCGCCGGGTTCTGAGCAATGCGGCAGAGGGATCCGTCAGCGGCGGCATTCATTTGCTGGAGCCCACAATCCTACAAAAGCAATTCGGTGACGTGGCGACGGACCCGCCGACCGACGCCAAAGCCTCCTCCAGCGGCAATCGCCAGGCCCTCGCGAACCGGCTGAACTGGCTGACGGAAGGCCTGGCCGCGACGATTCCTGGCGGCTCCGGCGACGAACACGTGAGCAGGATGGGCGGCTTCGCCGTTCTCGATCCCAGCGGCCAGCTCCTCGCCGCGGGCCGCGGATTCACGCCCGATATCGTATCCCGCATTCTAGGCCCGCAAAGCGCCAAAAGCGCCTTTGCCGAAGCGGTAACCCAGCAGCAAGTCACGGTTGCCGCCTTGCCCGGCGAAGGACGCAAGAGCTTGGCGTTCGTCCCGATAACCCGGGATGGCAAGGTTGCGCGCGTTTACGCATTCGATGTCGATCAGAGTGCGGCGGCTTGGCTGACCAATCTCGCGCTCGCCGTCGTAACGGTGACGACCTGCCTTCTCATCATCATGGGCTTCACGGTTCCGGCTGCCATCGCCTCGCGGCGCATCCGCGAGCGCTGGCAGGCCGAGGACAAGATTCGCTATCTCGCCATGCACGATTCGCTCACGGGTCTGCCGAATCGTCTGCAGTTTCACCAGCATCTCGAACACGCACTCGCGCGCGCGCGCCGGCATGACACCACGATGGCCGTCTTCGGTCTCGATCTGGACCGCTTCAAACACGTGAACGATACACTTGGCCACGCCACCGGCGACGCTCTCCTCGAGGAGGTCGCGGCACGGTTGAAGGAAAACGTTCGAGACAGCGATGTCGTGGGCCGTATGGGCGGGGACGAGTTCGCCGTGGTCGCCGAAAATATCGCCGCGCCCGAAGACGCCATGCGTCTGGCCCGCCGCATTTGCACGGCGCTCAGCACGCCGTACAACGTGAACGGTCACGAGGTCACGACGTCGGCGAGTGTCGGGATCGCGCTCGGCCCGCTCTGCGGCCAGCCGAGCGACGTTCTCATGAAGCACGCGGACCTTGCGCTCTATCGCGCCAAGCAAGACGGACGCAGCACATTCCGGTTCTTCGAGCCCGCCATGGACGCCGCTCTTCAAAAGCGCCGTCGCCTGGAGACCGACCTACGCAACGCCATCCGCAAGAATCAGCTCTATCTCGACTATCAGCCCCAATTCGGCCTCGCCGACGGCGGCCTGTCCGGTTACGAGGCCTTGGTACGCTGGTGGCATCCCACCGAGGGTGAAATTCTACCGTCGACGTTCCTGCCGATCGCCGAGGAGACGGGTCTGATCGTGCCTCTGAGCGAATGGGTTTTGACGACCGCCTGCACCTATGCATTGAGCTGGCCGCCGGAGATTCGGCTCGCCGTCAACCTTTCGTCTGCCCAATTCAAGACTCAGGATGTCTTCAACCTCGTACGGCGCGTGCTCGCCGAGACCGGCCTCGAACCTCGACGCCTCGAACTCGAGATCACGGAAGGCACGATACTTCAGAACACCGAGTCCGTGATCGAAACCCTGACCAAGCTGGATCAGCTTGGCGTATCCATCGCCATGGACGATTTCGGCACCGGCTATTCGAGCCTGTCCTACTTGACCCGATTCCCAGTGAAGAAGATCAAGATCGATCGTTCCTTCATCGACACGCTCGGAACCAACCCGCAAACAAGCGCCATCGTGTCGAGTATCGTCGGCCTGGGTCAGTCGCTGCACGTGACGATCACGGCCGAAGGCGTCGAAACCGAAGATCAGGCAGCCCTGCTGAAGCGCTGGGGCTGCGATCAGGTGCAAGGGTACTACTACGGTCGACCGGAAGCCGAAGTGGCCACGAACTCCGAGGAAGACAAGGCTTTGGACACCGCGCTCGTCGCCTAGAATCGCCTAGACAGGCCAATACCCATCGCAACACCGGTGGGCCGGGTGCGGATCAATCGGTCTGTTTTCCGTCCGCACCGTAGGTCCGTGGCTTGTCGCGCCCACAGGAAAAGCCGCGCGCTTGTCCATCCGCGATTTCGCGTGCCAAGGCATTGGCCTTCGCATTTCCAGCCGCCTGCACATACGCGACGTGACAGGCATCCGTGGCGCCGATCTTCGTGACGACCAGTGTCGAACCTTCGCCGTTGTCCGAGTCCCAGCGGTATCGCAAAATGGTCGCGAATGGCGCTCCATCGTCGAGCCGCCATTCCAGTGTCTTGCCGATCGTGTTGAAGACTGGGATCGTCTGGCTTGCCGCGGACTGCTGTTCCGCATTTGGGCCGTAGGACACGAACATGCGCAGATCGCCTTCAGCGACCCTGACATCCATCCCATGCAGGCCCTTGCAGCGGAAGACGGCGCCGTCTTCGGGCGCCTCCGGCGCGGCGACGGTCTCGCATTTGTCGAGATCGAGGGGCGTGTAGGCGCTTTCGATGGTTCCGGCGGCGGCAGCCTGCGCCAGCAGCATCGAGGCCGCCCACAGAAACGCCCCTAAGAATCCGGCTCTCGGCTGCGTCATTTCGGTCGCCCCTACTTTAGTCCTGTGTATTCAAATCGTTGAGAGACTTGTGAGTGGCCGCACGGCGTCCTACAACGGCGCCCGGGCAAATTCGCGGCCGCCCGTTCCTATCACGGTGCGGTGACGAAAACATCAGGGGCGCCAAGCACGATGAGTGACATGAGGATCGCGGTTCTCGGCGCTGCGGGACGCATGGGTCAGGCTCTGACCCGGGCGCTGCACGAAACGCCGGGCTGCGAGATCGCCGGAGGCCTGGAGCACGAAGGCTCGCCCGCGATCGGCCGGGATATCGGCGAGGTGGCCGGGCTGGGCACAATCGGCATTCCGATTACGGACGATGCCCATGCGCTGTTCGCTCATGTGGAAGGCGTCTTGGATTTCACCTTGCCCAAGGCCACCGTACGGTTCGCGGAGCTCTCGGCGCAGGCCCGCATCGTACACGTGATCGGCACGACCGGCTTCACGGACGAGCAACTCGCCGCCTTGGATGCCGCCGCACGGCACGCCACGATCGTCAAAGCCGGCAATATGAGCATGGGCGTCAATCTCATGGCCGCGTTGACCAAGCGTGTCGCCGAGATTCTCGGTCCGGAGTTCGATATCGAGATCTTTGAGATGCACCATCGCCACAAGCGCGACGCGCCGTCCGGCACAGCCCTGATGCTGGGAGAGGCTGCGGCGAAAGGGCGTGCCGTGGCTCTAGCCGAGAAAGCCGTCAGGACGCGGGATGGCGACATGGGCCCCCGGCGCGGAGGCGATATCGGCTTTGCCGCGCTTCGCGGCGGCGATGTCGTGGGCGAACATCGTGTGATCTTCGCCGGGGCGGGGGAGCGTTTCGAGTTGACACATATCGCCTCAGACCGCGGTATCTTCGCCCGCGGAGCGGTACGCGCGGCACTTTGGGCCAAGGGGCGCCCGCCTGGGCTTTACGCCATGGCGGACGTACTCGGACTGTAACAACGCGGTGGTATTTCGATTGCGGGGTGACGGCAGGGCGAGAACACTAAGGAACTGTTTCCCTTACAGCCAAAAAGTCACCCAAATGGGAAGCAATAGTGAACTTGGCTCTTAGCCTCGCGGGAGTATAGTCGCCGGCGAACAAGCGGCCAGAAGGTGCCGCGGGGCGAGCAACGCAAACGATGACAGGGTGTCGTTCAGGGGACATGCTTAAAAAAACGAGCGATAGACCGCACGATCCAAACAATGTTCTTGTTTTGGTCCGTCACGGCCAAAGCGAGTGGAACCGGCTGAACATGTTCACCGGCTGGAAGGACGTCGGACTCAGCGAGGAAGGGGTCTCCGAGGCTCACCGCGCGGGCCAAAGGCTCAAGGAAGAAGGGCTGATCTTCAACAGCGCCTTTGCCTCCACGCTGAAGCGGGCGCACAACACGCTCGACATCATTCTCGGGGAAGTCGGGCAAGGAAAGCTCCCGATCATCAAGGCAGCCGCCCTGAACGAACGCGACTATGGCGACCTCGTCGGCATCAACAAGGAAGAGGCCCGGAAGCGTTTCGGCGCCGACAAGGTGCATATCTGGCAGCGTTCCTACGACGTGGCGCCGCCCGGCGGCGAATCGCTCAAGGACACCGCCGCCCGCGTCTGCCCATTCTTCGACCGCTGGATCGTCCCGGAGCTGAAGGCGGGCAAGAACGTGATCGTCGTCGCCCATGGCAACTCTCTACGATCGCTGATCATGGAGATCGATAAGCTGACGCCGGACGAAGTACAGCACTACTCCCTGGCGACCGCGACACCGGTCGTCTACCGCGTCACGGCGGACGGCAGCCTGACCGAGAAGCGCAGTCTCGCGGCCTAGCTTAGGCGAGCGCAGTGCCCTCCGGTGCACGGGAGCGGCGCAGTGCGTCTTCCAGCGCCGCGGCGAAATCCTCCCGCTCTGGATCCGTTAGGAACGCCCCGAAAACGAGCCGCTTTCCGTGGCTGGCCAGCGACAACACAGACGAACGGCCAACCCGCTCGTCCACGCATACGCGCACCCAATAAGGATTGAAGTGCCACGACTGTTCCTTTCCGTCGGGCGCGACGCGCGTGACGGTCAGAGCTTCCGGCGTGAGATCGACGGTCTCATAGAGGCGCAAGGCGCGGAAATTGATCCGGAACGCGATGTAGATGAGTAGCACGTCCAGACCCATAAAGCCCATGATCGGCCATGCGCCCATCAGGAAGAACATCAGTCCCGTGCCGAAGGAGATCGCGCTGACGGCCAGCATGAAGATCAGGAATCCCCGCGGCCCGAGCGAACGGTGCGGGGTCAGCACGGCGCGAAATGGCGGCTCTTTGCCGTTGGGGTCTTGCGGCGGGGCGAGCGTCTCTGTCATAGCGTGAAAAATAATACAGTTGGGGAATGTGGAAAAGCGCAAGTGGCGGCACGAGCAAAGACGGCCGGCCGGCCAGAACGCCGGAAACCCCGAAAGGTCCCAGGCACCAAACTCACCCGGGCACAGATCGAGGAGATGTTCGCGCGCTTCGAGGCGCGCAATCCGGACCCGAAGACGGAATTGGATTACAAAGATCCCTTCACGCTGCTCGTCTCCGTCGTGCTGTCGGCCCAAGCGACCGATGCATCGGTCAACCGCGTGACGCCCGCTCTGTTCGAAGCGGCCGACACGCCGGAAAAGATGGCCGCGCTCGGCGAAGAAGCCGTGAGCGAGACGATAAAGACCATTGGCCTGTTCCGGAACAAGGCGAAGAACGTCGTCGCACTCTCGAAGAAGCTCGTCGCCGAACATGGCGGCAAGGTGCCCCGATGCCGGGAGGACCTGGAAGCCCTTCCAGGCGTAGGACGCAAGACCGCCAATGTGGTGCTCAACGTCGCCTTTGGCGAACCGACCATCGCCATCGACACGCACATTTTCCGTGTCTCGAACCGGACCGGCCTCGCACCGGGCAAGACACCGCTAAAGGTCGAGGAGATCTTAGAACGGGTCATTCCAGACCGGTACAAGCACAACGCCCATCACTGGCTCATCTTGCATGGACGCTATGTATGCAAGGCCCGCAAGCCCGAATGCTGGCGCTGCGAGATCCGCGATCTTTGCACCTTTAAATCCAAATCGGACGCGCCAGCCTAAACGCCGGCCGCAGGCGTGGTAGCGCCGCGAACGCGGTCGCCGGGCCCGCCACGCCGGAGACCTCCATTCGGCTTCGCCGCGATCTTCTTCCACATCCGCACCATGAAGCTCGTCGCGAACAAGGGCGTCAGGAGATTCAAGATCGGCACGGAAGCGAGGGCCGCGATCACCAGCCCGCACAGCAAAACGGGCACACCGTTGGCCTTTCGAATGCGCTTGGCTTCCGCCTCGCTCACATGGCGCATGGCGGCGAGCTCGAAATATTCGCGTCCCAGCAGATAGCCGTTGCCCACATAGAACGCGATCAGATTGACGCCCGGCACGAGCAGCAGCAGCAGCGCGAGCAGATTCACGGCAAGCACCACGAAGAAGAACCGGATCGCGAGCCAGATCGACTTGGCCGTCGGAAGTTCACGGCCGGGCGGATCGTTCGGGAAAGTCTCCCGCTCGACCACCGCGGCGATATCGTCGAGATACAGGCCCGCGATGAGCGACGTGACAGGCGGGATGAGAAAGATCGAGCCGGCAACCAGCGCGAGCCCGCCGAGCCACTGGATCGCCGTCTCGATCCAATCCGGCCAGGCGACGAAATGCCCAAAAGACCACTCGACCGCGACGATGAGTCCGACGAGCAGCGCCACGGTAAAGGCGACACACTTGACCATGACCGCACGGAATGGCGGCGAGAACAATTCTTCGAAGGCTTGACCTGCCGCTTTGAGCATGACGTTGTCCCGTTGCAGTTTGCCCGGGGACTATATCGAGCCGGAGTGTCGATGCCAGCGGGCGCGCCGAAATGCCAAATTCTGAATGGGAGACCTAACGAGGACATGGCTGCAAAGACTTACGACGTGGTTGGCATTGGTAACGCCATCGTGGACATCATCGCGCGCTGTGATGATGCCTTCCTCTCGAAGCGGGACCTCGACAAAGGATTCATGCGGTTGATCGATGCCGACGATGCCGCCTCGCTCTACGAAGAGATGGGTCCGGCCACGGAACGGTCCGGCGGGTCGGTCGCCAACTCCATCGCCGGCCTCGCCTCGTTCGGTGCAAGTTGCGGCTTTATCGGCCGGGTC
Source organism: Hyphomicrobiaceae bacterium (assembly GCA_020637815.1). Taxonomy (GTDB): domain Bacteria; phylum Pseudomonadota; class Alphaproteobacteria; order Rhizobiales; family Methyloligellaceae; genus Methyloceanibacter. Next base: position 90,908 of record JACKJS010000002.1, on the reverse strand, counting down.
GCCGCGGACCAGTTCGGCGGCATTTTCCGCCACGACATTCGCTCTTTGGGGATCGAGTACACGACGGAACCGGCCGTCGACGGCCAGCCGACCGCGCGATGTCTCATTCTGGTGACGCCCGACGGCGAGCGCACCATGAACACCTTCCTCGGCGCGAGCGTCGATCTGACCGCGGCGGATATCGACCCTCACCTGATCGGCGCGGCGAAGTTCGTCTATCTGGAAGGCTATCTCTTCGACAAGGATGCTGCGAAATCCGCCTTTCACGAGGCCGCTAGGCTCGCCAAGGAGTCCGGGGCCAAGGTGGCTCTATCCCTCTCCGATCCGTTCTGCGTGGACCGGCACCGGGAGGATTTCCGCGCCCTGGTCAAGGACGGTGCGGATATCGTCTTCGCGAACGAGAAGGAAATCACCTCCCTCTACGAGACCAACACATTCCTCGAGGCCGCCGACGCCGCACTGCAGGATTGCGAAATGGCCGTCCTGACCCGTTCCGAAGCCGGATCGCTGATTGTAAGTAGCGGAGAAACCACGGAAATTCCGGCCGATCCCGTTTCTCAGGTAGTCGACGCCACCGGGGCCGGCGATCTATACGCCGCAGGCTTCCTCTACGGCCTTGCAAGAAGGCTCCCGCTCGAGACATGCGGACGGCTCGGCAGCCTCGCTGCGGCCGAAGCAATCTCCCATATCGGTGCGCGGCCCGAAGCCAATCTCGTGGAACTGGCCAAAAGCCGCGGCCTCTTGCCCTAACCGAGCGTCCTTGCGACCTGTGGCTCATCTGTCACAAGCTTGGAGAATCGTGAGGCAATCAGGTACTTGGCACGTCAATTTACCCTTTCGCCTGTTATCTTATCCACAGGCAAGGGGGCTAGGAATCGATGCTAAGGTTTTCGGCTTTGGCTGGCGCAACACTGACCGTGATGGCATTCGCGGTGCAGCCTGCGGCCGCGCAAGAATATGCGACCACGACCGTCGACAAGACCCGGGTTTGGGTCGGGGGCGGGTATCAGTTCCTCTCTCTCCCCGAGATTCAATTCACCGGCACCGGCGGCCTCGGCAATCTCAAGCGGCAGAACAATACCGAGAAAGACTTTTGGGACATTGGCGGCTCGACCGGCGCGGGGATCGAAACCGCCTTCGGGATGTGGGGAGACGTCCTCGTCAGTGGCGCCGTCAAGGGCTTCTACTCGAATGTCGAGACCGATCGCCGCGTGAAGTGTAACGGCGGCGGCGTCACCTGCGTCGTGATCGATCCGACCGGCGCCAATACGTTCTTGAGCTCGACGCTAAATACGAAGGCAACCAAGGATGCCGACTATTGGGGCGGCCAGGCCGAGCTGAAATTCGCCACCGGCGCGCCACGGGAGATCAAGCCCGAGCTCTACCGCATGGACTACTACATTGCGGGATTCGATATCCGCGGTATCGATCAAGACAGCCGCGTGCACAGTTCGGCTGGAACCGTCTTTACCTATAAGGAAAATCTGGAGACGACCTATACCGGCGGCTATATCGGCTTCGGCGGCGAGTACAGCTTCGGCTTTATTCCGGTGGTCGGAAACGCCTTCAAGCAGAAGGGCGGCATTCTCGATCGTCTGGGGCTGCGGACCTATCTCAACGCGACGGCGGGTCTCTACAACGCGGAGACGGATTACACCGGTACGTTTAGCGGGCCGGCCGCCACGTCCACACGGCTGTCGAATTCGAACGACGAACTGGCCTTTATCGGAACCGTGTCGTTGGAGACGCGGGCGCAGCTCAGTGACCGCACCAGCCTGTCCTTCTGGACCGACTATGAGTACATCTCGTCCGTGCCGCAATTGCACTACGCGCGGCCCGGCGGCAGCACGCGTCTGACCGACGACGACCTATTCGCGTCGCGCACCATGCTGCGTCTGAATATCGGGCTCGGCTCGCAGCAGCTCTATGCCGATGCGCCCTACGCGCCGGAAACGTACAGCGCCGCCGCCATCAAATAGAGCCAGGCCGAAGCGCTAAAGCTTTCTCAGCGCCACGCTTTCGACGGCGTGCTCTTCTCCTTTGCGGAGAATGAGATCGGCGCGCTGGCGGGTCGGCAAGATATTCTCGCGCAAGTTCACGAGATTGATTGAGTGCCACAGCGACAGCGCGGTCTTGCGCGCCTCGTCCTCCGACAACGTCGCATAGCGGTGGAAATATGCCGCAGGATCGCGGAAGGCCGTTTGCCGCAGGCGTAAGAAGCGCTCGACATACCAATGCTCCACAAGGGCCTCGCTCGCATCGATATAGATCGAAAAGTCGAAGAAGTCGGAGACGAACGGAATGGCTTCGCCGCCTCTTGGCAGCACGGCGGGCTGAAGCACGTTGAGCCCTTCGACGATAACGATATCGGGATGTTCGACAACAAGCGTCTGACCTTGCAGGATGTCATAGATAACGTGGGAGTAGACGGGCGCTTCGGCCCGCTTCTTGCCGGACTTCACGTCGGCCAGGAAGTTGAGCAGGGCCGGCAGATTGTAGCTCTCCGGAAAACCCTTTCGGCCCATGAGACCACGCCGTTCCAGGACCTCGTTCGGGAAGAGGAACCCGTCCGTCGGAACCAGAGCGACGTCCGGATGGCTCGGCCACCGCGCCAGCAGCGCCTGAAGCACACGCGCCGAGGTACTTTTCCCGGCCGCGACGCTGCCCGCGAGCCCGATGACGAACGGCACCTTGCCATTGCCCTTTCGCAGAAACTCTTCCGTGACGCCATGCAGCCCTTGGGAGGCCTCCACATAGAGATTGAGCAAACGGCTTAAGGGCAGATAGACGTCCACCACCTCGTCCGTGGACACACGTTCCATCACGCCGGAGAGATTTTCGAGATCGGCCTCGCTCAGCGTGAGCGGCGTGTCCTCCCTCAAGCGGGCCCATTCCATGCGCGAATAGGTGGTGTAGGGCGAGAAGGCGACGGCGGGGCTTGTATCCATCACAACACGCCCACGAACGGCTAGTCCGCCGGTCCCTTTTGGCGCGCGAGACCCGACGTGCCCATCCGTTGTTCGAGAGCCTCGCAAACCTCGTCGAAGCCGACGTCGCGGGATTCCAGCAGCACGAGAAAATGATAGAGCAGGTCGGCGCTCTCGGAGATGAGCGCATTTCGATCTTGTGCCGTGGCGGCGATGGCTACCTCGACGCCCTCTTCGCCAACCTTCTTGGCCGACTTGATCGGATCGTCCAAGAGTTGCCGCGTGTAGGACGTGTCCGAGGCCGCGGTCCGGCGCGCGCGGATCGTGGCGGCGAGCCTATCGAGTGCATCTTTGCTCATGACGTGGCTCATACACCGTGATGCCGCCGCTGGGAATAGGCGGGTCTAAGAGTCCAGCCGCATGGGAAGCCCCGCATCGGCCATGAAGCGTTTGGCCTCCCCGATCGAATGTTCCCCGAAATGGAAAATCGAGGCCGCAAGCACCGCCGAGGCATGCCCCTCGCGAACGCCGTCGACGAGATGCTGCAACGTGCCGACGCCTCCGCTCGCGATGACCGGAACGGATACCGCATCGGCGATCGCGCGGGTCAGCGCATTGTCGAACCCGGCGCGCGTGCCGTCCCGATCCATGGACGTGAGCAGGATCTCCCCGGCGCCGAGCGAAACAACCTCTTCCGCATAGGCGATCGCGTCGATCCCGGTCGGCTCGCGGCCGCCATGGGTGAAGATCTCGAAGCGCGGCGCCTTGCCGTTGGCGCCAACACGCTTCGCATCGATCGCCACCACGATACATTGCGCCCCGAACTTCTCGGCCGCGCGACGCACGAGCTGGCGGTCGCGGACGGCCGCGGTGTTGATCGAGACCTTGTCGGCGCCCGCTTCCAGCAGCGCCCGGACATCCTCGGTGGACCGCACGCCACCGCCAACCGTCAGTGGCATGAAACAGCGCTCCGCCGTGCGGCAGACAATATCGAGGATCGTGCCCCGCCCTTCGTGGCTTGCGGTGATGTCGAGAAAGCAGAGCTCGTCCGCACCCGCTTGGTCATAAGCGGCGGCCGCTTCGACAGGATCGCCGGCGTCGCGCAAATCGACGAAGTTCACGCCTTTGACGACACGACCGTCCTTCACATCAAGGCAGGGAATGACGCGGATTTTCAACATGCCCTAGGCGGCCTTTTGCTTGGCGCGTTTGCGCGCCGTCACGGCGACGATGATCCAAACCACGATCAGGACCGCGGCAGCGCCAATGCCGAGCGGCACAGTCGCGATGCCAAACCATCCGAGAACGCCGAGGGTATAAAGCGTTTGCCCTACATCCTTCCCGTCGACGATGCACGGATTGACGAAACCCTCGTGCAGAACGCAGCCGTGGCTCGCCGCATAAGTCCCGGCGCCGATGGCGACGAGAATCGGAGCGGCCGCAAGCAACAAGATCAGCACAAGTCCCAACAAGAAAAGCAGATTGCGCTTACGCATCGGTCCATACGTCGTCCATGAATCAATACTGCCCGGTCACGCCGTGGTGGCCATAGCGCGCCGAGATCAATGCGAGCGCGTCCTTCGGGTCCAGCCGGCCGTCATAGAGAGCCCGTCCGGCAATGGCACCATCGAGCTTTTCATAGCGCGGCTCACATAAGCGCCTGATGTCGTCGATGGAGGCGAGACCGCCGCTGGCAATGACCGGGATCGCGACCGCATCGGCGAGCGCCGCGGTCGCATCCAGATTGAGGCCTTCCAAAAGCCCGTCACGCGCAATGTCGGTATGAACAATGGCCGCGACACCGGCGTCCTCGAAGCGGCGGGCAAGATCGAGCGCGGTCATCTGCGATGTCTCGGCCCAGCCCTCGATGGCCACCTTGCCGTCGCGCGCGTCGATCCCCACCGCGACGCAATTTGGAAAATCGCGCGCCGCCTCGCACACGAGGTCGGGGTCGCGCACGGCCGCGGTCCCGAGGATCACGCGGTCGATGCCCTTCTCGAGCCACATGGCGATCGTGTCGAGATCGCGGATGCCGCCGCCGAGTTGAATGGGGAGATGGGTCGCATCGAAGATCGCCTCGACCGCGGGCCCGTTCACGGGCTTGCCTTCGAACGCCCCGTTGAGGTCGACCACATGCAGCCACTCGAAGCCCTGTTCCTCGAAGGCCTTCGCTTGGGCGGCCGGGTCCGCGTTGAACACGGTCGCCTGGTCCATCTCGCCTTGGCGCAAGCGCACGCATTGTCCGTCTTTGAGGTCGATGGCGGGAAACAGAATCATGAGCCGTGTCTCTTTATGGTTTCCACGTCAGGAAATTGGCGATGAGCGCCAATCCTAGTTTCTGGCTCTTCTCGGGATGGAACTGGCTACCGGCAACGTTGTCGCGCGCGACGAAGGCCGTGACAACGCCGCCATAATCGGTGGTGGCGACGCGGACGTCGTCGGTTTCGGGCACGAAGTGATAGGAGTGCACGAAATAGGCATGCAGCCCGTCCGGCCCCGTGGGGATGCCTTGGAACAACGCATGCGGACGATCGAGTGTCAGCGTGTTCCAGCCCATATGCGGGATCTTCAGCGCCGGATCGTCCGGTTCGACGGGACGCACCTCGCCACCGACCCAGTCGAGTCCGGGCGTGACGCCATGCTCGAGGCCCCGGCTGGCCATCAGCTGGAGCCCGACGCAGATGCCGAGGAACGGCGTTCCGCGTTCGTGAACCGCCTCGTTGAGCGCTTCGATCATGCCCGGCACAGATGCGAGCCCGGCCTTGCAATCGGCGAACGCGCCGACACCCGGCAGCACGATCCGCTCGGCGGACAGCACCTCGTCAGGCTCGGCCGTGACCTTGATCTCGAGTGGCAGCCCCTGTTCTCCAGCCGCACGCTCGAACGCCTTCGCGGCGGAGTGAAGATTTCCCGACCCGTAGTCGATGATGGCGGCGTGCATGGCTCTACCCTCGCGGAAACGAGCCGATGACTTCGTCGCCTGCTGCGGGACGCGTCGGGGACACAGAAGGCACTTTAGCGGCCGTCGCCGGCGCAGCGGATCCGTGCGGACGTTGCCGTTCTTGGCCGGAAAGCCAGCGCGTGAAAAACCGCGTCTCCGCCTCGACCCTGTCGCGGCCGGACGCGATCCCGGCGAAACGGAACCCGCGGCGGCGCATGGCCCAGCCGCGCAGATTGTTGGCCTCGAATGCGAAGATCAGCGTCAGGCCAAGCGACACGATTCCTGCGATCTCCTTCATGGTGGGATCGGTCCCGAAAATCAGCGGCAGCGAAAGGAAGATCGCCAGATACGCAACCAGCTCCAGCCACATCCTCTGATAGAGCAGCCAGAGCAGCGGGACGAAAAGGGCGACCCAACTGAAGCCTTCCTTCACGAAGGCGATTCTGCCGGCGCGTGCCTCGACAGAGGCGTCGCCAGAAGGCTCATAGACGGAATAAACGGTCACGTTTCGTCACGCTCAACTTGCAACAGGCGCTTCCAATGGCAGCCTCGGTGGATTTGGGCGTCAGAGCTGCCCCTTCGTGGAGGGCACCCGCCCGCTTTGCCTGGGATCGATGGCGACGGCTTGGCGCAACGCCCGCGCAAGCGCCTTATAGCAGGTCTCCGCGATGTGGTGGTTGTTCTCGCCGTAGAGATTTTCCACATGCAACGTGATTCCCGCGTTCTGCGCAAAGGCCTGAAACCACTCGCGAAACAGTTCCGTGTCCATCTCGCCGACCTTTGACCGGCTGAAATCCACCTTCCACACAAGGAAGGGCCGCCCGGACACATCGACAGCGACGCGGGTCAGCGTCTCGTCCATGGGCAAGTAGCAGGATCCGTAACGGGTGATCCCCGCCTTGTCGCCAAGGGCCTCTGCGAAGGCCTGCCCGAGCACAATGCCCGAATCCTCCGTCGTGTGGTGCTGGTCGATGTGGAGATCGCCCTCGGCCTTCAGCGTGATGTCGATCAGGCCGTGCCGCGCCAGCTGCTCCAGCATGTGATCGAGGAAGCCCACACCCGTGGAAATGTCGTAGGCACCGGTTCCATCGAGATTGACGGTGGCGCCGATACTGGTCTCCTTGGTCCGGCGCTCGATGCTCGCGGTGCGGCCCGCCGGGCCGGCCGTGTCTTTCATCGATTTGCTTCGTTTTTGCATGTCTGACAGCCTAGCCCAAAGGCTCTTAGCAATTCGCTTCCATGGCGATTGCGCTTATACGCTCCGTCATCCGGACGTGCTATGGGCGAACGTCACAAAGTGAGGGATTCTCTTCCATGCGCCGCCTCTTTCTCCTGTTCCTGATCTTGCTGGGCGTCTACATCGCCTATCCGTACTGGACGCTTCTTAGGCTCGAGCAGGCGCTTTTGGCCAACAATGCCGAAAAGCTCGAGAAGTTCGTCGATTTCCCGGCGATTCGGGCCGGAATGAAGAAGCAGGTCGAAGGCGGGTTGCTTGAAAAATCGCAGAAATTGGGCGAAACGCGGCCGATCCTCGGGGATATCGGTGAGGCACTGACCCGCGCACTGGCCCCCTCCGTCGTCGGTGGAACCGTGGATAGCCTCGTCACGCCCGAAACGATCCTGAACAATCCCACGGTCGTCGAGCACCGCGAAAAGGACGAGGGTTTCCGCGACTTCCTCACCTACGCGTTCTTTGCTTCGCCGACGAGATTCACTGTCGACGTGAAGGACCCAAAACGGGCCGATGCGCCGACCGTCACCGGCACATTGACCTTGAAGGGCGTTCGCTGGCGTTTGACGGATATCGAACTCCCGCCACTGACCTCTCTGACGCCCCAGATCGACTAGGACTCCGTGTCGCCGCGCGGGCGCTTGACGAACGGAACCGCAGAGCCGATATCGCATGACAGTATGAGTGCACCCACCACCTCACCCGAGGTCTGGCACGGCACGACGATCCTAACCGTCCGCAAGGGCGGAACGGTTGTCGTCGCCGGCGATGGCCAGGTCTCCTTGGGCCAAACCATCATCAAGGGTACCGCACGCAAAGTGCGGCGCGTGGGTTCGGGACAGGTCATTGCCGGCTTCGCCGGCTCGACCGCCGACGCCTTCACCCTGTTCGAGCGCCTCGAGACCAAACTTGAGCGCTTTCCCGATCAGCTGAAGCGGGCCTGCGTGGAACTCGCCAAGGATTGGCGCACCGACCGCTATCTGCGCCGCCTGGAGGCCATGATGATCGTGGCCGATCCCAGCGAGAGCTTGGTGCTCACCGGGACCGGCGACGTGCTGGAACCGGACGATGCGGTGATGGGTATCGGTTCGGGCGGGATGTTCGCGCTCGCCGCCGCCAAGGCGCTGCTCGACACCGATCTGGATGCGGAGCAAATCGCCCGCAGGGCCATGGCCATTGCCGCCCAAATTTGCGTGTACACCAATGACTCCCTGACCGTCGAAACGCTCGACGCCACGTCCTAAAGCGCACCACACAGAGAATTCATGACCGCCTTTTCCCCTCGCGAGATCGTCTCCGAACTTGACCGCCACATCGTCGGCCAGCGCGACGCCAAGCGCGCCGTGGCCATTGCCCTGCGCAATCGCTGGCGCCGCCAGCAGCTCGACGACGATATGCGCGAGGAAGTGCTGCCAAAGAACATCCTGATGATCGGGCCCACAGGCGTCGGCAAGACGGAGATATCGCGCCGCCTCGCCAAGCTCGCCGGCGCGCCGTTCATCAAGATCGAAGCAACGAAATTCACCGAAGTCGGCTATGTGGGCCGCGACGTGGATCAGATCGTCCGCGACCTCTTGGAAACAGGCATCGGCCTCGTGCGCGACGCCAAGCGCAAGGAGGTCGAGGCCCGCGCGCAGATCAACGCCGAGGAACGCGTCATCGATGCTCTGGTTGGCGCGGGCGCGAGCAGCGCCACCCGCGAATCGTTCCGCCGGAAACTCCGGTCCAGCGAACTCGACGATAAGGAGATCGAAATCCAGGTCTCCGAATCGGCATCCATGCCGTCCTTCGAGATTCCCGGCATGCCCGGAAGCCAGGTCGGCATGATCAATCTGTCGGACATGCTCGGCAAAGCCTTCGGGCAGCGCACCAAGCCGCGCACCGTCACGGTCAAGGAGTCGTTCGACATCCTCATGGCCGAGGAGTCCGACAAGCTCATCGACGACGACATGATGATCCAGGAAGCGATCCGCAGCGTCGAGAACAACGGCATCGTCTTCCTCGACGAGATCGACAAGATTTGCGCACGCGCCGAACGCGCCGGGGCCGACGTCAGCCGCGAGGGCGTGCAACGCGATCTCCTGCCGCTCATCGAAGGCACGACTGTCGGCACGAAATACGGGCCGGTGAAGACCGACCACATTCTCTTCATTGCGTCCGGCGCGTTTCACATCGCCAAGCCCTCGGACCTGCTGCCGGAGCTGCAAGGGCGGCTGCCGATCCGCGTGGAGCTGCGCGCGCTCACCCGCGAGGATCTTCGCCGTATCCTGACGGAACCCAAAGCCTGTTTGATCAATCAATATGTGGCGCTGATGAAGACCGAAGGCGTCACGCTCGACTTCACCGAAGACGCCATCGACGCCATCGCGGACATTGCCGTGGAAGTGAACACCTCCGTCGAGAATATTGGCGCGCGCCGCCTAATGACGGTGATGGAACGCATTCTCGACGACGCATCTTTCAACGCGACCGACTTGCACGGCGAAACGGTCACCGTCGATGCTGCCTATGTGCGCGACCACATCGGCGACCTCGCCAAGAACGCCGACCTGTCGAAGTTCATTCTTTAGAGCACATCCAAGCTCCAGAACAGACCTGGATTACTTTCCCCGCCGCAGCCGCACATAGAGCGCGCCTTCGCCGCCGAGACGGCGCGGGGCTTCCGAGAAGCTGACGATCAGCGGCGCCAGATCGCCATGGGCGAGCCAGTGCGGCACCGTTTGGCGAAGCACCCCGCGCACGTCCTCGTCATAGAAGCTCCTGCCCTCGTCGCGAAGCGACCCTTTCCCGGTGATGACCAGCACGTGGCGATAGTCCTTGCCGCGCGCCCAGTGCAGGAATTTCCGCAAGGCGACGTGCGCCTCGCGCTGGCGCATGCCGTGGAGATCGATCCGCGCCTCGATGGCGAGCGCCCCCTTGTCGAGCCGCCGCGACGTTTGCCGGTCGAGCCCGGCTGTCGGGGACGGCACTTTCTTGACCGTGACCCTGGATTGCGGCTCCGGCATCGGTAGAGCTGAAGCCATGACATCGTGTGCAGCCTGCGGCTCGCCCTCCGACTTGGCCGGCTTGGGCTTTGGCGGCAGCTTGAGCTGCGCGTCCACATAGAGCGCGCGGTTCTTCGTCATCAGCGGCTTCGCGGTTTCGGCCACGCGGGCCCACAACGCCGCGTCGTCTTCGAGACTGACGATGGACCCGCGCTTCTTGCCGGCAGCCTGCTTGGCTTTGTCTGATCTATCGTTGGCCATGGCTCCTCAATAGCATGGCCTCTCGACAAAGCGGTGCATCTTAACGCTTCGGCGCCAAGACATGGAAACGCGCTTCGTGGCGAACCTGGCCCGCGAGTGCGCCCGCGGCCTCGCCCGTGCCGATGAAGAGATCGCCGCGCCGCGGACCTCCGATTGCCGAGCCGACATCCTGCGCGATCATCAGACGGCGGAATATCCGTCCGTCCTCGCCGGCCAAGCCGGGAACCGTGACGAACACGGGCGATCCAAGTGGAATGTATGTCGGATCGACCGCGAGGCTGCGGCCCGGCGTCAAGACAACGCCGTCCGCGCCGAGCGGCCCGTCCCGCGCTTGGTCTTTCGGCAGTTCATGGAAGAACACGTAAGACTCGTTCCGTTGCATAACCTCACGGCCGCGCTCGTCGTCCGCCTTGAGCCAAGCCTTCACCGTCTCCATGCCGATTTCTTCCCGGCGCAACGCATTTCGTTCGACCAGGACTCGGGCAATAGACGTGTAGGGATGACCGTTCTTGCCCGCATAGGTCAGCCGCACGGAGCTGCCGTCGTCGAGATGGACCAGTCCCGACCCTTGGACCTGCATGAAGTAGAAGTCCACGGGATCGTCCGTATAAAGAAGTTCCAGCCCCCGCCTCGCGAGCGCCCCCGCCTCGATCTCCGCGCGTGTGTGGTAGGGCACGTCTCCGTCAGCCATCCGGCGAAAACCGGTGACGCTGCCGTTGTAGCGCGCGCGTTCGGTTTCGCCGATCGTCGTGACGAGATCGTCAGGGCGCCCATAGATTGGGACAGGGAAGTGTGCGCTCTTCGTCCGTGAGCCGCGCAGTTCCGGCTCGTAATAGGCGGTGACGAATCCCGGCGGATCGGTTGCCGCATGACCTTGCGGCGTGAAATGCTCTTCGAAGAATGCGCGCGCCGCAGCCGGACCGATCTTTGGGCTAAGCGCGCACGCCGCATCCCGAAGCAGTGAGCCTGCCGGCAGTTCATCCAGAACCCCGGCCTGGCAAGTGCGCAAGTAGGCACGAAACGCGGCGGCATGATCGTCTTCGGGCCAACCGGAGATGCCGCCGAAGGCCGGATGATGGGAAGCGGACTTGAGATCGCCCACGGCGAGCCGCGCAGAAGGAGTTAGTTGGCCGCCTCGGTGGCCGCCAGCTTCCAGTTCGGATTACGCGACGACGTGTCGCGCGCGAAGGTCCAGATGTCGGTGACCTCCCGAACCTTCTTCGGGTCGCCGTCGACGATTTCGCCGGCCGCATCGCGTGTCACCGAAATCAGTTCGCTCACGAACTTCACGGTCACATAAGCCTGCTTGTCCTTGAGCTCGGCCTCGATGATGTCGGCCTTGTCGATGCCGACCAGGGTCGATTGATGCGTCTCGCCGCGCTGCTCGCGCTCTGCGATCGCCTTGGAAAATCCGTCAAGAACGTCGTCGCCGAGGAGCTGCTTCAACGTCTTCCCGTCGCCCTCCGCGAAAGCGCCGACGACCATCTCATAGGCCGTCTTGGCACCGTCCAGAAACTGGGCCGGATCGAAGCTGGGATCCGCCTTGATCAGCGCCGTCAGCGATTTTCCGAGCGGGCTGTCCGCCTTGGCATAGCGTTCCAGGCGTTCGGCGATGTCCTCTTTTGACGGGCCCGGCTCCCGGCCAACCGGCGCTTCGGCGCCGCGCCCTTGCGGCAGAGCCACAACCGTCCCTTCAGGCGCACCCGGTTTGGGTTGAGGCCGCGTATAGGGATCGTAAGGCGGCCGCTCATTGCCCGTGCGGCGTCCAAGGACGCTGCGCAGCCGGATGAAAATCACGACAGCGAGAACCAGGAACAGCAATGTGTAGATGTCGAAAGCTTCACTCATAATCTTGCTGCCATTAGATTCCAGGGCGGACGCACGTTCGAAGCGGGATGCTCTGGGCTCAATATCGTCGCGCGCCGAGAGATTTTCTAGCAGTGACCGCCCGCTGCGGCGCAATTTTTCGGGCCGAAAGCGCCGCGCTGCAAGGCCAACTTACGTCATTCCCCTTACCGACGCCAACCCCAAAGGGCGGCTGGGCCGGAATAGGACAAACGAACGCGGATTGCCGAATTGCGTGCCTCTCGCATCCCATGCTAGCCAGCGGGCAAAGTTTCCGCCGAGGGAGGGTCTAATGGCGACGAACGACAACGAGAACAGCCCCAAGGGAGCGAACGGAGACGGACCGGCGCGAAGCCAGACCGGCAGTGCCCAGACGGGCCAGCAGGCACAGCTCAACGTGCTCGCCCAATATGTGAAGGATCTCTCGTTCGAAAGCCCCGGAGCGCCCCAGACCTTGCAGGGACCGGGCGAGAACCCGCAGCTTCAGATCGGCGTCAACGTCAATGCGGGCCCGCGCGGCGAGGATATCTACGAGACCGTCGTCCATCTCGAGGCCCACGCAAAAAGCGATGCGGGCGTGATCTACAATATCGAACTGGATTATGCCGGGCTGTTCCGCATCAAGAACGTCCCTGAAAACATGCTGCAGCCGATCTTGTTCGTCGACTGCCCGACCCTGCTCTTTCCGTTCCTGCGCCGTGTCGTCGCCGATATCGCCCGCGATGGCGGCTTCCCGCCGCTGATGCTCGACCCGATCGATTTCGGCCGGTTGTATTCCCAGAACCTCGCCCAGGGCGAGACCACAACCCAAGGCCAGCCCAACTAGAATAGGCGACCGTCTTGGAGGCGGACGAGGCTACTCGTATCGGCGCCAGACCGCGTTTTCGCCCAGCGTGGCGACGAAGGTGCGGTGGGCTTCCTGTTCCTCCGGCGTCAGGCGCGAGGGCAGAGGCATGGGGCGGGGCCGCACGGTGGCAGCCGCCCCCGGCAGATCGGCCGACTGAGCGCGGTCGCCGGCCAGTTCCAAGCGGGCCTGCTTTCCCCCGACCAGTTCCACATAGACCGAAGCCAGCAGCCGGCAATCCAGCAGCGCCCCATGCAGGTCGCGGTCGCTGAGGTCGATGCCGTAGCGCCGGCAGAGCGCATCGAGACTCGCGGGCGCCCCGGGGTGCCGCCGCCTCGCGAGCGCGAGCGTGTCGACGATCCGGTCCCAGGCCAGAAGCGGCCGCGACGCGCGCTCGAGTTCCGCATTCAGAAAGCCGAAATCGAATTTGGCGTTGTGGATGACCAACATGGCGCTCTCTACGAACGCCAGGAACTCGTCCGCCTTGTCGGCGAAGAGCGGCTGGCCGCTCAAGAACTCCGACGACAGCCCGTGCACGGCAAAGGCTTGCTCGGGCATGTCCCGTTCAGGATTCAGGTAGCAGTGCCACGTCCGCCCCGTCGGAATCGAGTTTACGAGTTCGACGCAGCCGATTTCGACGATGCGATGGCCTTCCTTTGGTTCCAGGCCGGTCGTCTCCGTATCGAGAATGATTTCACGCATCAGCCAGGCCGTCTCAGCGTCAGGAGGATCGTAGGGGGCGCAAGCGCTCCATGACGCTGCCCTGTTGGAGCTTAAGCGATTCGATCAACCCATCGAGGTCGGTTCGCATGTTTTCCAGCGTCGTCCCGCTATCCAGCACATAGTCCGCCCGCCCGCGGCGGTCCGCATCCCCAAGCTGCCGCCCCCGCAAGGCCTCGAACTTGTGTTCGGTCATGCCGGGACGGTCAAGGACGCGCTCGCTCTGGATATGGTGAGGTGCGCTGACCGCGACGGTCACGTCAACGCGAGCCTCCGCTCCGGTCTCGAACAACAGGGGGATTTCGAGCACCGCGATTGGCGCACCCGCCGCCTCTTGGTCGCAAAGAAAATCGATCTCGGCCTGAACCACGAGGGGGTGGACAATCTCTTCGAGCGCCTTAAGGCGCTCCGGCCGGCCCGCGACATCCTTGGCCAGAAGCGCCCGGTCGACGCGGCCGGCCCGTGTCGTTCCCGGAAAAGCGCTCTTGATCAGGGGGACGGCCTCGCCCTCGTAGAGTTGGTGCACATAGGCGTCCGCATCGAACACCGGAACGCCGTGCTCCCTGAAATGCGCGGCAGCGGAGCTTTTTCCCATGCCGATTCCGCCCGTGAGACCGACCACCAGCATCATCCAACTCCGAGCGTCGCCACCACATGGGCACGCAAGTCTGCCGTCACCTCGGGACGGACGCCGAACCACCGTTCGAAGCCGGGAACCGCCTGGTGGAGGAGCATGCCCAAGCCGTCGACAGTGGTGAGGCCACGCATCCGGGCCGTGGCGAGAAGCGGCGTCTCCAGCGGCACGTAGACAATGTCCGCCACCACGGCGGATGCGGGAAGCGCTGCTACGGCAATGTCGAGCGGCGGCTGACCGGCCATGCCGAGGCTCGTGGTGTTGACCAGGAGGCCGCAGGCGGACAGAGCGGAGTCCTTCTCCTCCCAGCCGATGGCCTCAACCGACGGGCCGAAGTGTCGGGCAATATCCTCAGCCTTCGCCGCTGTCCGGTTGGACAGAAGAATCCGGGAAACGCCGGCCTCGATCAGACCGTGCAGGATCGCCCGAGCGGCACCGCCGGCGCCGAGGACCATCGCCACGTCGCAGCCTTCGCGCCATCGGGGCGCTTCGGTGTCGAGATTGGTCATGAATCCGTAGGCGTCCGTATTGCCCGCATGCAGGACACCGTCATTGTCGAGCCACAACGTATTGGCCGCGCCGATCGCCTGGGCGGCGGCGTCCGCGCTCCGAGCGAAGCGCAAGGCGGCTTCCTTGTGCGGCAGGGTGACGTTCGCGCCCACATAACCACGCGCGGCGAGCCTGGACAGGAATGTCTCGAGCTCTTCCGGCCTCACCGCCTCTTTCTCGTAAGCGCCGTCGATCCCATAGTGCCGCAGCCAATAGCCGTGAATTGCCGGCGAGCGCGAGTGCTCCACCGGCCAGCCAATTACGCATGCTCGCGGAGCCGTACTCATGACCTCGTCATCCTTCGATAGCACCCTCGCGGCGCAACGCGTCGAGGAGCGGAAGCAGCGGCAGGCCCAGGATCGAGAAGAAATCTCCGTCGATCTTCTCGAATAGCTGGATGCCGAGCGTCTCGAGCTGGTAGGCGCCGACGGACCCCAGGACGCCCTCGCCCGCCGCGGCCAGATAGTGGCCTATGAATTCCGGCGAGAGACGCCGCATCGTGAGCGACGGCACGTCCGTATGGGCCCAGACGGTCTCTCCCTTGGCGGCGATCACGACTGCCGTGTGAAGCCGGTGTGTCTTACCGCTGAAGTCGAGCAGCCTGGCGCGAGCGTCCTGCATGGAGGCCGGCTTCCCGAACATACGCCCGTCCAGTGACAGGATCTGATCCGCGCCGATGACAAAAGCATCCGGATTCCGTTCGCTTACCGCTTCGGCCTTGCCCCGTGCCAAGACTTCGGCCACGTCGCTCGGGTCGAGCGATTCCGGCGGCCCCATGGCTTCGCGCATCGCCGCCTCGTCGAGATCGGAAACTTGGACACCAAAGGTAAGCCCCGCCCGCTCCAAGAGCATGCGGCGGGCGCCGCTACCGGAGGCAAGAATCAGGGACGGACGACCCTCCTGCGGAAATAAGGTCATGATTCCAGAGCCGGTGCGTTGCGATCGTCGTAAAGCCGGATAATCGCGGCGGCCGTCTCCTCGATGGACCGACGGGTGACGTCGATGATCGGCCAGCCGTGGCGGGCGCAGAGCTGTCGTGTCTGCGCAATCTCCGTGGCGATCGCATCGCGATCCACATAGTCGTCGAGATGGCCGTGGGCCTGTTCGATGACGCGATTGTGGCGCACCTGGGAGATCCGCTCGGGGCTCGCGACGAGAGCGACGACAAAGGCGCTCGTCTTCTGTTCCAGCTGCGGCGGGATCGGCACGCCCGGAACCAGGGGCACGTTCGCCGTCTTGAACCCGCGATTGGCGAGATAGATGCTGGTCGGCGTCTTCGACGTCCGGCTGATACCGAGCAAGATGATATCGGCATCGTCCAGTCGGTCCGGCAGATGGCCGTCGTCGTGCATCATGGTGAAGTTCAACGCCTCGATGCGGCGGAAATAGTCGGCATCCAATTGATGCTGGCCACCCACCGTCGGTGTCGACGACATGCCGAGATAGGACTCGAACACCTGGATGATATTCAACAGCGGCGCCACCACCGGAACGTTGAGCCGTTTGCACGATTGCTCCAGCTCTTCGGCCAAGTCCCGATTGAACAGCGTGTAGAGCACGATGCCAGGCGCCGCCTCGACCTCTTGCAGCACCCGCTCCAGCTCGCGGCGGCTGCGCACCAGCGGATGGAGATGCTCGATGGCCCGGGCGGTCGCGTATTGCACGCCGACGGCTCGCGCGATCGTCACGAGAGTCTCGCCCGTGGCGTCCGAGATCATATGCAAGTGAAAGGTGCGCTGCTGGATATCCATTGTACGACCATTGGATAACTAGGGTCCGCCGTGGGAGCAATATCGATGGCCCATTCCGCTGTCCCCGGAGGCCCGCAAATATCCATCATCTTCTTCACAGATTCGTCTGTGTCGAGATCGTGACGGACTTTATGAGCGGCCGGACAATTGACTTTTTCATCCTCAGCCCCGACCGCGAGATACCCACAAGCCCTTTGGTGCTTCTCAAGCTCCATACCCGCCTCAAAAGAGATTGGGACTCCGTAAGTTATCTCCGATATCAAACCGGCTTCTCCCATCGAAGGTCCATTCATAGCGAAACCGTCGAAATGGTGCTGAACGAGCCTGTTGATAGAATGGTGACGAATAGGAATGTCGGCTATCCACGAGATAACAAAAACAACAAAAAGATTCTTTGAGACTCTTTTAATTAGTTTTTGAGAGGCGCATGTCCGATCCACACGCCCCGCTACTGTCGGTTCTGAACGGCGATATCTGCTCGCCGCCACCCATGTGGCTCATGCGCCAAGCCGGCCGGTATCTTCCGGAATACCGGGAAGTGCGGAAATCCGTCGCATCGTTCCTGGATCTCTGCCTGACGCCGAAACTCGCGGCGGAGGTGACCCTCCAGCCCTTGCGCCGGTTTCCCTTCGACGCATCCATCGTGTTCTCCGATATTTTGATCGTACCGTACGCGCTGGGTCAGACCGTCGCCTTTGTCGAGGGAGAAGGTCCGAAGCTCGACCCGATCCGCGACGGGAAGGCGCTGGCCAAACTCGATCTCAAGGGCGCACGAGGGAGATTGTCGCCGGTCTACGAGACGGTGGAGCGGGTGGTGGCCGGATTACCGGCAGGCGTACCGTTGATTGGCTTCTGCGGCGCACCTTGGACCGTGGCGACCTACATGGTCGAGGGTGCGGGCAGCAAGGATCAGGCGGGTGCGCGCGCTTTGGCCTACCGGGACACGGAGATGTTCCAGGTCCTGATCGACATGCTTGTCGAGACCTCGTCCGCCTATCTTCTCGGGCAAGTGGATGCGGGATGCCGTGCGCTTCAGATTTTCGACAGCTGGTCGGGGAGCTTGCCGGAAGACGCCTTCGCGAAATGGTGCATCGCGCCCACGAAGGCCATCGTGGCGCGGGTGAAGGCGCAAGCTCCGGAGATTCCCATTATCGGTTTCCCGCGGGGCGCTGGACCTTCGGCCGTGCGCTATGCGCGGGAAACGGGGGTGGATGCGGTTGGATGCGACACGAGCCTGCCGCTGGAGTGGATCCGCGACACACTTCAGCCGCTACGGCCGGTGCAAGGCAATTTGGATCCGGTATTGCTGGCTGTCGGCGGCGCTGAACTCGATGCGCGGGTGCGGCTGATCCTGGCCGAACTCAGGGACGGTCCGCATATTTTCAACCTCGGGCACGGCATCCTGCCCGAGACGCCGATCGAGAACGTGGAGCGGCTGGTTCGCCTGGTGAAGGGCGAAGTGTTCTCCTAAGGATCTGAAAAACATATGTTTCTTCTCTACATCAAGGCGTTCCACATCATTTCTGTGATCGCCTGGATGGCGGGCGTTCTCTATCTGCCGAGGCTCTTCGTCTACCACACGGAAGCCGAGAAAGGCTCGCGCCAGTCCGAGACGTTCAAGATCATGGAGCGGCGCCTCCTGAAGGCGATCATCACGCCAGCGATGATCGCGAGCTGGGTGTTTGGGCTCGTTTTGGCGTTCCAGACCGTGGATTGGAGCCAGGCGGGCTGGTTTCACTTGAAACTCGTGCTCGTCGTGGTCCTGTCAGGCTTCACGGGGTTCCTGGCCCGGTGGACCCGGGAATTCGCGGAAGACCGCAATACTCATACGCAGCGCTTCTTCCGGATCGCGAACGAGGTTCCGACGCTGCTGCTGATCGCCATCGTCATTCTGGCGGTGGTGAAGCCCTTCTAGGGGCAGGCTTCGGCGCCGCCCGCTCAAAATTTATGCAGCGCTGCGGGCAAATCTATTCCGCGTGGGGCACCGGTCTGTTATAAGACGACTCAAAACCAGTCCAAGATACGGGGTCCTGTCCCGGTTTTGACGCAGACTGGCAAGGGCGGATCTCCGCCATCCCGCCGACGAACATCCCTTCCCCTTCTCTTAGATCGCGCGCCATGGGCGCGCGGGAACCGAAACCACAGCATTTTTCCCCCCAATGGAGTTAGCAGCGGATGCAGGAAATGAAGCTGCAAGATTTGAAAGCTAAATCGCCCACGGAGCTCTTGAGCTTCGCGGAAGAAGTCGAAGTCGAAAACGCGAACGCCATGCGCAAGCAGGAGTTGATGTTCGCGATTCTCAAGCAACTCGCCGGCCGCGACGTGGACATCACCGGCCAGGGCGTGGTCGAGGTCTTGCAGGACGGCTTCGGTTTCTTGAGGTCTCCCGATTCGAACTACCTCGCCGGACCGGACGACATCTATGTCTCCCCGTCGCAAATCAGGCGCTTCGGCCTCCGGACCGGAGATACGGTCGAAGGGCAAATCCGGAGCCCCAAGGAAGGCGAGCGGTATTTCGCGCTTCTCAAGGTCAATACGATCAATTTCGAGGACCCCGACAAGCAACGTCACAAGATCCACTTCGACAACCTGACGCCGCTCTACCCGGACGAACGGCTCGAGATGGAGACCGAGGACCCGACCAAGAAGGATTACACGGGCCGGGTCATCGACATCGTTGCCCCGATCGGCAAGGGCCAGCGCGGTCTGATCGTCGCGCAGCCGCGCACCGGTAAGACGATCATCCTCCAGAACATCGCCCATTCCATCACGGCCAATCATCCGGAGTGCTATCTGATCGTGCTCCTGATCGACGAGCGCCCGGAGGAAGTGACCGACATGCAGCGGTCGGTGAAGGGCGAGGTCGTGTCCTCCACCTTCGACGAGCCGGCCGCGCGCCACGTACAGGTCGCCGAGATGGTGATCGAGAAGGCCAAGCGCCTCGTCGAGCATGGCCGCGACGTGGTGATCCTGCTCGATTCGATCACGCGCCTCGGCCGTGCCTACAACACGGTGGTGCCGTCCTCGGGCAAGGTGCTGACCGGCGGTGTGGACGCCAACGCGTTGCAGCGGCCGAAGCGCTTCTTCGGCGCGGCGCGCAATATCGAAGAAGGCGGTTCACTGACGATCATCGCCACGGCCCTGATCGACACGGGCAGCCGCATGGACGAAGTCATCTTCGAAGAGTTCAAGGGCACCGGTAACTCGGAAGTCGTGCTCGACCGCAAGGTGGCCGACAAGCGCGTGTTCCCGGCCATCGACATCGCCCGCTCCGGCACCCGCAAGGAGGAACTGCTGGTCGAGAAGGATCAGCTCAAGAAGATGTACGTGCTCCGCCGCATCCTGAACCCGATGGGCACCATGGATGCGATCGAGTTCCTGGTCGACAAGCTGAAGCAGACCAAGAACAACGGCGAATTCTTCGATTCGATGAATACGTAGGGCGTGAGCCTCAAGAAGGACCTCTGTCATGCCCGCGAAGGCGGGCATCCAGTAGATTCAGGAACCCGTGATCGATGGGTAGAGGTCGTCCCAATTGGGGTTGCGCTCTTCGATGAGGCGAACTTTCCAGGCGCGGTTCCATCGCTTTAGTTGCTTTTCGCGATGGATGGCGGAACGGACTTCGGTGAAGGATTCGAAGTAGACGAGACGGGTCACACCATACTTGGCGGTGAAGCCTTTCGTGAACTTGACTTTGTGCTCATAGATGCGGCGTACGAGGTCGCCAGTCACACCGACATATAAGGTCCCGCCCAGTCGGCTCGCGAGAATGTAGACACAATAGACGCGATTCTCCATTTGCTGGCTCTCGAGATTACTGGATTGCCCGGTCAAGCCGGGCAATGACAAAAATCTGCGTGTGGCTGAGACTTTACGCCACCACGACCTGCCGCGCGGCCTTGATCGTCTCCACCAGTTTGGCCGGCTCCGTGACCGGCAGCGAGCATTGCGGGCCGATACAGATGTAGGCGGTCGTCGTGCCGTCGACGACGGTCTTGCCCGCTGCGGGCGAGGTGGCCGGTAGCGTCTCGTCGGCCCAGACCTCGTCCACGACGGCGTTGGGTAGCGAGACGTCGCGGAGCGCGGCACGCATTGCCGAAGGATCGCCCCCCTCCGGAACCATCAGAACGATCAGCGCCGGCGCCAAATAGTCGATGGCCGCGGCGAGCAGCCCCGAGTGCCCGACGGGATTGGCGGTGATCGCGGGGCCGAAGGCCTTTAGGATCGCTTCGGCACGATCCGTATACGCCGTATTGCCGGTCCATGACGAGACGGCCACGAGGTTCGAGACCATCATGGCGTTGGCGTTGGGCGTCGCATCGTCGAGGCCACTCAAGGGCCGAACGATGAGATCGTCCGTGTCGTCCGCGGCCAGGTGGTAGCCGCCCATCGCCTCGGACCAATAATGCGTGTCGAGCACGTGCACCCAGGCGCAGGCCTGTTCCACATATTCGGGATTGTTGGTGGCGTTGGCCAGCGCGAGCGCCGCGCGGATCATGTTGGCGTAGTCGCTTGCGGTGGCCGGTGCGTTCCCCGGTTCCTCCCGATAGGAATGCACGAGCCGCACACCGACACTCATCCGCGTGAAGACGAAGTCGAAGGCGGACTCGGCAGCATCGAGCCATTCGGTGTTGTCGAACGCCGTTGCCGCATTTGCGAGCGCCGCGATCATTAGGCCGTTCCAGTCGGCAAGAACTTTGTCGTCGAAGGAAGGACGTATACGGAGGGAACGGCGTTTAAGAAGCGTCTCGCGCATCGCCGCAAGGCGGCGTTCGGTTTCGCCGTCCTTGAGGTTGACGTCGCCGAGGCGGTTGAGAATGGTCTTGCCTTCGAAATTGCCGCTCGAGGTGATGTCGTAGATGCCGGCGAACAGGCGGGCATCGTCCGGGCCGAGCGCTCCGGCGACCTCGTCCAGCGTCCAGACGTAGAACTTGCCTTCTTCGCCTTCGCTGTCGGCGTCGAGAGAGGCGGCGAAGCCGCCGCCTTTCACGGTCATCTCGCGCAAGGCCCACTGGGCCGTTTCGGCGATGCGGGTGGCGTAGAGGGGATTCTTGTCCTCGCGCCACACTTCCGTCATCAGGTCGATGAGGAGCGCATTGTCGTAGAGCATCTTCTCGAAATGCGGGACGAGCCAGCGTTCGTCGACGCTGTAGCGCGCGAATCCGCCACCGAGGTGATCGTAGATTCCACCCTGGCAAATATGGGTGAGCGTGACGTCCACCGCGTCTTTCAGGCTTTCGACGGCATAGCGGAGAGCCCCGCGCCATAGCAGAGAGAAGAACTGGGTTTGCGGAAATTTCGGTGCGCCGCGCATGCCGCCGAGGGCGGGATCGACGGCTGCGAGAAACCTACGGGTCCAGTTGTCGAGGGTGGCGTCGTCGAGGGCAGCGGTGTCGCCCTTGGGGTGGCGTGGCTGGAGGCGCGAGCGCAAGGAATCGGCATTGGAACGGACGCGGTCTGGCTGTTGATGAAACGTGTGGGCGACGGTCTTCAGCACGTCGACGAAAGCGGGGCGCCCATAGCGCTGGTGCTTCGGGAAATAGGTCCCGCCCCAGAAGGGCTCCGCGCCCGGTGTCAGGAACATCGTCAGGGGCCAGCCGCCCTGCTCGCCGATGAGATGAAGCGCGTTCATATAGATCGCGTCCACGTCCGGCCGTTCCTCGCGATCGACCTTGATATTCACGAACAGCTCGTTCATGACCGCGGCCGTGTCCGGGTCCTCGAAGCTCTCATGGGCCATGACATGGCACCAATGACACGCGGCGTAGCCGACGGACAGAAGGATGGGCTTTCCGGTTTTCTTCGCCTCGGCGAAGGCCGCCGCGCCCCAGGGACGCCAATGGACCGGATTGTCCTTGTGCTGCCGGAGATAGGGGCTCGTTTCCTGGGCGAGGTGATTTCCGTGCTGTTCTGCCATCCTGGCTTCCAGTCTTCGTGATGGTTTGGGTACGATAGACTATGAACCACACGCTGCCGGATCATGAAACCGCTGAACGGACTGGAACGCCTTGCGACACGATCGTGGCGCTCGCGTCGGGTGCCGGTGTTTCGGCCATTGCGGTAGTTCGGGTGTCGGGGCCGGCGACCGATGTGGTGTTGAGACACCTCATCGGTTTGTTGCCTGTTCCACGCGAAGCATCGTTGCGCCGGATCGGTGGGATAGACCGTGGGCTGGTGCTCTGGTTTCCGGGCCCAGCGAGCTTCACTGGCGAGGACATGGCCGAGTTGCAGGTCCATGGCGGCCGGGCGGTGGTGCGGGCGGTCGTCGATGCAGTGTTGGCGGTCGAGGGCACGCGGCTCGCCGAGCCAGGCGAGTTCGCCCGCCGAGCCTTCGAGAGCGGCAAGCTCGATCTCACAGAAGTCGAGGGGCTTGCCGATCTTGTCGCGGCCGAGACGGAAGCGCAGCGGCGGCAGGCCTTGGCACAAGCTGAGGGCGGGTTGCGGCGCCTCTATGACGGCTGGCGTGCCGGACTCCTGAAGGCGCAGAGCCTGATGGAGGCGGCGCTCGATTTTTCCGACGAAGCCGATGTTGCCGGCGAGGCGGTCGAGATGGCGGGGGCCGAGGTGGCGCCGCTTCTAGCGAACATCGAGGTGCATCTCGCGGACCGCAGCGGAGAGCGCTTGCGGGAGGGCTTTCGCGTGGTGATCGCCGGGCCGCCGAATGCGGGCAAGTCCTCGATCCTGAATGCGCTCGCCAAACGCGATGTTGCGATCGTCTCCGAGGAGGCCGGGACCACGCGCGATGTGATCGAGGTTCACCTCGACATCGGGGATGTCCCGGTGATCCTCGCCGATACGGCAGGCCTGCGGGAGGGAGGGGGTGCGATCGAGACCGAGGGCATGCGCCGCGCGGTGTTGCGTGCGGAGTGCGCGGACCTGGTGCTGTGGGTGATCGACGGGACCGATCCCGTTTTTGACCCACCAGAGGCGCTGACCGCGGCATCCGTGCTCCGGGTCGTGAACAAGGCCGATCTTTTGGACGTGTCCGGCGAGCGCCCGGTGGTGACGGCGGGCCTTCTGCTTTCGGCCAAATCGGGACAGGGCTTTGAGGACCTCGTAGACGAGTTGGAGCGCCTTGCGGGTGGTTTGGCCGCCGAATTCGGTCAATCACCGATCACCCGGACCCGCCACCGCACCGAACTTGTCTCGGTACGGGACGCTCTGAAACGATTTGTTAACCATGATCTCGATCCGGAGCTACGCGCGGAGGAGCTGCGCATCGCGGCACGGCATTTGGGCCGCCTGACGGGGCGGATTGATGTCGAAGAAGTGCTGGGCGCGATCTTCTCCGAGTTCTGCATCGGCAAATAGAGCGGCAAGTGATGAGCCGCCGGAATGATTCACGTGAAACGTTGGGAGAGCCAATGATTCACGTGAAACATCTCCCTGGCTCGGCTCGGCTTTGACGCCGGGCGGCGGAGCGACTACTTAGCGCCCATGACAATGAAGGCCCAGTCGAGCGCGCCATCGAGCAAGCCCTACGACGTGATCGTGATCGGCGGCGGCCATGCCGGTTGCGAAGCGGCTGGGGCTGCGGCGCGCATGGGTGCCCGAGCGGCGCTGGTGACCCACCGCGCGGACTCGATTGGGGAGATGTCGTGCAACCCGGCCATCGGGGGCCTCGGCAAAGGCCATCTCGTGCGCGAGATCGACGCGCTGGATGGGCTGATGGGCCGGGTGGCGGACGCGGCCGGGATCCAGTTTCGCGTCCTGAACCGAAGCAAGGGTCCGGCGGTGCAAGGGCCGCGAGCCCAGGCAGACCGGAAGCTCTATCGGAAGGCGATGCAGGCGGCCATCGCGGCGACCGACAATCTCGAGGTGATCGAGGCGGCCGTCGAGGACCTTATGGTGGAGGGCGCGCGTGTGACCGGCGTCGCTACCGCCGACGGACGGCGCTTCCTGGCCGGTGCCGTCGTGCTGACCACCGGGACCTTTCTTCGCGGCCTGATCCATATCGGCGACACGCGCATTCCGGCAGGCCGCATCGGCGAGGCACCAGCGCTCGGTCTGTCGGATCGTCTCTATGGGCTCGGACTTCGGATGGGTCGATTGAAGACGGGCACGCCGCCACGTCTAGACGGCAAGACCATCGATTGGGCGCGGCTACAGGAACAGCCCGGCGATGTGCCCCCCGTCCCGTTTTCTTTTCTGACGGACGCGATCACGACGCGTCAGATCGCCTGCCACATCACCTATACGACTGAAGAGACTCACAGAATCATCGAGGCGAACCTCTCCCGCGCACCGATGTATTCGGGCGCGATCGAGAGCGTCGGCCCGCGCTACTGCCCCTCGATCGAAGACAAGGTGGTCCGGTTCAAGGACCGCGCCAGTCACCAGATCTTTCTGGAGCCGGAGGGTCTCGACGACGACACCGTCTATCCCAATGGCATTTCGACTTCCCTGCCAGAGGACGTGCAGCACGCGTTCCTGAAGACGATCACGGGGCTCGAGAACGTTCACGTGAAACGTCCCGGCTATGCCATCGAGTACGACTATGTGGACCCGCGCGAGTTGCAGTCCAGTCTCGAGACGAAGGCGATCGCGGGGCTGTTCCTCGCCGGGCAGATCAACGGCACCACCGGCTACGAGGAAGCGGGCGGTCAGGGGATCGTCGCGGGCATCAACGCCGCCAAGGTGGCCTCGGGGACGCGGGATCGTTTCGCGGTGACGCGGGCCGACGGGTATCTGGGCGTGATGATCGACGATCTCGTGACGCGGGGCGTGAGCGAGCCCTATCGCATGTTCACCTCGCGCGCGGAGTACAGGTTGATGCTGCGCGCCGACAATGCGGATCAGCGGCTAACGCCCTTGGGGCTCGCGGCGGGGTGTGTCGGCAAAGAACGGCGCGCCGCATTCGAGGCGAAATCGCAAGCGCTCGCGGCGGGCACGGCACTTCTGAACGCGTTGTCGCTCACGCCCAACGAAGCCGGCGAGGCGGGACTGTCGATCAACCGGGACGGCAGACGGCGGAGCGCATTCGACCTTTTGAGCTATCCCGAGATCGACATGACGTGCCTCGCCCGAATTTGGCCGGAGCTCGGAGAGCTCGACGAGGAGACGGCGCGGCAGCTTTCAATCGACGCGCGCTATGCCGTATACGTCTCGCGCCAGGAAATGGACGTGGCGGCGTTCCGTAAAGACGAAGCCATCGCGATCCCGCCGGACTTCTCCTATGAGGCGCTACCGGGCCTCTCCAACGAGCTCCGTCAGAAGCTCGACCGGCAGCGGCCCGCAAGTCTCGGCCAAGCGGCGCGGCTCGACGGCATGACGCCGGCGGCGCTAATGCTGCTGTTGGCGCATGTGAAAAAGGGCCGGGCGGCGAAAAGCGCATGAACCCGGAGAGTAAGCGGCCGAACCTCATAGAAGGTCCCGAGTCGTTCGCCGAAGCCCTTAAAGTTTCACATGAAACAATCCACAGGCTGAGACGCTTTGCGGAGCTCCTGGAGCACTGGCAGAAAACGACCAATCTCGTCGCTCCATCGACCCTTCCGCACGTCTGGAGCCGCCATTTCGCTGACAGCGCGCAACTCGCAGCCCTTGCGCCGGAGGCGCGACTCTGGCTCGATCTAGGCTCCGGCGGCGGCTTCCCTGGGCTGGTCGTCGCCATTCTGAAGAGCGGCACGCCAGGTTTTCGCATGCATCTCGTCGAGTCCAACCAGAAGAAATGTGCCTTTCTCGGTCAAGTGGCGCACGCCACGGAGGCCCCTGTGGACATCCACGCGATGCGTATTGAACAGTTCGCGAAAAGCGCTCAAAGCCTAGAACCAGACGTAGTCAGCGCCCGCGCGCTCGCGCCGCTGCCCCGTCTCTTGGAACTCGCCGAGCCGTTTCTGCGGGACGAAACCAGGGGGCTGTTCCTGAAGGGTCGCGAGACAGACGCCGAAATCGACTCGGCACTGGAGCGGTGGACGTTCGACGGGATGCGCCACGCGAGCCTTACGGACGACGACGCGCGGATTGTCGAGATCAAGACTCTGCGCCGGAGGGACCAATGAGCCGGAACGACATACGCATCCTGGCTCTCGCCAATCAAAAGGGCGGCGTCGGCAAAACCACCACGGCGATCAATCTCGGGACAGCGCTTGCGGCCGTCGGCGAACGGGTGCTGATCGTCGACCTCGACCCTCAGGGCAACGCCTCGACGGGTCTCGGTATTGAGCAGCGCGACGTTTCCACGTTCGACGTGCTGACCGGCGCGGCTTCGATCCTCGATGCGAAGGTCCCGACCCATGTGCCGCGCCTGTCGATCATACCGGCCACCATCGACCTGATGTCGTTCGAGCGCGAGGTCGCGGACACCAGCAGTAAGCATTACCGTCTGCGCGATTGCTTTGCCGAACTCTCCGCGAACGAACCCGAGGATGCCCGTACCACCTATGTTCTGATCGACTGCCCGCCTTCGCTCAACCTTCTGACACTGAATGCCCTCGCCGCTGCCGATGCCGTTCTCGTGCCGCTTCAATGCGAGTTCTTTGCGCTCGAAGGTCTGGCGCAGCTGCTAAGCACGGTCGAGGAGATCCGCGGGCGGCTGAACCCGAAGCTCAAGATCCACGGCGTGGTGCTGACCATGTACGACCAACGCACCAGCCTGTCCGACCAGGTGGTTCAGGACGTCCGGGCCGTGCTCGGCGAGAAGGTTTATTCGACCGTGATTCCGCGCAATGTGCGCGTGGCCGAGTCGCCGTCGCACGGAAAGCCCGTCCTTCTCTACGATTACAAATGCACTGGGAGCCAAGCCTATATCCAGCTCGCCTCGGAGGTCATCGAGCGCGAGCGCCGGATGCGCGCGGCATGATGCGGGGGCGGCGTGCGGCCGCCCGGAACTGGAGACGAAAACGATGGCAGTGAGCGCACAGAAGAAGCGATTGGGCCGCAGCCTTGCGTCCTTGATCGGCGAGGACACGGCCGAGGCCGGCCCGTCCTCCGAGGACCAGCGGACGGTGGCGCTCTCGTCGCTCAAGGCGAGTTCCTACAATCCACGGCGCGATTTCGCCGACGAGCACCTGGACGAGCTTGCATCCTCCATCCGCGAACGCGGCCTGGTGCAGCCGCTTGTGGTGCGTCCCATCGGCAACGACAAATACGAGATCGTGGCGGGCGAACGCCGCTGGCGCGCGGCGCAGCGTGCTAACCTCCACGAGGTCCCGGTCATCATCCGTACACTGACGGATCAAGAGGCGATCGAGATCGCCATCATCGAGAACGTTCAGCGCGAAGACCTCAACGCCATCGAAGAAGGCGAGGGCTATCAGGCGCTGATGCAGGGACATGGCTATACGCAGGAAGATCTCTCCAAGGTCATCGGCAAGAGCCGGAGCCATCTCGCCAACACGCTGCGCCTCTTGAAGCTGCCGCAGAGTGTCCGGGATCTGGTTCGCAACGGCGATTTGAGCGCGGGGCACGCGCGCGCCTTAATCGGCCGGGACGACGCTGCCCAGATCGCCGCACGGATCGTCAAGGAGGGGCTGACGGTGCGCCAGGTCGAAGCGCTCGCGCAGGAGCAAAAGTCCAAGGGCAAGGGCAACGCGAAAGCGTCCAAGGACGCAGACACGCGTGCGGCCGAATCCGAACTGCACGACGCACTTGGATTGCGGGTGGAGATCAAGCCGGGCAGGGGGGAACGCGGCGAGTTGCGCATTCGCTATGCCAATTACGATCAGCTCGAAGATTTGCGCGAAAGGCTGATGCGCTCCCCAGGGCGGTAGCTAGAGAGCAATTGGGTAATCGATCATCCGTACACGGATGGTTACGCAACGCCCGAGCCGACAAACTCCTCGGCCGTGAACAGAGACTTGAACGGTACGCCCGCTTCCGCGTAGAGCGCGGCTGCGCCCTCGCCCCGATCGAGGATCGAGATCACGAGAGACACCTTGGCACCGGCGTCCCTGACGGCCTGAACAGCATCCATGGCCGAGCCGCCGGTAGTGGTGACGTCCTCGAGGATCACCACGGTTTTGCCGCTGATGTCGTTGCCGTCGACGCGCTTCTTGGTGCCGTGATCCTTCACCGCCTTACGAACGAAGAATCCGGGCAGGTAGCGTCCGTGGGCCCGGCTCTTCATGGCGACGGGCGCGATTAAAGGCACCGCTCCCATTTCCAGGCCACCCACGGCGTCGGCCTCGATGCCTTGGAGCTCGTGGAGGATGAGATCGGCCATGAGTTCCGCCCCGTCGGGGTCGAGCATGGCCGGCTTCATGTCGAAGTAGTAGTCGCTCTCCTTGCCGGAGGCGAGGATCACCCGCCCGCGGCGGAACGCGCGCGCCTGAAGCAGCATGAAGAGCCGGTTGCGGCGCTCAAATGTCGTCTGATCTTGATCGGCGGTTTGGTGTTCCATTGCGCGTCCCTTTGGTCGTGAGCGGCCTATGCATAGAAACGCCCGGGGGCGCCGTCAAACCTTCGACGTAAGGGCCAGCAGGAGCCGCTCGCTGAACGCGCCGTCCAGGTCCGGCGTGCGGCGGGTGCGCCGGACGGCCTCCTGGATGAGCGGCAATGCAGCGGCCAGCCGGTGGGCGCCCCATTTCCGGCAATGATTGAGGAACACGTCGCGCCGCTTGTAGTGCAAGGGCGGACGCAGCGTCTTGGCTCCGTCTTCGAGAGGCCCACCGTAGGTCGCGACGAGGTGAAGCTTGCCGTAGTGCCGGGCAAGCGCCGACAGGGCCACGGTCCGGTCGGTCCCGGCCGCTGCGAGCCGGCCGAATTCGCGTAGGGCGCCCGCCGCGTCCCCCGCACTGACCGCATAGACGAAATTCTCAAGCGCGATTTCAGAGGCATCGCCGACGATCGCCGACACATCCTCGTGGGTCACACGCCCGGTGTCTTGGGCATAGAGAGCGAGCTTCGCCACCTCGCCGCGTGAGAGGGCCTGGTCCGCTCCGAGCCGCCCCATCAGATAGGCTTTCGTTTCGCGGTCGATTTCGAGACCGCTCTTGGCAAGCTCCGCATCGATCACGGCGGCAAGACCCCGCTCGTCCGCATAGCACGGCAGAGCCGCCGCATCGGGCGACTTTTCGAACAGCTTCCGCAAGCCCGAATCGGGACGAAGATTTCCAGCCTCGACGACCAGCGGAATGTCGGTAGGCTCCGCCAGCAGCGTCTTCAGCGCGGCCGCATCGAGCCTCGCGCCCGCTGTGACCCGAACGACCTTCCCAGGGGAGAACATGGACTGCGTCCGCAGTTCCACGTCGAGCCGGGCCGGATCCTCAGCGAAGTCGCGGTCGTCCAGCCGCACCACTTCGGTATCCGCCCCTGCACGCTTCGCGAACGATTGCGTCAGTGCGGCGGCCCGTTCCGAAACGAGGCCGGCGTCGGGTCCGTAAACGAGCGCTGCCCGGCAAGCCGGATCGGGCGCATCGAGGAACCGCTGAACGGTATGGGCTTTATAGGCGACCATCGGGCGCTATCACCCGCAAGGTTTCGATATGAAGTCTTCTGGACGTCGCGGCGTCCGTAGCGGCTCAAGTCGTCGCAAGATAGGCCGCGACCTGGCTCTTGATGCTTTCCGAGATCGTGCGGGCGGCACGGTTCTCCGCATCGTACCGTGCCCGGACATTCGCGAACACTTCCTGGAAGCGCGTATAGGGTGCGCGGGACACAGCCTTGCCCCGGTGCAGCACGGTGCCACTCGCAACGTCGACAAGAGTATAGCTCGCCGTGAGCTGGTAGACCTGTCCTTGCGCGTTGCCGGTGACTTGCACAAGCTGCTGAATGTCCTGCTCGCGTAGGGCTATCTTGAGCTCGTATCTGGGCTGAGCTGCATTGCCGCCGCCGGTATTGGAGAAGATCAGCTCGTTTCGGACTTTCTGCCCGACCCGCCCCGGAATCGGCTGGACGTCGACCGAGGACATTGCCTCCGACATCTGCGTGCCGCTGGCGGTCGTCGTATTGGAGCCGTAAAGCGGCTGAAAGCCACAGCCCGCCAGGCCCAGCCCGGTGGCTGCGGCGACCACCACAACGGCAAAAGCACGACTATGCGACCACATTGACGATCCTCTGTGGCACGACCACGATCTTCCGAATATCCCGTCCCTCGATGGCGCGCGCGACCACGTCCAGCGCAAGCGCCGCAGCCTCAATATCTTCTTTCGCGGCGTCTCGCGCAATCGTCAATTCGCCACGTCTCTTGCCGTTGACCTGAACGGCGATGGTGACCGTATCCTCCGTCAGAAGAGACTGGTCCGCCTCGGGCCAGGCTTGCTCGGCGACAAGTCCTTGATTTCCAAGGATTGTCCAGCACTCCTCGGACAGATGCGGCACCATCGGGGCGGCAATCCGCACCAAGCTTTCGGCCGCTTCCCGGATCGCGAATCTCAGCCCCTCCCCGGGATCCGGGATCTGGAGCGCCGCGGACAGCGCGTTTGCCAGTTCATAGATCTGCGCAACGGCCGCGTTGAATCTCAGCCGGTCGACGGCCGCCGTCACACCCGCGATGCCCTTATGGGTCGCCCGCCTCAAGGTCTCGGCCTGAGCGTCCAGGCCGGCCGGGCAAGCCGTTCCCGCCGGAGCACCCTTCTGCGCCGCGTCGCCGGTCAGCCGCCAGACCCGCTGAAGGAAGCGGTGGGCGCCATCGACACCGCCCGTGGTCCACTCGATGTCGCGCTCGGGCGGCGTATCCGACAGCATGAACCACCGCGCGGTATCCGCACCATAGGTACCAATGATGCTGTCCGGATCGACCACGTTCTTCTTCGATTTCGACATGGACTCGACCGCACCGACCGTCACCGGTGCGCCAGTTGAGACGTGTACGGACGTTCCGTCGCGCACCGCGACCTCTTCCGGGAACAGCCACTTCCCGTTCTCGTCCTTGTAGGTCTCGTGCGTCACCATGCCTTGCGTGAACAGCCCATGGAACGGCTCGTCGAGCGACACGTGTCCCGTTCTGTGCATGGCGCGCGTGAAGAAGCGCGCGTAGAGCAGATGCAGGATCGCGTGCTCCACCCCGCCGATATATTGATCGACCGGCAGCCAGTACCCCACCGCGTTGGTGTCGGTGGGAACGTCCGCCCGCGGCGAGCAGAACCGCGCGAAATACCAGGACGAGTCGACGAACGTGTCCATCGTGTCCGTCTCGCGCAGCGCCGGCCCGCCGCATTTGGGGCAGGCCAAATTCTTCCAGGTGGGATGACGGTCGAGCGGATTGCCGGGCACGTCGAACGTGACGTCGTCGGGGAGCTTCACGGGCAAATCGGCGTCCGGAACCGGAACGATCCCGCACGCCGCGCAATGGATCATGGGGATGGGGCAGCCCCAATAGCGCTGGCGCGAAATGCCCCAGTCGCGTAGACGGAACTGCGTCTTGCGCACGCCTTGCGGTTTGCCTCCGACCTGCCGTGCCTCGAGACGTTCCGACATGCCGTTCTTGGCGTCGACGACGGCGAGCCCGTCGAGGAAATCCGAGTTGAAAAGCGTGCCGTCGCCCGTATAGGCCTCCTCGCCGATTTCGAACGCTTCGGGATCCGCGCCCGCTGGCAGCACTACGGGCCGCACGGGCAAGCCGTAGGCGCGGGCGAACTCGAGGTCGCGCTGGTCGTGGGCGGGACAGCCGAAGATCGCGCCGGTGCCGTACTCCATGAGGATGAAGTTCGCGATATAGACCGGCAGCTCGGCGCCCTCGATCGTCGGATGCGCCACGCGCATGCCGGTGTCGAAGCCTTTCTTCTCCAAGGTCTCGATCTCGGCGGCGCTGGTCCCGTGCCGGTGGCACTCGTCGATGAAGGCCTTGGCCTCTTCGTTCGTCCGGGCGATGGCGTGGGCCAAGGCGTGATCCGGCGCGATGGCGACGAACGCCGCCCCGAACAGCGTGTCCGGCCGCGTCGTGAACACCTCGATCGTTTCGAAGCCTTCGAGCCCCGCGCCCGGCATCGCCTCGAACGTCAGCAAAAGACCTTCGGAGCGGCCGATCCAGTTCGCCTGCATCAGCCGGACCTTTTCCGGCCACCGCTCCAGCGTCTCGAGCGCATCCAGCAGATCTTGCGCGTAGTCGGTAATCTTGAACACCCATTCGGGCTGCTCGCGCTGCTCGACAAGGGCGCCGGAGCGCCAGCCCCGGCCGTCGATCACCTGCTCGTTGGCGAGCACGGTGTTGTCCACCGGGTCCCAGTTCACTTTGCGCGTTTTGCGGTCCACGAGACCGGCCGCGAGCATGTCGAGGAAGAGTTTCTGCTGCTGATGGTAGTATTCGAGATCGCAGGTCGCGATCTCCCGCGACCAGTCGAGCGACAGGCCCATGCTCTTCAACTGCCCGCGCATGGTGGCGATATTGTCGTACGTCCACTGTCCCGGATGGACGCCGCGCTCGATCGCCGCGTTCTCCGCTGGCAGGCCGAACGCGTCCCAGCCCATGGGATGCAACACGTTGTAGCCGCGCGCGCGCATGAAGCGGGCCACCACGTCGCCCATGGTGTAGTTCCGCACGTGACCCATATGGATGCGGCCGGACGGATACGGAAACATCTCGAGCACATAGTATTTCGGCCGCGCATCGTCTTCGCGCGCCTCGAACAGACTCTTGTCGTCCCAGGCCTTCTGCCAATGCTTTTCGCGTGCCGGCGCGTCGTAACGATCCGCGGCCATTCTCACTCCATTCGTCTGTCGATTCGGCGGCAATCCAAACCAAATCTCCAACGCGGTCAAGCGCGCGCTGAAATTGCGCGTTGCCACGGCGGACGCCGTCGCTAAAGTTGGGCGCCAGGTATCCCGCATGAGCCCCGAAAGTCACTCCGCCGCAGAGATCCCCGAGCGCCTGCGCCTCGTCGAGCAGGAAATTGCCTTCGCCTGCGAGGCCTCGGGCCGCTCTCTGCATGCGGTCAAGCTGATCGCCGTGAGCAAGACGATGCCGGCCGCCGCTATCGAAGACGCCATCGAGGCCGGGCAGCGCATCTTCGGCGAAAATCGCGTCCAGGAGGCTCATGGGAAGTGGCCGGCGCTCCGCGCCCTCCATCCGGACATCGAACTGCACCTGATCGGCCCGCTCCAGACCAACAAGGTCAAGGAAGCTGTTGCGCTGTTCGATGTCATCGAAACGCTCGACCGGCCGAAGCTCGCGCGCGCCCTGGCCGAGGAAATCGAGCGCTCCGGCAAGCGGCCCAGACTGTTCGTTCAGGTCAATACCGGCGAGGAACCGCAAAAGGCCGGCATTGCGCCTGACCATGCCGCCGAGTTCGTCACCCTGTGCCGGGAGACCTTCAACCTCGGCATTGACGGGCTGATGTGCATCCCGCCTCACGACGAGGAGCCCGCGATGCATTTCGCGCTTCTTGCAAAACTCGCGCACGAACTCGGGCTCGAAGAGCTCAGTATGGGAATGAGCGGCGATTTCGAACAGGCCATCGCCTTCGGGGCGACCTATGTGCGCGTCGGCACGGCGATCTTCGGGACGCGCGTGCTGCTTGAGTAGGATCGGCAGAGCCCGCCTCTGCCGGACTAAGGGATCACGAGGAACGCGCTTCCCTTCCGGACCTGCGCCAGAACCGCCGCCATATCTTCCCGCGAGAAGGCGATGCAGCCATCCGTCGGCGTATAGCCGGGACGAGCGAGATGGGCGAAGATCGCGCTGCCCCGTCCCCGCACCCGTGTCCGGTCATTGTAGCCGAGCACCAGCACGAGATCGTAGAACGCGTCGCCACGCATCATGGTCTCGGCACTCCGCCCATAGGGAAGCCGGACAAGCCGGTTGTAGTTCCGGTCGGCTGGGTCGTCGCACCAGCCGTCGCGGGGGCCGATGGCGCGCAACGGGAGTGCCGTCCGCGGCCGGGCCAGCCGGTCCGCGCGGTACAGGACGCCGCGCACGGGCAAAGAGCCGATGGGCGTCGCTCCGTCGCCCTCGCGCTTGAGGACCTTGAGCCCACCACGGCCGAGCGCGGCCCGGCGGACGCCATGCGCGAGCTGGACGCGGGCTTCCTTCGGACGGCCTGGCGCGCGCCGGACGACAATCGGCAGTGGTCTTTTCGCTCTCACGCGAGCCTCCATTCGCGTATTCCCCACGGAATTGATAAGCTTGTGGCTTCGCCCCGCCCCTCGTAAAACCCACTATTGAGGAGCATTCCTCCGAACTGCCAACTCTGAATACCGGGGAAGGACTGGCCCATGAGCAATGCGCGTACGATTCTCATCATCGACGACGACGATGAGTTGCGCGAGTCCTTGAGGGAGCAGTTGTCTCTTCACGAGGAGTTCGAGACGGAGCTCGCTTCAACCGCTCAAGACGGGCTGAAACATGCCCGGAACGGCCATGTCGATCTCGTCTTGCTCGATGTGGGGTTGCCGGACCTCGACGGGCGCGAAGCCTGCAAGCTTCTGCGCCGGAGCGGCTTCAAGGGCCCGGTCATCATGCTTACGGGCCAAAGTTCCGATGCGGACACCATTCTCGGGCTGGAATCGGGGGCAAACGACTATGTCACCAAGCCGTTCCGCCTTGGCGTTCTCTTGGCGCGCATCCGCGCCCAGCTCCGCCAGCACGAGCAGAGCGAAGATGCCGTCTTCACCATCGGCCCATACACGTTCAAACCCGCCGCGAAGCTGCTTCTGGACCCGGGCGGTGGCAAGATCCGCCTGACGGAAAAAGAGACCTCCATTCTCAA
Source organism: Hyphomicrobiaceae bacterium (assembly GCA_020637815.1). Lineage (GTDB taxonomy): Bacteria > Pseudomonadota > Alphaproteobacteria > Rhizobiales > Methyloligellaceae > Methyloceanibacter. The sequence continues at coordinate 55,640 of JACKJS010000002.1, read as the reverse complement.
ATATCTGTACCGCGCCGGCGAGCGGGTCGTGACGCGCGACGTGTTGCTGCACGAGGTGTGGGGATACAACGCGGGCGTCTCAACTCATACGCTCGAGACCCATATCTACCGTCTGCGTCAAAAGATCGAGAAGGACCCGTCCCAGGCGGAACTCCTGATCACCGAGACCGGCGGCTACAAGCTCGTTCCTTGAACCGACCTCAGTCGATCTCGAGATCGACGATTACGGGAACGTGGTCGGAGGTGCGCTCCCAGTCGCGTGTCTGTTCGAGCACGTGCATCGATGTGGCCGCTCCGTCAAGCGCGGGTGTCATCCAGACATGATCCAGCCGCCGGCCGCGATTGGACACGCGCCAATCGCGATTGCGGTAACTCCACCAGGTGAAGAGCTTCTCTTCCGGCGGTACATGCTGGCGCATGACATCGATCCAGTCATGCGATGCCAATGCCTGTGCCATGCGTTCCGTCTCCGGTGGCGTGTGGCTGACCACTTTGAGGAGCTGCTTGTGAGACCAAACATCGGCTTCGAGTGGCGCCACGTTGAGGTCGCCGACCAGAATCATGCGGTTCTTGGATTTCGTCTTGTGGGCGCCGGACCACGTGGTCAGCGCATCCAAGAAATCGAGCTTGTGCCGGAACTTGTCGTTCACGGCGGGATCGGGGACGTCTCCGCCCGCAGGCACATAAAAATTGTGAAGGGTCAGTGGCTTGGAGATGGATGCCCCCTCCGCCAGCATGACCGAGACATGGCGTGCGTGGTTGTCGCCGCAAAGGTCGAGCCGGTCGACCCCGGCCAGAGGGACTTTCGAGAGGGTCGCGACGCCGTGATAGCCCTTCTGGCCGGTCACCGCCGCAAAGGGGAATCCCATCGCCTCGAAAGCCGCGCGCGGGAATTGCGCCTCTTCACACTTGATTTCTTGAAGGCAGAGGATGTCGGGGTTCTCCGCCCTGACGAAACGCTCCACCAAGTCGAGCCGCAAGCGAACGGAGTTGATATTCCATGTGGCCAGTCGCAATCGCATGATCGGTTTGCTAGTCCGTCTGCGCCATCCAGGCAATGGCGGAGGCGGCCCTGCTCACGGAAATTGAGCCGAAAGACGAAGGGATAAAGAAAAAGGCGTCCAACCGCTGCGCGGGGTTGGACGCCTAAGCGCGTTCTTCGCGCGAGCCGGGAGGGAAGCCGGCTCGAGCAGACCACATCTTCGGCTAGACGGGGGGCACTACCGATGAAAGCGATGTGGTCCGCTTCTGTTCAAGATTTATGCAGTCCACGACGCAATTTCAATGCTTCGGAGATCGAAAACTTAATAACTGGTAAATACGTTGAAGGTACGGCAGTAAGTTATTGACCTAGCCGCCCATTCCTTGAAATGGACTAGACGGCACGTCGTCGGATTTGAAGAATCGCGACGATTTTTTTCGTCCCCGGACGAGATTGTCGACCGTAACTCGCGTGGTCAGCCCTTGCGCGTCGGTGATGGTCCATTCCCGCAGCTCGAGCTGGGAGCCGGAATCGAAGGATAGCTTGATGTGGCCGGCAGTGCCATTGCGGTCCTCGAGTGTGATTGCCAGCACGCTGTTGTCGCGCTCGACGCCGACGATCTTGGCATCGCGCCCCAGATCCACGTTTTTGGCCAGCAGGAGCCGGAAGGGTGTCGATTTGATCGGATATTTCTCGACCGTTTTCAGGCTCTTATCCTCGATGGCCAGGGAATGGCCGTCGGCGATAATGCGCAACGGATTCGGCGGTGCGTAGTCGAAGCGGATCTTACCAGGGCGTAGGACGTAGAACCGGCCATTGGAGCGCTTGTTGCTCGAATCGGTCTGCTCGAAATTGCCCTCGAGGCTGGTCACACCGTTGAAATAGGCGTTGATCTTGTCGACCGCATCCGCTTGCTGCGGACCGATCAGAGGGGTCGGTCCCTTCGAGGCTTCGACGGCGACCTGCCAGCTGGCACCTTCGTCGACCTTGGGCGGGACGATTTCCTCGACTGGCGCGGCATTGTCTGCAGGAATGACTTCCTGGCCGATGGACGGGCGCAGCGCGCCTTGGGGCGCGGGCTGCGAGGCTGCGGCCTGCGGCGCGGCCGGAGTCTTCGTCACGGTCGTCGAAGAGCCTTGAGCGTTGGCCAGGCTCATGGTCAAGCCCAGCGCAAGCGGCAAACTTGCGGCAACTCGTGCGGCGCAGCCTCTAATCATAAAGCCCCCTCGTCATGGCCGTCCGGGCGAGGACGTTGGTCGAACGTCTTCGGATAGATGATTCCGCCAAATCTGGTCAACTTCTAGGCGTCGGCCAGCATTGGGACGGCCTGTCACGGGCTAGTACGGAGCGTCTGCGTCGTCGTTCCCGACCAGAATTTCACGCTTGCCGGCGTGGTTGGCGGAACCGATCAGACCTTCCTTCTCCATGCGCTCGATCAAGGTCGCGGCGCGGTTATAACCGATCCCGAGCCGGCGCTGGATATAGCTGGTCGAAACTTTCTTGTCGCGTAGCACCACCGCCACAGCCTGATCGTAGAGATCGTTGCTGCCATCGCCATATTCTGGGGCGGCGTCACCGCCCGAATCGTCGATGCCGTCGTCCTCAGTGATCGCGTCGAGATAGGCGGGAACGCCTTGCCTCTTGAGATGCCGGACCACTTTTTCCACCTCGTCGTCCGAAACGAACGGGCCGTGCACGCGGATGATGCGGCCGCCTCCGGCCATATAGAGCATGTCGCCCTGTCCGAGCAGTTGTTCGGCGCCTTGCTCGCCGAGGATCGTGCGGCTGTCGATCTTGGAGGTAACCATGAAGCTGATCCGAGTCGGGAAATTCGCCTTGATCGTGCCGGTGATGACGTCGACGCTCGGCCGCTGGGTCGCGGTGATCAGGTGAATACCAGCGGCGCGCGCCATCTGCGCCAGGCGCTGGACTGCGGCCTCGATGTCCTTGCCCGCGACCATCATCAGGTCCGCCATCTCGTCGACGATGACGACGATGTACGGCATCGCCTCGTAATCCATCTCTTCTTGTTCGTAGATGGCCTGGCCGGTTTCGCGATCAAAGCCGGTCTGCACCGTGCGGGTCAGCGTTTCGCCCTTGGCTTCGGCCTGTGCGATTCGCGCGTTGTAGCCCTTGATGTCGCGGACGCCGAGTTTAGACATGCGCTTGTAGCGCTCCTCCATCTCGCGAACGGTCCATTTGAGTGCGACCACTGCTTTTTTCGGGTCCGTCACAACGGGCGCCAGGAGGTGCGGGATGCCGTCATAGACGGACAATTCCAGCATCTTGGGGTCGATCATGATGAATTTGCACTGCTCCGGCGACATCCGGTAGAGCAGCGACAGGATCATGGTGTTGATGCCGACGGACTTGCCCGAGCCGGTGGTGCCCGCGATCAAAAGATGCGGCATGCGCGAAAGGTCGGCGACCATCGGTTCGCCGCCGATCGTCTTTCCAAGCGACAAAGCAAGGCGCGCATCCGCTTGCTGGAAGTCGGGCGACTCCAACAGTTCCCGCAGCACGACCATTTCGCGCCGCTCGTTCGGGAGTTCGATGCCGATCGCGTTCCGTCCGGGCACCACGGCCACGCGGGCGGCGATGGCGCTCATGGAGCGGGCGATGTCGTCCGCAAGGCCGATCACGCGCGAAGACTTGGTTCCGGGCGCGGGCTCGAGCTCGTAGAGCGTGACGACCGGGCCTGGACGCACATTGGTGATCTCGCCCTTGACGCCGAAATCCTGCAGCACGCCTTCGAGCTCGCGCGCGTTCTCCTGGAGAACCTCGTCGCTGATGCCGCTGCCGCGGGTCGCGCGGGGCTTGGGCTGCAACAGCTTGAGCGACGGCGGATCGAAGGGGGCGCCGCTGGGGCGCGCGGCCACGCGCGTCTGCTTGCGTGCGGGCTTGCTGCTTTCCTGTTCGAGGCGGGTGATGCGATAGTCAGGTGCCGCCTCGCCGTCATTGTCGCTCTCGCCTTCGTCGGGATACCGCTCGTCGCCGTACCGATCCTCGACAAGCGGCGCGGGACCGAACGACGGTTCGATCCGGCCATCGTCGTAGGTCAGGCGCTTCGGCTCGTCCCGACGAACATCCTGCGGCTCGTCGGCCTCGAGGTCCTCATCGTCATCGGCCTCGAAGTCCTCCTCCGCGATTGTGCCGGCCTTCGGCTTGCGGCGGAAGAGACGGCGCGTGCGCGCGAAACCGTCGATGACAACGTGCATGCCTGCGCCGAGCCAGGCATTGGCCCATTCTTCGGCGGCGCTGGCGCGTGGCGCCCAGAGCGCGATGAGCTTCGAGGCGCTGGTGCCGCAGGCGAAGAACAGCAGAGCGAATCCGGCGATCAGGAACGCGAGACCTGCGACGAACGAGACCGCCGATTCGGGCAGAAACGGGCCGATGACATGCGCGCCCGCCATGATGAAGTCGCCGAGAATGCCGCCGAGCCCGTTCAGCAGCGGCCAGCTCTTGGGCTGAGGCAGTCCGGCGAAGGCTGCTGCCAGCAGGAGTGCCGAGAACGGCCAGGCGAGAAGGCGGTACTTGATCTTGTTGGGAACCGTATTGGCGACGAGGTACCAGCCCCAGACCGCCAGCGGCAGGAATAGAAAGATCGCGGCAAGACCCAGCGACTGGATGCCGAGATCGGCGATCACGGCGCCCCAATCGCCGAGCAGATTGCGCGGAACGACCGGCGTCGCGTTGTTGAGGCTTGGATCGTGAACCGACCAAGTGGCAAGGCTTCCCCACACGGCACAGGCGCCCGCGATCAGGACGAATCCGTAGGTGCCGAACACCAGACGGCGCAATCCGTTCTCCACGGCGCTGGGAAGAAGCCGCCGTCGTGTCGTCGATCTGCCTATCGGTGCCATCCCTCTAACCCAATGTGGCGACGATTCGCGCGAGGCCCTCGCGCGTTGTCTCCTCGTCGTGCACGAGCGCAAGCCGGATGAAGTCCAGGCCCGGATTGGCCTGGCGGCTCTGCGGCTTCGTGAGATAAGTCCCTGGAAGGACTTTGACACCACACCCTTTCCAAAGGGTTTTCGCCGCTGCTTCGCCGCCGCCGAAATCGGCCATATTCAGCCAAAGAAAGAAGCCGCCGGGCGGCTGGGCGTAGCCGTAGCGGCCTTGGAGGATCGAATCGGCTGCCTCGAAATTGGCGCGGTAGAAGGCGCGTCCGGCCTCCACGTGAGCCTCGTCGGCCCAGGCGGCTGTCGACACGTGCTGGATTGGCACCGGAACTTGCGGGCAGGCCACGTTCCGGAAGCGGAAATACGCCTCGATGAAGGCTGGATCGCCGGCAATGAAGCCGGATCGCAGACCCGGCAGGCCAGACCTCTTGGACAGGGACTGAAACGACAAGACATTTGCAAGGCTGCCCGTGCGCTCGTGCGCGACGTCGAGAGCCCCAGGGGGCGCCGCATCGCAGTAGATTTCCGAATAGCACTCGTCGGCGAAGAGCAGGAAGTCGTGGCGGTGCGCGAGGGCGATCGCGCGTGCGAGATAGTCCCGCGAGGCGACTGCACCCTCCGGATTGGACGGCGAGCAGAGATAGAGCGCAACCGTCCGGCCGAGGATCGCCTCGTCTATCGCGCCGAGATCGGGCAGGAATCCCGATTGCGGGCCGGAGGGCAAGAACACCGGCTCGGTTCCTGCGACCGCCGCCGCCGCTGCGTAGACTTGATAGAACGGGTTCGGAATGAGGACGACAGGATCGGCGACGTGGGATTTCCGCGCGCGCGCCGGAAAGATCGCGGAGAACAAGCCCTCGCGCGAGCCGTTCAGCGGTAGGACGTGCGTTTCCGGATCGACGGTCCCCTCAAGCGCCGGATAGCGCCGCGCCATCCAGCCGCTGATCGCCTGGCGGAGTGCGGGAATGCCGCGGATCGGCGGATATTTGCCGAATGCCGGCAAGTGCTCTTCGAGAACGGGCTGCACGAAAGGCGGCAGCACGGTGTGCGGTTCGCCGAGCGAAAAGTTCAAGGGCTCGGCGCCGGGCGGCGTCTCTTCGAGAAGCGCGTTCAGGCGCGCGAAGGGTGAGCGGATCAAACCGTCGAGCGCGGTCCCGCTGTCGGGTCGAGGATCGGACATGGCGTTGGGTGTTAGGCCAAGACGGGCGGCGCAGCAATGGTGCGTAACGCGGTCCGCGGCGCGGTCCGCGTTGCGCCAACGGCACGGAAAAAGACCCCGGCGTTCGCAACGCCGGGGTCTTAGGTAGAGCTAGAAGTCAAGGGAGGAGGAGACCTAGCTCGAATTCTCCTACGTTCTTGTCCCTCTTGGTTGCTGCGCGAAGGTCTATTGGACCACCTCGCCATGGAGGTTGATGTCCAGCCCTTCGATCTCGACGGGCTGGCTCACCCGGACACCAACGAGGATGTTGGTGACGATTAGGATCACGATGGTCGCGATCCCGCACCACACGATGGTGGCAACGATGCCCCACAGCTGTGTCAGGACCTGGGCAGCATTGCCTTCGATCAGGCCAGGCGTGCCGCCAATGGCTTCGACGGCGAATACGCCCGTGAGGAGCGCACCGACGATGCCGCCGACGCCGTGGATGCCCCAGACGTCGAGCGAGTCGTCGTAGCCAAGCGCTTTCTTCACCGTCGTGGACATGAAGAAGCAGATCAGACCGGCAGCGATACCGATCCAGAGCGCTCCCATGCCGTCGACGAAGCCGCAAGCCGGGGTGATGGCCACCAAGCCGGCAATCGCGCCGGAGATGATGCCCAGTACCGACGGCCTCTTGTGGACGATCCACTCGATGAACATCCACGACAGCGCCGCGGCCGCTGTCGCGACCTGTGTGGTGACCATGACCATGCCGGCACCTGCACTGGCGCCGAGAGCCGAACCGACGTTGAAGCCGAACCAGCCGACCCACAGCAGCGAAGCGCCGATCAGGCTGAGCACCAGGTTATGCGGCGCCATGTTTTCGGTGCCGTACCCGACACGTTTGCCGAGGAAGAGGCAGGTCACGAGACCGGCGACGCCGGCGTTGATATGCACCACCGTACCGCCGGCGAAGTCGAGAACGCCGGCTTCCGAAAGGAAGCCGCCGCCCCAGACCCAGTGACAGACCGGGGCGTAGACGATCAGCGCCCAAAGTACCATGAAGATGCATACGGCGGAGAACTTCATGCGGTCTGCGAAGGCACCCACGATCAGAGCCGGCGTGATGGCGAAGAACGTCATCTGGAAGGTGAAGAACACCGTCTCGGGGATCGTGCCGTTCAACGACTCGACGCCCACCCCATTGAGGAACATCTTCGACAGGCCGCCGATATAGGCGTTAAGCGATCCGCCGTTGGTAAAGGCCAGCGAATAGCCGACGACGAACCACGCGACCGACAGTAAGCAAACGATCGCGAAGCACTGCATCAGCACCGCTAGCACGCCCTTCTTGCGGACCATGCCGCCATAGAAGAGCGCGAGGCCTGGAATGGCCATCATCAGCACGAGAACGGTGGATGTGAGCATCCAGGCCGTATCGCCCGTGTCGAGTTTGGCGGGGGGTTCTTCGCCCTCGCCCTCGGTGGCAAGTGGTTCTTCGGCCGGAGCTTCTTCCGCCTGGGCCAGTTGGAATGCACCCGCTTGGACGTCGGCCGCTTCGGATTTGGCCATCGTGGCCACGGGCATGCTGGCAATTGGCGCGCTGGCCGCTTCGGCGGCGCCACGTGCGATTGCCGGGTCGACATGCATCAGCGCCAGCAAGGCTAGCGCGGCCATCACGCCGAACGCGTATTTGGCAAAGGTCCTCATCTTCTACTTTCCCCCTCCTAAAGTGCAGATTCGTTGGTTTCGCCGGTGCGAATGCGCACCGTTTGCTCGACGGGAACGACGAAGATCTTGCCGTCGCCGATCTGGCCGGTTTTCGCGGCGGCCACGATCGCGTCCACGGCGCTGTCGACCATCTTGGCGGGCACCACGACCTCGATCTTGATCTTCGGTAGGAAGTTCACGGCGTATTCGGCGCCGCGATAGATCTCGGTATGGCCCTTCTGCCTCCCGTAACCTTTGACCTCGGTAACGGTCATGCCTTGCAGTCCAAGCTCGGTGAGGGCCTGGCGCACCTCGTCGAGCTTGAATGGCTTGATGATTGCCATCACCAGCTTCATCTGTTTGAGCCCTCCTTCGATTGACGGCCGTCCGGGCGGCGATCGCCTCGGTTCCGGCCGTTGGAACCCGTTAACAGAGTCAAGCGGCGTGCCAACTCCGAGAAGAAGGGGTCAAACCATTGTTTTTACGAAAGATTTATCGCCGCGACGGTACGGTGCCCGGTGCTTGCGCGACGGGTATTCGCCTAAATATTAGGCAAGCAATTCGCGTTGCTCGCGGATAGGGCTAAATCCTGTCGGAGCGTTCGCGGACGAGCCCTTCCTGGGCCGTCGAAGCGACGAGGCGCCCGTCGCGGGTGAAGAAGGTTCCGCGGCAGAAGGCTCTTGCGGACCCCGAAATCGGGCTGTCTTGGACATATAGGAGCCACTCGTCGGCCCGGAACGGTTGGTGGAACCACAGAGCGTGGTCGAGACTGGCCAACATCAAGGTCGGGTCGAACACGAAGCGGCCATGAGCGACTAGAGCCGTGTCCAGCAGGGTGAAGTCCGAAGCATAAGCGAGCACGCATTGGTGCAGGGCCTGGTCGCCGGCGAGCACGCCATTTGCCCTGATCCAGATCATCTGGCTGGGCTCTCTCTTCTTGGGCGACAGGTAGCGGGACAAATCGACAGGCCGCATTTCGATTGGCCGCTCGGCCTGCCAATAGGCTTTGACCTGCGGGGGCAGCCGGTCGATCAGCGTTTCGGTAAGCGCCGCTTCGCTTGGGACTTCATCCGGCTGAGGTACGTCGGGCATCGCCATCTGATGCGAAAGTCCCGGCTCCTCGCGGTGAAAGGAGGCGCCCATCGAGAAAATGGCCCGGCCATGCTGAATTGCCACGACGCGGCGGGTCGAGAAGCTTTTTCCGTCCCGGATCCGATCCACCTCGTAGATGATCGGGACGGCGGGATCGCCCGCGCATAAAAAATAGGCATGGAGCGAATGGGCGGCCCGGCCTTCCACGGTCCGCTGGGCCGCAACGAGGGCTTGGCCGATGACCTGACCGCCGAATACCCGTTGCCACCCCACTTGCGGGCTGAGGCCCCTGTAGAGATCGTGCTCCAAGGGTTCGAGGTCGAGGATCGACAGAAGTTGCTCGACGGCTGTGCTCATGGACGGTGCCTTGGTCTATCGTCGTGTCTACGGTGCCGGATTGGGCGATGTCCGCGCTGACCAAGCCCATAGCAGCTTTGCGGCCAATTCGGGAAGACGGTGCGGTTAGTGCTGGCAGTGCGCGGCGCGAACGCGAGTAGTGGCGCGGGTCCGGCCGCTCGCCTATAGAGAGGCTGTGTCGCAGATGCCAAATCCAAGAAGCGGCTTCCGCATCGTTGTCGCCGGCGGCGGGTTCGCCGGAGGAACGCTGGCGCTGGCGCTGGCCAAGCTGGCACCGAAGACCTGCGGGGTGACGCTGGTGGACGCTGCGCCCCAGAGCGCCCCCCGGGCGCGCGATGGCCGAGGGCTCGCGCTCTCGCCGTCGTCGAAGAACCTGCTCGACGCGATTGGGTTGTGGCCTCGCCTAGAGCCCGGCGCTCAGCCGATGACGTCCATTGAAGTCACGGACAGTCCTTTGAACGCGGCGCTCCGCCCGCATCTTCTTGGGTTCGCCGAGGACGTCGCCGATGGAGAGGCCCATGCTTGGCTGGTCGAGGCCAGCGCGCTCCTCGAAGCCATCGGGGACGCCGTCATCACGGCGCCTACGATCGAGCTGATCGCACCGGATAGTGTCGAAACCTTCGGAACAGATGCCTTTGGCACCGATGTCCGTCTCGCGAGCGGCCGGACTCTGCGCGCCGCACTTCTCGTGGCTGCCGACGGCAAGAAGTCCCGCCTGCGCGACCAGGCTGGAATCCGCTGCATCGGCTGGTCCTACGACCAAATGGGCATCGTCGCCACGGTCGCTCACAAGCGTCCCCATCATGGCCGCGCCGTTCAGCATTTCCTCCCATCCGGCCCCTTCGCCATTCTGCCGCTCACGGGCAACCGGTCCTCGATCGTCTGGACCGAGGAAGCGGACAAGGCGCAAGACTTGGTGAATGGCGCTCCGGACGTGTTTCTCGCCGCGCTCGGCCGCCGGTTCGGACACCGCCTTGGCGAGATTTCCCTCGAGGGCCCCGCGCGGACCTTTCCGCTCTCGTTTCAGATGGCCCGCGCCTTTGTCGGAGAGCGCCTGGCCTTGGTGGGCGATGCGGCCCATGTGGTGCATCCGCTGGCGGGCCAGGGTCTCAATATCGGGTTCCGCGACGTGGCCGCCTTGGTGGAGACCGTCACCGAGACGGCTCGTCTCGGCCTCGATATCGGTTCGGCCACGGCGCTCGAGCGCTATCAGCGCTGGCGGCGCTTCGACAGCGCCTTTTCTGGCGCCGCGATGGACGGAATGAACCGCCTCTTCTCCAATGACAATGCGCCGTTGCGCGCGATTCGCGATCTCGGCATGGGTCTTGTCGACCGCGCGCCTGGCCTGAAGCGCTTCCTCGTGCGTGAGGCATCGGGTGCAACCGGCGATGTTCCGCGCCTTCTGAAGGGCGAGGCCCTCTAGCGGCGTGGCGGTTGACCCCAAGTCAGCCAATGGCTTCGTGACACGGTTCGCGCCCTCGCCGACCGGTCTGCTGCATCTCGGCCACGCCTATTCCGCGCTGACGGCATGGGAGGCAGCTTCCGTAGCCGGCGGCGCCTGCCTGCTGCGTATCGAAGACACCGATACGACACGCGTCCGCCCGGAATTCGAGACCGCAATCTTCGACGACCTGGCATGGCTTGGGCTGTCCTGGCCCGAACCCGTCATGCGGCAGTCCGAACGGCACGCCGCTTACGAGCAAGCCTTGGAACGCCTCGGCCGGCTCGGCGTGATCTATCCGTGCCGCTGTACGCGCGCCGATATTCGCGCCGCGTTGGCGGCGCCTCAGGAAGGAGCGATGTCCGGCGACGCCGGAGCCACGGTCTATCCCGGTACGTGCCGCGGCCGCGCCATGGACGAAGCCGGACCCGGTGACGCGATCCGCCTCGACATGGATCGCGCGCTCGGACTTCTCGAGGGGGAGACGTTAGCCTGGCACGAGACTGGCCCCATCCACCCCGGACGCCACGTGGCCGATCCGGCGGCCATGAGGAACGAGATCGGCGACGTGGTCTTGGCGCGCAAGGATATCGGCACGGCGGCCTATCATCTGTCGGTCGTGGTGGACGATGCGGCACAAGGAGTAACGCACGTCGTTCGGGGGCGAGATCTGTTGGAGTCCACGCCCATCCACCGGCTTCTTCAAGCGTTGCTCGAATTGCCTGTGCCGGTCTGGTTTCACCATGAACTCGTCCGGGACGAAGCGGGTAGGAGACTCGCCAAGCGCGACGATGCACGGTCCATCCGCGCCTATCGCGAGGGGGGAACGTCACCGGATGAGGTAAAGACCTTATGCCGAATACAGATTAAATAGGCTCGCTGCCGCGCGAATAATCGCCCTAAGATTCGTCCAGCTTGCGGGCCTCCTCGGGCAGCATGATCGGAATGCCGTCCCGGATCGGAAAGGCGAGCCCCGCCGCGCGGCTGATCAGTTCCTGGCGCGATTCATCGTATTCCAAAGTCGTTTTCGTCAGTGGGCAGACCAAAATTTCCAAAAGCTTCGGATCTACACTCCCTGCTTCTGGATTCGGCTTCTCTGTCGGCTCGGTCATTGTAGCGATGTTCCTGAATTGTCGTCCCGCGCCGCTAGTTCCATCTCCGCAAGCGCGACCAGCGCATCGGCCCGATCGCTGAGGCTGCCCGCCTCGAGTAGCGCCTGCTTCTCCTCGGCGCCATAGGGGCACAGGATCGACAGCGTATTGATCAGCTGCTCGTTTGCGGCTGCGTTGATCCGTTCCCAGTCGGCATTCAGACCGTTGGCATCGAGATATCGCCGCAGCGTCTCAAGAAGACGAACGCGATCCACGTCGTCTTCGCCGAGATCGCTGATAAAATCATCTGTATACGGTGTAAAATCCGCGGTGAATGTCCGAAATGGCGCGTCGGAGGCGATCTCGCCGCCGAGCGCAAAGCGTGCAATCCCGGCGAGTGAAATCACGAGAGGCCTGTCCTCGGTTTCGTTGAAGGCGGTGATGCGGCCAGCGCAGCCCACCTTTCGGACCGGAAAGTTCTTTCCTTGCGGAGACTCGGCCGAGCCGGTGTCCGCCGCAGGCTGGACCACGCCGACGAGACGGTCATTGGCGAGAGCGTGATCGACGAGCGTAATGTAACGCGGCTCGAATACGTTGAGGGTTAACGACGCGCGTGGGAGCAGAATTGCACCGCGCAACGGAAAGACGGGCAGTGTGGATGGAAGATCGCTGGGGCTGTTGTAGCGGCTGGTCACGAATGGCGCCTCATCACGGCGGTCAGGCGAAAAGCAAGGACGAAAGGCGTTGTCTCCCCGACGCGGTCGCCGGGTCGGCCGCGCCCCAGGCTTCGAAGAACTGAACGAGCTGCTTGCGGGCCGCGTCGTCGTTCCAAGTCCGGTTCTTGGCAACGATCGCGAGTAGAGCATCGAGAGCGCCAGTGCGGTCGCCCGATGCATTCAGAGCCAGCGCGAGATCGAACCGGGTCTGGGGATCGTCGGGGTTCTGGGCCAACGTCGCACGTAACGCGTCCACATCGCCGGCGTCGCCAGCCTTGCGCGCCAGGTCGAGGGCGGCGCGGGCGCTGGCGACCGGCGCGCTGTCGGTCTTGTCCGGCGGTGCGAGGGCGAGCGTCTGCTCGGCGCGGTCGAGATCACCGGTCTTGATGTAGCATTTCGTCAGACCTGCGAGCGCCTCCATGTTTTCCGAATCTTCTTGGAGGATCTCGCCGAAGACCTGTGCGGCCGTATTGACGTCTCCGGCCGCCAGGGCCGCCTCGGCCGCTTCCAGATCGGCGGACGCGCCTGCCGTCTCGCCCACGAGACGCGCGATGAACGCGGCAATTTGCGACTCGGGCAGAGCACCCATGAAGCCATCCACGGGACGCCCGTCCTTGAAGGCGAACACGGCAGGGATCGACTGCACGCCCATCTGACCGGGAATCTCGGGATAGTCGTCGATATTCATCTTCACCAGACGGACGGCGCCCTTGGCCGCACGGACGGCCTTCTCGAGGACCGGCGTCAACTGCTTGCAGGGGCCGCACCAGGGCGCCCAGAAGTCGACCAGTACGGGCCGCTCCTGCGAAGCCTCGACCACGTCGCGCACGAAGTCCTGCGTCGTGGTGTTCTTGATGGTTTCGGTACCGGGCGTATCCTCGCCGCCCGCGCCGAGGATCGGGGTCTCAATGCTCATTCTTGAATCCGTGGGCTGCTCTTCGGGGCCGCAATCGCGATTGCCGCGCTTGATCGAAAGGATGGGCCGTCGTGGCTCGTTTGGCAACCTTGGTGTGGCAATGGTTGGAAGCCGCGCGAGAGTCGAACCTCACGATAGCGGCAGGATTAGAGGCTCGTGTCCGCAAGCCCGCATGAACCGCAGCAAGTCTTCGGTCGCAAGGCGTGTCGTCGCGCGGTTGACCAGCGGATGACAGTTCACTTCGGAAAAGTCCATTAGCGCCGCGTCCACCACCACCGCGGCAAGCGCGCGCGACCCCTCATGGATCAAAGCGAGTGCCGTCACCGAGCCCGGCTCGACCCCGAGGACCGCCATCATCTGTTCTGGCTTGCCGAAGCTGAAGCGCCCTAGGCCAAGCCCCTTGGCCAACGCCTTGAGGTCGACCTTGGTGTCTTCCTTGGCCACGACTAGGACGAGCCGGTCATCCTTGTCCCTCAGGAAGAGGTTCTTGGTGTGGGCGCCCGGGATCCGGCCGCGCAAGGCCTGGGACTGCTCGACCGTGAACAGGGCTTCGTGTTCCACCGTGTCGGAGGCGATTCCCAGTTCCTCGAGACGGGCAAAGAGTTTGGTGCGTGCTAATTCCATTGCGTTTGGTGCGGGGTTCCTTTAATTGGGGCCCCTCGGCAGGGGCGTAACTCTGTTCTGGCCGTGGCGCTGCGGGTCCGAGTAGACAGTTCCGGCGCGATCCACTACAAGGCGACTTGTGTGGCAAATGACCACCCACGGACTTGAAATTCAAGGCTGACCGGTGGTTTGGAGTGCGGGTGTAGCTCAGGGGTAGAGCACAACCTTGCCAAGGTTGGGGTCGTGGGTTCGAATCCCATCGCCCGCTCCAAAATTTCCGACATGTTGAGCGGCCGGCAGATTTCGCGTTTGGCTAATGGGAGCCGAGGGACGACGGGTTCGTCCAAGCGGGATCGCGTGAGCGGCCTTGAGGACAGCCCAGAGGCGGGTCCTTGGCCGCGTTCCTCGTGTCGAAGGCAGCCCAAGGGCGGCGGCGGTTGACTCAAGGCGAACCTCTAGTTGATATCCTGGCGCTCCGTCGCTCGTCATCCTGAACCACTCATCGGCAAGCCAAACTAATTGATGTGAAACGTCCAGGAGAGGGGCGGAGGTCGAGAACGCGCATCCGTTGTCGAGAGCGGCGGGCGGTCTGTGGGAAAGCAGCATGGGACTCAAATCCCTCATCAAGGGACTAGTGAACGCCGCCGGATACGAGCTTCGGCGCGCCCCTTCGGAGAGGCAACGCCTCGCCGAGAGCATCAAGGTGTTGCGCGAGGCGGACAAGAATGCACGGCTCACAGCCGCACATGAGCCCCGGGATCGTCTCCCTGAAAGTCAACGCATCGCCGCGGCGATCGACGTGCTGCGCCGCGTGGACGGAGAGGTCTTGTCGGCGGCCGGGTACGAACTCCGGCGCAAGCCGTCGCAAAAGCAGCGGATCTCGGAGAGCGTCAGGTTCCTGCGCGACGCGGACGTCGATCTGTTCGCCAGTGCCGGATACGAACTCCGCCGCAACCCCTCGCAACAGCAACGCCTTGCCGAAAGTATCGCGGTCCTGCGCGATGTGGACGCCGACACGCTGGCGGAAGCGGGTTACGAATTCCGGCGCCAGCCCTCGGAGAAGCAGAGGATCGCCGAAAGCATCGCGATTCTCCGACGCGCCAACAAGGCGTCCCGGCGCACTTACACGAAAATACCGTTCGCGGATCGGACCATGAACGATGAACGTTGGATTCCCATGCGGTCGAGCGATCACTGGGCTCGAGTCGTGGTCAATCGCGTTCGCTACGAATATGCGAGACGCCGGAAACCAGTCCCTCCGTTCACGATCGTAACCGGCGCAAGCCAGAACCATGCCGCGCCGCTGCTCAGATTTCTTCGGAGCATTCAGAAGCATGAGCCAGGGACGGAGGTAATCGTCTACGACCTCGGCCTGGACGATGACATTTGCCGCCGGATCGAAGCGCACTTTCCGCTGCGACGTTTCGATTTCGAGCGCTATCCCGCGTTCTTCGACATCTCCACCAACGCGGGCGAATTCGCGTGGAAGCCGGCCATCGTCCGGGAGGTGGCCCAGGAGCGGCCGGACAACATCGTTTGCTGGTTGGACGCCGGCACCATCGTCACCGAAAAGTTGACGCGCCTTCGGCATGCGGCGCTGTACAACGGCTTTTACTCACCGATCGGCTATTGGTATTTCGGCGATTGGGTTCATCCGTCTATGCTCGATTTTTTCCAATTGCCTCACGACTGGAAATACAAGGCTTGGACATTGCAAGCTGGTACGGTGGCGTTCTATTTGCGGAACGCCAAGGCTCGCCAGCTCCTTGAGGATTGGGCGCACTACGCCTCGATCCAACAGTGCATCGCTCCCGCCGGCGCCGATCGGGCTAATCATCGCAGAGATCAGGCGCTGCTCACGGCCTTGGCGTACCGCGCCGGGCTGGTTCCGGCACTTGCGCCTGGCGAACTCGGACTGCTCCAACACCAGGACGGCGTCACCCAATGGGAGTCGCTCTGAGCTGCGCCGGAGCGGCTCAGCCAGTGAGTCTGCCGTGCCGAAAGGCTAGAAAGGGAAGAACCCGCGGCGCTGGGACGACTGCCGTGAATAGCGCTGGCGGGCGTTCCGCTGGCGCGCATAGGACGGCGCGGCGCGGCGCTGGGTCGAGGCGCGCTGGCTCGGTTGGGGTGAAACGCTTGCGCGCTGCACCGCCGCCCCCTTGCTGTTGTCCCACACGAGGAAGTCCGCACCCTTTGGCAGCGCGGCCGAATTGATCGCGGTGTCGGCCACGATCAACGACGAGCCCGGCGTCAGGCGCTCAGAAATCTTCTGCCGGACGTCGTCGGGAATCTCGATCCGGTTGAGAACGGACTCGGCGGTTTCCTTGTCGTTCAGGCTGATGGCCGTCCAGTTGGCCTCGGTGGCGCCGGGGGCGAAATGCATGACCGTGAACAGATGCGTGCCGAGGGGCTTGTCCGGGTCGGCGATGCTCACGGGCGCCGAAAAGACGCTTGCGAATTTCTGGCGCACGAAGAGTTGACCCTCCGGCGGCTCCGTCTTTCCGGCAACCTCGTAGATCTTCTTGATCACGTCTTCGGTAAGCGCGCCCGTCTCGGGCAATTCGTTGTCCTTCTGGAACGTCTTGAGCGCCCGGACAGTGGCCGCACCGCGCGTGCCGTCGAAACTCTGCGGCGCCAGATAACCCAAATCCGACAGCATGTATTGCACGTCGACCGTACGGTCGCGCTCGGTCCGCCGGGTGACGAGGATGCGCAACGGCTCTTTGGACAGAGGCTCGGCTGCCTCCACGGCGGCGGCGGCTATTCCGGCGGTGAGGTGCGAGACCATCACCGAGGGGCGCTCCAACGGAGCGGGTGGATGATCGTTCACGCCGAGCACCGAAAGAGAGACTTCGAGGGGCTTCTGCGCCTTTGCCTGTACCGGATCGGCCGAGACCGTCAGGATCGGCTGGGCGTCGGGCTCTGCATCTTCGGCAATTCCGGGCGTGTCGGTTGCGTCGCTCTCGGCTTCGGTGCTGTCGAGTGCCGGCGTCTCATCGAGAATCTCGGATGAGGCCGGCTCAGCAATTTCGGCAGGCTCCGTAAGAGACGCGGCCTCGAAAGACTCGGCATCCTCTGGGTTCTCCGCAGCCAGTTCGTCTTTTGCGGTCAGCCGGTCTTGCTCTTTTGGCGCCTTGCGATCCACCAAGCGATCCTGGTGCTTCATGAAGTCGTCAGATCGTTCGGCAGCCACCGGGCTGGTGCCGGACCTCATACGGGGCTTTGCTGCAACGGCATGAGCGCCACTGCCCATGAACGGCGCGGCGCCTGGGTCGATCGCGTGATGCGTGGTGTCGTCGAGCGAGCCCGAAAAGCTCTGGGCCGGCGTGATCGATCCGGTCGTTTCGGGGATCAAAGCGAGTTTGGCGGACGCGTTGCCCATGCCGGTCTGCTTCGGTCTCAAGGCCGTCGCCTTAGCGAGGATGACCTGGTTGCCGAATGTCTTGCCGGGCGTCACCTCAATGCTCGACTTGCGCATGGGTTTGGCGCGCTCGTTCTCCTGCGTCACGAGTTCTGGCGGCATCGGTGGCGGGAGCGGTTGAAACAGGGCGGGGTGCGTGATCGGCTTCGGGCTCAACATGCTGTGCGCCACGACAACCTGCTCGCCGACTTCGGTCATGGAAAACAGCTTGGGAGCGAACGAGTAGGGCAGACGCACGCAACCATGAGAGGCCGGGTAGCCGGGCACGACGCCGGCATGGAGCGCGGTCCCGGTCCAGGTCAGACGCTGCATCCACGGCATGGGTGCGCCGCCGTAGAGATTGGAGTAGTGGCGGCGGCGTTTTTCCAGAATGCTGTAAATGCCGGGCTTGGTGGAATGACCCCGCTTTCCGGTCGAGACGGCCGTCGTCGTGATCAGCGAGGTGCCGCGATAGATGTGGGCCTTCTGGTTGGGCAACGAGATGATGATCGTCATCGGATCGTCGGGGCTTGTGCCCACGGAATCGTCCTCGGCTACGGCAGGCGCAGCCCAAAGGGCCGCCGCGAGCACCGCAGCGCTGGCAAAGGTCGAAATTCGAAAAAGGGTTTGCATATCGGCGCCCGCCCATCTGGTCCAGGTCTTACGCCAACGCAACACCGCGACTGTGCTCATAAGAGCCCCCAAAACGACTCACGAATCAGCCTAAAAGAGGCCTCCAACTTTGACTAGCAAAGCCTTCGGATTGACTAACGGCCACCGAGACTTACACCGGCGCGTGGCCGTCCCGCCCCCTGTGGAAAAAGTACTGCCGTGGCCCGCACTTAGTTGGTGCCTCAGGCGCTGGAAGGGAAGAGGGAGTCTGACGCAGACCCCGTCGCGGCATCGAGAAAGTTCGCGGCTGTCTCATTCGCGCAACACCAAAGCGGGTCCAAATGCGCCGTAAGTCGCGATCTTCCGCGCGGTACCGCTTGTCAACGGCGTAGGCTATAACTAGACGAAGCCTTGAGTTGAGAAGGGCTTCGGCTCGCGTGAGGAGGGGAGACGCCATGCAGGTCTTGGCGAGGTTGTGGGGCGGCATGGCTGGCCGCGCCAGTGTCGTGATGCTTCTGTCGGTGTTGCTGGCCGGTTGCGGGATCAACACCATCCCGACGCTCGACGAACGGGCGAAGGCGGCGTGGAGCGAGGTGCTGAATCAATATCAGCGCCGGTCCGATCTCATCCCCAATCTGGTGAAGACCGTGAAGGGCTTCGCCGATCAGGAAAGCAAAGTGCTGACGGACGTGGTCGAGGCCCGGGCGAAGGCCACCCAGATGCAAATCCCGAAGGACATCCTCACGAACAAGGAGGCCTTCGACAAGTTTCAGGATGCGCAGAATTCTCTTTCCGGCGCTCTGGGCCGCTTGCTCGTCGTCGTGGAGCGCTATCCGGATCTCAAATCCAACCAGAACTTCCTCGCGCTTCAATCGCAACTCGAGGGCACCGAGAACAGGATCGCCATCGCTCGTCGCGACTACATCGCGGCGGTTCAGGACTACAACACCGAATTGCGGACCTTCCCGGGCCGGATTTGGCACATGGTCCTGTATTCGGATCTGAAGCCGATGCAGAACTTCTCTGTTGCCGAGGAGACGACCAAGGCCCCCAAGGTGGAGTTCTAGCGGTCCTTTCCGAAGGTCTCGCCAACCGGGGTCTCCATGGCTGCATCCTTCCAGCGCAGAGTGAGCCTAGGCGGTCTGCTCTGCCTCCTGGCCGCCCTCGTCTGTCTTGCCGCCGGGCCGCGCCCGGCGCTGGCCGACCCGACCTTTCCTGCGCTTACGGGGCGAGTGGTCGACGACGCCAACCTCTTGAGCCCCGAGGATAAGCGGGACCTCGCCCAGAGTCTGAAGCAGCTCGAGGAAAAGAGCTCGGATCAGGTCGTGGTGGTCACGCTGCCCTCTTTGCAGGGCTACACAATCGAGGACTACGGCTACCGGCTGGGCCGCCATTGGGGCATTGGCACCAAGGAACTGAACAACGGCGTTTTGCTCATCGTCGCTCCGAACGAACGCAAGGTTAGGATCGAAGTGGGCTATGGGCTCGAACCCATCCTCACCGACGCTCTGTCGCGGATCATCATCGACAATGCAATTCTGCCAAGGTTCCGGAGCGGCGACTTTTCCGGCGGCATCAAGGACGGTGTGGAGAACATCGAACTCGCGCTGACAGGCGATGTGGCCGAACTCGAACGGCGCGCAAGTGTCCGCCGCGATGCGGATCAGGCACCGATCGACTGGTTCACGGTCCTGTTCTTCATCACGATTTTCATTCTGATCATGTACCTGTCGAGCAAAGGCGCCGTGGTCACGCCGGGCACGGGGCGCGGCGGGCGCTCGAGCTGGGGCGGCGGCGGCGGTGGTTGGAGCGGCGGCGGCGGCGGCGGCGGATTCTCCGGAGGCGGCGGCAGTTTCGGCGGCGGCGGCTCCTCCGGAAGCTGGTAGAGGCGCAAGGCGTGTCTCACATTGCCGGTTCCAAAGCCGATCATTATCGCCATAGTGTGCGCGGGCGCGTTCCGGTGCCTCCTCTAGGAAGACTTTGAACGATGAAGCCTTTCACCCGCGAGGAACATGTTCTGATTGCCGATGCGATCACCAGCGCCGAAAAGACGACCAGCGGCGAGATCGTCGTGGTCGTAGCCCCGTCTTCGTCCGGGTACTACTTCTACGCGCTGCTGTGCATGGCGTTGATCGCACTGTTCGTGCCGCTGCCGCTGATCCACCTCACCAAATGGCCGATCGAGTATGTCTATCTGATCCAGCTCGGCGTCTTCGCGCTCGGGGTCCTCGCCGCGCAATGGCGGCCGCTGCGCGTCGCAATCGCACCCCGCCGGCTGAAACAATCGCGCGCGCATCTGCGGGCCATCGAACAGTTCCTGGCGCAGGATCTGCACACCACGAAGGGTCGCACGGGCGTGCTCATTTACGTATCGGTCGCAGAACGCTTCGCCGAGGTGATCGCCGATAGCGGCATCTACGAAAAAGTCCAGCACCGCGTCTGGGACGATCTCATCGACAAGCTTACGGCGGACATCGGCAGGGGCGACCGCGTGCAAGGGTTTGTCGATGCCATCGGGACGGCAGGCAAGATACTCGCCGAGCACTTCCCGCCAGGGCCGCTCGGGGAGGATGAACTCCCGAACCATTTGATCGTGCTCGATGCCGCAAAGCTTGCCTAATGCCGCGAAGCCGGCTCGCAAGCGCGGACTGATCGGATGGGCCCTATTCGATTGGGCTACCCAGCCCTACTACACGCTGGTCGTCACCTTCCTGTTCGCGCCCTATTTCGTGAATGGGTTCATGGACGATCCGGCGCACGCCCAGTCGCTATGGGCCTATGCGACCGGCGCCGCGCAGCTCGCGGCGGCCGCGCTGGCGCCGGTGTTGGGGGCGATTGCCGATGCTGGTTTGCCGCGCAAACCGTGGATCGCGGGCTTCTCGGTGATGATGGTCCTGGGGCTGTGCGGATTGTGGTTCGCCGTGCCCGGCGCGACAGCCGCCGTGCCTATCGTGCTGTTCTCCTTCGGTCTCGCCACGCTCGGCGTCGAACTCGCCACGGTGTTCAACAACGCAATGATGCCGGGGCTGATCTCGGAGCGGCGGCTCGGCACGCTGTCGGGGCTTGCCTGGGCGGTTGGCTATGCGGGCGGGCTAGCGAGTCTCGCATTGGTCGCCGGCTTCCTCGTGACGAACCCCGACACTGGTAAGACGCTGCTTGGCTTGGCTCCGGCCGTGCCGCTCGATGCGTCCACGCGTGAAGCCGACAGGCTGGTCGGGCCGATTTCGGGCCTTTGGTACCTCGTGTTCGTCTTGCCGATGTTTCTGTTCACGCCCGACAAGTCCGGCGGTGTCTCCGTGGCAAGCCCCATCAGAGCGGGCCTCGGCCAGTTGGTGCGCTCGCTGAAGGACTTACTGCGCCATCATCGTAACGTCGCCTTGTTCCTTCTCGCGCGCATGCTCTATGCGGACGGGGGCGCGGCGGTCTTCGCCTTCGGCGGGATCTACGCGGCCAGCGTGTTCGGCTGGGGGCCGACGGAGCTTGGCTTGTTCGGCATCATCCTGACGATCGGTGCCTTTTTCGGCGCCTGCATCGGTGGGGTGCTGGACGACTGGATCGGCTCGAAGTCCGTCATCATTTTTGGGCACGTGATCTTCATTGCCGGTGCGATCGGCGTTCTGTCGGTCGATGCCGACGAAATTCTCTTCTTCGTGCCCGTGGCGCCGAAAGTTCCTGACCTTGGAACGTTCGCATCGGCAGGCGAGCAGGCCATGCTGTTTTTCGCCGTCTTGATCGGCCTTGCGGTCGGGCCGGTTCAGGCCTCGAGCCGCACACTGCTCGCCCGCATCTGCCCGCCGGACAAGACGACTGAGTTCTTTGGGTTCTTCGCCTTCTCCGGGAAGATCACCGCCTTCGCCGCGCCGCTGGCGATTGGCGCTATCACCGCACTCACGGGCAGTCAGCGGCTCGGGATCTCCGTCAGTCTTGTGTTCCTCGTCGTGGGCCTGCTGCTGTTGCTTCCGGTCCGCACGTCACGATGACCTGCGTCAGTGCGGGAGGTTCCACGCCGCCGCGCCGGGGACGCGTGGTGGTGGTCCGCTAGCGACCGTCACACCGAACACATATCCATGCCGGAGTGTGAACCCCGACCGGGCAGCGAAGGACTGCACCGTGGAAACTTACGCGCATTCGCGTTACGCTCCGCACAGGGTTTACTTTGGGAGACAGTGCGCGAAATCCACCGATCTGGGGGCGATCATGAAATATTTGGGTTTGGGCGGAGCTTTGCTGGCGGCGTGTTTGCTCGCGGCCTGCGAAAAGCCGAAGGACGACGACAAAGCCAAAGAAGCCGCGCCAGCCGCGGCGGACGATGCCACGAAGGACGCCGAGCCGTCGGCGGAGGTTCCGGTCGACGAGCAGCCTGCCGACGATGGCGTGATGGAGGAAGAACCGGCGGCCTCCGAGGCTGAACAACCGGCCGCGGAGACGGAGCCGCCCGCGCCTGAAAGCAAGCCTGCGGCCACCGAGAGCGAAGAGCCCGCCGCCGAAGAGCCGATGGCGGAAGAACCCGCAGTCGAGGAAATGACGACGGAGGAGACCATCGTCGTTCCGCCGACCGTCTCGGAAGACGCGCCGACAGCGCCGCATAAGGGCGAGCCGCCGTCGCCGAACCAGCCGCAGCCGGTCTATCCGGACGATGAAGCGGCAGCGACAGACGAGTCCGGCGCCGTGATGGAGGAAGAGGTCACCGAAGGCGTCGTGGTCATGCCGCCTACGGTTTCCGAGGACGCGCCGACAGCGCCGCACAAGGGCGAGCCGCCGTCGCCAAACCAGCCGCAACCGGTCTATCCGGACGGCGCACCCGGTGCTATGGACGACTCCGCCGGAGAAGCGCCCGCAGAGGGGATCGTCGAAGAGGACGTGATGGAGGCCACCACGCCGGACGGCAAGACGGTGATTGTTGAGGAGGACTCCGAGACCATCGTGGTGCCGCCGACCGTTTCGGAAGACGCGCCGAAAGCGCCTCACAAGGGCGAGCCGCCGTCTCCGAACCAGCCGCAGCCGGTCTATCCCGACGGGCTCTAGCCACAGCGCGGTGACATGATCCGAAATGAGAAAGGCCTCCCTTCGGGGAGGCTTTTCTTGTCGGGAAGCCTTTTCTTGTGGTGCCCCGCTAGTGCCGGAAGTGGCGCATGCCCGTGAAGATCATGGCGAGGCCGGCTTCGTCCGCGGCCGCGATCACCTCGTCGTCGCGCATGGACCCGCCGGGCTGGATCACGGCGGTCGCGCCGGCTTCGGCCACCACTTGCAGTCCATCAGCGAAGGGGAAGAAGGCGTCCGACGCCGCCACCGACCCGATTGTCAGCGGTTGCGAAAGGCCGAGGGCGTCGGCGGCGTCTTGCGCCTTGCGGGCTGCGATACGCGCCGAATCCACCCTGCTCATCTGCCCCGCGCCGATACCCACCGTCGCGCCGTCCTTGGCGTAGACGATCGTGTTCGACTTCACATGTTTCGCCACGGTGAAGGCGAAAATCAGATCGGCGAGTTCCTGTTCCGAAGGCTTGCGTTTGCTGACGACTTTCAAGGCGTCTTGATCGACCAGGCGGTTGTCGCGGGACTGAACCAGGATTCCGCCGGCGAGAGAGCGGAACGTAATGCCCTCGGCGTGCGGATCCGGAAGTCCACCTGTGAGCAGGAGCCGCAGGTTCTGTTTGGCGGCGACGATGTCCTTCGCCGCGTCGGTCGCATCCGGCGCGATGATCACTTCGGTGAAGATCTTGACGACCTCTTCGGCGGCCTCGGCATCGAGGGTCGCGTTGAGCGCGACGATGCCGCCGAAAGCGCTGACGCTGTCGCAGGCAAGCGCCTTCTTATAGGCCTCGGCCAGTGTCGGCGCGACGGCGACGCCGCAAGGATTCGCATGTTTGATGATCGCGACGGCGGCAGAGGCGTTGGGATCGAACTCGGCGACCAGCTCGAAGGCGGCGTCCGTATCGTTGAGATTGTTGTAGGAGAGTTCCTTGCCCTGGATCTGCCGGGCGGTGGCGACGCCGGGGCGCTGCTCCGCGGTCCGGTAGAACGCGGCCCACTGATGTGGATTCTCGCCATAACGTAGCTTGGCCTCGCGTGTGCCGGCGAAGACGCGCTTTCGCGGCGCCGTCACGTCAAGCTGATCGGCGAACCACGTCGCTATGGCGCCGTCATAAGCGCCCGTATGGGCAAAGGCCTTGGCGGCGAGATGCCGGCGCGTGCTGCCCGTGGTGCAACCTTCGTGCGTCGCGATTTCTTCGAGGACTTGCTCATAGTCCTTCGGATCGACGACGACGGCGACACCGTCGTGATTCTTCGCTGCGGCGCGGATCATGGCGGGGCCGCCAATGTCGATATTTTCGATCGCGGTGTCGAAATCCGCACCGCCCGCCACGGTGGCCTCGAACGGATAGAGATTCACCACCAGGAGATCGATTGGGGGAATCCCATGGGTCTCCATGGCGGCCACATGTTCGGCCTTGCCACGCATCGCGAGCAGACCGCCGTGAATGTTTGGATGCAGGGTCTTCACGCGGCCGTCCATCATCTCGGGGCTGCCGGTGATCTCGGCGACGTCGACGACGTCGAGCCCCGCTTCGCGCAAGGTCTTGGCCGTCCCGCCCGTGGACACGAGCGTCACGCCGTGCTTGGCGAGCGTCTTGGCGAAATCAACGACGCCAGTCTTGTCGCTGACGGAAAGGAGGGCTCTCGCGATTTTTCGTGTCGGCATCGCTTATGTTTCGCTTGAACGGGTATCGGGTGCGTCGTTGGGATCGACCAGCGGATGCGGCGCCGTCTCTTCGCCGGTCTTTTCGAGATTCCAAACAATACGAACATCGCGGGCCTCGCCCATCATGCCGCTGAGCACGATCTGCGAGGTCACTTGCGGCCCGCGCGGATCGGCGAGCAGCACGCTCTCCTCGATACGCATCTCCTCGGCATTGGCGCTGAGGCGCCAGGTTTCTCCGTTACGCAGGACAAGCAGCGCAGACATGCCGTCGCCCATCAGCTGCGCCTTGACGGAGGGATGGAGATGAAAGCGCACGGCATAGGAACCGGCGATCAAACCCTCGGGACTGCGCAGCCCGCGCGTCGAGAGCTTCTCCTCGCTGGAAATCAGATTGCCGTCGGGAGCGATGAGGATCTGCCGGGCGTGGCTGATGCCGTAGCGCCCCACATAGCCGTCGTGGGAGCCCTTGATACGCAGGTTCCCGCCTTCGCCCTGATCGGAAAACGCCCCTTGCGGGTTGAGCGGGCCGATCAGCGCCGCGTCCGGTTCGGGCTCCGCGCCTTCGCGCGCGACGGCGAACTCGGCCAACGAGTCGTCCTCGAGGCTCAAGGTCGAGTGCGCTGGCGTCGTGCGCGAATAGAGCCGCCATTCCTCGAACTCCGGTGTCGGCGCCCCGCAATTGATGATGATCGGCGCATCGCCGGAGCTCATCTCGAAGGACAGGAAGCCCGCATGGGCGTCGCGCGTCAGCGATGCTGCGGGCGGCGGTCCGAGATCGCACAGGATCAAAGTCGTGCCGGCCTCGACGCGCACATAGCCGGAATTCGCGGCCGAGCGGACCGGCGCGCCGTCGATGTCATCATAGGCACGCACCGTGGCCAGGGCATCGGTCGGCGTCGGACCGGCTCCGTTGAAGCGGGCCATCGAACCGTCGCCGAGCCGGAAGAAGCGCAGCATCGGCATGATGCGGTCGACCGCGTCCGTCAGCTCCTTGGGCGGCGTACGGTCGCGTGCCACAAAGCACTGGCGCAGCGGCAGCAGATCGAGCAGCAATTCGATCAGTGCTTCGGGATTGCGCGAGATATGTCCGCCGTCTGGCAGGATCTGGCGCTCGAGCTCGCGGCAAAACGGCTTGGTGTAGCGATCCACCACGGGCTGCTGGTCGGCGATGCAAAGCCCGCCGTAGAGCAGAGCCATGAGCGACAGGAGCCGCGGCACGCCGTCGGGTGCATCCCGGTAACCGGCGGACAGATAGCGAAGTTGCGCGGTGAGTGCCTTGAGGAAGGCCTCGTAGGCTTCGGGCTCGCTTGCATCGAGAATGAGAACCGAGTTGGACAGCCACGAAATCACGCGCCGGGCGACGATCTCCGGCTGCCAGGCCAAAGGCGGAATTTTTCCCCGTAGACGGATGAAATCGTGAACCAGCGCCTTTGCCTGTTCCCGCGCCAATTCGGAGTCCGCGGCCCGCAAATGCCGGAGCCAGCCGAAACCGTATAGCTCGCGCGCCCAGCTTGCCGAGGGCGGGTCGATTTCGAACGGCGATCGCGCACCGATCTCGGCGAGTTTGCCAGCCAGTCCGAAATGTCCGTTGTAAATCTCGGTCGCGAAACTCGGATCGGCGGTGCGCAATTCCTGCGGGGCGAGGAGAAGTTGCTCGGCTTGCGAACCTGGGTAGCTGATGGTGGCCATTCCGGACAGCATCAGCCGCCTTAACGGACCTGGCCCGCCAAGCTTCACCTCTTGAGCGCCGGAATTGCGCTCGAAGGCCTGTTCGCCCGTCATAAGGATCGTTCTCCACTCGAGCTGCGATGCGCCGGATCGGTGCCGCGCTCTCCCCCGCTGCCTGTCATCCAGGCGGGGGCATTGTCGTGCAGCGCGCACCCAAGGGCAAGTGGCTCGGGTCGTTCTTCCCTAGCCGGCCCGGACGAGCCTTGCAGCGAAAAATCCGTCCATGCCGCTCCATTCCGGCGACGTGAGCCGCAACTGGTCCGGAAAGGTTCGAAGCACACCGGACGCTTGAGCCCAATCGGTGCCGCCAAAGGGCTCGTCGGCGCTCAAGGGTTCGATGCGGAGCGAATCGTTCCGCGCGAGTAGCGCCGCGACTTGCGCCTCGCCTTCCTCGGGCTCGAGAGAGCACGTGGAATAGACCAACGTGCCGCCTGGCTTCAGCATGCGCACGGCGTTGTCGAGAAGCCGTGCCTGGAGGGCGGTCAGTTCCGCGATGTCGGCATCCGATTTGAGATAGGCGACATCCGGATGGCGGCGGATCGTGCCGGTCGCCGAGCATGGCGCGTCGAGGAGAATGGCGTCGAACGGTTCGTCGGGCTGCCATGTGGTGGCATTGGCCTGGACCGTCTCGGCCGAGAGCGAGAGCCGCGCAAGATTCTCATTCAGGCGTGCAAGGCGAGTCTTGGAAAGGTCCACGGCCGTGACCTCGGCACCGGCCGCCGCAAGCTGCGCGGTCTTGCCGCCGGGGGCGGCGCAGAGATCGGCGACGCGCTTGCCGGCAATTCCGTGCAGAAGACGCGCGGGGATCGAGGCCGCGGCGTCCTGGACCCACCAAGCGCCGTCGGCAAATCCCGGCAGGTCCTCAATCCGGCCTTTCGGCAAAAGGCGCACGCTCCCCGTGGGAAGGACCTGTCCGCCCAATTGCTCCGCCCACGCATCCGCGCCGTTCTTCACCGTAAGGTCGAGCGGGGGTTCAACGAGCTGCGCATCGGCGATCGCCTGCGCCCGGTCCTCGCCCCACGCCCGGACCCAGCGGTTCCACAACCAGTCGGGCGTGTTCACGCGGCCCGCGTTGAGAGCCTCGGCGACTCCGGCGCCCTTTTCGGACACGCGCCGCAACACGGCGTTGACCAGCTTGTCGTATCGCTTGGCGCGTGGGTCCCATTGCGCAAGGCGCACGGCCAAATCGATGGCCGCATGCGGCGGCACGCTCATGAACAGAATTTGGGCCGCCCCCGACAACAGGATCGGGTAAAGCGTCCCCGCCCGCGCCGGCAGGCCGCGATCGAGAAACGTCTCCAGCACGCGGTCGATCTGCCCTTTGCGCCGCAAGGAGGTCCCGACGATCGCGCGGGCGAGTGCCCGGTCCCGTGGCGGCAGGTCGAACATCGCGCCGTCCCGGACGCGGCCGAGCACGTCGTCGAGCGGCTGCCGCTTCTGCAGGACGGCGTCGAGGACGCTCGCGGCGGCCCGCCGCGCGGGCAAGCCGACCTGATGATCGCGCGTGCGGGACAATGTCTTGTTCGGGGAAGTGGTTGCGGTCATGTCATCGTCTCCAAGGTGCTTCGGGTTCAAAAATCTCAACTCTGGGGTGACAGCCTCTGCAATGGCCGCGGTGGGGCCGGGGTTCTAACCCCAAGGTCCGCGCGATCCGCCACGCGGACTATCGGGAACGCTTCCGGACCAGGGACCGGCCGCGGCGGGATCGCTTCGCGTGCTGCGCTCCGGGCTGAACGCGCTCCCTCCTGTCGAACCGGCGCCGTTCGCCATCGCGACGAGCCGCGCGACGCGCTCCTCCATCGGAGGATGGGTCGCGAACAGATTGTCGAGGCGCACGCCGTGAAGCGGGTTGACGATAAAAAGATGCGCCGAAGCGGGATTCTCCTCCGCTTCCTCATTGGGGATGCGCGCCGCGCCCCCCGCGATCTTCTGCAAGGCTGACGCGAGCCAAAGCGGATGCCCGCAAATCTCCGCGCCCCCCTTGTCGGCCTGGTACTCACGCGTCCGGCTGATCGCCATTTGCACGAGACCGGCGGCCAGGGGCCCCAGGATCATCAGGGCCAGCGTGCCGATAAAGCCCATTTGATTGTTGTCTCGGTTCCCGCCGAAAAACATCGCGAAATTCGCAAGCATGGAGATCGCGCCCGCAATGGTCGCGGTGATCGTCATCAACAGGGTGTCGTGATGGCGGATATGGGCAAGCTCGTGCGCAATCACGCCCGCGAGCTCTTCCTTGGTGACCGTCTGCATGAGGCCGGTGGTAACGGCGACGGCCGCGTTCTGAGGGTTCCGTCCCGTGGCGAATGCGTTCGGCTGCGGATTGTCCATGACATAGACCTTGGGCATCGGCAGATTCGCATTCCGCGCGAGCTGGCCGACCATGTCATAAAGTTCGCGCGCGTCGCGGCCCTGGTTCGGATCCACCAGATGCGCGCCATACATCCGCAGGACCGCTTTGTCCGAATTCCAATAGGCGAATAGATTCATTCCGCCGGCGAAGACGAGCGCCATGACCATGCCGGTCTGGCCGCCGAGCAAGAACCCGACTCCCATAAAAAGAGCGGTCAGCGCCGCGAGCAGAATCGCAGTGCGGAAATAGCTCATGAACCCAGTGGCCTCCTCAATCCGTTCAAAAATCGCGGAAATCCGCCGCGTCCTATATGTTGGGAGCCAGGAGCCTCCGCGCAAGAGCTTGGTGTGGCGGGGAAAATTGGGTGCGCGGGAGCGCAGCCGGGAGGACAAGCTTAAGATCGCGCTTACCTTAACACTTCATCAATCGGAAACCCGCATTCTGGCGGCAAGACAGTACAAGGAGTAACCCGACATGCCTGCCGCACTGCAAGTTTCAGACGAGGCGCGCCAAAAGTCCGCGCGCCGCGCCAAGAGCGCCCCGTCCAAGGATATCCAGCTGACGTCTGGACAGAAGCGTTTGATCCTCAATAGCTTTTTCCGCGTCGAACCGGCGCTCGATCTCGTCGCGCAGCTCTTTTTCCTGAAGCTGTTCCGTCTCGATCCCGGCCTTCGCAAGAAGTTCGACGGTCCCGTCGAGATGCAAGCCAAGAAATTCGCAGCCGGCGCGAAACTCGCGATGATCTCGCTCGGCCATGAGGACGGCCTCGCGCCCACGCTGAAGCTGCTCGGTACGCGCCACCGTCAGATGGGTATTCGGTCCCGCCACTACCGCACCATGTCGCGGGCTCTCGTCTGGACACTCGAGCGTTCGCTCGACAAGTCCTTCGACCGGGACACACGCGACGCCTGGAACGCCATGCTGGCGCAGTTTACGAAGGTGATGGCCGGCTAGCGGCGGCATCCTGCTGGATCGGCGTTGGTCATTGAGAAGGGGGTCCTGCCCGGGGCCCCTTTCGCGCTTCAGGCCGCGAGCGGCTATTTCGCCGGCGTAACCCGGACCTGCGCGGACCCGTCTTTCGTGACATAGATGGTGACGTTGTCTTCGGGTTCCAGGACCTGGGCCTTGCCGTCGACCGACAGCTGATCTGCCGTCACCATGATCTCGTGGCCCTCGACGATGATCTTGACCCCGTCCGAGACGGTTTCCTGGCTGAGATTCATGTAATGCCCGGCAACCGTGACCGTACGGTTGCCGACGGTCAGCGCCGTCGTCTCCGTGGCATCGTCGCGCGAACCGATATTGCCGATCAGCAGCACGAACACGATCACCAGCCCCAAGGCCAGTGCGATAGCGACAAGGCCGCGCATGATCCACACCATCGAGAGCGCCTCTAAAGTTCTCACACCTGGCGTTCATAGCGCGGTTCGGCCGGGCATGGCACCCGGCCGAGGCCGTTACGTCCGTTTACGTCGCTCGCCGGTTCTGGCGGTTCTCGATCAGGTGGGAGACGACGCTGGGATCGGCCAGGGTCGAGATGTCTCCGAGATTGCCGTACTCGTCCTCGGCGATCTTACGCAGGATGCGTCGCATGATCTTGCCGGAGCGCGTCTTGGGCAGACCCGGCGCGAACTGGATGTGGTCAGGCGCGGCGATCGGGCCGATCTCGTTCCGGACCCAATCGCGCAACTCCTTCTTGAGCGCGTCCTCGCCGTCTTCGCCAGCCATCAGAGTCACGTAACAGTAGATGCCTTGCCCCTTGATGTCGTGCGGGAAGCCGACAGCGGCTGCCTCCGAAACCTTGGGATGCGCAACTAGCGCCGATTCGACTTCCGCCGTTCCCATGCGATGGCCCGACACGTTGATGACGTCGTCAACGCGGCCGGTGATCCAATAATAGTCGTCTTCGTCCCGGCGGCAGCCATCGCCCGTGAAATACATACCCTTGTACGCCGAGAAATACGTATCCACGAAGCGCTTGTGGTCGCCATAGACGGTTCGCATCATGCCCGGCCATGAATCCAGGATGACGAGGTTGCCCGCGCCCGGACCTTCGATCATAGCGCCTTCGGAATCGACCAGCGCCGGATTCACGCCGAAGAAGGGATGAGTCGCCGAACCCGGCTTCAACGCCGTGGCGCCCGGCAGCGGCGTAATGAGAATGCCGCCTGTCTCCGTCTGCCACCATGTGTCCACGATCGGACAACGCGCCTCGCCGACCACGTGGTAATACCACTCCCAGGCTTCCGGATTGATCGGTTCGCCCACGGAGCCGAGCAGTCGCAAGGATTTGCGGCTGGTGCTCTTCACATAGTCCGCACCGGCACCCATCAAGGCACGGATTGCCGTCGGCGCTGTGTAGAAGATGCTGACGTTGTGCTTGTCGACGACCTGCCAGAAGCGTGATGGATCGGGAAAATTCGGAATGCCTTCGAACATCAGTGTCGTGGCGCCGTTGGCGAGCGGTCCGTACACGATGTAACTGTGGCCGGTGACCCAACCCACATCGGCCGTGCACCAATAAACATCGCCATCGTGATAGTCGAATACGTACTGGTGCGTCATCGCAACGTAAACGAGATAGCCGCCGGTGCAATGGACCACGCCTTTCGGCGTACCGGTCGAACCCGAAGTATACAGAATGAAGAGCGGATCCTCCGCATTCATTGCTTCCGCCGGGCAATCTGGGCTGGCTTCCGCCATCGCATCATCGAGCCAAATATCCCGGCCCTCCGTCCACGGAATATCTCCGCCCGTATGGCGAACCACCAGGATCTTTTCGACGTGACCGCTCTTCTCCACGGCGGCATCCGCATTAGCTTTGAGCGGGACGCTGCGCCCGCCGCGCCGTCCTTCGTCGGCGGTGATGACCACGGCCGATTTGCAGTCCTCGATCCGGCCCGCGAGCGAGTCCGGAGAGAAACCGCCGAACACGATTGAATGGATGGCGCCGATGCGCGCGCAGGCCAGCATGGCATAGGCCGCGGCAGGGATCATCGGCAGGTAGATCGTCACCCGGTCGCCCCGCTTAACGCCCTGTGCCTTCAGCACATTGGCGAGACGGCACACATTATCGTGCAATTCGCGATACGTGATGTTCTGGGCTGGCGTTGCCGGATCGTCGGGTTCCCAGATGATGGCGGTCTGATCGCCGCGCTTTTCCAGATGCCGGTCGATGCAGTTGGCGGACACGTTGAGCGTGCCGTCCTCGAACCATTTGATGGAAACGTCCGGATAGGCGAAGGTCGAATTCTTCACGCGCGTGTACGGCTTGATCCAGTCGAGCCGCCGTCCTTCGCGTCCCCAGAAGGTGTCCGGGTCCTCGATGCTTTCCTTGTAAAGCGCCGTATATTTTTCTTTGTCGACGAAGGCGCGCCTTTTCCACGCCTCTGACACTTCGACGGAATCGAGTTTGTAGACCTTATGCTCGGACATTGGCCCGGTTCCTCCCTATACGCAGAAGCCTTGGTGGCATTTTCTAGGCACATTATGGCGCGATGCGGTGCGGCGGAGAAGCACCGTTGCGTCATCCTTTCGTCTAGAGGCCGAATGCGCCGATGATCGCACCCATGACGAGTAGAACGGCGAGCCAATGGCCGCCGTCAATAACGGTCAAACTCGGCTTGGCGCCGCTGAAGGCGTGATTGACGCCCATGGTGGTGATGACGAATCCAACCCACACAAAGAGCGCGCTGATCAATCCGTTCTTTACGGAAAGCCCTGCTAGATGACCCATGAGACCGGCCAACATGATCGCCATGACCAAGTCGGCAACGAGTGCGATGACGAAGGGAAGGGTGCGCGCGATGCCGCCGCCGCACTTGATGTCGTCTTCGGTCTTGCCGAGCGCGCCGAGCCAAGCCTTGCCGAAGGCCGTGTACCAAACCGCGCCAACGCCAAAACCCGCGAGTGCCGCCACGACCACAGCAAGATAGTTCATGCCTGCAAACGTCATGCCGTCCTCCCTCCGATTGCCGGCTGTCAGAGCCGCCCGCGCGACCTTAGCCCACGATCGGCCGTCGGGGCACTAGGCCAGGGGCGGACTTTTCAGACCGCCGAGTGCGCACACCGCTTTCCACTCCGCCGCGGTAACAGGCTGCACCGAAAGCCGGGAATTGTTGACGACGACCATCTCCGCAAGCTTCGGGGTCGCCTTGATCTCGTCGAGCGTGACCGGCCTTGGCAGGTCGGCCACGGCCGCCACATCCACGCACTCCCATTTTCCGGTCGTGTCCGTGGAGTCGGGATGGGCTTCCGCCACGACCTCGACGATTCCGACACAGGCCTTCTCGCCGATCGAGTGGTAGAAGAAGGCTAGGTCGCCCTTCTTCATCGCCCGCATATTGTTGCGGGCCTGATAGTTGCGGACCCCATCCCATTCGGCGCCTTTCGCGCCTTCCTTCTTCTGGTCCTCCCAAGACCAGGCGCCGGGCTCGGATTTCATCAGCCAGTATGCCATGGAGCTCTACGCCTTCTCTTCGGGCTTGCCGAGCGACCAGAGCCACGGGCGAATCTCCACGAATGCGAACAGGCCGGCCTTGGCGAACGGATCGGCGGACGCGATCTCCCGTGCTGTCGCGAGAGAGTCCGCCTCGATGACGACCAAGCTGCCGTTCATGGTCTCCCCGTCTTCCGCCGTGAAGGGGCCGGCAAATTTCAGCGCCCGACCGAGACCTTTGAGATAGGCGAGATGTTCCGGGCGATGGGCCATCCGGACTGGGAGTCCGTCGGGCTTGTCGGTGCAGATGAAGGCAAAAAGCATCGGCAGTATCCTTTTCTCTATGGCTGGAGGCCCTGTGCCCGCGCCGGCAGCCGGTTATCCGGCTTCGGATCGCAAGGGCCGCGAAAGAAGTGCGCCGATGGCTCCGTCGACCGTGGTTTCGCCAGTCACCACCGCATGGACCGCCTCGGCAATGGGAAGCTCGATTCCGCGGGCTCGTGCGATTTCGACCATGGCGTTGGCGGTCGCCACGCCTTCGGTGACGGACAGGCGTTCGGACAGAACCTCGGCGGTGCTGGCGCCGCGGCCAAGCGCGACACCCAAAGACATGTTGCGCGACTGCTCGCTCCCGCAGGTGAGTACAAGGTCGCCGAGCCCCGACAATCCGACCAGGGTTTCGAGCGCGGCGCCGAATGCAATGCCGAAGCGCGCCATCTCGGCGAAGCTACGGGTGATGAGGCCGGCTTGCGCACTCTTGCCGAGTTCCTTGCCGACCACGATCCCAGCGGCGATGGCGTAGACGTTCTTGACCGCGCCGCCGATCTCGGCGCCGACGACGTCATTGCTCCAATAGCAGCGGAAGAGCGGCGAGCTCAGCGCGTGGGACAGCTGACGTCCGAGAGTCTCTTCGGCCGTGGCGAGGGTCACGGCCGTCGGCAATCCGCGCGCGACCTCGGCGGCAAAGCTCGGCCCTGACAGAACGGCGATGGTCGCGTCCGCTAGCACCTCGGCGGCGACCTGGGACATAAGCCGTCCCGTTTTCCGCTCGATTCCCTTGGAGCAGAGCACCAAAGGCTGACCGTCGTGCAGATAGGGTTGCAGAGAGCCTGCGATGTCGCGCAGATGTTGCGCCGGCGTCACGATCAGCAAGGCATCGCAGGTGGCGACCTCGCCGAACTCCGACGTCGCTTCGATAGCCGGATCGAGCGGCACATCGGGCAGATACACCGCGTTGCAGTGGGTCTCGTTGATTGCCGCGACCGTCTCCGGCTCACGGGCCCAGAGCAGTACGCCGCGGCCCGCGCGCCGTGCAACGGCGGCCAGCGCCGTTCCCCACGCACCGCCGCCGACTATCCCGAGAGTTTGAAGTTGCATGCCCACCACCGCGACTTCTTTTAGCGCAAAATCACCCATACGGGGGACGAATTCGCCTTCTGCGTCAAACCTTAGGCCTTTACTCCGGCTCCGAGCGCCGGCGGGGCGTCCGGATCGAGTGGCCAGCGGGCGCGTGCCGGCGCGGCCATGCCGTCGGTGAGGCCGCGGGCCAGGCGCTGCACCCCTGCCCAGGCGATCATGGCGGCATTGTCGGTGCAAAGCGCCGGCGGCGGCACGACAAGGCGGTAGCCACGATCCGCCGCAATCTCGTCGAGGGCCTTGCGAAGCCGCCCATTCGCGGCGACACCGCCCGCCGCGACGAGCGCCGGTTCCATACCTTCGGGAATCCAGTCCTCGAATAGCGACATCGCGCGCAAGACGCGATCTCGCACCACGTCGGCCACAGCCTCTTGGAAACTGGCGCAGAGGTCGGCCACGTCTTGCTCGCGGAGTGGTGCCCTGGCCATGGCCGCCTGCCGCAGCGCCGTCTTGAGCCCGGCCAACGAGAAATGGGGCTCGGGCCGGCCCAGCATGGGGCGGGGCAACGAGATGTTCGGCCGCCCGTGCGCGGCGCGGCGCTCGACTTCAGGGCCTCCCGGATAGCCGAGGCCGAGCAGCTTGGCGGCCTTGTCGAAGGCTTCGCCCAGCGCATCGTCGAGCGTCGTGCCGAGGCGTTGATAGTCGCCGCAATCCTTGACGATGAGGAGTTGCGTGTGTCCTCCGGACACCAGCAGCAGCAGGTAAGGCGGTGGCAAGCCGTCCGTCAGACCTGGACTCAGCGCATGCGCTTCCAGGTGATTGACCGCGACGAACGGCTTTCCGCAAGCGAGTGCGATCGCCTTCGCGGTCGTCAGGCCGACGATCAGCCCCCCGATCAGGCCGGGTCCCGCCGCTGCCGCGATGCCGTCCATGGCATGAAAGCCCAGGTCTGCCTCGGCCATCGCCTGTTTGATCGCCGGGTCGAGCAGGTCCACATGGGCGCGGGCGGCGATCTCCGGCACGACGCCGCCATAGGCCGCGTGAAGATCGAGCTGCGCGCGGACCACGTTGGACAGGATCTCGCCGTGCCCGTCCGGGTGCAGCCGCACGATCGCGGCCGCGGTTTCGTCGCAGCTCGTTTCGATTCCTAGAAGCGTCAGCGGTTCACGATTCATTTCTCGGGGAATAGCACACTGATCGGCTTCAGAAGCAGGCTTACGACCGGGATCAGCACCGACCCCAGCACGAAGCCGAGAACGGCGTCGAGGAAGGCCGTGATGAGCCACGGGATCGCGCCCGAGGCGCCATCGCCCGCGATCCACGCCACGGCTGCCCCGATCACGTCGTGCGGCAAGGAGACGTGGAGCGTATGAAGGCTGTGGACCACGATGCTGCCGCCGACCCAGAGCATCGCTACCGTTCCGACGGCCGAGATGACTTTCAGCACGGTGGGCATGGCAACGACCAGCCCGCGCCCGAACGCGCGGATCACGCCTAGCGGCCCGTTCTGGCTCAAATGCAACCCGATATCGTCGACTTTCACGAGAAGCGCCACGGCGCCGTAGACGATCACCGTAAATAGAATGGCCACGGCCGCGAGTGCGGCGGCGCGGGTCAAGAGACTATCGGTCTCGATGGTCGACAGGGCGATCGTCATGATTTCGGCCGACAGAATGAAGTCGGTCTTGATTGCGCCCTTGACGCGCTGTTCCTCGAGTCGTGCCGCATTGAGGGTCTGGGCCCGCTCGTGGCCCTCTTCGGAATGGCCGAACAGCGCATGCCAGATTTTCTCGGCGCCTTCGAAACACAGATAGGCACCACCGAGAATGAGGAGCGGCGCGATGACCCATGGCGCGAAAGCCTGAAGCAGAAGCAGCGCCGGTAAGAGAATGACAAGCTTCGAGACGACAGAGCCTGCCGCGATCTTGGCGACCATCGGCAGCTCCCGTGCTGCCGGGATCCCGGTAACGTATTTCGGCGTCACCGCCGCGTCGTCCACGACGACACCCGCCGACTTACCGGTCGCCTTGGCCGCATGTGCGGCAATATCGTCGACCTGCGCCGCCGCCAGCTTGGCGATGGCGGCCACATCGTCGAGCAATGCGAGAAGGCCGCTCATATCCTGTGCTCTGCCCCGTTTGGTCACCCGCCGAGAACGCCGGCGACAGTCTAGTACGCACGATGCCTGGGACGCGACAAGTGCTGGCCACGCCAGTCGGCAGGGGCAGGCTATTCGTGACCCGCAAGCCGCCTTATTCCCTCCGGGACATTGAAGGGTCCGGCAAAACGGTCCATTAATACAAGGGCTCCAACCTGAATCGGTGGCGTAGCCGCCTGTTAATTCAAGGATTTTCCTCCCGTTGCCCGCCTCACTTCCCATCGGCACCCGAGGCAGTCCGCTTGCGCTCTGGCAAGCCGAACACGTGCGCGACCGGCTTTCCGCGCATCATGGCCCGGATCGTGGCGCGGCGATGCTAAAAGTGATCTCCACGAGCGGAGATCGTATCCAGGATAAACCGCTGGCCGAATTCGGCGGCAAGGGGCTGTTCACGAAGGAGATCGACGAAGCGCTTCTACGCGGCGACATCGCCTTGGCGGTACATTCCATGAAGGATCTGCCGACTCAGCTTCCGGAGGGGCTGTGTCTTGCCGCCGTGCTGCCCCGCGCCGATGTCCGCGATGCGTTTCTCAGTCCCGTTGCGCCGTCATTGGCCGCGCTGCCTGAAGGCGCCGTGGTGGGAACCTCGTCCTTACGCCGGGGGGCGCAGGTGAGGCGTTTGCGGCCGGACCTCAAAGTGGTCGACTTCCGCGGCAACGTGCAGACGCGGTTGCGGAAACTGGCCGGC
The DNA here is from genome assembly GCA_020637815.1 of Hyphomicrobiaceae bacterium. Classification (GTDB taxonomy): domain Bacteria; phylum Pseudomonadota; class Alphaproteobacteria; order Rhizobiales; family Methyloligellaceae; genus Methyloceanibacter. The sequence goes on along the minus strand of JACKJS010000002.1, from coordinate 18,259 downwards.
GGCGTGGCGGATGCGACACTTCTGGCCAAAGCAGGCCTCGACCGGCTCGGTCTCGCCGATGCCGCCACGTCGGTTCTGTCCGTTGAGGAGATGCTGCCGGCGGTGGCGCAAGGGGCAATCGGCGTGGTCGCGCGCGAAGACGACGCGGAGACTCTGGCTCTCCTCGAACCGTTGAACGATGCGGCGACGTCAGTGGCTGTGACGTGCGAGCGAGCCTTCCTCGCCGAACTCGACGGGTCTTGCCGGACACCCATTGCAGGTCTCGCCGAGGTCGGGGCCGGGACAATCCGGTTTCGCGGGTTGATCCTATCCCCTGGCGGCGCAGAATGGCACGATGTCGAGATGACGGGTCCCATGGACGAAGCGGAAGCCATCGGACGGCAGGCCGGCGAGGCAATACGCGGCCGTGCCGGCCCTAGTTTCCTCGAAAACCTGATGTGAAGTGACGATATGCGTTTGCTGGTAACGAGGCCCGAGCCGGATGCGACCCGCGAAGCCGAGACTCTGTCGGCTCTGGGGCACGAACCGGTGCGAGCGCCGTTGCTTGAGATCGAGTTTCTGAATTGCGTGCCGCTCAATCTCGACGGCGCGCAAGCCCTCGTGATCACCAGCCGCAATGCGTTGCGCGCGCTCGGCATCCATCCAGAACGGGAGCGGGCCGTCCAACTGCCGCTTTTCGCTGTCGGCGAGGCGACCGCCTGGGCCGCGCGGCAACTCGGTTTCGGCGAGGTGACGATCGGACCGGGCACGGGCGCCGGTCTGCCGCCGATCATTTGCCGTGAGGTTCATCCGGACAACGGGCCCCTTGTCCACCTCGGCGCAGAGAAGGTGGCGTTCGACCTGAAAGCCGCTCTCGAAGACAGCGGCTTCGAATTGCGGCGCACGATCCTTTACCGGTCTCATCTGGTCGAGACCTTGAGCGAGTCGACCGTGGAGGGCATCAGGAATGGGACAATCGATGGCGTCCTGTTGCTGTCGCCCCGCACGGCCCGTGCATTCGTCCGTGCGATCGAACGGCACGGTCTCGTCACACAGGCTAAAGCTCTCGTTTGCTATTGCTTGTCGAAGGCGATAGCAGAGGCCGTCGTCCCGTTGGGACTGGCCTCGCGCGTGTCGCAATACGCGCGCGAGGAAGATCTCATTGCGCTCCTGGAGTCCGATGCGTGATGCTTCTTTCGATACGATTCGGTGGCATGTTGTCTGCCATGCAAAGGTCATGATGCGATGAGTGGAACCTCTGACGAGAGAGGGACACGGTCCGACGCGTCCGGCAAACGTCCCACGCCGACGATAGAAGGCACGGCGACAGAAGTGTCGGTGGACGCCGTTGCCGGGGATGCGAAGACCGAGGCGCCGGAAGCGGCGTTGCCAAGCGCCGGTGCACCGGATGATGAGACGTCTCCCCCCGGCGATGACGGCACCGAATCCGACGACGAGGCAACGGAAGCCGATGACGAGCGGCCGGCCGCCGCCGCCCCCGAGCGGCGCTCGTTTGGCAGCCGGCTGTTGGGCGGGCTCGCTACGCTCTTCACCCATGCGTTGGCTGGCGTCGCAGGCGGGCTCGCGGTCTTGGCGGCGCTCTCGTTGGGCTACCTTCCGTCCGGAAGCGTGAAGGATGCGGCCGGTGTCGGTGCGATCGAGAACCGCGTCACCGCGCTTGAGTCGGCGCCGAAGACCCCAGATAGCGCCAGCGAGCTCGAGTCGTTGAAGTCGCGGCTCGCCACACTCGAATCGCAGACGTCCGGGGCGCAGGAGCCCAGCGCGAGCCCGGCGGACGTTGAGGCCCTATCGGCGCGCGTGGCACAGATGGAAACCAGCCTCGCATCGATGGCCGATGCGGCCAAGGATGGCGGGGACGTGGCGGACGCCGCCGCGATCAGCCGGCAGGTCGCGGAAGCCGAGCAGCGGCTCGACAAGCAGATCGAGAGCAAAGTCCAGTCGGAAATCCAAGCGGCGCTCGCGAGCGGCACTGCCGGTTCGGGCTCCAACACCAAAGCCATCGAGACCTTGAAATCCGAAATCGCCAGTATCGACGCGAAGCTCAAGGCTCTCGCCGAGGCAGAGCTGAACTCGGACGGCGTAGCGAAGTTGATGCCCGATATTGCAGAGCTCGAAGATCGCCTCGGCAGGATCGAGTCCACGCTCCCGCCGCTGGTGAACGCGCTCGACGAGGAAAACGCGCAGACCAAGAAGGCCAGCGTGGCCATCGCCTATGCGAGCTTGCGGGAGGCGGTCAATGCGGGGCGCCCGTACGCCACCGAGCTCACCACGCTCACCGCGCTTTCCCCTGGCGCGAACGATTTGGGAGACTTGATCGACTATGAAGACCGGGGAATCCCGACGGTTTCCATGCTGACGGCATCGTTCGGGCGTTTGCGGGACGAAGTGCTGTCCGCAGGGAGCGATGGGAATGCGGACTCTCTTCTGGGCCAGCTGATGGGCAACGCGCAAGCGCTGGTCAAGATCCGGCGGATCGGCGAGCAGGCCGAGGGCGACTCCCCTGACGCGGTGATCGCGCGCGCGGGCGCGGACCTCGAGAATGGCAATCTCCAGAAAGCCATCGTCGAGCTCGAGAGTTTCGACGGGCACCTCGCCGAAATCGCCGGACCGTGGCTCGCCGACGCGCGCGCGCGGCTCGACGCCGACGCGACCTTGCAGCGCCTGCAGGATATCCTGCTCGTTTCTCTCGCCGGGGGCGACAACAATCCCACTGCCGGCGCCGGGAAGGAAGGCGAAGAGTAAGAGCAGCCGATGACACGCATCTTCCTTTTCATCCTCATCGTCCTTGCGGCGGCGCTCGGGCTGGCCTGGCTGGCGGACCGTCCCGGTTCGGTCACGATCGAATGGCTGGGCTATCAAATCGAGACGAGCGCATTCGTCGCGGTGTTGTTCGTCGCGCTATTCGCCACAGCCATGGTCCTGGCGTTGGCGGTGCTCCGCTATCTCTGGACTCGGCCCTCGGCGATCGCGGCCAGCATGCACGAGCGTAAACAGAAGCAAGGATTTGACGCTCTCTCTCGCGGTCTTCTGGCCATCGGCGTCGGCGACCGGAACCAGGCCCAGCGTTATGCGGGCATCGCCCAGCGCAAACTGCCGCGCGAGCCGCTCACGGCCTTGTTGCGGGCCCAGGCAGCCCAACTCAAGGGCGATGACGCGGCGGCGCGGCGCGCCTTCGAAGGGATGCTCGACACGGAGGAAACGGAGTTGCTCGGTGTGCGCGGGCTCTTCCTCGAGGCGAAGCGCGCCGGCGACGAGCATGCCGCGCGGCTCTTGGCGCAGCAGGCCGTGGATCGCAATCCCAAGCTCGCTTGGGGCGTCAACGCCCTGTTCGATCTTCAGGCCCGTGCCGGCGATTGGGACGATGCGCTGAACACGCTCGCGATCGCACGGCAGAACGGCCACGTGGATTCGTCCGCGTCCAACCGCCGCCGCGCCGTGTTGCTGACGGCAGAGGCCCGCGAGACCGAGACCTTCGATCCCAGCAAGGCCTTGACGCTCGCCAACGAAGCGCTGCGGCTGGCGCCGTCGCTGGTACCCGCCGCGGACATCGCCGGCCGTCTCTTCGCCTCGAAGGGCGAGGCGCGGGCCGCGTCGCGGCAGATTGTGCGGACCTGGAAGCTTTCGCCGCACCCGGATCTTGCGGTGGCCTATGCCTTCGCCAAGCCGGGTCTTTCCCCGAAGGACAGGCTGAAGCGCGTTGAATATCTCGCCGGCCTGACGCCGGACGATGTCGAAGGCGCAGTCGCTGTCGCGCAGGCGGCCGTGGACGCGAAGGAATGGCAGCGCGCTCGAGCGGCGCTGGAACCTTATCTCGAGGATGCGCCATCGGCGCGAATTTGCACCCTCATGGCCCGGATCGAGGGCGGCAGCGGCGACAAGGGCCGGGAGCGAGAATGGCTGGCGCGGGCGCTCCGGGCGCCTCGGGACCGGGCCTGGATCGCCGATGGCTATATCTCCGATCGCTGGCTTCCGGTGTCGCCCGTGACTGGCGCGGTCGATGCTTTCGAGTGGAAGGCACCAGCGGACGCCATCGGACGCCCCGACGAAACGCTTCATATCGAGGAGTGGACCGCGCCACCGCGCGACCCCAGTGCGATGCTGCGTCAAAGCACGGCCGCGGACGTCGAGGCGGAGCAGGGCGCCGGCGCCACGAGCCCATCCGGGGACACCGCGCCCGAACCCTCGACGGCGGACGATCAGGTGATCGAGGGCACCGCGGAGGAAGTCTCGGTGACCGAGATGCCGCATTCGAAGATGGAATCGGACGCGCCGCGTGCGGCCCGTGGTGGAACGGGCTCTGACGAATCGCGACATGACGGTGCGGGTAAGGAACCGGCACCGGAATTGCCAGCCGAACCAACGGACTCGAAATCCACCGCGCGGACGGCCGAGAGCACAGCCTCCGAGAGTCCGAAGGCGGACGACGCTCGTGGCGCCGCCGGTAAGCCGATCCCGGCCGTGATGGTCCCGCAGCGCCCACCGGACGACCCAGGGGTCACGCCGTCGGATGCTGACGAAAGCGAGGTTTCGCTGGAACGGTTCCGCACGGCCCATATCCGATAGCGGCGTCGTTTCGGGCGCCCTGCGCTGCAATTCTGACCTCCGCCCGCTTGCGCAGCGCGGCCATTCGCATTAATCACAGGCTCCACACCGGGGCCGCAATAGCTCAGTCGGTAGAGCGGCGCATTCGTAATGCGTAGGTCGGGGGTTCGAATCCCTCTTGCGGCACCACTTCCCACTGAAAAATAAGCAATATTCATGACGCGCCGGACTCAACCCCCGGATTAGACCCCGGACGGTTGCGCTCTCGTCTTGCGTACGATATTTGCGGCTGACTCGCTTCCGGGCGGCAGGATTTGAACCGTCGATTCGTCGCTAGCCAGCTCGACGTGTCGTTTGCCGTGCATTTGGCGCAGCAGTTTCTTGAAGTAAGTACTGTTGTGGTATCCGGTCCACGCTAGCAGGTCGGCCGCATTCACCGGGCCCGTCGACGTAGCAAGCAGAACCAGGATCTGCTCCGGCAATTTCATATCGGGATCGAGTACCCGTCGCATGCCCTGGCCCTCCCAGATCAAGGGGATGCGCCGTTCGACGAGGCCGTCCACAAGCTTCGTTGCCTCCACGGTGGACAGGTTGTGGTAGACGCGAACCAACTCGCCCATGACCCAGTTGCAGTTGGTTAGGACGAACGTCGCGTCCATGTGGTTGGGGTCGACGTCTCCGCCCGTATGCCCTACCCCCCGGTTGTTTCGTACTTCGTAGAGCGCGGGTAGAAGCCGAGGAATAAGAATCTGGAAACTCCTGGGGACGTGCGTGTTCTCTTCAAGCCTACGACAGGCTCCGACAAAGTCCCTCGGCTTGCTGGGCGCAGAGGCGTACGTCCCGGAGGCGTGCCCCTCCAGGATCGTGTAAACGATCTCGCAGAAGAGGCCGCCGCTAAGCTCCGAGGGCGACCACCTGTGCTCAGAATAGTTCTGGACGATCGAGCTGTATTCTTTGAGGAGAGGCTCTCGAAGTGCGATGGGGATAGCAGAAAGAGCCTCGCTGGCGCTCACTGTTCCTCGCCCAGGGATTGCCAGCCTTCGGGCGTAATGAAGAACCCGTCCTTGGTCTTCTCGCAGTAGCCCTTGCCAACGTTCTTGTTCAAGCAGTCCGCGGGGTTTGCCAGCCTTTTCTGATGGTGCTCCGTCAACGCCTTGGAGATCGCCCCCGTGTTCAGGTTCTCATTCCCGCGTCGGAAGAGCCACGCGGCTGTGGCCAAGAATCGCTGCACCTGCTTGGCATCCGCACCCTTGGCTTTGAGATAGCTGGCGAGCGACTGGGTATGTGCCGAGCCGTGTTGCCCGCTCTTCGGACCTGACCCTTCCGCCGACCCTGCTCCGGACGGGGCGTTCATGGTGCCATGCTCCTCGGCCGCCTTAAGGAGCTTGGTGACTTGTTGGTCAAGCCATTCTTGGTCCCCCTCCGCCGAAAAGCTCATGTTTCCAATCTTAATCTCAACCTTGCCCTTAGGTCGGGCTTCGCCGTTATCAATCATGCTATCATCCTCACAATCGTGCTATCCTTGATAGCCGAGCTAGCACGATTCCCCGTAGGATGGAAGCCCTCAGGTAGGGGTTATACAAGTTGAGCGCCCGGCCCGGGTTGGGTCGAGCGCCCTTCTTCTGACAGGAGCGTCGGCGGCCGTGCCTGCCAGAGCGGACCGCCAACGGACGCGACCCCGGCGCTAGAAGAGGGTCCGGGATCGCGCCCTAGTCTGCACGCTGATGTACACCCGGGCGTGCGAGCCGGGCCGGACGGACGGAAGAAAGGAAAAGACCGCCCGCCAAACTTCTACGCGGACCGGTACGCCGCGAATGCGCCCGGGTACTCCTCGGCGGCACGCCGCATCGCAGCGGTGCGGGTGCAGCCGTCGCGCTTCGCGACCTCATCGACGCACCGCTCGAAGTCCTCGACCGCGCCGGGCCGCGTCCGGGACTTCGCAAGATCCTCGGCGGCGCGCCGCGCGATCTCGCGGCCCTCGTCGTTGAACTTCGCTACAAGGGTCGGGAAGCGCTCGGCGGCTCGGGACATGGCCTGGGTCCGGCCGCACTTGAGCGTGTTCTGCAGGTGCTCGACGGCATCATCGAGCGTGTCGAAGCCGAGCGGCTCGTTCTTCTGGAGCATGGTCTCTTCCTTTTCGGTACGGACGTCGCGCTTGAACAGCGTGACGCGGGCGTGGGGGTTCGCCGGGGCGTCTACGAGGCTGAGCTCGTACAGCTTGATGGCCCGGAGTCGGGCGGGCCTGCGCTCCTGGGTCATCACGCGTACCCCCGGAGGCTCGTTGTGCGGATGCCCAGCTCGCGCTCCGCGAGCTGCCTTGCCCGCAGCGCGTCGTGGCGGCACATCCGAGCCCGGCGGTGGTCGCCCTCGGCCCGGGCCTGCTCGGCGGCGCGCCAGTCCTGCTCAGACATATCCTTCGTCCGCATACGGATGATTGCCCGCGTCCGGTCGTCGGGGATCGGGGCAGCAGCCATGTCGGCCCCGACCTCGGTCCGCAGCGCACCGAGCTGGCTGAGTTCGGACCGCAGCTCCTGCACCTCGTAGGACACACGCCCGGAACCCGACGCGGGGCCGAGCGCGGCGAGTCGCTCCTCGATCCAGGCGGCGTGCCGGTCGATGTCCTTCAGTTCCTGGGTGACGGTGTCGCGGTGCTCCCGCTCGGCGGCGGTCTCGGCACGCGAGCGCCGGATGCGCGCCACGCCGTCCGGCCGCGCGGGCTCGGGCCGGATGACGGCCGGGCCGATGGCACGGATGCCGGAGGCCTGGATGCGCTGGCGGCGGCGCTTCAGGAAGCCCGAGCCGTCGTCAGTGGTCTGCTGTGGTCTCATTGTCTGCATCTCCATCTGTGATCAACCAGGGTGGACGCCCCGGCGACTTCCAAGCCTCGTAGTCGGCGCCGTCCGGGCACCCATACGGGCGCGCCGGATCGTGGGCGCCGACGACCCTGGACCCGAACAGTGTCCGGCGCGTCTCCGTGACCGCATGCGCCGCAGCCGGGGGTTCGGTGTGGGACGCCCTGGGTCGCCTGCGGGCAATGCGGCGGCGCGGCGTTGGCTCTTCGTCCGGCTCTTCCTCGTCGGGTTCCTCACGGTCCTCTGCATGCGCCCGGGCGCAGGGACTGCGCCGCGCGGCGACCATGGCCTCCTCGACGGTTGCGCCGCCCTCTAGCGCTCGCTTGAGGGCATGCAGCTCGTCCAGACTCATCAGGCTGAGGCTGTATCCGAAGGGGTCGGCCTGCTCGGCCCGCCGGGCTTCTTCCGCCTCGTCGCGGGCGCGCAGCCGATCCCGTATCGTTCGGACGAGGAGCGGGACGTCGATCTTTGCCTTTGGGGATACGCCCGCCAGCGCATCGGCGACGGCCTCGTGCTCGCGCTCGTCGATGCCCGCAAGCGCGTCCAGCGCGCTCGTGGTGCGCCGCCTGGCAAGGGCGCTGGCAACGGCCTCGGCTGTCAGGTGTGCGGCCATCGCCCTACGCGGCCTCCGTGGTGCCGAGCCGGGCGATGACCTCGGCCGTCACGTCCGGTCCCTCGCCCGGCTCGTCGTCGGCGACCAGGCCCACCCTCGCCATGAGACGGGAGATCGCGCCGCACAGCCGCAGCAACTCGTCCGAGTCGACGGGCTCGCCGCGCGCCAGGTCCGCGTCGAGCTTCTCACGCTGGACGATCAGGCTCGCGAGGGACCGCACCATCTGGACGTGGCGGCCGCCGGTCTGGGCCATGAGTTCGAGGTAGCAGTCGCGCCAGCGTCGGCCCGTCCGGGTGCGCAGGTCTATCCCGAGCGCGCCGTTGGCGATGCGGGAGCGTGAAGCGGCCGGGAGGTCGGCCAGTTGGCGGCGATCTGCGGGCGAGTTCTGGGTTGCTCTCATGGGCCGATTCTAGCCTAGAGAGCAATTTTACGCTAGCGAAACCGGGGGTTGTATCGGGGGTCTGCGGGGCTTACCGGCTGCGAGGCCCTAATTTTCTTGGGGTGCAGGCGGCGGGGCGGGGCGCCTAACCCTACCTCGCGCCAGGCTGATCCCCGGCGCACTGAATATTTCTCGGGACTGCCGGTGCGCGACGAGAGCGAGCTATGCCTGTTTCTTGGCCTCGGGCGGCCACCTGAAAATAGTCTCTGGTTCCTTGCTTCCCGGAACAACTACGCACCAGGAAGGGATTATTGCGTGCTTGGCCCCGAGGCCACTCGCGATCTCGCCATCAGCGACGCGAACGGCGAATCTGTGGCTACGGTCACCCTGGAGGACAAGGTGAAGTCCCTCTTCCGTGTATACGAGGTCGCCCGCTTTGAGGCTCGCGCCATCATCGCTGAATGACAGCTCCTGCAGATTTGCTCCGGGCACCAGCTTGGCGTTTGGCAGGTGCAGGAGCGCTCTGCTACGTGGCACACTGTCTACCACGTAGGTTGGGGAGGCCTCGTACCCGTCCAGCCCTGCGCTTAGGACGGCGCAGGAAAAATATTCGTCCCCGTCTTCTTCACCGTGCAGCTTCAACCCGAGGTTTGGCTTTCCGTCGAGCGACAAGGCAAACAGATCGCCGGGATCCAGGTCGCCCCAGGTCCGAATACTACCGAGTTCGAGAAGCTGCATTTCGTCCTCCGTTGTCTAGCGCACAGGATTCGCTTTCAGAGCTGGGTAGCTCTGCCCAGGTCGCTCTAACCGGACCCCTGTGGAGCTTGAGGTGCCTGGGCGCCGGGCACCCTCGCGGGGAACTCGTATATGAACTTCAGCAGCATCTCCGCGAAGGTGATCAGTTCCTCTGCGTCTTCGCGCTCCATGTGCGGAATCTCGTGCGTTGCCTCATTGCCCTTCTTTCTGACGTGGTCGACCCAACCCTCGCCGTTTGGTGGCACATACCCGTTGTCGGCGAGGTACTGGACGTATTCCACAAACTTCTTTCCCTCGTCCGCTCCCTGAGTAACAGCGATGTTCATGAGGAGCTTCCGAGAGGCCAGGACAGAGGCAGTGTATGCGGAAACTGAAATGCAGTTCCGTGCCTCAACGTACAAGCCGTTGACGTCTTCCGGGACTTCCTTGACTTCGTTGCCCGGCGCGATATCTGGTACTTGCTTCCCCGCATCAAAATAGGTCGGTTTCGCGCAGCGGGGGCATATCCGGATGTAGTGGGACTTCTCGTCGTCGCGGAAGTAGCCCTTGTCCGCCGCCACCTCGCGTCCGCAATAGCCGCACCGAAAGTCCTCTGCCTTGAGCGAATTGATGCCGTGCCACTTGGCCATGCGCATAAACCCCTGGGCTGCAGTCGGCCGGCAGACTAGCATAACTTGCACCGCTAGTATTGTCGCACACCACGGCCATGAGGAGACTGAAATGCGCGTGTCAGCAAGGGGACGACTTCGCCGGATGTACACTCATGTCCTGTTCGACTGGCGCCCGGACGAACCCAGCGAGAAGGTCACGACCATGAAGGTCAGCGCCGATCCTGAGGGCCAGCGAACCTTCAGCTTCGAAAGCACGGCCGCGGTGACCATGACGGGGGACTATCGGGTGACGCTCCATATCGACGAGGCAGACATCCACGCGCTCATGCTCCTGGCGAGCCTGTCGCCGAGCAAGCGCAAGAACGTGCTCGCCGCGCTCCGGAAGCAAAAGAAGCCGAGCTGACGATGGCCAATATTCCGGCCGGTCGTGCGAGTAGGCGCTTCGGCTTGGTATATTACAGAGAAGGTCGCGTCAGGCATCCGGAAGGAAGCTTGCAGTCGCGATCCGCTTCACGGCTCTCTCCAGCCGAAGTGAGGACCCGAACGCGTCGATGACCTCCTGAAGGGTCCCGAAGGCCTTCAGCACGACGCCGCCTCGCCTCCTGTCGAGGTTCGTCACGATCCCGCTGAACCGCCCAACGTCCGGCGTCCGGCTCCTCGTCCCATTCCGGCGGTTCCTCATGAGCCGCCCGAGGCGCTCGGCGTCGATCTCGACGAGCAGCATCCGTTCCCTCCAGAACCGCCGATGGTCGAATCTGAGGAGATCGGTTCCGGCTCTGATGCCTGCGCCGCGCGCGGCGCGGGCGTTGTTAATTCGCCATTCCAGGTGCAGGCAGAACAGTTCTCCTGTCTGCCTCGAATACGACTCCGGATACATCACCATCCCGTTGGGAGCGCCTCGGGGAGCGTCGTATCTAGTTTTGCCGACGACCTTGATCTTCTGTGTTCGCCCATGCCATCGCCTGACGAGGTGGCGCTCTAGAAATTCGCCCGCGTCTTCCAGCGCCCGCTGATCCGGATAGATCATGTCGAGGGTGACCTCCAGCCGGTTAATCAGGACGTCGCTTTGACCGGCGATCCAGCGCAGGGCGTCTTCGTCGGGTTGCTTAAATTCCAAGCGCTGGCGGTAGCCCTGGCCGAACCGGGCCGGACGGTCGTCGGGGTGCAGGTGACCACAGTGCCGTCGCAGCCTCGCGACTGTGGTGCGGTCGGCCGGGCTCTTCAGCCAGAACTGGACCTTATCGAAGTATGGGTAGACGGCGATGGGCGCTGCCGGCAACGCGCCGCGTATGACTCCCATGTCGTTGCCTTCTCCTTCAAACTCGTCGGCAACATACGGTCAGCCCCGCCTTCGGTTGAATGCCTAAGGCGGGGCCTCGTTCTCGGGGGCTAGGCCAATTCGGCTCCGCCCATCACTCGGGCCATGTCAGCCTCAGCCTTCGCGGCCAGGGAGGCCTGGTCCGCCTCGTGCTGCATCTCGTCGTGGATCTCGCCGAGCGTTTCGGCGGCGTCACTCACCAGTTCGTCAATGACGTTGGCTGCATCAGTAAAGCCAATGCGGTCGTCCTGGCCTTCGTTGCGGTCACACAGCTCAACGAGCTCCCGGGTGGCGTCCAGCTTGCCGCGAGCCCGCGAGAGTAAGGCCCCCAAGCGGTCAAGCATCATTGCTACCTCGGGCTCCGCATACCTGCGTCTTCGCCCAGCCTCGCTGCAAGCCAACTTGTGCGGTTCGGTCACGTTTCTCTCCTTCCAGGTTCGATTGTGCGCGCGATCCACCGTTAGCCCGGTACGCCGCGCGCGTTGCGCGCCGGGCAGACTTTGCTAGGGCTCTTGAGAACTCGAGAGAGCTGCCGACTCAAACTCGGCGCCGTGCTCGCGGCACAGGGTCCGGTGAAGCCAGCGCCGCACACCGCCGACGTCCGGCTCGCAGAAGTTCGTCTGAACGTAGCACTCGCCGGGCCGTACGGTGTGTGGAGGGTAGACGTCACAAGCGACCTCAACGTCGCTGCGACAAAGGTAGACCTCTCGAACGACGTTCGGACCGCCATAGGGGATGGCCCCGAGGAGCTTCCTGCACATTACGCGCCACCGTCACGGGCGATCTGGTCCTGCCAGACGCGGATTGTTTCCTCAAACCAGCCAACAGCGCGGGGCCCCAGCTTCATCGGTGCTGGGAAGTCGCCGCGCGCAATCATGTCCTGGAGCTGGGTGCGGCCGTAGCCGGTAAATGTCCTAATTCCGTCCCATCCGCGAATGACGTGGCGGGCTCGCTTCTCTTCGCTCATGTCCAACAACTCCCATTCCAATAGGGCTTCGGCGGCTGGCTGCGTTTAGCGCCGCCGCCTAGGGAGTCATACTGCGCGTCCGTTGGTGCGCGCGCACCGGCCACAATTCGGGGAATTTAGCGCCGGGACCGACGGTCCATACGCGACCTAATCTCGGAGGCGGAGAGGCGAGACTTTGTGGTCGACTCGTTCGCGGCTTGCCATGCGGCTGCGTCGGCGCTCAGGTGCTCGCCCCTGGCCTCCGCAGCGGCCAGCAACTCGCGCTTCCGCCGACGCGCTAGGTACACGGCGACTGTGTCGCGTACGGTTGTTCGCCCCGATACGGGGGGTCGTCCGCGACGGGTGCGCGGCGCGCGCCTAGCCAGCTCAAGAAGTGCGCGTGCCACATGCGTCGGAACGACGAGCTCCTCCTCGCCTTCCGCCTCTGTTGCTGAGACGACGCGTTCGACAAGCGCGAACAGGTCGGTTGGGTTCGCTTTGCTCAACCTACTCTCCGCCCAATCGGTACCACATCCGCCGAGGCTGGTCGGCTGGTGCAGTACGCCGACCAGGACTCCATGAGGCGCCGCCGCTTGTCGAGAAGGTCACCTCGCCTGTACGCTCGCTCCACGGCATTCCCGACCTGGTGGCTTAGCGACATCTCGACGATGTGGTTCTGTGCGGACGTTCGCTCGGCGGCCCAGTCCCGGAAGCTGGACCGGAATCCGTGCGGCACCGCGAGCGTGCCGGTCTGACGATCGGCGAACCGGGGCAGGCCAGCCTTCTCCCGCGCAGCGTGGATCTTCTTGAGTACGGTCGCCATCGCCATGTTGCTCAGCCCGGCGCCCCGGCGCATCGGGCTCACAAAGACGAAGTCATTGCCGCGCTCGCGAGGCAGCTCGTTCAGCAAGTCGACGGCGCGGTCCACCAGAGGGACGCGGTGCGGCTTTCCCGTCTTGCCCATCCGCGCGGCCGGAATGGTCCACGTACGGCCGTCGAGGTCGATTTCGGCCCAGGTCGCGCCGACAACCTCGTTGGTCCGCGCTGCCGTCAGGATGAGGAACTCCAGCGCCCGGGCAGCAACGCCCTGGCGCTCGCGGAGCTCCGGCATGAAGACGGGCACGTCCTCGTAGCGCATCGCCGGGTAGTTCTTCGCGTTCTGCACCTGGCCCGGGGCGGGCAGGACGTTGTTCAGGTGCCCGCGCCAGCGGGCCGGGTTCTCGCCGGTCCTGTGGCCCCTGACCGTGGCCCAGTCGAGGACGGCCTGCATGCGCTGCCGGAGCTTGCTCGCCGTCTCGTTCTTCGTCGTCCAGATCGGTTCGAGGACGCGGAGGACGAGCCCCGTGTCGATCTCGGAGACGTTCAGCCTACCGATTATCGGGAAGGCGTAGCGGCGAAGCGACGACAGGAAGTTCTCCCGGTGCTTCGCGTTGGTCCAGCGGACCTCGTGCTGCGCGTAGTACGCCTTCGTCGCCGCCTCGAACGTGATCTGCCGCGTCGCCTCCAGGGCGCGCTCGGCGCGCTCAGACCTGCGCTGCTCGATTGGGTCAATGCCGTCGGCGATCTGCTGCCGGGCGCGGCGCGCACGGTCGCGCGCTTCCGCGAGCGAGAAGGTGTGCAGGGGCCCGAGTCCGAGCCACCGCTCGCGCCCGTTTCGGGCGTATCGCAGCAGCCACGACTTCGCTCCGGCGTCCGTTATCTGGAGGTATAAGTTGTGCCCGTCGCCGTACCGACCCGGCTTCTTCAGCGACCTCACCTGGACCGCCGTCAGCCGGTTTGATTGCCTCGCCATCGCGTCCAAATCCCAGTGCAGTCTTCAGGCGCTCAACCCCCAGCACCCCCGGGGCAACCCCCGCTTCGGGGGCCGGTGTGCGACGGCTACTATCGGCGCTCTGCAACGTGAAGGCAAGCAATTATATAAGCACAATCAAATAGTTGGATGGAGACCAGCGGCGCTTGGCGGCGCTCAGCGGGTCCGCCGGGAGCGGTCTCTTGCGGCACCACTCCCCCTCCAGGCAAGTCCGTCGTTGTCCGAAAGGTGACAATAATTCAGCGTGTTGACGGGAATATTTGTCCATCCATGTCCGATGCCGTGTGTTGGTATCCGAATGTCGTTGTTGGTATCGAATCCCCGATTTGTTGGTATCATTGTTAGGTATGCTAACAGAATGGGGGGGGGGTTGGTGCGATGGCAGGGGCCCGTTTCCTCAACTAGCTGACAGAAACACGCGCCCGGAACGCCAGATCAGGAGCGTCGATCCGCAAGCTCTCCGATGGCGGTGGCTTGCAGCTGTGGCTGATGCCGAACGGATCGAAGCTCTGGCGGTTGGCCTACCGGTTTCTTGGCAAGCAGAAGCTGTTGAGCCTTGGAGCCTATCCGGTTCTTGGGCTGGCCGATGCACGTCAGAAGCGCGATGAGGCGAAGCGCTTGTTGGCGGATGGGGTTGACCCAAGTGAAGCCAAGCGTGCGGCAAGGATCGAGGCAGAGGCCGCTGCGGTCACGTTCAGAAGCATTGCCGACGAGTATCTCGCCAAGCTTGAGCGTGAGGGTCGCGCAGAGGTCACGCTCAACAAGCTGCGTTGGTTGCTGGACTTGGCCTCAAAGGATCTTGGCCACCGCCGCATCAATGAGATCAAACCAGCGGACGTGTTGGTGCCCTTGAGACGTGCGGAGCAGCGTGGCCGCTATGAGACGGCACGGCGCATGCGCTCAACGATTGGGTCTGTCTTCCGCTATGCGGTCGCGACGGCACGTGCCGAGCAGAACCCAGCCGAGCCGCTCAAAGGGGCTCTCACGGCGCCTCGCGTCGAGCATCAGTCGCTGTTACGGATCCTGCCGCATTTGGGGCGCTGCTGCGCGCCATCGACACGTTCGATGGCCAACCAACAACCGCCATCGCTTTGAAGCTTATGGCGCTGCTCTTCCCGCGCCCTGGGGAGTTGCGGCAAGCGGAATGGTCTGAGTTTGATCTTGAGGCGGGAACGTGGGTTATCCCAGAGGCACGGGCGAAGATGCGCCGGCCTCACAAGAAGCCGCTCCCACGGCAAGCGATCGAGCTTCTGAACGAGCTGTGCGCGCTGACCGGCTAGGCCAGCGCATGCTCGACCAAGATGGAAGGGAGGTGACCACCAAGAACCGCAAAAGGTTCCTCACGTGGTTCTTCCCCATAGGTCTGGAAATCGAGGTCGTCGTGCGAGACTGGGTAACGTATCTAAAGCAGGAGCTGCTCTTCGGCCCCAATGATCCGCTCTTCCCCAAAACCAAGATGGGGCAGGACGGAAACCAGAACTTCGCCGCTATCGGGCTGACGCGGGAATGTTGGTCTACCGCACAGCCTATCCGGAAGATCTTTGCCGAGGCCTTCAAGGCGAACGGTCTGCCTGTCCCCAACCCCCATTGCTTCCGCGATATACTCACCCGCCTTGGTATGCAGCGCGCCCAGAACGCTGAGCAGATGAAAGCCTGGTCTCAGAACCTCGGCCACGAAAACATGGGCACCACCTGGAACAGTTATGGGAAGGTCGCCCCTGAGCGGCAGGCCGAACTTATGAAGCAGGTGGTCGCCACCGAGTTTGGTGAGGCCGGAGTTGATCCTCTCTCCAGCGATCCAAACCCGGAGATAATCCGACAGGTCCTCGACTACTTCGAGAGGCAAGCAGGGTAAGATCGTCGATCCATGTGCTATGCCGTGCAGAATCAAATTTTGCGCCGGAGACCAGCGAAGCCAAGAAACTCGTGGCCGTTGGACAAAGTGTTGCGTCGACCACCTGAATCCACCCCGAAAAGCAGACATCGCACCCTAGCTAGAACCGCCAGGTGAAGCGGCCCTTGACGGCGTTGTCGGAGACATTGTCGGCATATTGGCCCGAGTACGAGACGCCGGCCGAGAGGCGGTCTGTCAAGGCAAGGTCGAGGCCGGCATCCAGAAGCGCGCTGTCCTCGGCAAGCGGCACGCCGGCCACGTCGAAGCCGATGCCGGTGGTGGCGAAGGCGAGACCTGCATCGGGCGTCACGTCGTCGAAGGCGTGCAGCCAAGCGGCCGAGACATGCGGGGTGATCTCCATCGCGCCGCACAACATGGTCTTGGCGGCGCGCAGGCCCACCGTGGTGTAGCCCACGTCCAGATCGAACCCGGACGTCTTCAGCGAGGCCTGCGGCCCGCCCTTCTCGCGGAAGCCGCCACTCTCGACCGACACATACGCAAGCCCCGCGAATGGCTCGAGTTCGACGCCTGCCATTTGCGTGGGATAAGCGATCTCGCCGAAGAGTTGCCCCGTGTCGGCGTCGTAGTCCGCCTTCTGGCGCTCGAAGAAGTTCGGGAACAGGACCGCGCGGGATGTCTCGATCTCGCTCCGGGCCCAGAGCCCGCCCCCCCGCAGCGCGAAGCCCGACACGCCGCCGTTCACGTAGCCGCCGAGATGATAGGTCTTGGTGTTGGCGCCGCTGTAGCGCTGATCCACGCTCACGTTAGAGAAGGACGCGCCGGTCGCCACGCCCACACGCCACCTTCCCCAGAACGCCTGGCCGACATCCGCATCCATGCCGGAGATAAAGCCGCCGAGATCGCGGTCCGCGGTGGCCGCGTTGCCGTCGCCGTCGAACGTGCCCCAGGCGCCATAGCCTTGCGTCCAGAAGGCCAGCGGTGAAGATTGCGGCACGTCGTCGACGAGCGACTTGCCTTCATACATCCCCGCGCCGCCGAGCATCATCGCCTGGCTGTCGTAGCTGGCCGTTTGCGGCCCGCCGTTCCCCAGCGCGCCGCCCTGATGGCTCGCCTGCGTCATGCGGCCCAGCACCGCTTCGCGCACATAGCGGCTGTCGTCCACCAGCGTCCCGGCAACGGTCGCATGCACTTCGCCCGACAACGCATCGAAGGCCTGCCGCGCGCCGGAGGCGGTTTGATTGAGGACCGAGAGGAACAGCGGATTGTCCGTGGGGAACCGATCCAACGCCCCGGCCACGGCTTTCTGGTTCTTCGTCTTGGCGACGTCCTGGAACAGCGTGGCATTGCGTTCCAGGCTAAGCACCACATCGTTGCCGGTCCCGCCATTATAGCTGACGCTCGGGATCAGAAAGGCGAGACTGTTGGTGACCTTGGCGAACGTGCCCTTGACCGCGTCGGTGCCGTCATTGTCGATGATCACATAATTGGTCTTGGGCTTATAAGCGCCGGCCGCCTCCAGAACGCGCAAGGTTGCGCCCGTCAGGTTGACTGAGCCTTTGACGATCACCTTGTCGCTCTGGCCTTGGGCGTTGGCCTCCACCTCGTAGATTGCACCGGAGCCGAGCGTGAAGGCGCCGTTCACATGCATCGTGCCGATCGAATTGCCGGGCGCCACCGTGCCGCCGTTCACGGTCAGGCCGCCGAACGTGCCGGTGCCCTTCAACGTCCCGCCGTTGACGGTGAATGCGGCGGAGGTCGCGCCGGAAAAGCTCCAAGTACCGCTGTCGACCTCGAACATCTCGAAGTTCTGGTATTGCTTGGTGCCGGCGCCGGTGTCGATCAAGCCGAGATTGAAAGCGTCGGTGCCCGAGCCGCCGAAGGCCAAGGTGTCGTTGGCGCCGGGCCCGGCAAACACCTTGCCGTTGATGGCGAAGCCGGGCTGAACTGTAAGCCGGTTCGCGAACGGGTTGGTTTGATCGAACGCAACTGCGCCGCCGGTCCCGCCATTGAGGGTGCCGGCCACCGTAACGCTGGCCGGCCCGTAACCGGCGCCGACGGCAAAGCCGTTGCCGTTGTTGGTCACATGGCTCTGAGAGCCCACGGTGACGAAGATCGGGGTGCCGGCAGTGCGGGCATAGATGGCGATATTTGTTGCCGTTGTGACATCGCCGTTGGCGGTGATGCGGAGCGCGCCGCCGCCGTAATTGCGGGCAGAAATGCCGTACTTGCCGTCGCTGCTGACTTTGGTGCCGGCGGCGGTCGTCACCGTCAGGCCGGTGCCGTTCTGATTTAGCGCAGCGATGGCGGTGCTGATGGGATCGGTGGCGATTACATCGCCGTTGGCAGTGATGTCGACAAAGCCGCTGCCATTGTTGAAGGCATAGATACCGAACGTCCCACCCATGACGGTGGCTCCAGCGGTCACCGTGAGATCGGTGGCACTGGTGTTGTTGTACGCCTCAATGCCAGCCCGGGCGGTGCCTGTGACGTCGCCATTGGCGGTGATCTTGGTCGCGCCGCTGCCTTCGTTTCTGGTCAGGATGCCGCGCTGACCACCCATCGCCGTGGCGTGCGCGG